>JAFRPY010000097.1 GCA_017428925.1 Prevotella sp. | reverse complement strand
GAGCACTCCGCTAATCACCCTCAACGGCGGCACCACCTTCGCACTGAAGAGCGACGGAACGCCCAGCGACCACTTCCTGGTTGATAACGTCACCATTAAGGACGTCACCATCAATGGTCTGAAGGATGCCTTGGTCAAGGACGCCCAGAAGTCACTGGTTGAGACCGTCACCATCGAGAACAGCGTGGTTGAGATGCCCGCCGCCGGCAAGAACGTCCTCGACTTCAACGGCAAGGGCTATGCAGGCAAGGTAATCGTGAAGAACTCCACCATCTGGTCGGCCGGCAAGAACACAGGCTTCTTCGCCCAGTACGGTAGCCGCCCGAAGAACGTCAACGGCGATCTGCTGCAGGAGTTCGACGTTGAGAACTCTACGATTGTGAACATTGCCAACGGCAAGAACTTCAACGACCTGAAGCAGAACGGCACGGCCCAGAACGTCTATACGATAAAGAACAACATCTTCTCCGACTGCGGCAAGGCAGGCCAGGTTGTTGTTGGCTTCAACAAGGGCCAGACCAGCGCCACTCCCGTTTGGGATGTCGACGGCAACACCTTCCTCCTGAACGGAGCTGACAACAGTGAGGCCGAGATTTCGAAGGCAGGCAAGAAGGACGGCGAGGACATCGTGAAGAACAGCCTGACCTCTGATCCCGAGTTCACCGATGCTGCCAACGGCGACTTCACCATCGGCGCAGCCACCGATCAGGCCGAACTTAAGACCGGCGACCCGCGCTGGCTCGTTCCATACGCAGCCGGTGAAGGCGATGCCACCGCACTTTTGGCCGAGATCGAAGAGGCCAAGAAACTGCTGAAGTACTCGATGAGCTACTACGACGAGAACAACACGGAATCTCCCGAGACAGAAGGCAAGGCCCTCGTAGACATCATCCGCGACGCCAGCGAGCAGGCCGCTGACGGCAGCAGCCAGAAGAAGCTGGACAAGACGCTCGAAGCCCTGAAACAGGCCGAGATTGACTATGCCAATGCCGAGATGGAGTACGAGCTTGACGAGTCGGAAGATATTCTTGCCGGTGCCGATCCCGAGGACGAGCTTGCCGCTGAACTCCAGCGCCTGTATGACACCCAGGATATTGTCCGCGCAAACTACGAGAACCAGCCTAAGAACATCAAGAACTATGCCGACCGTCTCGACGAGGCCCAGAAGGCTTATCTGCGCAACGCCCTCAACGAGCTGTTGCCCGAGGCCCAGGCCATTGCCGACAACCCAGAGGTATACAAGGCCATCGAAGCAGTCAAGAAGGCTCTCGAAGGTGACTGTTCTGAGGATTTGTTCGATGCACTGAAGGATCTGGCAGCAGCCATGGAGACCGCCACAGGTATCAGCAGCGTTGAGGCCGACGAGACCGACGCTCCTGTCTACAACATGGCCGGTCAGCGTGTCAGCAAGACCGTGAAGGGCATCGTGATCAAGAACGGTAAGAAATATATCTCAAAGTAATTTCTGAATAATATTCATCAGGGAGGCATCCTTTTCGCAGGGTGCCTCCCTCTTTTTTTTAGAAAAAAAACGAAACGATGATTACAAAGCGTTAAAACTTGCGTCTTTTTATCAGAATATTCAAAATATACATGTATAATCTTTAAAATCTATTTTATGAGTAAGAATCATTTGATAGCTTTTGGAAAGCTATGCAGCCTGTTGGCCTTTGCCACGGGCGGACTGCTCCTTGCCTCGTGTGCCGACGACGGTTACGACGACAAAGAGCGATTTGAGTCCAGCGTGAGGAATACCCAACTGGCCTCTCCCAAGGATGCCACGATATCGGCAAGTGCTGATGGAAAGTCGCAGACGATTACGTGGCCTGTGGTTCATGGCGCAGGTGGTTATCAGGTAACGCTCTACGATGCCAGTGACATGGGCAAGGCCATTGTCGACTCTCTGGTGGAGGGTTGTTCGGTAACCTTCAAGCGTGAGGAAGACGTGAACTATGTGCTCCGGATTCTGGCCAAGGGCAATACCGCCCTGGGCAATACCGATGCCTCGGAGGCCACACAGATCAATTTCTCTACGTTCACCCCGACCTTCAAGACCATTCCTGCCGGCAGTGACCTGAACGAGTGGTTTGCCGCCAATCCCATTGCTGAGGATGTTACGGAAATGGTGAACTACGACCTGGAAGGCGGTGGACAGTACACGGTGAGTGCTGTGCTCGACTTCGACGGCCATCCCGTGACACTGCGCTCCAACAGCAAGAGCAATCCTGCAAAGATCACCTATACCACGGCAGAGTCGGGAATCACGACGACGGCTGCCATGAGCATTAAGTATCTCGACTTCGACTGTTCCGGCATGGAAGGCACGAAGGGTGTGTTTGCCTTCAGCAAGACAACGACGGTACCGGCTGCCAATACCATCGATCCCGCAGTGTACAAATGGACGGGTGCATACATTTCCAACCCTATCTCTATTGTGAACTGCAATTTCGACAATGTCAACGGATACTTCTTCTGGGACAATGCTGCAAAGACATGGGCCGAGACGTTGCTCGTAGACAACTGTGTGGTTCACCTCACTCCACAAACAGCACTCGGTGGCGGTGTGTTCTGGACCAACAAGGCCGGACAGTTCAACAACCTTTATGTTACCAACTCCACGTTCTATGAGAGTCCCGACAATCCTGGTGACTATAAGTATTTCTATCAGGCCGGCATGGCAAAAGCCCCAGACCTCTATGTGGACAACTCTTCACAGCAGCAGACGGCAACCAACAGCGTGAACTATCAGAATTGTACGTTCTACCACGTGGCATGGAACAATGGCCAGTGGGGTAACTACAACGGTATGCAGTCGAAGAGCTATTCTTACTGGATTATGACCGACTGCATCTTCTACGACTGCTCGACGAGCGGAAGTGTGCCGCGCCGATTCCTTCACGGACGTTCTGGCCAGTTGCACGCCGTGTTCAACAACAACACCTATATGAGTGCCGACGGAACCTTCCAGGATCCCGGCAGTTACGACGTATCGGGTACCATCATCGAGGAGGACCCAATGTTTGCCAATCCCTCGGCCGGCGATTTCCATATCAGCGGTGCTACACAGGTGGCTCGCAAGACTGGAGACCCGCGCTGGCTTCCCGGTGCTGAATAATTATTCCATGTTTTAATACATATAAGAAGAACAAACTATGAAAAGATATATCAAGACATTGTTCATCGCCGTCGCCATGACCTGTGCCATACCAGCTATGGCCCAGAACCGCACGGTGCAGGGTACCGTTGTTGACGAGACCGGTGAACCCGTGATCGGTGCCACCATCAAGGTGGAAGGCACAAAGAATATGGCCGTCACCGACTTTGATGGAAACTATAAGATTGAAGTGCCCAAGGGCGGAAAGATCATCGTTACGTATATCGGCTATAAGGAGGCTACCACAACGGGAGGCCGCCTACAGCTGGAGGAAGACAATTCACAACTGCAAGAAGTGGTGGTTGTGGGTTACGGCACACAGAAGAAGGCCCACCTGACGGGTTCAGTGGCTACGGTGCCTGTCGACGACATCCAAGACCTGGCCAATGGTGGCCTGGCCTCTTCACTGAGCGGACTGGTCAACGGTCTGTCGGTGAGTGGTGGTGAGGCTCGTCCGGGTGAGAATGCCCGTCTGAGCATCCGTGACGTAAACTCTCTGGGCGAAGTGGGTTCTACCGCACAGCAGCCTTTGTTCGTCATCGACGGCTACATTTATCCTAACGATGTGAAAGTGGGTAACACTTACCAGAACTTGGGTGCCGAGGCTTTCAACAACCTCGACCCGTCGGAAGTGGAAAGCATCTCGGTGCTGAAGGATGCTTCGGCTGCTGTCTATGGTGCCCGTGCTGCTAACGGTGTCATCCTCGTGACCACCAAGAAAGGTAAGATGGGCGAGCCCAGCATCTCTTATAGCGGACAGTTCGGTTTCACCGACGAGATTTCACGCCCCAAGATGCTTGACGCCTATCAGTATGGACGCCTGTATAACAGTGTCATTGCTGCCGACCCCACGAATACCTCGCTGAACCATACCACGGCACTCTTCCAGGCCGACGAACTGGAGGCCATGAAAGGTCAGAACGTGGACCTGCTCGACAAGTACTGGGAAACGGGTACGACGATGCGCCACGCTGTAAATATCAGCGGTGCAACCGAGAAGGTAAGCTATTTCGGTGGTATCTCTTACTTCGAGCAGGACGGTAACCTCGGCAAGCTCGACTATGACCGCTGGAACTATCGCGCCGGTATCGACGTGAAGATTTCGAAGTGGCTCTCGGCCAACCTGACCGTCAGCGGTGACTATGGCAAGAAGAATAAACCTCTGCTGAAGGTGGGCGGAACAAATGCGGAAAAAGACTACAACCTGATGCTGACGCGTCCGCGCTACATTCCCGAGGAAGTGGGCGGATATCCCATTCCGGTATATGGCCCCACTAATGGCCAGCGCAATGCCAACCAGAACTATTCGTTCGACGTGCTGCAGAACAACGGCGACTTCTCGAAGAACATGAATTCGAACACCAGCATCAATGGAAGCCTGAGCTACGATTTCGGCTGGAACAAAATACTGAAGGGCCTGAAACTGCGCTTCAGCTATTCGAAGAGCATCAACACCGACAAGACAAATGAATATGGCTCGTCTTATACGCTCTACACCATGAACCGCCGCTATGGTTCGGGTAATCATGTCTATGTGCCCACTGGTATGGAAGACAGTCAGTATGACTATCTGGATGCATCCAACTTCAACGGTATCAAGTATGCCAACGGTGACTATATCAGCCGTCACATGGTACGTACCGACAACTATCAGATGAACTTCACCGCACAGTATGCACGCGACTTCGGTGCCCACCACGTGAGCGCACTGTTCTCTATCGAGCGTTCCGAGACCGAGAGTGAATATAACAACAGCCAGGGCAATGAACCGCTGGAATTCACCAACTATCAGTCTAATTCAACCACGGGCGAACAATCGATGGTATTCAACCGCTCCGAGGCAGGAACCCTGTCTTACATCGGACGTCTGAACTACGCCTACATGGACCGCTACCTGCTTGAGTTCTTGATTCGTTCCGACGCTTCCACCAAGTTTGCCCCCGAGAACTACTGGGGAACATTCCCCGCAGTAAGTGCCGGTTGGGTAATCAGCGAGGAGAAATGGTTCCGCGACAGCAAGGCCCTGAAATGGGTTGACTTCCTGAAACTGCGTGCTTCGTTCGGTCTGACCGGTCGTGACAACCTCACTCCTTGGCAGTGGCTGCAGGTCTACACCCTCGACAAGAACAAGAGTATCATCTTCGGTACAGAGTCTGGAGATCCCAGCAAGAACACCCGCCTCTCTATCAACAAGAATACTTCGGCTGTGAACCGCGACGCCCATTGGGATAAGTCGTATAAAACCAACATAGGTTTCGATTTCCAAGTGCTGCGCAACCGCCTGTCGGTGAACTTCGACTACTATTACGAGAAGAACGTCGAGATGCTGATGAATCTGGCTCAGAATGTGGAGTCGATGGTGGGTACACAGAGTGCTTCTACCAACCTGGGTAAGATGAAGAACTGGGGTTGGGAACTCTCGCTGACCTGGCGCGACAAGATTGGCAAGGACTTCAAATATCGTGTAGGCATCAACACGGGTTATAGCGACAACAAGGTGGACGTGATGGACTTCGAGGACGAATACATCTATCGCCAGATTGTTCCGGGTGGTCGTACCGATATCGGTGTCTGGGGTATGCAGTGCATCGGCATGTTCCGTTCGTTCCAGGACATCGAGGAATACTTCGACAAGTATGGCATTACCTCATACATGGGCATGACCAAGGACCTGGTGCGTCCCGGTATGCTGATCTATAAGGACATCCGCGGCCCACAGCAGGCCGACGGCACGTATGCCGGTCCCGACGGCGTGGTCGACCAGGCTAACGACCAGGTTTGCCTGTCGAACCGCAGCAGCAACATCTACGGTTTCACCATGAACCTCGGTGCCGACTGGAAAGGTCTTTCGGTGACCGCACAGTTAGGTGCCAGCTGGGGCAGTTACACTACGCTGCCTTCTGCTGCCATCGGTGTGCCTTCAAGTTCTAACCTTGAGTTCTACAACCTGCCTTCGTTCTGGAATCCCGACAATATGTATGCCTATCAGGACGTCTACGACGGAAGCGGAAAGCTCGTCGTTTCGCAGAACCGCGATGCTGAGTATCCCAACCTGGCCTACGGCATTAACTCCGTGGCATCCAGCTTCTGGCGTATCAGCAACACCCGCGTTGCCCTCAACCGTCTGACAGTGGCCTATGCCCTGCCCAACAACTGGTTTAAGGCTATCGGCATCAAGAACGTACGTATCAACGTGACGGGCCAGAACCTCATCAACTTCTACAATCCATATCCCGACAAATTCACCAGCCCCATGGCCGGAACTTATGGAAACTATCCTAACTTGCGCAAGTGGACTGTCGGTGTGAATCTTTCCTTCTAAAATATAATCTTTGAAAATAGAAATAATATGAAAAGGACAATCAAATATATCGGTTTAGGTCTGTTAGCAGCCGTGACTGTTTCTTCTTGCAGCGATGGCTTCCTGCAGGATAAGAAGAACTATGACCAGGTAACCTCGGAAGTTTATGAGTACTACTCGGGTGCCGAACGCCGTCTAAACGACATTTATGCCTGGTGCCTGCCGACCGTCAGCGACCAGACGTGGAAGTATCCCTCGATGGGTACCAACGACATTGCAGCCAAGTCAACCGAGGAATATACCGGCTTCAGTGCTTTCGTGGATCCCGAGAACGAACTGTCATCCATGGGAACCACCAATGGAGTGCCCGACTACTTCATGGGAACGGCCAACAATATCCAGGAGGCTGTATATGGTCGTATCCGTAACATCAACGATTTTATTGCTGGTGTGGAAGGTGGAGATCTTTCTGAAAGTGACAAGAACAAACTGCTCGGACAGGCATACTTCTTCCGTGCATGGTGCTACTACAACCTGTTCAAGTGGTATGGTGGTGTACCTATCGTCACCGAGGTGCTCAACCCGACAGAGGATGTTCACATCGACCGTTCCAGCGCAAAGGCCGTCTATGACTTTGTGATGGAAGACCTCACCAAGGCTGCCGACATGTTGCGCAGCGAGACCACCGGAGGCGGATGGAAGTCGAATGGAGACTATGGACGCGTGACAACCGGTACGGCCCTGGCCCTGAAAGGTCGTCTGATGCTACTCTGGGCCAGCCCGCTGTTCAACCGTTCCAACGACCAGAGCCGCTGGACCAATGCCTATAACGAGATGAAGAAAGACCTGACCGACATCAACGCCTGCGGCTATGGTCTCTATTCTACAGGCAATAATTTTAATGGTAGCGACTTCGCTGGCATCTTCACCCAGATGAGCAGTCCCGAGGCCATTTTCTTCACGCAGTATAACACGACCATTATCCTGACAGGTATTGACGATGCTGCCAAGAATAACGCATGGGAGCGCTACATCCGTCCCGACAATACGGGTGGTAATGGCTTAGGCGCAGGTCTGATGCTTATCCAGATGTTCCCCATGGCCGACGGTAAGCTGCCTGCAGGACTGAGCACCTACACCAAGCTGGAGACTTCTTCGATGCAATACGAGCAGGAATATCCCTTCATGAACCGCGACCCGCGTTTCTATCGCACATTTGCCTTCCCAGGATTCCGTTGGGCTTACAATGGCAATGCCGCCGAGCACGATGCCCACAATCCTTCTGACGGTGCCAACTACACCCTTTGGAACTATGTGTGGTACACCGACCTGAACGACCAGGGCAACCCCGAGAGCGGCAACTCATACGCTGCCGACAATCTGCTGGGTTCTAAGCAGGGTGTCTATGTGCGCAAGAAGAGCGATGACCTCGATGCCAATCCTTCTCCGCTCTATGTTTATAATGCTATGGGATGGAAGTCTGGTGCAGGACCTTTCTACTCGAAGGCTCCGCTCATCGAGTTGCGCTATGCTGAAGTGCTGCTCAACCTGGCTGAAGCGGCTTGCGGTGCTGGCGACATGGCTTTTGCTGTTGAACAACTCCAGAAAATCCGTGCACGTGCCGGATATACGGCTGAGAACAACTACGGACTGCAGCAGAGTCTCGCCTCCGACCAGGCTACCTGTATGAGCGCCATCCTCTATGAGCGTCAGATAGAACTGGCCTACGAAGGCAAACGTTTCGACGATATGCGCCGCTGGCTGCTCTACGACGGTGGCACACAGTTCAGCACAATCAGCGGAGCACCTTCTACCTGGACACTGACAGGATGGGGAGGAAACACCTGCACATGGCTCGGTTTCAAGCAGTTCAATGGTCAGCGTCGTGAGAACATCGAGTTCCGTGTGGCCGATAAATACGGTGTTGGTACTACACAATGGGACGGTGATCCTCTGCTGAAAGGTGGCGGTGTGCGTCCCGAGGGTGTGAATTTCAGCAAGGGTGACATGAACGAACAGTTGGCCAACCTGAAGGCTTGGTATCAGGAAAATCTCGTGGTGAAGGAGAAGAAGGGCGACCGCCGCGACTCTCAGCACAACGACGAGTACATCACATTCCTGCCGAAGTACTACCTGTTGGGCTTCAACTCGGGCGTTCAGAACCAGAACAAGCGTTTGCCGCAGACCATCGGCTGGCAAGACTATAACAACGGTGGTGCGAACGGAACCTTCGACCCATTGGCAGAGTGATTTGATACATCATAAAAGTGGCAGGCTTCATGCTTTGTGCGTGGAGCCTGCTGTATTTTTAGTCTTTTATTTGCTATAAATATTTGGAAGTTTAAAGTAATGTTTGTATCTTTGCAGGGCTATGAAGCAGAAAAAACGTGAATTGATGATGCAGGAATACGGTAAGTATTGCCTTGACATGTCAAAATTAATTTTTGGCGGTGTTATCCTTGCTGGGATAATGAATTTAGGAGTTAATAACTCCATTCTATTTGGAATAGGAGGTGCTTTGGTAACTATCTTTGCTGTTGTCGGATTTGTGTTTTACTCAAAATCAAAATAGTATATGGAATTTATATATTTCTTGATAGCAACTGGTATCGCAGGGTTATTATTCTTTGTGGGTGTTATGTGGTATGACCATAAACACCATTACGACTGGTAAGGGTACATCTTTCTCCGCGAAACGTCATTAGAATATGAAACAGCGGATATTATTATACCTTTACATGAGCCTGTCGGCCTGCTGCCTCGGGGCCTCCAAACCGAAGCCGCAATTGTATGTGCCGATGGACTATTCCACCTGCGGATATCGGGCATCGGAGCAGCCGATTCCTGACGTGAAGAACGTGCTGTTTGTTGACAAGGCAGCCGACTTGCAACGGGCCATCGACGAAGTTTCTTCGATGAAACCGGAAAAACGCGGTGCAATCCTTATTGCCGAAGGCACTTTTTTCTTAGACGAGCCGCTGCGCATCAAAGCCTCGGGTGTGGTGCTTCGCGGTATGGGTAAGGGAAAGACCATCTTGGTAAAGCGCGGTTACGACCGTGGCGCTGTCATTTATGTCGAGGGACAGGCCGAAACAGAAAAGCCCCATTTCACCGTGGATAAACAGCGGAATATTCATCAGGCCGACGAGCGGCTGATAGCGATTACCGACAAGATGGTGAAGGCTGGTGACACTTCTTTTGCCGTGAAATCGGTGAAAGGATTGGCCGTTGGTCAACGTATCCGTATACTTCGTCCTTCCGCATGGGACTGGATTTGCAGTATGAAGATGGACGACTATGGTGGCGACTTAGACTATACTGGATGGAAACCTACCGATATCGATATCGAGTGGGAACGTACCATCACCGCCATCGACGGTAACCGCCTGACGGTTGATGCACCCGTAACCTGCACCATGACGGCAGAACAAGGCGGTGGTTATATCATCAACACCTACAACAAAGGGAAAATCACCGAGGTCGGTATTGAGAATCTTACGTTGGAATCGGCCAAAAACGACTGGAACCCGAAAGACGAGGACCATTGTTGGGATGGCATCTTTATGGAAAATGCACGCGATTGTTGGGTGCGCCGAGTCGATTTCAAATATTTTGCAGGCTCTGTCGTCAACTTGCAAAAACATACCTCACGCGTTACGGTGGAGGACTGCATCGCTTCGGAACCTGTTTCCGAAATTGGTGGATGGCGGCGCCAGGTGTTCTTGACGCGTGGTCAGCAATGCCTATTCCAGCGTTGTGTATCGCGCCAGGGAATCCACGACTTTGCCGCAGGCTATTGTGCTGCCGGTCCCAACGCCTTTGTGCAATGCGACGCTGAAGAATCATTAGGATTTAGCGGTTCCATCGGCAGTTGGGCTTGTGGGCTGCTCTTCGATATCGTCAACATTGATGGCCATGATTTGACTTTCAGGAATTTGGAGCAGTTCCAAATGGGAACAGGCTGGAACACGGCTAATTCCATGTTCTGGCAATGCACGGCCAGCACCTTGTGGTGCTATTCGCCCGACTCGCTTAACCTTTGCAGTGCTCATGGCTGTTGGGGAACCATGACGGGCGATGGTAACTGGACTTCCTCCAATAATCATGTTACGCCCCGCAGTCTGTTCTATCATCAACTGGAAGAGCGGATTTCCCGTCAATCTGGTGTTACAAGCAGTTCTGTTGTTAACGGTTATCTCCTGCCCGTTGCCGGCGAAGCTTCTACCTCACCTACGGTGGAAGAGGCCATGGCTTTGGCGATGGAATCGCTGGAAAAGCCCCGTACGACGATGGAAATGTGGATGGACAGCGTTCCCTATACGGCTCCGCTCAGTGCGAAGGGATTGAAACGGGTAGGAGTTGATCGTCGTGGTATGACCGCGACGCACCTGACGACCTCAGAGGTGAAGGTTGCAGGAGGTGTTTTGACAGCCGGTGAGGCCTTGGTTACAGGTAACCGTTATGCCATTCCTTGGTGGAGCGGAAGGGTGAAGGACAATTTTGTGCAGACCGCTGCCCAGCCTGCCATCACCCGATTTGTTCCAGGGCGCGAGGGAACGGGATGGACCGACCGCATTGATTCTGTTGCCGACTATCTGCAAAAGAACCATTTTTCGATGCTCGACCATCACTATGGACTATGGTACGACTTGCGACGTACCGACCATGAGCGCATCCGCAGGGCCGACGGCGATGTGTGGCCACCGTTCTATGAACAGCCTTTTGCCCGTACTGGGCAAGGTCAGGCTTGGGACGGACTTTCCAAATATGACTTGACAAAACCAAATCAGTGGTATTGGATGCGGCTCCGAAAGTTTGCGGAAAAGACCGATGAAAAGGGCATTTTTCTATTCCATCAGCATTATTTCCAGCATAACATCTTGGAGGCGGGTGCCCATTGGGTGGATTGTCCGTGGCGAGCCGTCAACAATGTGAACCAGACCAGTTTCCCCGAGCCTGTGCCTTTTGCTGGCGACAAGCGAATTTTCATGGCTGAACAGTTCTATGACGAGAACGATTCTGTGATGCGGCCGCTTCACCGTCAGTATATCCGTATGTGTTTAGATGAGTTAAAGGATCAGCCCAACGTGGTACATCTCATCAGTGCCGAATACACGGGTCCGCTGCATTTCACCCGTTTCTGGCTCCAGACCATTGCCGAATGGGAACAGGAGACAGGACACCATCCGCTCATTGCCTTGAGTTGTACGAAGGATGCCCAGGATTCCATTCTTGCCGACTCTGATTTAAACAAGGTGGTCGATATCATCGATATTCGTTACTGGCATTACAACACCGATGGGTTGTGGGCTCCCGAAGCCGGGAAGAATATGGCACCCCGCCAGTGGATGCGCAAGAAACCCGTTGGAAAGACCGGATTCGAAGAGACTTACCGGGCTGTTCGTGAATATCGTGATCGCTATCCCGACAAGGCCGTCACCTTCTATTCCCAGCAGTATCCGCAGTATGGATGGGCCGTGCTGATGGGCGGAGGCTCGCTTCCCAATGTGAATATTGCCAACGGAGAATTGCTGAAAGACCTTGCGGTGATGAAGCCGATGGACGGAAACCAGTGCAAAGTTTTAGGTAACGAGCGTCGCGGATATCTCATTTATAGCACTGGCGGAAACGCTTCGGTACAGCTGGAACCCGGAAATTATGCGGTTTATTCGGTAGAAGAAAAGACGGGCGACGTGAAAATGACGATGAAATCGGCAAAAATCGGTGCTGTTTACGCACCCAGCCATGCCATAGAATGGCTTCAGCGAAAGCTATAGAATGTTAAATAATTGATTAATATCAAGGGAAAAATTAGATTTTTTCATTTTAAAATCTATTTTTCCCTGTTTTTTTTTATATTTGCAATTATCTTTGCATCGAAAATTTAACAATCTACTAAATACAAACCGTTTAATTGGTCATGATTAACTTCACCACCCTTTACGACAAGCACATCGACAATCTGTTTGCTTTCGGTTCGAGATTCACCTCCGACCGTGAGATGATTAAGGACTGCATTCAGGATGTCTTCGTCAAACTCTATACGCGCAGAGATACCCTTGACAATGTGGAAAAGATAGAGAGCTACCTGTATGTTTCGCTCCGCAACAGGATTAACGACGAGTTCCGCCGCAACGTCCATCTGTGCGACCACGAAATCACCGACTTCTGCATGAAGGGCGTGGCTGAAGCCGAGGCTTTTGCCAAGGAGAAGATGGAGCGCCAGCAGCAATTGTCGGACAGCGTTGAGAAGTACTTCTATATGCTTTCTCCCCGTCAGCGTCAGATCATAACCCTCTATTATAAGGAGCAGCGCAAATATGACGACATCTGCCAGATTATGGGCATTAATTATCAGAGTGTGCGCAATCTGATGCACCGCAGCATCATGCGCCTGCGCTCGCTGGCTTCATCTCTTGAAGTGGCCGTCTAAAATAATTGCAATTTAGGTTCTTTTGATGGTTACATCGGCCTGCCGTCAGCGTCTTATACATAAATAAAGACAATGGCAAACCGGAAAATCATCATGAACAAGGCGAAGAAGATTGTTGACAAGTACATCTGCAAAGTTAAGCCGCTCTCGCCGAAGGAGAAGGAGGAACTGAAAATGCGAATCCAACTCGCCATAAAGGAATATAATCGAGCATCAAGATAATAATAATTAGGTTAATAAATAAGTTATAAGTAAATGGTTATTTGAAAGGCTGTCAGCGGACAGCCTTATTTTTTGTGTTAAAGCCATTTACAGATTAAGTGATGGAATCCGTTATGACCAAGAAAAGAATGATTCGCTTTTGAATGTGATAAAACATTAGAAATAACGATGGGTTGCAACTAAATGAAAAGAATTTTCGTCAAATATGTAGTAAATGGATAAGAATTTCGTCTAACGTATAGAAACAATCCTAAAAAACATAAGACAATGAAAAAGTTAGTATTTGCAACCCTGATGTGCGTGGCAGCCATGAGCGCCAAGGCACAAGTCCTCACCTCTGAGACCGTGAATCATATTTACTCCGAGGCAGTTTCTGACAAGACCAACAGCGACTTCTGTTTTGATGCCGACAAGAAGGGCAACAACATCTCCACTATGTATGTCTATCTGAAGGCTCACGACGGTAAAGGCAATGTGACGCTCACCCCCCACTTGAAGTATGCTTATGATTATGCTGCCGACGGCACGCTGAACAGCCGCGTGACTTACCGATGGAATGGTCGTCAGGATGAATGGGAGTGCTCTTCCCGTTACGACTACATCCTCACCGATGAGATTTACTATGCTGAGTACAGCCGCTACAATCAACAGACCAACAGCTTCGACCAGCCAATCGACATAATGGTCTACACGATGTATCCCGATGCCAGCATCAACCACGTCGTTAGCTACCATCGCGACCGTCCATCGGCTCCCTTCCGGCTCATTAGCGAGACAGCCGTCAGCGAACAGCCTTGGCTCTTAGCAAAGAAATAAAGCGCACTGCACTTCATTAACAACAAAGGCGGACCGATTGGCCCGCCTTTATATTGATAGGATTTTTTTTTACAAACTTGTCTTTCCCGCCAACGTATCGTAGTTGTTGTTCAGGTCACGCCAGTCCACCTTCGTGCTGGTGGGAATGCCGTTGATGTATTTCTCGATGTTCGTGTAGCCGTCACCGTTGCAGTCGCCGTTGGCATCGCTGGGGTCGTTGGGGTTTAGTCCGTTGGCCTTTTCCCATTCGTCGGGCATGCCGTCGCCGTCGGAATCTATGCGCGGTTCACCTTTGTATTCGGGATAGCCACCCATCTGTCGCGGGTCGGTAATAATACCTTGTTTATAGGAATCCTTTTCTAAACGACGGTATTTGAAAAGACCATCCTCGTTTTTCGATTTCTCGTGAAGTCCCCACATGTCGCCGTAAGGATTGTCTTTCACCTTCTTCTCGTACTTGTCCACGTAGTAGGCCTTGCCGGTGCGAACCTCTTCGATGATGCGCTGGTCAACAATGTCGCGGCAGGGGAAGGTGGCCCCGACGTTGTCGAGCACCCAATTATAGGCCTGCTCCGTACCCATAATCTTGATATATGGCATCTCGAAAGGTTCGTCCGAGCGCATCAGCGCCAGTTCAGTTTCGTCCATTTCACCGTCTTTATCGGCCGTCTGGATACCACCTTTCCAGTTATCCTTGCAAATTTCTGGATAGCCCTCCATGATGTTTCCGGTAGCATACACACGACCGAACTGCTTGAAGGGGAAAAGTCCCTCAGAACGGCTTTCACTCTTGATGATGCGATGGCCCACGACATTGTCTTTCGGAGTGAGCGGTCCGGGCTTGTAGTAGTTGTTGATGAAGTTCGACATCGTTGAGAACTCGCCGCCGTCGGCTGTTCGGTGTACCCAGTTATAGAGCACGTTGTTCACGAAGTTGAACACGCCGCCCCAGCCGATTGACGGGTTGCGCCCGGTGTTGTCGGCCCAGAGGTTGCGCATGAATGTTGAATTTTCGCCGCCGATGGTCGAACCGAAAGCATGGTTCCACGTATCGAGCGCCTTTGCCGAGATGGTGTTCTGAATGGTTACGTTTACCGTAGGCGACTTGCGCTTGGGCTTGCCGTCGTTCATGTCGAACATGTGGCGATAGAATGAAATGTTCTCGTCGCAACCCCATTCGCATGAGCAGTGGTCGATCATGATGTTGCCCACGGGATTTCCGCCGAAGGAATCTTCGCGGTTCATCACGTTGGTCTCGCCGCGGCGGAAACGCATGTGGCGCACAATCACGTCGTGGGTATCCACCTGGAACGACTCGCCTGCGATGCAGACACCATCGCCGGGAGCCGTCTGTCCGGCAATCGTGATATAAGGTGCGCGCACATAGACGGGCGATTTCAGACGGATGATGCCCGAGACGTTGAACACCACGATACGTGCACCGCCCTGCTCGCATGCCCATCGGAACGAGCCAGGCCCATCGTCGTTCAGGTTGGTCACCACGAGCACCTTGCCGCCGCGACCGCCGAATGTGTACATGCCGCCGCCTTCAGCACCCGGGAATGCGGGAATCTTGGCCTGTTTCAGGTCGTACGGGCGACTGGCCCAGGGCACGTAGGGCCGGCCTTCCTTGGCCTCTTTCACCACGATGGGGAAGGCAACCTTCCAAGCGGAGTCGGCATGAGCCTCCCATTGGGCTTTCATGTCCTTAATCTTTGCTGCGGCCTCGTCGGTCATCTGCGGGTACTGCGCATGAGCAGCATGAATTGCGAAGAGGGCAGCCACAACTGCAATAATCAGTGATTTCTTTTTCATTTGGATCCTGTTTATTTGAATTTGAATTTTAATCTCCTGTATAGATTCCTTTCGTAAATTAATGACTCTGTTTTTTTGGTCTTGTAATCTATATTGTCCGCCTTTTTTATTATTTTAATATTATGATTTAGTCTGGATTAAAAAGTAATTTAGACTAAATTACCGAGCAAATTAGACTAAATTACAAAGTAAATTAGACTAAATTACTTACCAATTTAGACTAAATTACTTTTTAAGGTTTTATGAAAACATAGAAAAGGGTAGTTTAATGGCCTGGGAATCAGACTTCTAAATCCTCCTCCGAAACTTGCATAATAGATTAGGTACAAAGCACCGCCGGGCGCGTCATATAATTACTATGATGAAAGTACGTGCTTTTTTACTGCTGCTGGTTTTGGCAGCCGCTGATGTCGCAATGGCCCAACAGTATCAAGTGGGTGTTTGCGACTGGATGATTTTGAAACGTCAGAAACTCGGGGAATTTTCCCGTGCCCACGAAATTGGTGCGGACGGTGTGGAACTTGATATGGGCGGACTGGGGCAGCGCGATGCCTTCGACAATCAGTTGCGCGACGCTGGTCAGGCGGCCCGTTTCCGTGAGGTTGCCGATTCGCTGGGTGTGAAAATCGGAGCCGTGGCCATGAGCGGATTCTATGGACAGAGCCTGGTGAAGAAAGACACCTACAAGGCTTTGGCCGAAGACTGTTTCGACACGATGGACCGTATGGGCAGCGGCAACGTATGTTTCCTGCCCCTTGGCGGCAGCGGCAACGACTGGGCAACCGATAAAACCGCGCGGAAGGAGATGGTGAAGCGTCTTCACGAACTGGGCGAGATGGCCAAGGCACGCGGAAAAATCGTGGGCATCGACACGCCGCTGGACGCTAACGGCAACAAGAAACTGCTGAAAGAAATCAATTCCGACGGCGTGAAAATATTTTATAAATGGCAGACGATTCTGGAGAACAAGTGGGATTTGCTGAAGGACATCAAGGCCCTGGGTGCACGGAACATCTGTGCGATGCACGCTTCGAATACCGACGGTGTATGCCTGCGCGATGACAAACAGGTGGACGTGCCCGCCGTAAAGGCATTGCTGGACCAGATGAAATGGTCGGGATGGCTCTTCGTGGAGCGCAGCCGCGACACGACGATGGTGAGGAACGTGGTGGCCAACTATTCCAATAACGTGAACTACCTGAAGAGTATCTTCAATTCGCTGCCCGAACCGGAGGTGAAACTGAATGCCGACGGGCGCGATCCGCAATATGTGGAGACCATCCTCGGGCGTGCCAAGAAAGTCACCGACGAGTTCTCGCAGACCTATACGCCCGTGGGACAGAACATCCGCAACATTGTGGCCAATCGCTATTTTGAACTCAACGACATCTACGCCGAGCGCGATTCGCTGAATAAAACCGACAAGAAACTTGCCCAGGCCGTGTGCGACTCGAAACTCTATCGCTCGCATTTCGCATTCGATGCCAATCTGGCCAAATATCTCGACTCTTCGAGAATAGAGCGCGTGAAGGACGTGATGACCTTCAACGTGGTGAAGGTGACCTATGAAGCACAGTGCGATATGATTCCCACGCTGAAGGAGGAAGAAAAACAGCAGATTCTGCTCTGGCTCAAGGAAGCCCGCGAACTGGCCATCGATGCCGAGAGTTCGAAGATGAAACACGAAGTTTTCGGCAAGTATAAGGGCCGCATCAACAACTATCTGGCCAAGCGCGGCTACGACCTGACGAAGGAGCGCGAAGAGTGGTACAAGCGTGTGAAGGCCCGGGGCGGACAGTTGTAATGGAGAATGTAGAATTGAAAATTTAGAATTATGAAAACTTTCAGACATTATATTTTGGGCGCAGCACTGATGGCGGCTGCTTCAACGATGGCGCAAGGCGGACTGACCGACATGAGCCGCAGCCAGCAGGCAATGATGATGAACACGCCGTTAGGGGCCGTCAGATGGACGGGCGGCTTCTGGGGCGACCGTTTTCAGGTGATGGCCGACACTGGCATCTGGTCGATGTGGGACACCTGGAACACACCCTGGGAAACCATTGACGCCCTGGGACTGCATGGCAGCAACGGTTTCCGCAACTTCGAGGTGGCCGCAGGCACCGTGAAAGGCAAGCACCACGGCCCACCATTCCACGACGGCGACATGTATAAGTGGCTGGAAGCCTGTGCCACGGTGTATGCCATTACCAAGGATCCGAAACTCGATGCGCTGATGGACAAGTTCATCGGACAGGTGGCTCTGGCCCAGCGCGCCGACGGATACATCCATACGCCGGTGGTCATCTCGGAGCGCAATGCGGGCATCGATTCGCATGCCATCAACGAAAATGCAGCAGGTATCGAGATTGGCAAAGACCAGAAACATGCCTTTGCCTCGCGTCTCAACTTCGAGACCTATAATCTCGGCCACCTGATGACAGCAGGTATCATCCACAAGCGAGCCACCGGCAAGACCACGCTGTTTGATTGCGGCAGGAAGGCTGCCGACTTTCTCTACAACTTCCTGACCAACGACGCGGCCGAACTCTCGCGCAATGCCATCTGTCCAAGCCACTATATGGGGGCTGCGGAGATGTACCGCGAGACGGGCGATGCGAAATATCTCACCCTGGCCAAAGGTCTCATCGCCATCCGCGACAGCGTGGAGAACGGCGAGGACCATAATCAGGACCGCCATAAGTTCCGCGAACAGTATGAGGCCATGGGCCATGCCGTGCGTGCCAACTACCTCTATGCCGGTGTGGCCGATCTCTATGCCGAGACTGGAGAGGCGCAACTGATGAAGAATCTTTCGGCCATCTGGGACGACATCGTTCAGCACAAGATTTATATCATGGGCGGATGCGGTGCGCTCTACGACGGCGTTTCGCCCGACGGCACCACCTACGACCAGCCTTCCATCCAGCAAATCCATCAGGCCTACGGGCGGCAGTTCCAGTTGCCGCAGGAGGCCGCCCACAACGAAATCTGTGCGCAGATTGGCATGATGCTGTTCTCGTGGCGTATGTTTCAGACGACGGGCGAGGCCAAATATATCGATAACATCGAGAACGAACTCTATAACGGCATCCTCTCGGGCATCTCCATCGACGGAAAGGACTTCTTCTATACCGAAACGTTGCGCCGCACCAAGGAGTTTCCCTACACCATGCGCTGGCCCAAACACCGT
This sequence comes from Prevotella sp., assembly GCA_017428925.1. Classification (GTDB taxonomy): domain Bacteria; phylum Bacteroidota; class Bacteroidia; order Bacteroidales; family Bacteroidaceae; genus Prevotella. Next base: position 46,781 of record JAFRPY010000097.1, on the reverse strand, counting down.
CAGCATTACATCACGTGCTACTGCTGTCCGCCCAACACATTGCGCACCCTCTGTCAGGCACAGGAGTATGCCTACGCCATCGACGGACAGACACTCTATGTCAACCTCTACGGACAGAACATTTTGAAGACGAAAGACCTGGAGATTGAGCAGGCCACGAACTATCCGTGGGATGGTAAAATCAAACTGACGGTGAAGAAAGCAAAGAATTTGCAGACGATAAAATTGCACAAGCCCAACTGGTGTGACAATTATTCGGTGAAGGTCAACGGTGAGAATGCTCATCTTGAGATTTCCCGCAAATGGAAGAAGGGCGATGTTGTAGAACTCAGTCTTGAGATGCGTCCCCGTCTCGTCGAGGCCAATCCGCTGGTCGAGGAGGCCAAGAACCAAATTGCCGTCATGCGCGGCCCTATCGTCTATTGTCTGGAAGGACAGGACATCCAGGGCGACTGCCGCATCAGCGACATTGCCCTGCCAGCCGACATTCAGTTGAAGGAAGTGCCCATGACCATCGAAGGTCATTCCTTTACAGCACTCGAGGGCGATGCCGTCGTGACAAACGACAAGACCTGGGATAATCAGACGCTCTATCGTGAGTTGTCGAAACCTGCCAGCCGGAAAGTGCGCATTCGCCTCATTCCCTACTATGCCTGGGACAACCGTGGCATTCAGGATATGAGTCTGTGGTTGAACTTAGTGAGGTAACATCATGAAAAGAATACTCGGCCTCATTGCGCTCTTCTGCTGCATGAACATCTATGCGGCAGAAATCCGCATCACTCCCGACTCGTCGCTGACCGATGCCGTCCGCAAGGCACGCGAGATGAAACGCTTGGGAAAAGCCACCGAAGTGACCATCCGCCTACAGGCAGGCACCTATTTTCTCTATGAGCCCCTGCGGCTCAGGCCCGAAGACAGCGGACTGACCATCGAGGCAACGGATGCCGTGGTCAGTGGTGGTATGAAAATTACCAACTGGAAACGGCAGGGCAAGTTGATGGTGGCCGATGTGCCCGATTTCAACGGACGTCCCATCGATTTCCGCCAGTTGTGGGTAAATGGGAAAAAGGCAATAAGAGCGCGCGATGTCAGCAATTTCGAGCAGATGAACCGCATTCGGACCTACGACAAGAAGAACCATATCCTGTGGGTTTCCAAGAAAGCCGTGGAGAAAATCCTGAACGCGCCCTACGCCGAAATGGTGCTGCACGAAATGTGGTGCACTTCCAACCTGCGCATCAAGAGTATCACCCTGCAGGGAGATTCTGCCGCTGTCCGCTTCCACCAACCCGAAGCCCGGCTTCAGTTTGAGCATCCCTGGCCCTCGCCGATGACGCCCGACACGAAGCATCCCTCGCCTTTCTATCTGACCAATGCCAAGGAATTGTTGGACGAACCGGGGGAATGGTATCATGATATACGGGAGCATAAAGTGTATTACATGCCGCGGGCAGGAGAGACCATACGCGAGGCGATAGTACCTGTGGTGGAAACGCTGGTGGAATTCATCGGCACCGCCGAGCATCCGGTTCGGAATATCACGATGAAAGGCTTACGGTTCTCGCATACCACCTGGATGCGTCCCTCGGTGAAAGGACATGTGCCTTTGCAGGCGGGAATGTATCTGGTGGAGGCCTACAAACTGCGTCCGCAGATTGACCGGCCCAACAACCACAAACTGGACAACCAGGGATGGCTGGGACGTGCCGATGCCGCCGTGGAACTGCGCTATACGGAAGACTGCAACTTCGACGGCTGCCGTTTTGAGCACCTTGGCGGTTCCGGCCTGGATTACGTCGTGGCATGTCGCAGTGGCACGACGACCAACTGTACTTTCACCGACATCGCCATGAACGGTTATGTATGCGGCTCTTTTTCACCCGAAGGCCTGGAAACCCATCTGCCCTATCAGCCCGCCGACTTCCGCGAGGTATGCACCGGTCAGATCGTGGAACAGTCGGAGTTCTATGATGTGAGCAATGAGGACTGGGGGTGTGTGGCCATTTGTGCAGGCTATGTCTCGGGCATCACCATCGCCCACAACACCATTCACGACGTATCCTATACGGGCATTTCCCTCGGCTGGGGATGGAACCGCGACCTTGTGTGCATGAAAGACAACAAGGTGCATGCGAACCTGATTTATAACTATGCCAACCACATGTACGACTGTGCCGGCATCTATACGCTTGGCAACCAGCCTGGCACCCTCATCAGTGAGAATGTGGTGCGCGATATTGCAACTCCCTCTTATGTACACGACCCGAACCACTGGTTCTATCTCTATACCGACGAAGGTTCGTCGAACATCACCCTGCGCGACAACTGGACACCTTCGGACAAGTTCCTCAAGAATGCCAACGGTCCCGGAAACGTGTGGGAGAACAACGGCCCGATGGTCAGTGACAGTATAAAAAACAACGCAGGAATCAGACCATAAAGAAGTAATGTCGAAAACAACAAATATATGTAATCAAGGCTCCCTTCCTTTGGAAGGGCGGGGGGTAGGCTCCACTTGGATATGGTATCCCGGTGATTGGGAGATATGGTTAGGCAACCGTTTCAACAACCGGCGGACGGAGCGGGGAGCAATGTTTCCCCCGTTCTGGAAACAAGATTCGCATTGGGCCACTGTTGAATTTTCAACGCTGGTCAGTCTGGTTCATGCGGAAACCATCACGATAGCCGCCGAAGGCCGCTATAATTTTATGCTCGACGGAAAGTTGCAGTTTGGCGAGCCAAAGCGATTTGAGATTCCCGCCGGTGAGCATAGGATTAACATCAAGGTATGGAATCAGGCTACACCACCGGCCCTTTTCGTCGAGGGCATTACCGTCCATACCGATTCTTCGTGGTTGGCGACATACGAGGATAAGATATGGATTGACGAAAATGGCGTGGCTCATGGTTCGGGAATCTATGTGCCTGCCGGATGTTGGAACTTCGACAGCATTGAAACACCACCATCCTGTTATCAATTGAATACAAAAGAGCAGCGGCCTGTCAGCGAGAAAGACGGACTGTATGATTTCGGAAAGGAGACTTTCGGCTATTTGAAGGTAAAAGGTCTGAAAGGCCGTATTCACATTTATTATGGCGAAAGTGCCGAAGAGGCATTGGACAAGGAGCATTGTGAGACGCTTGATGTGCTGTGCGAGGGAGGAAAACTGGACAGTAAGGCTTTCCGCTATGTCTATATCGAGAAAGAACAGGGTGCCTCTTATGAGGATATTTTGATGGATTACGAATACGCTCCCTTTGACGAGAAGAAGAGCGGTTCGTTCCGTTGCAATGACGAGGAACTGAACCGGATTTGGGAAGTAAGTGCCTACACGATGGACCTTACCACCCGCGAATTCTTCATGGATGGCATCAAGCGTGACCGCTGGACGTGGAGTGGCGATGCCATCCAGTCGTACCTGATGAACTATTATCTGCGCTATGACTTGGATTGTGTGAAGCGCACCATACGTCAGTTGCGCGGTAAAGACCCCGTCACGGCCCATGTGAATACCATCATGGACTATACGTTCTATTGGTTCAAGTCGATATTGGATTACTACGAATATTCAGGCGATGTGGCTTTCGTGAAAGAGATTTTTCCACGAATGGTAACGCTTATGGACTATTGCATCTTGCGTACGAACATGGATGGTCTGATGGAAGGACTGCCCGACGACTGGATCTTTGTCGATTGGGTGGATTTCCCCATGCACAAACGCGGTACACTTTGCTTTGAACAAATCCTTTTCGTCGAAGCCCTGCGTGCCATGGCTGTCTGCGCAAGAATCTGCGATGACGAAGACGACGGTTATTATCAGATGGAAGCCGGGCGGACTCTCAAGAAGGTAAAGGAACTGTTCTGGAGTGAGCAGCACCACGCCTTCCTTCACGCCATCGAGGACGGTGAACTGAACGAACAGATTACGAAGTTCCCCAATATGTTTGCCATCATTTATGGTGATGTGACGGAGAAAGAGAAGGATGATATCATGCGCCATGTGATGCTCAACCACAATGTACCCGCCATTACCACACCCTATATGCGTTTCTACGAACTGGAAGCCCTTTGTATGGCCGGACATCAGAAGCAGGTGCTGCAGGAGATAAAGGCCTATTGGGGTGGAATGCTGCGTGAAGGAGCCACTTCGTTCTGGGAGAAATATAATCCCGAGGAGACGGGTCGCCAGCATCTGGCTATGTATGGCCGTCCATACGGCAAGAGTCTTTGCCATGCCTGGGGTGCATCGCCGGTCTATCTCTTGGGCAAATACTATCTGGGCGTGAAACCCACAAAGCCCGGTTATGCAGAATACGAAGTAAGTCCGATAATGGGCGGTCTGGAATGGATGGCGGGTGAAGTGCCTACGCCGTTCGGAAAGATTTACGTAAAGATGGATGCCCGTCAGGTCTCGGTTAAGAGCGATGGCGGCAAAGGCACTCTGCTTGTCGGTGGAAAGCGCATCGAAATCCCTGTTGGAAAAGAAATAATAATACCAATTAAGATATGAAATTCAAACTTACTATATTCGCATTGGCCTTGTGCCTTTCCGCTTCTGCCAAGGTTAAAGTGGAGAAAGGCAGTCAAACTCCGCAGACGGAATATGCGGCTTCGTTGTTGAAACCCTTTGAACAAGGATATACGATAACCCTGCGCATAGCCGATGCCGGTCTTCCTCCGGAAGGGTTCACCATCAGTAAGAACGGCAAGAAAATCACCGTTCAGGGCAACGACGGTCCCGGCACCATCTATGGCGCGAACCGTCTGAAGGAATATTACCTGATGAACCGTTCGTTCGATGGTCTGACAACCATCACCGAAACTCCCGAGATGGTGCTTCGCGGGGCTTGTGTGGGATTGCAGAAGACGGTCTATCTGCCGGGGCATCGGGTTTATGAATATCCGTATACGCCTGAGAACTTTCCGTGGTTCTACGACAAAGCCCTTTGGATTAAATATCTCGACATGCTGGCCGCCGACAATATGAATACGGTGTACTTGTGGAACGGTCATCCCTTTGCCTCGCTGGTGAAACTGGACGACTATCCTTTCGCCCCTGAGGTTGACGATGCCACCATGCAGAAGAATCAGGATATGTTCGGCTTCTTGGTGGATGAGGCTGACCGTCGCGGTATTCGCGTCATCCAGATGTTCTATAATATCATCCTGTCGAAACCCTTTGCCGACCATTACGGACTGAAGACGCAGGACCGTAACCGTCCTATCACGCCGCTGATTAGCGACTATACCCGTAAGTCTATCGCTGCTTTTGTACAGAAATATCCGAAGGTGGGCTTTCTGGTTTGTCTCGGTGAGGCCATGGCAACGATTGAGGACGACGTGACGTGGATGAAGGAAACCATTATTCCCGGCATCAAGGACGGACTGAAGGCTTCAGGCCGTACCGACGAACCGCCCATCATCCTGCGTTCCCACGATACTGACGGCCCGTTGGTGCTGAAGGAATCCCTGCCGCTCTATCCGAATATTTACACGATGTCGAAATATACGGGTGAATCGCTGACCACCTATGAACCTGGTGGTCCTTGGGGCGAAACTCACCGACAGTTGGCTGCTGCCGCTCCGGTGCATATCGATAATGTCCATATTTTGGCAAATCTCGAACCTTGGCGTTGGTCGTCGCCAGCCTTCACTCAGAAGACCGTTCAGGCCATGCATCGTGTCCATCATAGCAAGGGACTCCACCTCTATCCGCAGGCTTCCTATTGGGACTGGCCTTATACTGCGGACAAACTGGCCGACGGAAGTCGTCAGTTACAGATTGACCGCGACTGGATGTGGTATAAGGTGTGGGGACGCTATGCCTGGAACAGCAACCGTGGTGAGGACAAAGAATACTGGATTCAGCAACTTTCCGTCTATTATGGAATCAAGCACGATGCTGCCCGCCAAATTTTGGAAGCCTACGACGAGAGCGGAGAGATTGCTCCCAAGTTGCTCCGCCGTTTCGGAATTACAGAAGGAAACCGCCAGACACTCTTGTTGGGTATGAAGATGAGCGAACTGGTGAATCCTTATAAATATACCATCTATCCCGGCTTTTACGAGAGTTGCGGACCGCAAGGCGAGAAACTCATCGAATATGTGGAGAAGGAATGGAAACATCAGACGCATGAAGGCGAACTGCCAATCGACATTGTCAACCAGTGTGTCGCCCATGGCGAGAAGGCCTTGGCTGCCGTTTCTTCGGTGGGCGGTGTCACCCGTCATAGTCATGAGTTCCTTCGTCTGCAGAATGATATGCGCTGTTACGATCTTTTTGCCCGTTCTTTCCGTGCCAAGGTGCTGGCCGCCCAGCAGGTTCTCAACTACAAATGGAGCAAGAACATCGAATATCTGGAGGCTGCCGTTCCGCTGCTTGAAATGAGTCTGGAAAACTGGCGAAAGTTGGCGGCCGTCACTTCAGACACTTATCTGTATGCCAATTCCATGCAGACCGCCCAGCGCCGCATCCCCGTCGGTGGTGACAACGGGAACTTCAAGACCTGGACAGATATGCTCCCCGTCTATGAGGAGGAACTGGAGGCACTGAAACTGAACATTGCCCAGTTGAAATCACCTAAGATGGCCATTGTCGGCAGCAGTCTGACGGCTGTCCGTCCTGCCAAGGTTCGACTGATATCTCCCACGCAGACAGTTCCTCTCACCGAGGGTGCCGTTCTCTTTGAGAACCGTGAAGATACACAGGTGGATACCCTTGCCCATGAGTTGAAGAACCTTCAGGCCTTGATGCTGAATCGCGATTCCACACGAATTGTGGGAACTTCCGTGGAGTTTGAGTGCGACGAACCCGTACAACTGCTTGTGGGTTTCTTCCAGGATGATGACAAGAAGTGGGCACGTCCGCCGAAGTTGGAAATCGATGCAACCGGAAACGAATACGGTCAGGCCGAGCCCGTGCTCACCAACGCCATTGCCCTGAAGCAGATGCCTCCGTGCAACATCCATGCCTATCATCTTGGGGCTGGTCATCATAAGTTGAATCTCCCCCGTGGCATCATCATGGTGGCAGGCTTTACTTCGGACAACATCAAACCGCGCGATGCAGCACTGAAGGGTGCCGGCGACGAAGTGGACTGGCTGTTTATGAAATAAAAAAAAAGACCCACCCTAACCCTCCCTATGAGGGAGGGGATGATTACTCTTTGGGATGTTGTCAATAAGATTGAAATATGAAATATCACTCAATAAAGAAGCGAATAAAATGGTTGCTTAAGGTAACAACTCCCTCCCTCATAGGGAGGGTGGGGGTGGGTCTCCTCTTTCCCCTTGTTGCTACTGCGCAGATAACGCCTGACCAGATGCAGCGTATCTACGATGCCGTGAAGACACCCTATAAATATGGTTTGGTGGTTGCTCCCTCCGACAACTATCATAAATACGACTGCCCTACGGTGTTCCGTCACGAAGGAAAGTGGTATATGACTTATGTCTGTTATGATGGCAAGGGAGGAACCGACGGGCGTGGCTATGAAACGTGGATAGCCACCAGTGATGATTTGCTGCATTGGACCACCTTAGGCCGGGCCTTGGCATTCCCTGAGGGAGAGGCTTGGGACAAGAACCAGCGTGGCGGTTTTCCGGCATTGATTGATTATCAGTGGGGTGACAGTTATGAGATTCAGTCCTATAAGAATCAGTATTGGATGACCTATATCGGTGGCCCAGGTGCTGGTTACGAAGCCGTGAACGCTCCGCTCAGCATCGGTCTGGCCCATACCGGCCAACTGAGCACCATCGCTCCCTGGCAATGCCAGCCTTCTCCTATCCTTTCCTATGCCGATGAAAATGCTCAGTGGTGGGAACAGCTGACGCAGTACAAGAGCACCATCTATCGCATGCCGAAGAAACATTTCGGCTATCCTTTTGTGATGTACTACAATGCCGGCGGCAAGGATGAGGCGCATCCCAAAGGTGAGCGTATCGGTATTGCGCTCAGCAAGGACATGCAGCGCTGGAAGCGTTTCAAGCGCAACCCAGTTTTTGCCCACGACACCGACGGAACAATTACCGGCGATGCCCAGATTGTGCAGATTCCCGCACGTATGTTTGGCAAGAAGCAGAAGAAGCCGCTTTACGTCATGTTCTATTTCTCGGCCTATAATCCCACTCGCGATTACAACGCCTTCAACACTTTCGCCGTCAGCCGCGATCTTGAGCACTGGCAAGACTGGACAGGTCCCGACCTTATCATCCCATCCAAACCCTACGACGAGATGTTTGCCCATAAAAGTTATGTGGTGAACTGGAACGATACGGTGTATCATTTCTATTGTGCGGTGAACAATAGCGGCCAGCGCGGCATTGCCGTCGCCACCAACCGTTTTGTCGGCAAGAGCGAAGTCAATTTCCCCAAACCTGAACCCACAGGCCATCGGCAGAACATTTCGCTGGACAATGACTGGGAAGTCACTTACGGTGGAAAGACTTCCCGTCGAGATGTGCCCTTCAATCTTGATGATTATTACGGCGCCCTGCAGAAAGAGCATGGCAACCTGCATGGCAGGTGCGTCGTCGTAAAAGACTTCCAGATTCCGGCAGTCAGTAAGGGCAAGCAGTATTTCCTCCGCATGGAGGGTGTCGGAACCTATGCCGACATTACCCTGAATGGTCACCACGTGGGGCGCTTCGATATCGGAAGAACGGTGGAGACGGTCAATGTCACCCCGTATATTAAGGCCGAAAACAAACTCAAGATGACCATCACTCATCCTTCGCATATCACCGATATGCCTTGGGTGTGCGGAGGTTGCTCGTCGGAATGGGGATTCAGCGAAGGCAGTCAGCCCTTTGGCATTTTCCGTCCCGTAACGCTTGAGGTCACCGATGATGTCCGCATCGAGCCTTTTGGCGTTCATGTGTGGAACACCGACTCTCTTTATATCGAGACTGAAATCAAGAATTACGGCACTTCTGCCGCCACCTTCCAGTTGGTGAACAAATTGTGTGAGAAGAGTGGAAAGCAAGTCGTTCGCCTCACCAAGGACAGCATCACCCTGGCCGCAGGTCAGACGAAGGTGATTCGTCAGACGGCTTGTGTTGACAATCCTCGTCTTTGGTCGTTGGAGGATCCCTATTTGTATAATGTCAACACTATCGTCAAACGCGACGGAAAAGCCACAGAGAGCACCGACACCCCCTTCGGGTTCCGCACCATCTCGTGGCCGCTCTCCCGCAACGATGGCGATCAACGGTTTTTCTTGAACGGTAAGCCGGTGTTTATTAATGGCGTTTGCGAGTACGAGCATGAGTTCGGACAGAGCCACGCTTTTTCCAAAGAGCAGATAGAAGCCCGCGTGAAGATGGTGCGCGACCTTGGGTTCAATGCTTTCCGCGATGCCCATCAGCCCCATAATTTGCATTACCAGGAACTGTTCGACCGCGAGGGCATCCTTTGGTGGCCGCAGTTCTCGGCGCATATCTGGTACGACACTCCCGAATTCCGCCGTTCCTTCAGACGTCATCTCATCAAGTGGGTGAAGGAACGTCGCAACAATCCTTCGAACATCCTTTGGGGGTTACAGAATGAGAGTACGCTTTCTAAGGATTTTGCTGAAGAATGCACCAAACTCATTCGTCAGCTCGATCCTACCTGTGGCACTCAGCGACTAGTTACTACTTGTAATGGCGGTGAGGGTACCGACTGGAATGTGGTGCAGAACTGGAGCGGAACCTATGGCGGTAATATTGACCGGTATGCCGAGGAACTGAAGGGCGACGACCAGTTGCTTAACGGCGAATATGGTGCTTGGCGTACGCTCGGCTATCATTCCACAGGAGAGAAAAACGAAGGTTATACCGAGGAAGCCCAGACGGCCATACTGATGAAGAAGGTGACGCTTGCTGAGAGTGCCCGCGACAGTGTTTGTGGACAGTTCCTCTGGTTGCTCAACAGCCACGATAATCCCGGCCGCCGTCAGCCCGACGAGGCCCTGCGCCGTGTCGACAAAGTTGGTCCCTTCAATTACAAGGGCTTGATTACTCCGTGGGACCAACCCGTAGAAGCCTACTATGCCTATTTGCAGCATTACAATCCTGCCGCCGCGCCTGTCCCGTATGTTGCTGTGTCACAGCAACAAGCAGAGGCAGCCTTGGCTCCCACCGCCGGTCTCCATTACCTGTACCGCCTAAATTGCGGAGGCGATGCCTATACAGACAGTCATGGGAACACCTGGATGCAGGACAACACCCAATGGAGCCATTCTTGGGCAGAACGGTTCATGGACCAGAAACTCTCGCTGCTGTCACCATATCAGGCATCCCAGACCGTCAACGACTCCCTTCCAGGCGTCTTCCGGACCAGCCGTTTCGGGCGCCATGCCTTGGAATTTTGTTTCCCTGCAGCTCCTGGAGAATACACAGTGGAATTGTATTTCGTAGAACCTTGGTACAGGATGCCCGATGCTGAAGGATTCCGTATCTTCGATGTGGCCGTCAATGACAGCATTGTTCTCCACGACCTCGACGTCTGGGCACAGGCCCATTATGGCCATCCCTACAAACGTACGGTAAATATTCGAAACACAGGCAAAGAAATCAGAATCCATTTCCCCAACGTGAAAGCTGGTCAGGCCATCATTTCTGCAATTGCAATTGGGGCCCACCCCCTTGCCCCCTCCCAAAGGGATGGGGACTCAGGTGAAAATAATCCCTCCCCTCGGAAGGAACTTAGGGTGGGTTTTCTTTGGGAATCCCTCAACCGCGACACCCTCATCGCGACTCCCGATTCCCTGCTGCCTCCCAAGTCGTCCCCAGCCTTACAGGTGGAAGGAACGGTCAGTGCAGACAGTATTGTGTGGGACTATCAGGTGGGCGTTGCCAAGGTCTATGCCTTGCGTTTCCGTTACTATAATCCCGAGGCTCCCCGTCGGCTCCATGTGAAGATTAGCGACCAGAACGGTGTGGCCTATACCGACGATGACATCACCTTCCTGCAGACTCAGCAGAAGAAGTCGAAACGGAAGATGACCAGTATCACCACGGGTACGATGACCAATGCCGGCCGCTACCATGTGGTGCTCACGGGTGAAGGTATCGATGATATGATATTTGATAAACTGACGATAGAATGAATAGATTAATATTAGGTGTTGGGTGTTGGGTGTTAGGTGTTAGCATTAGTGTTGCAGCCTCCCCCCTCGGGGGAGGACGGGAGGGGGCTCCCCATCACGACTGGGAAGACCAAAGCATCCTGCAGATCAACCGCGAACCGGCACGCGCAGATTTCCACCATGCAGGAGAAATCTCCCTTAATGGCGAGTGGAAGTTCAACTGGACGAAGACTCCCGACGAACAGCCGGACGGCTTCTGGACGACTGACTTCGATGACTCCCAGTGGAAGACATTTCCCGTGCCTGCCGACTGGGAGATGAACGGCTACGGCACACCCATCTATAGCAGCAGCGGCTACACGTTCAAGATTAATCCGCCCTACGTGATGACCACGCCCAAGGAGCGTTACACGGCATACGTGGAGCGCAATCCCACGGGTGTCTATCGCCGCACGTTCACCATTCCAGCCGAATGGCAGGACAAAGAGGTCTATATCCATTTTGGTTCCGTCAGCAGCGCATTCTACGTCTGGGTAAACGGTCAGCGCGTGGGCTACAGCCAAGGAGCCATGGAACCCGCCGAGTTCCGAATTACTCCCTACTTAAAACCCACCCCCAACCCCTCCCGAAGGGATGGGAGTCTGAATAGCAAGAAAGCAATGGAAATCCCTCCCTTTGGGAGGGACTTAGGGTGGGTTAACCATATCACTCTCGAAGTCCTGAAATACTCCGACGGCTCCTACCTCGAAGACCAGGACCAGTGGCGACTGGCAGGCATTCATCGCGGCATCTATCTCTATGCCACGGAGAAAATCCGAATCCGTGACTTCGGCGTACGCACTATTCTCGATAAAGACTATCGTGATGCCCAACTCATCATTCATCCCGAACTCGCCGTCAGCGAAGGTCAGCGTGGCGAAGGTTATTACGTGACAGCCGCCCTCTACGCCCCCGACGGCCAGCAAGTAATAGCTCCCTCCCTAAGCAGGGAGGGCCGGGGTGGGTCTGTTCCCTCCCTTATAGGGAGGGCGGAGGGTGGGTCTATTCTCAACCTCGATGCCAAGGGTTCCATCCTCAACGACCGCACACCTCAGCGCGGCTATCCCAAGTGGGGATGGCTTACCGCAACGGTTAAGAACCCGAAGAAATGGACCGCCGAAACGCCGAATCTCTACACGCTCGAACTGTTGCTCAAGGATTCCCTTGACCAGACGGTGCAGAAAATCACGACTAAGGTGGGCTTCCGCTCGGTGGAAATCAAAAACGGACAACTACTTGTCAATGGCATTCCCACTCGGCTTCGTGGCGTGAACCGTCATGAGATGGATCCCAAGACGGGTAAGGTGATGACCGAAGAACTGATGTTTCGTGACATCCGACTGATGAAACAGGCCAACGTTAATGCTGTGCGCACCTGTCATTATCCCAACTGCGAACGTTGGTACGAACTCTGCGACTCCCTCGGACTCTATGTCATGGATGAGGCCGATATCGAGGAACATGGTTTGCGCGGCCGTCTGGCCAGCGATCCCACGTGGGCTGCCGCATGGATAGACCGTATGCAGCGCCTCGTCATTCGCGACCGCAATCATCCCTCGGTCATCTTCTGGAGCCTTGGCAACGAGGCAGGGTGGGGCACCAACTTCGCCCTTACCGCCGCATGGACCCATGAATACGATCCCACGCGCCCCGTACACTACGAAGGAGCCCAAGGCTCAAGCACCCCCTCCCTTCGGGAGGGGCAGGGGTGGGTTCCCGACCCTTCATCCGTCGATGTCATCTCCCGTTTCTATCCGCGTACTCAGGAAGAATATCTCAACCCCGGTGTGGCTGACAACAATATGGAACGACCTGAAAATGCCCGTTGGGAACGACTGCTTTCTATTGCTCGCGACACCATGGACAACCGTCCCGTGCTCACCAGCGAATACGCCCATGCCATGGGCAATGCCCTCGGCAACTTCCAGGAATATTGGGACGAAATCTACTCTCATCCCCGAATGCTCGGCGGTTTCATTTGGGAATGGGCGGATGAAGGAATTTGTGGAGCAATAAGAGATTCTTCACTCTTCACTCTTCACTTCCAATTCTTTACGGCGGCGATTTCAACGACTATCCCAACCTGAAGGCCTTCTGCATCAAAGGCATCGTGGATTCCTATCGCAACACCACACCTAAATACGAAGAGGTAAAGCAGGTTTATTCGCCCATCTGGTTCCAAACGAACAATGGTAAGGTGGAAGTATTGAAACGCGACCCCCATTTCGACCTCAGCACCATCACCGTGAAGGAAGAGCACCGCAATGGATACCTCTATGCCACTGCCTCATTGAAAGAAGCAACGCCTTGGGCACCCAAAGGCCATATTGTTGCCCGTGCTCAGTTTAAAGAAAAAACAGCCCCCACCGCAAAGCGCCCAAAGACTTCTGCCGTAATCGGTAAATACCCCCTCCCTATAGGGAGGGATGGGGTGGGTCTTCACTGTTTCCGCGCCCCCACCGACAACGACAAGGGATTCGGTAACTGGATTGCCAAAGACTGGAAACTACAGGGACTCGACAATCTCCGCGACAGCATCGTCAACGACAGCACTCACATCTACAAGACCGCTAACGGCCAAATAAAAATGACCGTCTCAATCACAGAAGCCTCCCCTCGGGGAGGTTGGGAGGGGGCTTTCACTTTTACCCCCGAGGGCCAACTCCCGCCACTCCCATGTCTGGGCATCACTCTAAAACTCCCCAAGGAGTTGCAGAACATAGAATACTTAGGTCGTGGCCCGTGGGACAACTATCCCGACCGTCATGCCGCTGCCCTTGTGGATGTATATAAGAGTACGGTCGGCGAACAATACGTGCATTACCCCCGTCCCCAAGACTCCGGCAACCACGACGATGTACAGTGGCTGAAAATCACTGATGACAAAGGTCACGGCTGGCTTATAGAATCCCAAGCCCACCCCCACCCCCTCCCGAAGGGATGGGGGCAAGAATCCGCGGCAGAAAGCCTCCCCTTCGGGGAGGTTGGAGGGGCCTCGGGCTTCTCCTTCTCCGCCCTCCCCTACAGCGTACAGCAACTCTACAATGCCACCCACGACTATGAACTGAAAGAAGAAGATTGTGTATGGTTGAATCTAGACTGTGCCGTGATGGGTTTGGGCAACAGTTCGTGCGGTCCCGGCGTCCTCACTAAATACACCATCCCACAGCGTCCCCACACCCTCCGCCTGCGCTTCACGCCACTGTAAAAATGAACAGAATGACCTATGCTACTCCCACGCCGGCTCCTGCGTGTCGCTGTCATCGTCGTTCCACGGGCTGACATTCTTCCACGGGTCGAAGGTTTTCCACGAGTTATTGTCGTCCGATTCTTCGTCGAAGAACATCTGCAGGTGCGCCTCCGGTTCGTTGCCGCCGCCAGTGGCTTTCGGTGCCGACCAGGCCATGATTCTGTTCTGCATGCCGACCGGCACCACCTTTGTTTCTGGTGCTATATACTGTTTTTTTTCCATATCTTTATTCTTCATTCTTTATTCTTCATTCTTCATTTCCTGACCACTTTCCTCACGCTGCCGTCCTTCATGCGCACGATGTTCACGCCGCGCTGCAGCTGCTGGCTGGGGCGGCCCTGCATGTCGCAGATGGTCTCGGCGTCGCGTTGCGTGCGGTGCTGGTCGGCTGCCTCGATGGCCTCTATGAGGGTTGTCTCGTCGTCGTTATCCATGAAGGACATCTCGTAGAACTTGGCTCCACCAGACGTGCCCGAGGCCGAGCCGTCGTCCAGCAGCCATGCGCCGTGGAAGGTCACGCGGTGCGGGTGCATCTTCAGCGTGCCGTCGGCCTTGTAGAACTTGTCGCTGGCAATGTAGAAGGCATCGCTGTAGTCGCTCACCGTCTGGTCCACGTAGTAGCCCTTCGTCCCCCAGGTGTAGGTGGTGCCCCGTCCCGTGATGTTCACCGTGCATTCGGTCGTATAGGGGTCTCCATTGGTGTCCTTTGTGGCCTCCACCGTGATGCCGAAGTTCTCGGTGTCGTCGGTCATCGTGAAGTCGGCATCGCCAATTTTCTTGAAGGCGAAGGGCGTATGTGCCGGCACGGTCGCTGCATCTACGAAGTACATGGCCCCCCTGATCTCCGCCTTCAGCGTGTATGCCTGGATGTTTTCGTTCGAGGTGAAGTCGTAGGGCAGCACCACCGAGCCGTAGGTGTTCGACATCGTGCGCGTGTATTCCGCCCGGTTGGTTTTGAACGCGTGCGGCAACTCTATGTCAACGTATGCAGTGCCGTTCATGTCCACAGAATAGTACTGCGGGCACTTCAGCTCGCTCCCGTCGGTATATACCACGTTCTGCTCCGTTGTCACGTCTGAGCTGCCCGCCGGCAGGTAGACGACCGTCGTGGCGGGAATGCCGTTGAACATGCCGCTCGTGCGGCTCACCGATGTAATGGCATCGGTATCGTCACTGGCATAGAAGTCGATGTAGCGCAGCTTCGAGCAGTTTCGGAAGGCATTATTGGCTGAGGTGACTTCCTCCATACTGAAATTCTGCCCGAAGGTGAGCGAGGTGAGGAGAGTGCAGCCAGAGAACATACCCGACATGTCCGTCACCTTTGCAGTGTTCCATCCGCTCACGTCGAGCGAGGTGAGGTGAGAGCAAAAACTGAAGGCATTAGACATGTTCGTCACCTTTGCAGTATTCCATCCGCTCACGTCGAGCGAGGTGAGGGTAGAGCAGGAAGAGAAGGTAGAATTCATGTTCGTCACATTTGCAGTGTTCCATCCGCTCACGTCGAGCTTTTTGACGTAACGGCAGCCACGGAAGGTTTGAAACAGGGTTGTCACCTTTTCAGTGTTCCATCCGGTCAAGGTGAGATAGTTGAGACTACTGCAACCATCGAAGGTCTGAGCCAAGTTCGTCACATTTCCAGTGTCCCAGCGACTCAAGTTGAGCGAGCGGAGGCTACTGCAGGAAAAGAAGGTAGAATTCATGTCCGTCACATTTCCAGTGTCCCAGTTGCTCACGTCGAGCGAGGTGAGGGTAGAGCAGGAAGAGAAGGTAGAATTCATGTTCGTCACCTTTGCAGTGTTCCATCCGCTCACGTTGAGCGTTTTTAGCTTACTGCAGCCAGAGAAGGTATAATGCAGGGTTGTCACATTTGCAGTGTTCCAGTTGTTTATGTCGAGCAACGTAAGGGAACTGCAGTTTCTGAAGAGATAATCCATGGTTGTCACCTTTGCAGTGTTCCATCCGCTCACGTCGAGCGAGGTGAGGGTAGAGCAGGAAGAGAAGGTAGAATTCATGTCCGTCACATTTGCAGTGTCCCAGTTGCTCACGTCGAGCGAGGTGAGGGCAGTGCAGTTTGAGAAGGTATTATACAGGGTTGTCACCTTTGCAGTGTTCCAGTTGCTTATGTCGAGCGAGTTGAGTTTTTGGCAGAAATAGAAAGTATGAGTCAAGTCCGTCACATTCCCAGTGTCCCAGCTGCTCACGTCGAGCGTGGTTAGTTTACTGCAGTTGTAGAAGGTATAAGACATGGAGGTCACATCTGTGGTTACAAGATTTTGGCCTCCCTTTATCTCCGTCAGATTCGATGAATAGCTGAACCAACCTTCCAGACTTGTTGGCCTAAACCCACTAAAACTATTTTGGAAGTCAATGGTCGTTGTAGCTTCATGTGTGCAATAATGCCAGGGAGAGTCGCTCCAACCTATCGAAGAAGTCGGCGTAATCTCATTCCCATCAATATCAAGATAGGTCCTGGTATTCAAGGTACCATAAAAAGAGTTATACCCACCGTTGAAGTTCTCATAAACGGCTGTGATGGTGTGGGTTGAATTGTCGTCGGCGGTGTAGGTTCCGCCCGTGGTGTAGGTGTTTTCGTCATAGACGAAGTAGAGAGTCTTGTTGTCTAAGCAGTAGATGGCTTTCTGAACGTTTGCAGCCACTGCATGACTACACAATGCGCAAAGACACAGCAAGAGCATGCCGAGTCTACTGCCGGCGGCAGCAAAGCTGCATTTGTTGTTGTTTTTTTCCATAATCGTTGTATTTTATAGGGTTGTTGTTGCTAAGCAAGTGTTATCACTCATGTTTGCTTTCGATCATTCGAAAAGTTTGCTGCAAAGGTATATAAAAGATAATTAACACGCTGAAACAAAAAAATCAAAAAAAAAAACAGAAGTTAACAAAGCATAAATCACAGAGCTTTTGAACAGATTGAGCATGTGGAATCTGCATTCATCTCCGAAAAACGTCCTGTTTTTTGATAATTTATTATGAGCAGAATATGCCTAAACGACTAAACCACCAAACATCCAAACGACTAAAAATATGGATTTCGTGAGCAAATAATATGGATTTGAACTTGAAACGAAGGGTATTTCATTTTCAAAAAATAAGGATTTGAGGTGCAACTCAGGCAGAGTTGCAAAGAAAAACCCTATGATTTGTTGATGAAATCATAGGGTTTTACTGAGCGGAAATAACGTAAGAACGGACTTTTAAAACAAAAATCTTCAAAAATCTAACACGAATGTTAGTTCTATCAAAACACGAAATTACCAAATTTAAGTCCCCTTCCTCTTTGTCAATAAGTCAACAGATGCTGAGTCACTGTACTTCTTTCAAAACGGTTCTTGTTGTGTTTTTTCATAATATTTTTCGGATTTTATCACTAATTTTTTTACAAAGATAAGGTGTAGGCGCCCAGTGAGTTTGGGCGGAAGTTGTCGTTTTAAGATAATTTACTTTGGCTCAGTCTTTTTTATGGCTGAGGTCGTTGCGGTATTCCTTGGGTGTCTTGCCGTATTTTTGGCGGAAGCATTTGGTGAAGTAGCCGGGGTCGCGGAAACCTACGGTGTAGGCAATCTCGGTGACGTTCATGTCGGTGGTCTCCACGTAGTTGAGGGCTTTGGTGAGGCGGATTTCCTTGACCAAGTCGACGGGGGCAAAGCCCGTGAGACTCTTCAGTTTTTTGAAGAATGGTGAGCGCGACAGTCCCATTTCCTCGGCCAGCGTGTTCACGTTGAAATCCTCGTTCTGCAGGTTTTTCTCGATAATTTGATGCACGTTGCGCACGAATTCCAGGTCTTTCCGGATAAGATGGGATTCGTAAGAACCCACCCCTGCCCCTCCCGAGGGGAGGGGTAAACGATCCGCATCAGATTCCTCATCCCTTGAGGTGGTTAGGGGTTGGGTAGCCAAAACCATTTTACGCTGGAAAATGCGCTGTTCTTCGAGGAGCTGGGCGATGCGGGCTTCGAGGAGCTGGCTCGAGAATGGTTTGGTGATATAGGCATTGGCACCGGTTGACAGTGATTGCATGTGGATGTCGTCACCCTGTTTGGCCGTGAGGATGATGACGGGAATATGCGAGATGTTGAAGTCCTGGCGGATGCGCTTGAGCAGTTCCATGCCGTCCATTTTGGGCATCATCAGGTCGCTGACGATCAGGTCGGGATGGTACTGATAGATTTTCTTCAGCCCCTCTTCGCCGTCGTGGGCGGTGAGCACCGTGTATTTGTCTTGTAGTTGTAGGCTGAGCATGTGACAGAGGTCTGTGTTGTCCTCGATGAGGAGGAGAGAACCCACCCTATGTCCCTCCCGAAGGGAGGGATCTTCATTACCATTAAGGGTAGGAAGCATATTAGGCTTCCCTCCCTTTGGGAGGGATTGAGGGTGGGCATCCTCAATCTCGTCCGCACTGAAGTTGTCCTTCTCTGTTGGCAGTTCGATGACGAAGGCCACGCCTTTGTCCATGTTTTCGGCCCAGATATGTCCGTGGTGCATCAGCACGAATTCGCGGCTCAGCGAGAGCCCAATGCCTGTACCTGTGGAGGTGGTGTCGTCGCTACGGTTTTCGGCCATGGCAAAACGCTCGAATATTTCCTCGAGTTTGTTTTCGGGAATGCTTGCTCCGTCGTCTTCTACGCGGATAACAACCCCCTCCAAGGCCCCTCCAAACCTCCCCGAAGGGGAGGCTTCCTGAGCCTTATAGTACTCCCCTCCCTTCGGGAGGGGTTGGGGGTGGGCTTTTGGTTGGGTATCCATCGATACCGTAATCGTCCCTCCCTCGTGCGTATATTTAAAGGCGTTGTTGATGAGGTTGTTGATGACGACGCTGATTTTCTGGCGGTCGCACCATGCCATGATATGTTCGTCGGGCAGTAGGAATTCATAATTGATGTCGCGCTCCTGAGCGTGTATGCGGTATTCCTGGCGGAACATTTCAAGCACCTCGTTGAGGTCGGTATAGGAAACGTGCATCTTCATCTTGCCGTTCTGAACTTTTCGGAAGTCGAGAATCTGGTTAACCAGCTGTAGCATTTTCTTGGCATTGTTGTCGATAAGCGACAGGTATTCCTTGCCTGTAGGCGACAGGCGCTCGTTTCGCTTCAGTTCCTCGATCGGACTCTTGATGAGGGTGAGCGGTGTGCGCAGTTCGTGGCTGATGTTGGTGAAGAAACGAATCTTGAGTTCGGCCAGACGGTCGTTCACGTAGGTCTCGTTGCGCATTCTGATCATATAGATTACCAGACGGAAAACCCCGTAAAGCAGGGCGAGGAAGAGCAGTGTGTAGATGATGTAGGCCCACCACGATGCCCACCATGGCGGCAGGATGCGTATCTCGAGCACCCGTTCGGAAGCACCGCTGCCCAAAGTTTTCACGCGGAAGGTATAGCGGCCCGGCGGCACGTTGGCGTAGGATGCAAAACGGTTCAGTCCGTTGGCGTGCCACTGGTCTTCGTAGCCGTCGAGGATATAGCTGTACGACACTTGGTTCTGGTCGGTGAAGTTGAGCGAGGCAAATTCGATGGAGAACATGTTCTGGTTATGCTTCAAGACGATTTCCTTGGCATAGCGCACCGAACCGTTGAAGATAGACGGCTGGAAATCGTTGAGCGCGCGGTTTTGTACGCGGAAGTCGACGATGTAGATGGGATATTGGCGGACGGTCTCGTTCATCACCACCTTGGGGTCGAAGGCCAATACGCCCTGCTGGCAGCCGATGAATATGCGGCCGTCGGCAAGACAGGCGATGGTGTTGTCTTCCACATTGACGATGGGGAAACCCGAGAATCGGTCGTAGCTGCGCAGGGTGGTTTCTTCTTCGGGGTTCAGACTGGCCAGTCCGTTCTCGGTGCAGAGCCACAGATGGTGCTGGTGGTCCTCGATGATGCTGGAAACGACATTGCCGCTGAGCTGTTCGGTGAAAGGATAGTTTTTCAGTTGCGGGCGATGTGTCTTCTCGTCGTAGCCTTCCAATAGATTCAGTCCGCCTCCGAACATTCCCATCCAGATGTGCCCCTTGGAATCTTTGTAGAGCGAGAACACGTCGTTGTCGACGGTTCCTGCATCCTGCTGCTCACGGTAGATTTCGAAATCAACGGTCTGTGGTTTGCTGAAGTTGCCCGAGAACGACATCAGCCCGTCGGTGGTGCCCACCCATAGGCGTCCTGCCGAATCTTCGGTGATGGCACGGGCGTTGAGATAGAGGTCGTATTTCGGGTAATCCGCAAACTCATTATTGCGGTTGATGAACAGCGTTTTCCCGTTGCGTTGCTCAATGAGGTTAAGGCCTCCGCCGAACGTACATACCCAGATGCGGTGACGGGAATCCTCGAAGATGTAGTACACACGGTCGTCGTTGAGCGAGTAGCGGTCGTCGGTATTGCTTCCGAAGTGGGAGATTTCTCCGCTTTTGGTGTCTACCCGGAAAAGTCCGTTGCCCTTGGTGCAGAACCACAGCTGTCCCTTGCTGTCTTCCATGACATGATAGACATTGCCGATGCCGTTGATGGCCGACGGGATGATGGTCTGTGTCTTGGGGTTGATGCAGTAAAGTGTGCCGTTGCGAGCACCTATCCATAGATTTCCGTTCTTCTGCTGGAAGATGGCACGAATGCCCTGTGAGTCGCCGATTTCGTTTTCCTGCGAGAGTGCGTCGGGCATGAAGAAACTGAAACTGGACGGCGTGAAGTTCACTTTATACACACCGTTCGTTGTGGACGACAGCCACAGCAGTCCCTCGCTGTCGATATCCATGTCGAAGAAGCGGAGGGCGTTGGCAGAGGTCGTCGAGAACTGGCGTAGGTCGGCGAGGTCCTGCATGATTCCCATCTGTTGGTCGTAGCGCCATACGATGCCGTTTTCGTGGAGGATGAAAAGTCCGTTTGCGCCGGCATCGCAAAATTTCCTGGAAACGATTTTCTCCCCTTGCGGAATGGGGAAATGCCGTTTGAATCCCGTCTGCGGGTTTTGGCATACCAGCGACTGCTCGCTGTGGTTGATAAACCATTGCTGTTTCTGGGAATCTATGAAGACGGGAATGTCGGGCGACGGATTGTTTCTTACCGTTCCCTTCTCGGCGTCTATGACGTAGGTTTCACCCTGATTATTTCCGATGAAGATTTCGTTGCCTATGTGGTAATAATACGAATAAACCTTGTCGGGCCTGATGAGCGAAAGATACTGGTTGCCCTTTGGCCGGGGCACCACGTCGAGCTTGAAGTCGGTTCCCAGCCAGTACAGATATTTTTCACTCACGCCGAAAATATTATGCTGGAGCCGGAATGTGGCCGGGTCGATGGCCAGCGAACCGTCGAAGATGCGCTGGATGGTGGGAGACTCCCCTCCCTTGGGGAGGGGTTGGGGGTGGGCCTCATAAAGATGCTTGTTGCGGGTGAGCAGAAGGACGCGGCCGTTGTCGGCGCGCTGAATCTTGATGACCTGCACGTTCTGCGAGATTTTCTTCAGCTCGTCGTAGATTTCGTGGTAAGTGTCGTTATGCTTGTCGTACAGGTAGAGGCGGTTGTCAACATTGCGAATCCATATATTGCCTTCGCCGTCGTCCACCATCGAGATCACCTTTCGCGGGGGGATGTCGGACTTTCCGTGGCTGCGCGTCACGAAGGGTGTGAACCTGCTGCCGTCGAACGAGCACAGCCCGTACCAAGTGCCGAACCATACGAATCCGTCCTTGTCTTTCAGCGAGCAATACACCGTGTTGCTGGGCAGTCCTTCTTCCAGCGTGTAGTGCTGCACAATCATACCGTCCTGGGCATGAATGGGCATCCAGAATGCCAGCCCAATCAAGAGCAACAACCCCATTATCTTCTTCATGGCTACAAAGATAGTGCAAATGAATGGAAAAACCAAAACTAGTTTTTGGTTTTTCCTGAATGCAGCCTATCTTCACGGCTCGAAGAGCCGTAAAGTTACGAAAAGTCGAGAGCAAAACAACCAATCCATTATTAACTAAACACAAAGGCACAAAGTTTATGATTTATCCACAAAAATCTCTCAAAATATTCGTGCTGTGCGGTTGAAATCTCTCTCCTTGGAAGAAAGAGACCCGTCCCAATCTCAATAGAGGGTATCATGGCTGCCGGATTCAATGTTTCGCCCGCCTCGTCTGTAGGGTTTATTCATTTTAAGGGTGCAAGGGTGTTAGAATGCCGATAAACACCCTTACACCCTTAAATCAAAAATTTCCTATGTAAAAAAGCATGCCCCCCTTATTCCATAGCAAAGAGCGATGCCGCAGGTGAAAGAACGATATTTGTAGAGTTTATGCTCGGTTGTTTACTGGATGCCATGCTTAATTACAAACCCGAAGAAGATGCAGATTGCGAGGGAGTGCAGAATAAAATACAGGATAAAGTGCAGGATAAATTGCACTATAAACTGCACGATAAACTGCACTATAAAATTCCCGAGATATCAGAAAAGGCCATAACAAAAATGCCCTCCAGAAGAGGGCATATAGGATAAAATCCTTCGGCATATAGCCTTATTGTGATAAGATGTAGAAAATCTTACTGGTTGCAAAGTTAGTAAAAAAGTGGCGGAACTGCAAAAGTATTGGCCTTATAATGCAAACCCCTACGACCATCATGATCTTCTTCTTCAAATCCTGCCGATTCTTCATAAGTGATGGATCCACAATATGGTTTTATAAAGAGATTAGGTAGAAGGAACAAACTGGAAACAGAGATATTGAAAACAAAAGAAAGAAAATGCCACTTAATAAATCTTAACTCGGCAAACATCGTAAATTTTCCGATTTTGTCATTAGGAGTAACATTTGGATTCGGCAAGTATCTTATCAGTGTTTTTGATAGCTATAGATGCCATATTGAACTATTTTCCAAATATTAGGTGAAAAAAGCTAAATTCTTGACAAGAAATTATTTATTTGTGCATTATTTGAGATAGAAAGTGTATCTTTGCAAAAATAAAACGTTATGAGTGAAGATATAAATCGTTTGAAAGTAGTCTTGGCAGAAAAGAAGCGTTCCAACAGATGGCTCGCAGCCCAGCTCGGGAAAGATGAGGGTACAGTGTCCAAATGGTGTACCAATAAGATGCAGCCCAATCTTGAAACTCTTAGAGAAATGGCAAAAATACTTGATGTTGATGTCGTAGACTTGCTTTGGCGTACGAAATAATTATGACTACATATAGCAACTATTTAGATAATATCCTAACGCCCAAAATCCAAGAACAAGCAGTCGTTCTTGACCTTTTTGCTGGTTGTGGAGGTCTTTCGCTGGGATTTGAAGCTGCTGGATTCCGGACAATTGGGTATGAAATGGTAGAAGCTGCCGTTGATACCTACAACAACAATCTTCGTGGTATATGTCACAATCAATTTCTCACAGTAGGTTTCGAATATCCCGAAGCGGAAAACATAGATATTGTGATTGGCGGTCCACCTTGTCAGCCTTTCAGCCGATTTGGCAATCAAATGGGCATGGAAGATGCAAGAGACGGTTTTCCCATCTTCATTGATGCTGTTCGAAGATTACAACCGAAGGTTTTCCTTTTTGAAAATGTTGCAAACATTTTAGGACGTCACAAGTGGTATTTAGACCTTATTGTCAAAGAACTACAAAAGCTTGGATATATAGTTGAATACAAAGTGCTTAATGCCGTTAACTATGGTGTGCCTCAAAACAGAGAACGTCTAATTTGTGTCGGCCATCGTGCTTCGTTCCGCTTTCCTGTAGCCGAACAAAAGAAGACGACTGTAGAGGATGCCATAGGTGACACTATGTTGAGTCCAGAGCCAGAGGACAAAATTTTAACTCCTCGTCAAGATGAGTATATTGCGACTTATGAAGCGAAGTCTCATTGCATAAATCCTCGTGACTTATATCCAAATAAGCCTGCAAGAACTATCACATGCCGTAATTTAGCTGGAGCCACAAGCGATATGCAACGTGTTAGATTAGATGACGGCAGAAGGAGACGTCTCACCGATCGGGAGGCAGCAAGGTTACAAAGTTTTCCTGATTGGTTTGCTTTCTCGGGTAATGAAACCAGAAGATATTATCAAATAGGCAATGCGGTTCCCCCATTACTATCTTATAAAATTGCCCTTCAAGTGAAACAGACTTATCACATGGAACAACGTGATCCACAAGATATTATTAACAATTTAATACCTCACGATTTATTTGAATATGCAAATTAAAGTATTGAAATCTACTCCAAAGTCAATAGCAAGGCTTGTCATGGGAATGTTAGACATTCTCAAAGCTGTAGGAGTGCCAGTAGAGAACACTGACAGGAAACTTGAACGAATGGCAAAGGCCTGTATGGCAGTTGGTCAAATAAAGCGTTCCTTCAAGGAAGCTAAATCATCGGAAGATGGCGAGTTCTTTCGTACAAGAGAGATAATCACTTTCGAAAATGCTAACTATGGAGAAAAGATTGCTGATTCTTCTTATGATGGCATTAGACGACAAGACTTAAAGATGCTTGTCGAGGCAGGAATAGTAATAAACTCATCATCTCAAGAAGAACAAGCTACCAATAACCCGTCACGTGGTTATGCTCTAAGTCCAGCTTTTGCAAATCTACTTCGCCTATATAAGACATCTTTATGGAAGCCTACATTAGACAAGTTTATTGCTGACACTATTTCCTTGAAGGAAGAATTAGAGAGAAGACGGAATTTGAATAAGGTGCCTGTCACGTTGCCAGGTGGAAAGCATATTGACCTTTCATATGGTGAACATAATGATTTGCAAAAGGCAATCATCGAGGTATTTCTTCCTGCATTCGGATTCGGTGCAGAAGTTCTTTATGTGGGAGACACGAAAGACAAGTTTCTTCATCTTGAACAAGAAGCACTTGAGAATCTCAATTTCTTTCCTCTTGAGCATGAAGAACTTCCTGACGTGGTGGCATACAGTAAAGAAAAGAATCTTCTCTACCTTATTGAGGCGTATCATTCAACAGGTGAATGGAGTGAAGTACGAGTACGTAAAATTAAGCGTAAATTAGAAGAGTCTCATTGCACCGCCAACATAGTTTTCTTTACTGCTTTTGAAAATAGGAGTATTTTTAAACAGAAAGCCAAAGATATCGCATGGGAAACGGAAGTGTGGATTGCTGAAACCCCTGAACACCTAGTTCATTTCAATGGTTATAAGTTTATTGAAATACATAATCATTAATATAGCTCTATAGAGTTATAATTCATCTTATCAAGATTGATAACGAAACGAGCAAACCCACTGACTATCAGCAGTTATGCCAAAGGTCAGTGGGTTAATTGTTCCCAAATTGTGTCACAGACACCATGATGGGAACAATAGATGTTTAGAACCAGTTGCACCATCTGCCAACCATCATGACTATGGCAGTGGTGAATACGAAGAAGCCCGAGATAAAGAAGAGCCAGAAGAATCATTGGGCCTTGATACTGATGGTGGGGAGAAAATCGGCCAGCGGGCGGCTCTGGAGCAAACAGCATCATTCTACGAATATTCTTAACGTCGAATCCTTTTGAGCCATATTCTTCACTCAATTGTCGCACCACTGATGCGACAATTTGCTTTATTCTTTGCAAAAACAGCAATAAGAATCGAAAACGCAAAATTTTGGGACAGCGAAAACAGGAAACATGGAGTAATAATACCACAATTACTCTTGCTATTCTCGATTCTTATTGTTAACTTTGCCACCATAATAGAAATATAACGACGAACTTTGTCTCCATTCAACTAATAGATAATGGCAAAAAGAATATTGGTAATCCCCGATGTGCATGGGCGTTTGTTTTGGAAGGCGCCTGTGAAGAAGTATTTGGAAACGGTGGACAGGGTGGTGTTTCTGGGCGACTATCTTGACCCGTATGAAGGGGAGGATGGACTGGCGGATGATATTTTTGAGAATATGATGGAGATAGTACGGCTGAAGCAGGACAATGGGGAGAAGGTTGTGCTGCTGAAAGGGAATCATGACCAGCATTATGCTTCGCGACGGTTTGAGGAACAGGCAGGCGGCTCGCGCATGGACCAGCTGAACTGGAACAAATATCATGAGGCGTTTACGGAATACGGGGATTTGTTCAAGATTGCACACATGGAACTGATCGGTGGGTTGCCATACGTGTTCTCGCATGCGGGACTGACGGCATATTGGCTGAACAAGGTGAATACGAATCTGTGGCATTATCCTGACCGTAATGTGGCAGTGGATAATCCGGAAATCATAGAAATGATTAACCTGCTCGACGATGACGGCAAGGGGCAGGACTTGCTGGCCGTTGTGGGAAGGCGCCGCTCATGGTTCGGTGAGAAGACGGGAGGCGTGCTTTGGGCTGACGTGGACGAGCATAGCATTCCGGATGCGCCCAAGGCGTATGGTCTGGACAAGGTGTTCCAGGTGTTCGGGCACTCAAGGCTGATGGAGGGTTGCGACAAGATTGAGTTCGACAACTTCGCCATGATTGACTCGCGCCAATGCTTCATGATTGACGGGAGCAAAAAAGAAGACATTGGGGGCAAAACGTTTGCTTCGCGCCCAATGCCTTGTTAACGGGGGTGTTACAGGCTTCTCAGAAGGAACACATGCCATCCCATTCCATGAAATCAGCACGCACGTAGCCTATCTTGTCATCGATTTTGATTTTGTACCAACCGTTTTCCTTACCCAGACAGTCGTAGGCATCGGGCAGGTCTTCAAAATATGGAATCTTGGCAACGACAGCCGACTTGACCGTAGGCGACTTGCGCACGTTGATGTTACCATTGTTTTTGGGGTAAACGATGCCCTGCCCCTTGTCGGCCTGGAAGGTGACCACTTTGTTTCCATCCTTGGGAACATCATAGTCGTCTTGCACCGATACGGTATAGGTGGTGGCATTGATTTTCACAAGGCGGCCCACGACTTCACCCTTGTCGTCGACAACCATCTTCATGCTTTGGGCATTCATTCCGGCACTCATCAGGAGTGCGGCGAACAGTAGCGATATTCTAAACATATTTATTTCCATTTGGTGAGGATGTCGGATAGTTTTGTAACCGTCTCTTTGCTAATCTTGTCGATGAACGCCTGGGCGTCTTTCTCGTCGAAGGGTTCGCCAAAGTCGTTGGTATAGGTTTTCGTGCCGTCTTTCTCGGTCACGGTGAAGCGTTCGTTATAGCCCTCGTATTCGGTCTTCTCGTAGTAGGTGGCCTTGTCTTTGTCCCTGATGATCAGTGCGTCGCCCTGAAAGGACATTTCCTGACCTTCGCTGACGGGGACACCATCGAAATTGTCGATGTCTTTTATGTCTTTGTAGAACGAGAGGAGTAGCCCGTCGTTGCCGTCTTCGGTGCTGAGGTAGACGTGGTCGCCGGCAAGATAGTAGCTGGCGATTTTCTTCTCTTCGCCGAACGACAGTTCCCAGAGCGCCTGGATGTCTTCCTGGTGAGCCTGGATGTTGCTCTCGGCTGTTGCGACGAGGGTGCTGTCAACCGTGTCGGCAGCGGTTTCTTCCTGTGGTGTGTTGACGGGCGTCCTGCTTGTACAGGAGCCCAGGGCGGTTGATAGCGTCACCATAGAAACGATGACAAATGTGAGGAAAGACTTTTTTTTCATAATACCAAATCGTTTTTACATTTTCAATGGAATGAGATATTCTTTGCAAAGATAAATCAAATTGACCAGTTTGGCAAATTTCGGGGTGTGGAATTTTGCATATATCTCTAAAAGTCTACACTTTGTTTTGTATTTTTCCTTCATAACCCTTTCCCTTTTGGGGAATTTTGCTTAATTTTGCAATCCGAAAACATGAAAGTGGTGAAAACGGTTTTGAAGCAATGCCAGTTTATTACTATATTACGCTCATTACGTGTGGTGTCGCATCCGTTCTCCTTGCGCTGGTACTCTCGGGTGTAACGATCCGTCGGGACGAGTCGCTGAAGAAATATTGCACGGCGCGGTGGTGTCTCTGTGTCGCTTTTCTTGTCTTCGGCATAGCCAACCTGTTTCAGGCGGGTATAGAATCAGACGGACGAGAGGAGGCCTTGACTGGTGTGATGGTAATCGTGATAGGCAGCATCAATGCGATGATGTTTACGATGGTAGCCCATGTCTTTATCCGTCCTTCTGTTGTCACAAGGCGTAACGTCATTTTGCAGGCTGCCGTCATCCTGCTGCTTTCCGCTTTTCTTTTCGTTGCGCGCTTCACAATGCCCCTTCGCGCGTTCTACGTCATCTATGGCGTGTTCCTGCTGGGGTATTTGTTGCTGTTGGCCGGATATACATACTTTTTTGTAAAGAACTACCTTGTGTTTAAAAAGCAGATGCTGGAGTACTACGAGGAAGAGGAACTGCTCTATCGTATGCGCTGGCTGAAGTGGACTTTCTGGTCTGCATTGGCAGTAGGCGTATCGGCATTGCTGTTGACTATCGACACGCCTGTCGTCAACATGCTGTTCACATGCTTGTTCACGGGCTATTACCTGCTGATGACCATCTCGTTCATTAATTATCAGCAGTATGCGCAATTAGTGGTCAAGGCATACGAAAAGCCTTTGGAAGAGACAGATTCCGTTAGGGGGGGGGTAACGCAAAGCGCTGATATAGAACTACTTACACAAAACATCAACCAATGGGTAGGAGAGAAGAGATTTGCCGAGACCGACAAGTCGGTGGATGAGATAGCACAGTTGTTAGGAACAGACAGCAACACGCTGCGAGCATACTTCACCAATCATATAGGTGAAGATTTCCGCAGTTGGCGCAACCGCATACGCATTGAGGAGGCAAAACGCCTCATCGACTCCAATCCCACCATCAAGATTATCGAGGTGATGACTTTGACGGGGTTTAACGACCGTCCCTACTTCTACCGCATCTTTCAGAAACTGGTTGGCGTTTCGGTTTCAGAGTATAGAGAGATGGGGAAAATGAGAAATTGAGAAAATGAGAAATTGAGAAAATGAGAAATGGGTAATTCGTGTCTATCCACGAATTAGAAATTCTTGCGGACTCCCTGCCACCCGAGGAAATTCTTCTTCAGGTACTCATCATCCAGGAACAAAGCCGACTGACCCACCTGTCCTTTCAGTTGCCAGTCCATCCACTTCACCACGGCCTTCGCATAGTTGCCGCCATACTTCTCGTAATACGTGCCGAAACTGCCGTCCTTCGAGTTCAGCATCACAACGGGGATATTGTCGGCTATGCGCTCGTAGTCCATCTGGGCGTTTTCGTATGCGATGTCGGTAGGCCCGCCAATCATATAGAACATTGGGGAGTGAAGGTCCTTTAGCGTCTCTTTAGAGGCCTCCATCATCTCCATATCACCAATGCCTGAGTTAAGCATCACGCAGGTTTTGATGCGAGGGTCGTGTGCAACACCCAGTACCTGGAAACCTCCGCACCCTTCTCCCATCGCTGCCACATGATTCAAGTCCAGACAATGGTAGTATTCTGATTTGGAGTCGGCATTCTGGTTTGTCAGCCAGTCAAGCACCTCTAACAACATTTCGGGATAAGTGGTGAAAAGAGCGCTGGATGGCAGTTCTGCAGGCTCCTCGTCGTTTTTGGTGGCCTTCTCCCTCTGCTTTGCCTTCTCCTCCAGATAGGCCTTCGTTTCCTCTTCTGTCAAAGGTTGTATCTTTTCGCCATTGGCCATGATAACCTCACCTTTGGTTTCGGGATAATTCAACAACAGGATTTCTTTCCATGTCGCCATCACATCCTCTTCATCGTAAGCACCTATGGCGGCGGCAACATAACCGTGGGATGCCACTTCGCTCAATAACAGGCGCATCTCCACGTTGTTGTCGTAACAACTTCCATTGGCATAGACAATTACCGGCAGGGCACCTTGTTTTGCCACGACTTCTTTCATGTTCTGTGGGCGATACAAAGTAAAGCCTTGGCACGAGGCATCGCCAACCACTTCCGACTTGAACGGTCCGCTACCGCCTCCTTCTATAATTTGCTTTTGGGTTGTCTGGGCATCAATTACCCCTACACTTGTAGCGATTAGCATCGCTGTCATTAGTAATTTCTTCATTTTTTTACATTTCATTTTTCCACAACAGCCTTCCATTGATTGGGAAGTTCATCAATTTTTTTGTATGTCGCGATGGTTTTTCCGTCACCATCCTTGATGGTATAGGGTGCGCTCACTTCATATTCCTCATATTGCTCGGCATCGCTCACACAGGTCAGTTCCTCCACTTTTTTCAAAGCGTTGTTCTCCCAGATGCTGCGTGAGAAGACTTCGGCGAATGCAGATGCACTACCGCCCTCGAAAACAGATTTTGATGCAGGATGGAGCGTGATGTTCTGTAACATGGGTTCGCCAAGCTGACCATACCTTTTGAACTGCTTCGTCGTAGGATCCCAAAGGAGTAGCGTGCTGTAGGTGCGCGACGCTCCCGCTCCGATAAAGATGTCGACATGTCCGTCGAAATTGGCATCCATGAAGTGTACGGACTTATCGCCGTCGGTGGCCAAAGGTTCGTCTTCATCGTCGGATATGGTCTGGAGTTCTTGGTCCCCTTGATAGATGGTTGCTTTCATGATATCGTCAGTCACCACGACCTTCAGTCCTTCGTATTCGGTGGGGCACTGTGCCAGGGTGATGATACCGTTGGTATCGGCAACGGCCGTACTATCCCGAGCCTGTTTTTTAGGTGTGTTCTGGCCACAGGCGGTAATGATTCCCAAGGCCATGGTCAGGACCAAGGCACGGGCCGCAATATAACGAATGGGAAAATGACGTGTCATGGTGTCTTGATTTTTAGACTTTTTCAGGGTAGCTGCATTATGATGCTCCAGCCTTCGTAATCCCATCCGTCTTTACTTTGTTGGAATCTCACAACGGAAGTACTTCTGGGGAGTGGTGGGAATTGAACTTTAAAGATAAGATTGCCTGTGTATTTTTTATCGTTTGTGAAATTTAACGCCTTTGTTACTTTATACATTTTTTCGATGTCATCATCAACTAACCTCATTTTAGAAGTGTTCAGGGCCTTCCCCATATATTCAGTTATATTATAAGTGAAGTGTACGATGGTGTATTCGTTTGTTCTTATTACTTTTGTCACCTTTACAGATTTATTGTTCGTGCTTTGGCTCGGGTTATTGTAAGTCTTTGAATACCCGCTTGAAGTCGAGGCTTTATTCGTTGAAGCTTGGTTACTTTGCGTCTTTTTCTGTTGGCCTTGGATGGGCAAAGCGATGTTTCTAATCACCCAGGGGTCTTCAACGCTTGCTGCCTCCCTAAATGTCACTACAGACGTACTTTTTGGCAGTGGCGGGAATTCAATTTTATATGTGGCATTTCCAACATAGCGTGTGCCCCATTTGAAATTCAGGGCATCCGTAGCCTGATATTTCTTACCCGTAGCTTCGTCGACCAATCTGGGATAAGCTTGAAGATTGCTCCCGCTGTCCGTGTCATCAGGTGTGTATCTCAAATAGACTATAGTGGAATTAGACGTCCTTTCCACCTTTATTACCTTTAAATTCCTGTCGTTTGATTTTTGGCGTGGGTTATTGTAGGTCTGAGCCACCACAGCCATAGTCATGATGAGCATGACCGTCACTAAAAGAATCTTTTTCATATTATTCTATTATTTGTTAGATGTGAAATCCACAAAGAACCATTTGTCTTTCTCGTATCCTGGATTATCGTCCTCGGTATTCTTGCCATTACCGGTGAACTCCATTTCTGGTTCCTCGCCGGCTTTTTCACTGAACGCATTGGCCTTCTTCATGAATTCGTTGTAGTCGGCCTCGCTGCGGAAAGCGATGACGCCATAGGCCACGGACTCGGCTGTAAGATAGATGACAATGGCATTCTCCGAGTCGGCAGTAATCTTGACGGGCTGGCCCTCGTTGTCGAGTTCAACCGATGCGCCTCTGCCGTAGTAGTATTGCAGATTGTCGACCTGTGCTTCTTTCTCCTCTTTTTTGAACGTGTTCAGAACTTTCACGCCCATGGAGTCGAGCAAATCCTGGGGAACGGCGTCCCACTCGGCATTTACCAACGAAATCAGACCCTCGGGAGTTAGGGCTGCTGTGGTAGTGCTTTCCTGCTGCTCTGCATTTGTGTTGCCCGCGGGTTTTGACTTACAGGCTGACATCATAACGACCACAGCCAACACGATAACTGATAAAATTGCATTCTTTTTCATAGTCTTTTTATGGTTTATAGAAATTATAATCGGGGGTTATTAACTATTCGGCTGACATTGCGATGCGGAAACCCACGCTACCGAAAACATAACCGTTGGTAAAACTACGGGACGACACTCGGCAGCTTTTGCCGTCATCATCGGCAAAACTACCACCACGGATTACCTGGCCTTCGCTGTCTTCCACGTCTATCAACGGGTTAGTCTGGCTTTCTTTGCTGTAGCGGGCAATATCATCTGCGCAATACTCATCTACGTTACCGCTCATATCGTAAATGCCCAGTTCGTTGGGTGCCTTACCTTTCACCGGCTGTTCTCTGTTTTCCATGTCATTGAACCATGCCACGTCGGAAAGGTTGTTTGAACCGGCATATTTATAACCCTTGCTCTTGTTGCCTCCGCGTGCAGCAAATTCCCACTCGGCCTCTGTGGGCAGACGGAATTTGCGGCCAGTCAGTTCGCTGAGTTTTTCGGCGAACCATTCACAGTCTCCTCCATTTACCGATTCTACTGGCAGGTCAGCCCCTTTCTTGTCCGACGGGTTTTCGCCTATAACGGCCTCGTAGAGGGCTTGCGTCACCTCCGTCTCGCCAATGTAGTAATCGGAGAGCGTGACTTGGTGAGCGGGTTTCTCGCCTTTGGCAGCGTCTTTGCCCTGTTCGGGTGTTGCACCCATGGTGAATGTGCCACCCTTGACCAGAATCATGTTGAACGTGATGCCTTTCACGGTGAAGGACACTTTCTCTTCGTTGGCACTGCTGTCTTGGGCGGTATCATCAGCGGCTTCGCTTGATGCACTCTTTGAAGCGGATGAAGAACCACAGGAAAACATGGTCATGGGACAAGCCAAAAATACCATAAGTAAAATAGATTGTAGAGTTTTCATATGTTTTTTTAAGATGATTATTTCTGCAAAGATATGCCAAAGTTCGTTTCCTTGCAAAAAATGATGTGTTGACTTTTGTCGGTAACACAAAAGTCAACACAAATTTGTCTGTTGATTTGGTGGTTTGGTGGTTTTCCTATCTCATCCAACCTTCTACACGGTACACCTTCTCTAAGAGTTTCCGTTCCTGCTTCGTTGTAGCGTTTCTGTACCACACTTCAACACGGGCGGCATAATAATCCCCCCAGTCGCCTTCGTAGATAGTAAACGCTTGTTTGTTCACCAGTTTTGTGAATGTTGTCGTAGAATCTATGTGGACTTTGCTGCGTTCTTCAAGCCTGTCCTCTGAAAGCGGAATATTTTCAGTCACCTCAAAGCACCGCAGGAATATTTCTCCTGCTGGTAAAGGGTTATAATAGAAGTCATACTTGTACATACCTCCTTGAATATCATTCCAAATAATGAGACAGGTATTGGAGTCGAGACTATCAACTGGTGTCGTTGAACATGAATCTTCCACAAGCGGAATGTTACATTCCTGTCCATCGGGAATCGGATGGTCTTTTCCGAATCCATCAGAACCTGATATGGTAAACAGCACCATCAGTGAAAGCATTAACAGCGTCAGTATGACGGGCAGAATATACCAGTATTTAATGATAAGTTTTTTCATCGGGGTAAGTGTTTTGATTTATTGAATGCCGAAGTCCTGCTGCTGTTGTTCCACTTCCTGAAGCGTGCTGCGCTTTTCTTCCTCGGTCATGGGAGCCCATCCCTGACCCTCCCGAGGGGAACCCACCCTAAGTCCCTCCCTAAGGGAGGGATTCTGGCTCCCCTCCCTTAGGGAGGGGTTGGGGGTGGGCTTTTCCTTATAGCACATTCTGCCTTCGTAGGGGATGCTCACGATGGTGAGGGTGTCGGCGGCGGGGGCATAGGTGCCGGGCCATTGGGAACGGGCAGTGATGGTAATCTTTCCGGCACGGTTGGTGCTCTGTACCAATATGGGTGCCGAACCCCATTCCACAGCGCGCGGATTGGCTGCTATGGAGGCATCACCAATGATCCGGCCTTCACCTTCAACGGTGAACACAATCTGGTCTTTGGCTAGACGGCGCACGTTGCCGTTATCGTCGGTAATCTCTGCCACGACCACGATGAAGTCGGAACCGTCGGCAACAAGTTTCTTGCCCATTTCATCGGCATAAAGGCGAATCTTCGTAGAACGGCGTGAGGGCATCTTCTTCTCTGTGACCACCACTTTGCCATCGACGATGCCTTCGGCAAGCAGGGATACGTGCTGCCAGTCGCGTTTCTTATAAGAGTATTCTCGGGCTTCCCAGAAGTCCCAGAAGTGGGGGAACACCACGGGGGCATTTGGCAGGCCGTTGGCATCGTGGACCACGGGAAGTGTCATCTTGCGGTCGCCTTCGAGGAAGGAGAGGCGCACGCTGTCGCAGTTGGAGAACACCACCACATCATTATCAGAGAAAGGAGTCATTTCGTGGGCGATAAAGATGCTGGGTGTTGGGTGTTGGGTGTTGGGTGTTATCTGACTATGGAACATCTCGTAGGCGTATTTCTTCTGGCGGAAAGCATCGTAGATGCCGCCGAAATAGGGGTCGGGATGATAGCCGCGCTGATGGTCGAAGGGATGCCACTGGCAACCGCCGATGAACTGCCGTTGTCCGTGGCGCATGGTGCCGTAGGTCTCGGCAAGTGAGAGGGCTGCCGTGAGCATGGGCTTTTCGCCCCATCCGCGGGCAGCACGGTTCAGACAGTTGTGGGCATACCAGTCGTCGACCATCTCACCGAACTCACGTGTGAAGATACATTTGTTGGGAAGTAGGTCGTTGGGTGTTGGTTGATAGGTGATGGTGGGTTGCTGAGAGCCTTTGGCCTCGACGGGACCAGTCACATCTTCCGGCCATCCGTAGAGCACGTCGTAGTTCTCCTTCACGCCGGCGGAATTCATGTCGGCAGCAGCTACGGGCCTACCGGGGTAGGGGAATTCCTCGCGGGTGATATTGAGTGCTTTCATTGCGAATTCCTGTGGATAGCGGGTCTCGTTGAGAATCGGTTCCCACATCAGCACACAGGGGTGGTTGCGGTCGCGCCGGATGATTTGGCGTGTGTTCTCGTGAACCAGTTCTGCCCAGTATTCGTCTTTGTTCCAGTATTGCCAACCGGGCGTAGGAACGATAATGAAGATGCCCAGTTCGTCGAGCGCGTCCATGAACGACGGGTCTTGTGGATAGTGGGCAGCGCGGATGATGTTCATTCCGGCGTCTTTCAGTCGTTTTGCGTCGCGCCACTGCTGGCTGTTGGGCATGGCGTTGCCCACGAGCGCGAAGTCTTGATGGCGGTTGCCGCCAATCAGCTGGCGGTAGGGTTTGCCGTTGAGCCAGAATCCGTCGCGTCCGCGGAACTCAGCCTTGCGGATGCCCATGCGGATGATGCCGCCGTCGAGTCCTTCTTTTATGTTTCCGGTGTGTGAGGGCGAAGCCACCGTTATCTCCACATTATATAGATATGGGTCTTCTGGACTCCAGAGATGTGGATTTCGGAGTGTGGTTCTAAGAATTGCCGTCTTGTTTTCACCTTTCTTGAGTTGGAGTTTCAGTCTGAGGATATCCACTATACGGCCTTCCTGAGACTTGATTTTTGCCGTCACCTGTGCCGTGGCGGTTTCTTTCGCATTGGGAAGATTCTTGCTCAGAAGGAGATTGATGTTGATAAAGACATCGGCACTCTTCTCGCTAATCTTGTCGTAGTGCAGGAAGATGCCACCACCGGCCACCTGGTTCATTTCGTTGGCATCGGTGATGGCCACGGCACTCTTGCCAATGAGCCATACGTCGCGATACATACCGCCGTGGTAGGCGAAGTCGAGGGCGGTTTGTTTCTTGCCCGGCGGGTAGGTCTTGTCGTCGCTATTGTCGGCCATGACGGCAATCACACAGTCGTCGCCGGCTTTAACGCCCGCCTCCGTCAGATTGACGATGATGGGCAGATAGCCGCCTTTGTTCTCTTTTACTTTCAGGCCGTTGACATAGATTTCCTGTCGGCTCATGATGGCTTCGAAATAGAGGGTGATTTCCTTGTTACGCATGTCGGCAGGCATGGTGAAATGCTTGCGGTACCATACCACGCCCTGATAGTTGCGGCAACCGCTGGCTTCGCTGGGCACGAGCATGGCCGTGTGGGGTGCACATACCACCTCCCACTGCGCATCGTTGAAGGATTTTGCCTCGGCTCCCGGTGCATCTCCTAAATGGAAGCGCCATCCCTGATTGAAATTATAGATAACTCGGCCGCTGCCCTCCAATGGGAAAAGGCCGGCAACAGAGTGGGCTGCAGAAGCAGACAAATATGAAAACAGGAGAAACAAAAGAAAAAAGACCCTCCCCCGGCCCCTCCCTATAGGGCGGGGAGTAGATAGTCTTGGCATAGAATAATTTTTCATTTTATAAGTAATGGTTTTTATTGACTTAAAAAGTAATTGCTCCCTCCCTATAGGGAGGGCGGGGGTGGGTCTTCAGGGGAGTGTCTCTATGTGTTTAATCCTTTCCCTTCTCCAGGTATATACCACATGCACATGGCCGTCCTTGGTCTGGATAATCGATGGATAGCTGTACTGACTGATGGGCGAATCCTCCAAGGTCATCCAATGTTCCCAATGGATGCCGTCCTTCGACTTCATCAGTGACAATGGAGTGCGCGCACCCTTTTCCTTGTCGGGTTCGATGGGCCAGTTGTTGCAGATCATCGCAAAGGAACCATCCTGTAGTGTAACGGCATCGAGGCCTGAATTATTGTTCGGGGTGTCGATAAGTTGCAGCCGGCTCCATGTTTCTCCGTTGTCGCTGCTGTAGGTGATGCCGATGTGGCGGCTTCGTGTGCGGCAGACAGCTTGCAGACGACCGTCGGGGAGGAATATGATGGAGGGCTGGATGGCTTTAACGCCCTCGTCGGCCTCCACGAAAGGTGAGCGTTTCCACGTCTTACCCATATCGTCGGAGTATTCGAAATAGAGTTTCCAACCGTCGCGCTCATCACTCGTGGGAGAAATCAGACGGCCTTTCGAAAGGACGGGCTTGTTCTTGATGGGACCGTAGATGCCGTCGGGCAAAGGCTCACGCTGACTCCACGTCTTGCCGCCGTCCTTCGAACGGCATATCCATCCTTTCCATCCGGCCACATTGGGACCTATCTTGAAATAGAGCTGCAGTTCGCCGCCAGGCACCTGATAGAGTACAGGGTTCCAGCAGGCCTCACGGTAGTTGTTGCCGATGGCTGCCTCACCGCGGTTAGTCTTCCACGAAGCCCATTCGGGGATGGCCTTGAACTGACCTTTGAAAGCAGGTTTCTGAGGTGTGACCACCTGACTGACCTTTCCTTCGGGATTAGGCTTGAGGGACTTGAACTCCACACCGTCGGCCACCATCTGCGGAGCCGTCCACGTCTTGCTGCCCTTGGGCTTGCGGCTCACCCAGATGCAGACATCGGGATTGCGCTCTTTTGTGCCGCCGAAATAGGTGGCCACGAGGTCGCCCTTTGTGGTTTCCACAATGGAAGCAGAATGGCATTGGGGGAAGTCGGCCTCGGTGTAGAGCCATTCGTCGGCGAGGATTTCTCTGGCGACGGGACTGCCAGTCACCTGACCGACATTCATCATGGCGATGCGGGCTGGTGCTGACTCGTTGAGGTCGTAACTGCCGGAACCGAGGGTTTTCTTGGTGCCGTCGGGAAGATAGAGTGTGGCTTCGGTGTTGGCGGGAATCTCCACATGCCAGAGCAGACGGCCCTGTTCTTTTTTCCACTGGCTGACAATCGTGCCATAGATGCTCTGATAGGAAGCGCGGATGTTGTCCATCTCGGGCACCGTGAAGTCGGGTTTCAGTGTTATATGGCGGAAACCGTCGGTGCTCTGAATACCGGCAGCATCCTCATAGAGCCACGAAACGAGGTCGCCCAAAAGCATCACATGGTTGCCTGAGTTCATCTTTGGCGAAGCAGTATCGCCGTTCCAGAGTTCCCATGTGGTGGTGGCGCCTTTCTCTGCCATATAGCCCCACGAGGGATAGCTCTTGTTGGTGGCCAGAAGCCAGGCCACGTCGGAACGTCCCATGTCGGTCAGTCCATGCATCAGCCAACTGATGCCGATGACGCCGCAGGACACATGTCCGCCGTTGTCGGTGATGATGTTCTTGATGATGTTCTTCTGCACCTCCTGCTTCACGTAGTCGTCGTCAATCATTCCGAAGGTGAGCGGCAGCAGATTGGCCGTCACGGTGTTGTTGCCATAGAAGGTGCTGTCGGGGTAGAGGATATGGCCGGGCACGGTGGTCGTTCCGCGTTTCACGGTCAGGAACTTCTTGTTGAAGGCATCCTTGGTCAGTGCGGCTTCGTCAGTGAAATACTGGGCATCAGCCGTGAGTCCCTGCATCCGGGCGAAATCAGCCATCATCAGGTTTATCTTATAATAATATGCGGTGGCGATGAGCGTGCCGTCGGTGACGCGGGCGGGGTCCTCGCTGTGGATGAGTTCCTCCTTTTCGGGGGGCACACACCAGTCGGCGTATTTGTCGCGGGGCATCAGTCCGTCCTGCTGGTATTGGTATTTCAGGTGTTCCAGCCATCGTTTCACGTTGGGATAGAACTTGCGCATGGGTTGGTCGTCGCCGTATTGGCGAATCATCATGTCGAGGGTCATCGGCAAGGCGGCGGGCCATGTCACATTGTCGGAATAGTAGTTCCAGAAAGCGGGAGCCACGTCGGGGATGCATCCGTCTTCGCGCTGTGCCTCGGTGATGTCGCGTGCCCATTTGGCATAGAGGGTGTTGTTGTCGAAAAGGAAAGCCTCGCCGTAGCAGCCGCGGGTGCGGTCGCCGAGCCATGGCTGGCGTTCGTCGCGCTGCGGACAGTCAACGGGCAGTCCTTTATAATTGGCCAGCACACCCCAGTAGGCGTTATGGAACACTTTCTGCAGGATGGTGTCGGTGGTCTCGAAGGTGCCTGTGGTGGGAATGGCATCGGTTACGACTTCTGCGATGAAATCGCCTGATAAGGGACGGGACCGGAGACCTTTGATTTCGACGTAGCGGCCGCCGTGGTAGACAAAAGTGGGATGCCACCAGGTGTTGTTCTCCTTGCCGTTGGCGATGTAGCGGTCGGTGCTGAAGGCATGGCGGAAATTCTCACGCCAGAGGTTGCCTGTGCTGTCGAGTTTCTCAGCATAGCGGATGGTGATGGTATCGCCGGCTTTGGTTCCGCTGAGGCGGAGATTGAGCCATCCGGCGAAGTTCTGTCCGAAGTCCACGATAATGGTTGATGGGTGTTGGGTGTTGGATGTTGGGTGTTGGGTGATAGTTTTTGGCTGAAGTGTTTTCACCACCTTCATGTTGGGACTCATGGCTCCGCGAAGGGTGCCCAGCGGAATGGCCACACGTTCGGCTTTCTCCCACTGGGTGTCGTCGAAACCTGGTTTCGTCCAGTCGGCAAACATTTTGGTGGCGTCATAGATTTCACCGTCGTATTCATTGTTCGAGCGGATGGCACCGTCGGCATTGATTTTCCATTTCTCGGAAGAGGAAATCACCTTGCGCTTGCCGTCGGCGTATTCGATGATGAGGTTCAGGCGCAGTTTGGGGTATCCGAAGTTGGTAATCTTGTAGGGTTTCTTCTTTTGCTGCATGGTGTAGTAGCGACCGTTGCCAAGAATAAGACCAAGACCAGCTTTCCCCAAGTCAGTTTGTGCCTGTTTCATTTGCTCCGTCACGTCGTAGGCATTATAGAGAACGGTCTTGCGGTAGTCGGTGGGAGCAGGTGCCAGCACGTCGTCGCCCACCTTCTGCCCGTTGATGAAAGCCTCGTACATGCCCAGTCCACTTACATAGAGCGTGGCCTGGCGGATGTCTTTTGACTCAACTTCAAATTCGGTGCGCAGGTATCGGGCAGAGAGTTGTGAGTGTTCTTCCTCTTTGTCCCAGGCGTTGGCATGGTCCATGCCTATCCACTGGCCTTCCCAATCGCTTTCGTTGAGCAGTCCCACGTTGAACATCGCCACGGGACTCCATTCCGATTTCCCCTTGTTTGTCTCGATGCTGACACGCCAGTAGCCTCGGGTATTGGCGCGAAGTTGGTGCCCCTCATAGCGAACCCATTGCGACTGGCCGCTCTTCACGCTGGCATCCCAGAGGTCACCCTCGCATCGTTCGGCCTTTTCGGGTGTGGAAGCCACGATGATATGATAGGCCGTCTGCATCACGCCTTGCTGGTCAGAGGCTATCTGCCAGCCGAAACGCGGGGTAGGCGTGTCGAGACTCATCGGAGATTCCATGCGCTCCGTGCGCAGGTTGGTCACCGTGACTTTGGCTTCTAGATGGACTAGAAATACTAGAATTACTAGAAAAACTAGGGATATTCTCTTCATTATTCTTTCGGGGTTAGGGCGGTGGCAGTCTTATCGAGATAATTCTTCTGGGCATCCACGGCGATGAAGACGCGGTCGGAACCACGCAGGTAGGCACCGTCGTTGGCAAACTCGGTGACCTTGGAGTCGTATTCGCCAAGGTATTTCAGGCTGCCGTCCGACGGATTCATCACCCACACGTTCTTTTTCTGTCCGCTGATTTTGGTCAGGTCGAGCTGCATGGGCTTGCCGCTGTAGTTGTAAACCAGCAGGTAGTCGTTGCCGCGGGTGGCAATGTTACGGTCGTAGCGCTCACCGTTTTGTCCGGCAATGACGCTCTGGTCGGCTATGCGTTCCTCAAACGGGAAGGCAAGAATGAGCCATTTCAGGTATTTCATCTGACCAAAGCCAGGGTCTTTCATTGCATCCCACCAGGGCTTTTCGGCTCCGAAGGAACCCAGCAGTCCGGGCTTCATGAACTGCATGATGCTGTTATGTCCGTAGGTGTGGCCGAAGCATCCTGCAAACACAGCCCAGTAGGCATAGCGGCGCACGTCGTAGTCCATCCAGCGGGGTGCAGAGAAGTCATGGAGTCCCTGCGGGATATCCTCGTAGGAAGGTTCTCCGTCGATGACGGGCTTCACCTCGTTGCCTTCCCAGGTGAGGCCCACATAGCGCCAGTTGTCTTCCTCGGTGTTGTCCTTGATGGTGTAGTCGCCGTCGCCATTGCGCTGACCGTAACGACGATGTCCGCTCTGGAACATGTGGAAGTCCATCCATTCACGGTCGGCAAACCAACGGGCAGAGGTGGTGCGCCCACGGGGATGGAAGGTCATCACGTGGTTGGGGTCAGCCTTGCGGATGGCCCGTGCCAGTGCATCCCACGAGGGTGTTCCCTTGTCACCGAGGATATCGCCGCCAATCATCCAGATGATGTTGGGCTTGTCCTTATAGCGTTCACCGAGGAAACGGCCGTATTTCGCAGCCTTTTCGGGTGTCATCTTGTTGATTTGCGAACCCCAGATGCAGTCCATGGCGATATAGATGCCCTGCGAGGCGGCGAAATCCACGATGTAGTCGAGGTGTTCCCAGTAGCCGTACTGGTCTTTCCTGGAAAACTTCTGCATGTCGAAACTCTCGTCGTTGGCCTGCATACCATAGATGTTGAAGGTGGGAATGGCGTTCAGCACCTGGATCTGCTCCACGTTATAGCCGGCCTCTCGCTCCTTGGTGAGATAGAACTCAATCTCGTCGCGGTTGAGGCGTTCGGGCATCAGCCATGAGGTGTTGCCCAACCAGAAGAAGGGCGTGCCGTTGGCATGGATCAAATAACGGTGGTTGTCACTGACTTTTAGACGGCCGTTGTCCCAGGGTTTGGCGGCTTGAGTTGTTGTGATACAGCAACATACCATACAAAGGATGAGGGTGAGGATGTTCTTTATCATATCTTTTGTTTTTTATTTGGCGTTGAGGGTGATGGTCTGACCTTTCCGGGTCTTTATATTATAAAGGTAATAGCTGCCTTCTTTCTTTCCTTTTTGTTTCAAGGGCGTAGCGGTGCGGACGGTCAGTGTGCCGCCGTTCATACTCTTGATGACAGCCGACGAGAGGCGGTTGCCGCTCCAGTTCATGCTGACTTCAAAACCGCCACGGGCACGGAGGCCGCTGATGCTTCCGTCTTTCCATACATCGGGCAGGGCTGGCAGCAGGTGGAGGATGGGCAAACCTTCTTTCGTAGTCTCATGACTCTGCAGCAGCATTTCTGCAATACCTGCGGTGCAGCCGAAGTTTCCGTCAATCTGGAAGGGCGGATGCGCGTCGAACATATTGGGATAGGTGCCGCCATGCTGTTTCGTAGTGCCGAAAATCAGGAACGTGTC
Organism: Prevotella sp.; assembly: GCA_017428925.1. Lineage (GTDB taxonomy): Bacteria > Bacteroidota > Bacteroidia > Bacteroidales > Bacteroidaceae > Prevotella. Next base: position 4,090 of record JAFRPY010000097.1, on the reverse strand, counting down.
GGCAGTCAGCGTCAACTGGTCCTGAATCAGTTTGTAGGCGTGGTTGCCATCGAAGAAACGGGCCCACGAGCATACTTTCCATCCCATTGACCATCCCGTGGATACATCCCCGCGATGCTGTAGCGATACTTTGGCCGCCTCGAAGAGTTCGGGCGTGCGCGAAGCCGTAATCTGATTGGAGGGATAGAGTCCGTAGAGATGGGAGAAATGACGGTGGTCGTCCTTCGGATCATCTACATCGTCGAGCCATTCCTGCAACTGTCCCCAACTGCCCACCTTCATGGGCGCCAGCTGCGGCAACTGTTCGCGGATGGTCTGCAGCAGCGGATTATTGTCATCCAGCACCTTGGCCGCCTGCAACACCTCGGTGAACAGTTCGGTGACAATCTGGTTGTCCATCGTCACACCGGCATCGAGCGTAGAACCGCGCCCCTTGCCTCCGTGTTCGGGCGACTCGCCCGGACAGATGACCAGATAACCCAGTCGGGGATGTTTCACCAAGGTCTGTGTATAGAAACGGGCGGCCTCGAGCATGATGGGATAGGCCTCACGCAGGAATTCCTTGTCGCCCGAATACAGATAATGCTCCCAAAGATGACGGCAAATCCAGCCGCTGCCCGTCGACCACAGTCCGGTAGAGGCATGATCAACGGGGCCGGTGATGCGCCACTGGTCGGTGTTGTGGTGCAAGACCCAGCCCTCGGCACCGTACATATCATGTGCCGTCTGGCGGCCTGTTTCACTGATTTCACGAATCAGCCGGAACAACGGACCGTTCATCTCGGTCAGGTTACAGACCTCCGATGGCCAGTAGTTCATTTCCAGATTGATGTTGGTGGTGTATTTCGAGTCCCACGAGGGGAACATCTTCTCGTTCCAGATGCCTTGCAGGTTGGCGGGGTTGATGTTGTCGGGCTGCGACGAGCTGATGAGCAGGTAGCGGCCGAACTGGAAATAGGTGGCCACCAGGTGGTTGTCGGGCATGCCGTTCTTCTCTGTGGCGGCAAACTGTTCGATGCGTTTGCTCGTGGGCATGCCGGCATACAGGTCTTTGCCAAGGTCGATGCGCACGCGGTCGTAGTACCGGTGATACAAATCCTCGTGCTGCTGCTTCAGCTGTTCATAACCTTTGTCCATGGCTTCGTGTAGGCGCTGGCGTGACTGTGCCTCCTCGTTGCCTGTAATATCCTTGTAGTTGACGACGTTGGTGCCTACGGTCACATAGAGGGTGGCCTCGTCGGCGGCTTTCACAGAGATCTGACCATCAGCCTGACTTGACTGTCCGCCCTTTGTCTGCACCGTCATGCGGCCTTGAAAGCGTACCTTTCCCTTCAGGTTTTCGTGCTTGGAGGTGACTCCCGTCAGCGTGGCTTCCATCCCTTCTCCGCCTGTCAGCACATCAGAATGAGGGGTGTTGAACGAAGCCGTGAATGAAATCATGCCAGGGCGTGAGGCCGTCAGGTGGATGGTGATTACCTTGCTGCCTAAGGGTGCCAGCGTCTCGCGCTCGTAACGCACGCCGTCGATGGTATAACGTACCACCGAACGGGCATTGTCGAGGTCGAGCAGACGCTCATAGTCGGTATAGTTGGCATGACCGGGCATGGCTATCCAGAGGTCGCCGAAAGGTTGGTAGGGCATGCCGCAGTTCTGATTGGCGCCCAGCGGCATCACCTTCTCGTTGGCCAGTTTTTCGGCTTCCTTGTATTTCCCTTCGAAAATCAGTTGCCTGACTTTTGGCAGGTTTTCCTTGGCTGCGGGGTTACATACCTGGTTGGGCTGTCCGGCCCAGATGGTCTCCTCGTTCAATTGTATCCGTTCCACGGCCGGCGTGCCATACACCATACCGCCCATGGTGCCGTTGCCGACGGGCAAAGCCTGCGTCCATGTCATGGCCGGACGGTCGTACCACAATTGGTATGGACTGCCGGCTTTGGCGGTTTGCGAGCAAAGCGCAATCAATAGGATAAGCACGACAAGGACAATCTGGCCTGCCGATGGACGTTCGGTGAACAGGTCAAAAAAAGCGGATTGCCCGAATGTTTTATGGTCGGTCATTGATTTCATGGATGCTATTTTTTCTTTGGTGAAAAGCGGAGGGTGTTCTCCTCTTCAATAGTTACCTTTTCTTCATTCAGTTTGCTGCGGTCAAGCCCGAAGACGTCGATGAAAAAGTCATAGACCGCCTGTCGTTTGTTAGGACCGAAATCGTGGCGTTCGCTGGGCAGATGCACGTTCTTCACGTTTTCCTGTGCTCCATAGAAACCATAGACGCGCTGCAGGTAGGGGTATTCGCTCACGGGCGTGAACTCTGTCCAGTCGCCGCCGTCGCTGACCACCATCATGGGTTTCGGTGCAAAACAAGCAGCCAATTCAGGGTTGCAAGTACCACCGCCACTGAGCATGATGGGGATGCCGCTTTCGCAGGGACAGCCACCGTCGAACCAAGCCGCCATGCTGACCACGGGACAAGCCGCCGTATAACGGTCGTCGAGCAAAGAGAGCAGCACGGTCTGACTGCCGCCACCTGAACCTCCGTTCACAGCCACTCGGTTCTTATCTACATCTTTCCGCTTGAGCATTTCGTCAAGGATGCGGATGCCGTGGAGTGTCTGCATCACATGGGCTTCAGGCGTATGATGGGCTTCAGCACCCACTTCGTCCTCTGATTCGCCCCAGCCCCAGATGTCATAGGTGACGCAGATGGCACCCATTCGGGCCAAAGAGGCCAAACGGCGCTGTAGGTCTTCGTTGTAACGTCCTTTGTTCCAGTGGCCGATGGGGCAGATGATTAAGGGAGACCCACCCCGGCCCTCCCTGCTTAGGGAGGGAGCTATATTCTTTTTCCCTTGGGGGGTGTAGATGCTGCCTTTGATGGTGTGATTGTTTACTGTGGGCAGGTTGAAATTCTGAACACTATAGCCGTCGTGCTTGCGTGTCTTGCCTAATTGCATCTTGGATTTCTGGGCGCGCGACTGTTCCAGCAGCGGGTCGATGCCCAGGCGCTGGCGCACTTCACGGCGGAGCGAATCCTTGCGGGCCTCCCATTGTGCCTTATTATTGTATAAGGTGTTGAGGTAGTCAATGAGTTTCTTTCCGTCCTCGGGTTTGCGGCGGGGATATTCATAGGGCTTTATTTTCCACACGTCCTTTCCTTGGTCCCAGGGCACGAAGTCGAAAGGTGCACAGAGATTCTTCAGCGTTTCCTCCACGGAATAGGGCCTGATGCGGAAGTCGGCATAGGGGAGTTTCAGTCCCGTGGTATCCACATTGTATTTCAGTCGGATGCCGAACTGTTTCTGTACATCTTCGAACACATCGCTCAGCGAACGGGTGAACTGCGTTTCGTAACTCTGTGCATTTACAGCCAGAGGCGAGAGAATGAAGAATGCTGCGCCGAGCAACTTCACTCTCATCCTCACGTTTCGTTTCTCCCTGATATATTCTTTTTGTTCCATATTTCTTGGTTTTCAATCGTTATTACGTCATACCGTTATGACGTCATACCGAGAATTCTTCACTCTTCACTCTTCACTTAAAAAAACTCCAGCTTTCCAATATCCTTCCGGTTTGCCACCGTCTTACCATTGACCATCAGCGTGAGACCCTGTCCCTGATGATAGTGCTGGCCGTCGCGATCCCAGATGATGGTGAGCAGCTGTCCGCGGTAAAGGATGCCGTCCAGACAGAAGTAATTCCAACTGTCGGCAGGTATTAACGGATTGACCACAATACTGCCGTCGGCCTGCGGACGCAGACCAGCCAAACCTGTAATCACGAGGTCGGCAAAGGTGGAGTGGTTGTAATAGCGCGAGCGCTCGCGGTCACCCATCAGCCAGTAGCCGGTGGTCTCGTCGAGATATTCGCCGATATAAGGCTTGCCGCGCATGTGCTGCGACTGTGCGTAGAGGTTCATCTGCTTGAAGAAGACAGATGAATCGATGCCGGGAACGGTGGTTCCGTCATTCAGGTAATTGGCCAGGGCTGTCAGCGTCTGACTGGTGGCAAAGGGCCAGATGGCTCCGTCCCACTCGCATTTGCCGAAACCGTGTGAGCGGAACAGCGGATGACGGCGCTCGGCGGTGGTCAG
>JAFRPY010000065.1 GCA_017428925.1 Prevotella sp. | reverse complement strand
TGAGTTTCGCAATGTGGTGCCGCTTCAGATACGTTTCAACGACGTTGACAAGTTCGGACACGTGAACAATACCATATATTTTCAGTTCTATGACTCTGGTAAGACTGACTATGTCTCTACCGTGTGTAAAGGCTTTGACTGGAATCAGTATGCTATTTTCGTGGTGAAAATCGAGGTGGAGTTTTTTGCCCAGATAAAAGGTGAGGACAGGATTGCCGTTCGCACTCGTACAGTACACCTAGGCAACAAGAGTTTCCGTCTGGAACAGGAAATTTTTGACATTGACACACAGGAAGTAAAGAGCCGATGCCTGTCGATATTGGTACTGTATGACCTGGAGCAAAAGCAGTCCATACCGTTTCCCGATGAATGGCGCCAAGCCATCAGAGACTATGATGGTATTCTATAGAAGTATATTACACTTTTTCCAATGACTTTATTGCTTCTTAGTGAAATTGCTGCACAAATCCTGTACGTGGGCACATTGCTCACGTATCTGTTTAGATAGCTCATGCATTCTTTCCTTCTGCTCCTTAAACCGGTCATGCTGTATTTTCTCATTTTCTTCCACAGCCTGAGCATAAACCCTGATCGCATCCTGCATGATGTCATAATGGTCAAATGCCAGATGTGGCAAGTCCGACACTGGCCACCATTCTGCTTTGGCAGCATCATCCTGGCCGGTGACAGCGATAGGCTCATCGATGATGGCCAGATAAGCAACAGTAATGGTTCTTCCCCTTGGGTCACGATCAACCTTGGAATAGGCTCCTATCTGTTGAACCTTCAACAGTCGAAGCCCAGTCTCTTCCTCCAGTTCTCGGATGGCACACTGTTCCGTCGTCTCGTCCATATTCATGAAACCGCCGGGGAATGCCCATCCACCCTTAAACGGCTGGTCACCTCTCTGAATCAGTAGCACCTTCGGCTCTGCCTCCCTCGTTATCACGATGCAGTCTGCTGTAACTGCAGGTCTTGGATATTTATATGTGTATGCCATATTTTACAAGTTTATCTACTAACTCCTTACAGTTGCTTTATTCGTTACCATTCTCTCGTTCTTTCAAAAACCGCTTCAGCAGGAAGGTGAGGAAATACGGGAAAGTGTAAAACTGCCCGTTCCACCCGATGTTCTTGTAGCCCAGTTTGATGCCGTACTTCACGTCGGGATAGGAATCCCACTTAATGAGATTGTTCAGCGAGGCCGTGGCGTTGTCCTTTGCCTTCACCTCCACCGGTATCAACGAATTGGCATCACGAACAAAAAAGTCCATTTCCAGTGCGGGATTCTCGCGCTTGTAGAAATACAACTGCTCGTAGCCCGCCTTGCGCAGCATCTCACCGACAATGTTTTCGTATATTGCCCCCTTGTAGGTACCGAAGTTCTTGTTGGCACGCAAGTCTTCCTGTGCCTCCTCGTCTAATGATGCTATGAGCAGGCCCGTGTCGTGATAATACAACTTGTAGTAGTCGGCCATGTAGTTGCCCTTCAGCGGCAGCTCCACGTTGTTCAGACAGTAGCACACGTTGATGACACCCGCTTCCTTCAGCCAATCGACGGCACCCACATATTCCCGGTTCCTCGCGCCCTTGGCAATCTTCGTGATCTGGTACTTCTTGTTGTCTTTCGCCAGGAAGGTGGAGATGTGGCTATAGACGGCCAACAGCTTTGCTTTGTCCGTCTGCTTGGCGTACTTCGTGATGTCCTCCTCGTAGTCCTTCAGCAGTTGCCGTTGCAGTTCCAAGGTGCCTCCGAAGTGGCCGTTGTCGATGTACATCTTCACCACTTCCGGCATCCCGCCCAGACTCATATAGTCGCGGAACACATCCATAATGGTGTCCATCTCCAGTTGTGAAAACGGCTTCAGCTCCACCATGTGGCGGTACATATCTTCAATCTGTTTTGGCTGATAGCCCTTGGCCCAAAGAAACTCCTCGAAGTCCATCGAGAACATGTCGAAGTCATCCTTAAAGCCCACAGCGTTGCTTTCTATTTCCTCATAATAGATGCCCATCAGCGAGCCACTACAGATGACGTCGTACCTTCCGTCCTGGCAGAACGACTTCAACGAGGTGGCGCAATCGGGACACTTCTGCAGTTCGTCGAAGAATATCAGCGTCTTCTGTGGGATAAACCGCCACGTTGGCTCCATCAGCGAGATGTTCTTGATGATGGTCTCTACCTCGTAGCCAGCGTCAAAGATAGCCCTGAATTTCTTCTGTAGCACAAAGTTAATCTCGATGACCGACTCGTAGTTGGCCTTTGCGAATGCCCTGATGCTCTCCGTCTTGCCAATCTGTCGGGCACCCTTCACTATCAGCGGCTTCCTTTTTGGGTTGTTTTTCCAATCCCAAAGATATCTGTCAATCTTTCTTTTAAGCAATTCCATATCGCAAAATCACATTTTCGACTGCAAATTTAAGAAATAAATCACATTTTTCGGCTATTTCTTAAAAGAAAAATCACATTTTTAGCATTTGTTACGTATCAGGCATACCTTAGTTCCAACCTTCTTCGTAATTATTCTCCATATATTACAATTCCTTGAATGCCTCCAGCAGCATCTTCATGCCCTCTGTGGCTGTGGTTTTGAAGTGGGTGAAGCCCAAATGCGTGCATTGCTCCATCTCTCCTGGGTCAATCACGAACTTGGGCACTTCATGGTGGGCATAGTTGATGAACCCTGCTGCCGGATAGACCTTCAGCGAGGTGCCGATAACCACGAAGATGTCGGCCTTGCTCACGATGTCAATGGCAACATTCATGCTGTCAACATACTCACCAAACATCACGATATAGGGCCTCAGTTGCGAACCGTCCTCTGCCTTGTCCCCCACCCTGATGGGCGTTGTCAGCGGATATTCCTTCACGCAAGTCGTGCGGTTATCCATCGAGCAGACCTTGCTCAGTTCCCCATGCAGATGAATGACCCGTGTCGATCCAGCCCTTTCATGCAGGTTATCCACATTCTGCGTGATAACCGTCACCTCATGCTCTTTCTCCAGCTCTGCTATCATGCGGTGAGCATCGTTTGGCTCCACTTCGGCCAGCTTTTTCCGCCTCCAATTATAGAAGTCCAGGCACCTCTGAGTGTCATTGTATAGCGCCTCCGTACTGGCCAGGTGAACCCACTCCTCGTTAGTCCACATGCCATCCTTACCACGAAATGTACTTAATCCGCTTTCGGCACTAACGCCCGCACCTGTCAGAAAGACTATATGTTGTCGAGTCATATATCCAATTTTACTTTTATTTTCTCAATCATCAGTTTTGCCCTATGATTGATGATTTCAGTACTATCATCAATATAACGATGACATTCAGCAATATAGCGGTCACGGTTCGTATATCCACCACGCCAATAAGTATAACCCTTGGAACGCACGACGGGAACAGAGTCGCTATCAACATAGTCCATCAGCAAGTTTCCTTCCACGAACTTAGCCCAGCCCTCTTTACCATAAAATGGCACAAAATCCTTCTTATTCAGTTCTACCAACTCTTCCAAGTCAAGGTCTCTCTTGGAATCGCCAGTCAACACCAAATACAGTGCCTCCAAGAAGCGATCTTCATAATCGTGCCACTCATTATGGCAGCCTCGATGCTTGTTAATGCTCCATTCTTCAATGCGCCTGTCAGGAAGGACGGCCATGTTTCCAATGGTGTAACAAGTAGTCTGGAATTCCTTCATCTTTGCCTTTAGCTCATCATCAGGATTCCATATAGCGGTGAACTTCTCGTTCCAAGGTTGAGAGAATAGAGTATTATACGTATTGAGCGTGTCACCACGAAGCTTGCCGTCACCAAGGTTGTCCATCGATAGATTCACCCAGACCTCACCGAACACCAGACAATAGATTGCCCTCATCAACTCAGTATCATCTGAATCGAAATTACGACCAGGGCAGCCAAACACTTTGTCATTGCGTAGGTTTCCCAACGGGAAGGCCGGCAAACGGTTGATGTCACCTTCCAAATAATCCTCGATAAACTGTGCGACAAGCTCTTTCGGATTCATAGGCGTTTCACTTCTGGGAATTTCTCTTCTCGCAATACTTTCTCGGCAGCATCCATCAGTTCCGGGCGGAGTTCCCACACCCAAAGACCGTTCTCCTTACGCGCTCTGATAGTTGGGGTTGACCAGTAATGGCGCACATCAGGATCTTTCTCGTCAATCACTGCGAAGTTGAGCATTTGCTGTGCGCGTCTGCCTAAAGCAACGATGCTACCAGTAAGGGCATCGGCCTTGACTCCGAACATATCCTCCATCTGTTGCAACGTATATCTCTGACCACGACCAGCCTGCAGATAGCATTGTAACATACGTTTAATGCTATTGCTTGCATTGACGATTATCCGGCACCATTCATCCATAGAAATGGTTAGTGGGGCCTCCTTGAATCCATCCGTATATGTATGATGATATGAGGTGAATGGCCTGTCATCAATGAGTTCTACACACGATGAGCCACCACCAAACTGTGGAACTTTATATTTGAGCCTGGGGATATTGACCTCCTTCGAGAACACATCCTTCCATGTATTGAAGGTTTTCTCGTTAAAAATAGCATAGCCCTCTTCGTCAAACCCGTCTATTATTCGAAAATCAGCAATAAGATCCTGTTTCTCTTTCTCAGATAAAGTCGGAACCCATAAAGTCTCAAACTTAGCCTGAAGTCCAGCCTTGGTATAGCTGTTTACTTTCATCTTTGAAGACTTCAAAAAGCGTTCAACAGCACGAAACAACTTCTTCATTTTTGCCCTGTCAGCATAGGTGAAGTCATACTGCGTCACGGGAACAGCCATGTCTGCCAGCAAGTTGTCTGCCGTCAGAAGCGCCTTTGTCCCTTCATCACCTGCAGCGATTACGATCTCATAGATAATCGC
>JAFRPY010000096.1 GCA_017428925.1 Prevotella sp. | reverse complement strand
CAGTACCATATCCTCATCTGTAATGGAGGAAACGGTAACATTCAGCACATGTGTGGTGTGGTCATCTTCCTTCGCTGTAATGATCATTTTGTTTCCGTCGATCTTGACGTCGGCTTCCACCTCGTCGTTCCACGACTTGCTGTAGAAGTCAGAAAGGCTTCCGGAGGCCTTTGTGGGTGAATCGAATGTAACGACTGCCTTCAAGTTGGTCGGGCACGCTTCGCCGTCCAGTTCGGCCACCATCCACTTGCCGACGATTTTCTCAGCAAGGTTGATGTCTGGCTGGGGAACAGGGGCGGGGTTGTCTTCGTTCGCTGCGCACGATATGAACATCGTTGCGGTGCCGCAGATCAGGATGGCGGCAAGCATCCACTTTTTCAAATTTCTCATATTTACATTATTTATTTGTTAAACAATAATATTCAAGTTTTGGGATAAGGGTTGATTCTGCAAAGTTAGCCATTTTCTTTCAAAAAAGAATCACGATCCATACTATGAGCCGTGATTTTTGCAGATTTAGTCACATTTTTGCAGATTTGGTCACTTTAGGGTTCTCCAACCTTGCCTTCCAGGCCAGCCTGCTTACGCTCGGCAGCCTTCATCCAGGCAGTCGCCGACTGTCCCGTCTTGCGTTTAAAGGCATTTCTAAATGTATTATAACTGCGGTAACCACTCTTCTGGGCTAACTGTTGGGCAGTGATGGAACGCTTAGAATCGACAGCCTCGCGATAGAGACTGACGAAATGATTGATACGCAAATCGTTGATATAGTCATTATAAGTCGTACCCTGACTGGCAAAATACTGACTGAGATAGTAACGGTTGGTGCCAATAGCCTGGGTAAGTTGGAGAAGGGTGAGGTCATGCTGTAGGTAGAGCTGTTTGTCTACGCAATGCTGCTGAAGCAATGATCCAATGCTGTTGCGAATGTGAAAACTTTCCCCTGGGCTTATGCCCTGTCCCCGCATGTCGGGGACGTTCAAATCTTCCGCATCATTAACGGGGAAACTCAGGTCGTTCAACGTTTCCACTCGCCACAGGAGATAACAGATAAGTACGATGTTGATAACTTCCGTAGCAAATTCATATATCAGTTCACCTGCATCAAGCGAATAGATAGTGTATACCAGAAAAAAGATAGCCAGCACCACGAAGCCTTGCCACACTTCCTTGTGCTCCAGATCGGCATAGTTGTCGCGCAGCCAGCGTCCGTATTGCCTGATTGCGCGTACCATATATATAATCAGGCCAAGCCACATCAGCAGGAAATAGACAAATAGCACTGGCAGAAGAACATCGCTACGGGTGGCAACGCTGAATGCATTTCCTACTACGAGTGGCGCTACCATCACGGCAACAGGCCACAGCGGTCGCCTGCGGTCTTGCAGCATAACGAGCAATATGACTATCGTCAGGGGAATAACCGTCATGCTGTCGAGCAATCCGGCAATAAGACTGCCCAGCATCTTATCATCGGGAGAGGTGAGAAAAAACATCGGCAGATACCACAAGTGGCACAAAGCAATGGCAGCAAAGAAGGCTGCAGTCCATCGGCGCAGTCGCAATGGCGACATGACGTCAGGGGCAATGGCGTTGGCCCGACGGAACAGCAGATAGCAACATGCTATCAAAGACAGCATTGCCACTGATGCATAAAACATTAGAAAGATAATATCTTCCTGGATATGATCATGCATGCTTGATTAGCTTTTGAATGCAAAAGTACAACACTATGTTAGACTGTTATAGTTGTTTTAATCACGATTACAGCGTTTACTCAAAGAAGCCGAAGCTCAGGGTATTGAATTTGGCAGAATCCTCCTGCGCACCTGCGCTGACAGATGCCGCGAGCAGTACGACGCCCACAAGTACCCTACCCATTCTATTCAAACTCGAAGATACTGATGAATCCTGTCAGTTTAAACACGTTCTTGATGTCGTCGTTCACACCCCGCATGATCACCTTACTGCCTGTCGACTTGGCACCTTTCAGGATGCTCAGCAAGATACGCAGGCCGCTGGAGGCGATATACTCCAGGTTCGTGCAGTCGATGATGACGTCCTTACCGTTACTCTGATAGAGCGGTTTCAATACCTCTTCAGCCTCAACAGCTGCTGCGGTGTCCATTTCTCCTTCTAACGTGGCATGGAATTTGCCGTCGATTTCTTCAATTTTAGTATTCATAATCTTTTTGTTTTAGATGTGTTTTTTTACATAATTAACATTCGCGTTATGAGTCGGAACTATCGCGTGAGGGAGAACTTGACGGAGAGGCCGAAGTCGTGGGTGGTGGTGGGATAGCTCGACGAGGAGAGCAACGGGGTGTTGGTCTGGGAGTCGTAGTAGGCCGTGAGGGTGAGTAGGCGCGAGAGGGTGTAGTCGGCCATAAAGGAGAGTTTGAAGGCGCTGTTGCCGCTGGAGGCATTGGAGGTGCCGGTGGCGATGTCGCGCGTGATGGAGGCCTGACTGCGGAGGGAGATGTCGAGGCGCAGGTTCAGGTCGTGGTTCACTCCTGACTTGGAATTCCGACTGCTCTGACTGCTCTGGTCTTTCTGATCTTTCTGATTCTTCTTGCGGCTCTGCGCCTTGCCGATCTTACGGTTCATCTTGTTGCCGAAGATATTGAAGTCCTGAATCTTATAACCGAAACCAAAGACCCAGTCGCGGCTGAGGGCCTCATTGAGCTGGACACTCGTCATGGAGAGGTTCATGACACGGGTGGT
>JAFRPY010000010.1 GCA_017428925.1 Prevotella sp. | reverse complement strand
TACTTGAAGAGCTTACAGACGAAACATTGAGATATTATGTAAAGTCTGTGAGGATTTATACGAAGATAACGTGCTGAGTAACAATTAAAAAGCAAATATGAATAGTAGCAGACTTTACATAATGCAAGACTTTACATACGGCATCTTATGTAAATGTTTACATAAAATCGAGTTCGTCACACTTTCCTCCAATGCCTGGTAAGGATATGTATAGAACTTGATACTGTGGTTATCATTCTTGGGCTTAATGATGGTCTGCATCACCACCATTCGATTTAGATACTCCAGCGTTCGCTCGATAATCTGTGTTACAGAGCCAGTGATAATTGGTGCTTCGTAAATATTGTTAGGATTCTCCAATCGTCCTTCAGGGAAGAACACGACCTCTACCTGTGTCCGTTTGAAGAACTTACTTGGATTCTCGCAGAACATCATAGCAGCAACGTTCCTCAGCATACGGTTCTCTGATGGACCAACAAACAAGTCCATCTGCTCCAGAATCTCGGTTAGCGGCTTTTCGTATAGTTCGTTAGCCAGCTTGCTGCCAACCTTCACCAGGTATTCGCGAAGCAGCAGCGTTGATATATCTTCCACTTTGATGTCAGGATTACCCCTTTCATCAAACGGTACACGACTTGCCAACTCCCGCAGTTCGTCCAGTACTTCGCCCTTGGCAATGATACTGCTCGTACCGCTACGGATATAGAAGTACTCCTTACTGCCACTCTTTGCCGTCACATTCTCAGGGACAGAATATGGTCTATTGATGCCAGCAGGACACCATATTACCAGCACATGTTTTCCGTCCACCTCTTCAACGCTTGTTCTCGGCATATAATACGGTGAGATCTTGTTGTTATAGCGCACCATATCCTGAAGAATGCCATCAATATTCTCGATTGGCACCCCTTCAACGGGACGGATAGCCAATCCTGTATCATCATCGCTATCCACACCGACCAAGATATATCCACCACCAAGATCATCGAAATCATTAGCAAAAGCACACACGCTATGGTATATGCTTGCCGGATTCCAACCCTTCTTGAATTCTATTCTATTGGACTCAATCCTCTGTTTATTCAACAGGTCTTCTATGTTTATTGCCAGTGCCATAATCTATTTCGTTTGCAAAGATATATCTTTTTTTCTATTTCGTTCAAACCCATCTCATTTCGAGTTCCCACTATCTATATTGCAGTTACCCACTAAGTGCTTTGGAGTTAACCGTTAACTTTCAAATAGTTTATCTATAGAGCTCCTGATATCTGCCATTTGGCTTTCTAAACTTAACATATTGTTTTCTTTATCTTTAATCAATGATGCCAAAGTGTCATTTATGTTGTCTTTGTTTATACGTATCTTTATTTCTTCCAATTCTTCAGGATTTAAACGTGCATGTCGTTTTCCTGATTGTAACATACGGTATGCCCTGCACAGTTTCTCGTGCATTAATAAGAAGCCTATTACATTTGCCTTGTAAGGAGGATTCACCGAGTATCCAACCCATTCTGTAGAACCAATAGCATTTTGAAGTGGTTCAATGATGACTTTACCCAAATAAGGCTCTAATTTTGAAAACATTATATCAGCTCCACTAAAAGAGACTTTGTCTGAACCAATTTCAAACACGTTCTCAAAAGAACTCACTTTGCCTTTTCTAGGAAGCACAGACTCTAGGTCAATCATTATCGTTTCTTCGTTTAATGCCCCCTTTTGTATCTTCTGAAGTTCTACTTTGTGAATAAACTCATTCAAACCTATCAACTCTTTGCCGTTATTGTTGATTTCAACAATTCCATTTTGTTTATTCCAAAACCACAGATACTTCGGATCCAGTCTGAGACTTTCTCTCTTCGTGATATCAGATAACCGAATATAAAATGCTTTATCCAATTGCTCCAACATTCCCTTTTTATAACCTCTATAATAAAAGTCAAGAACAGAAACAGGATTGTTAATATCAACATCTATATCACCAGAGAAATCTTCTTGGTATAAGTCATTTGCTTTTACCAAATCAGGAAGATTCTTGCGTCTCTTGTATCCGATGTTTTGAGGTTCAGCCATAAAAATCAAGTTATTCTCATTAGCACATTTGCTTAAAGTTTTTGCAAAAGCAATATTGACATCATTGTATTGTAGAAGCAATTTGCCATATACATCATTCCACTCTGCCACATCTTTATCACTTTTCTTTTCTGCTAAGACAATACAAGTCTTTGTACTTGTAAATGGCTTAAACGCATCATAAGGGAGGGATACAATAGCTTTTAGTTTAAAGTATTTCAATAAGAATTTTCTAGAATTGATAGACGTACTTGTATCTAATATGTTTTCTGGAAGTATGCAACAAAACACACCTCCTTCTCTAAGAAGTTGGTACCACCTTTCTATGAACAAAACTTCTGACACCTTAAAGGTATCACTAAACGCTTTCTCTATTTCTTTCTTTTCGTCTGGGCTATTTTTTATAGAGAATGGTGGGTTTGATAAGATTAGGTCAAACTGATTATTTGTTTCTGCAGAATACCCCGTTGTGTCACGTTTCTCAGAAAATCCCAATATGTTAGTCCTCTTATCTCTAAAATATTTCGAGAAGGAATATAGACCATTTTCTATCCAAGTATTCATGCAGCCATCTCCATGCAATACCATATTAACTTTAGCCGCAATGCCAAGGTCATAGTTATATTCAATAGCATATATATATTCTTTAGCCCAGTTAGTTTTTTTGTCTCCGTCAAACCATATAGAAGTCGCTTCCTTGATTTTTTTGTTATAGTTTCTCAATGAAGTATCACTTGCCAATTTTTGGGTAATCAACTTCATATATTCAATAAGAAATGTTCCTGTACCACAAGACGGATCGATGATGTAAGGGAGTCTATACCTTCCTAAATTATCTTTGTCATTCAGTAAAACATTCTTAGTTATACCTTCACAATTTGAAAGCATAAGCATAAACTTAACTAGCTTAATTGGCGTGAAGAATTGACCTCTTGATTGTGTATAATCCTGAGATACTATATTTTCAAAGAAATCGCCAAGTAAATCTCCAGAATATTTGTTTCGAATTATACTTATTCCTTCTAGTTTACCAACAACATATGCTATCTTGCTTGCAGATATTTTTGCCAATTCAAAAGCTGGGCCATTTGTAGGACTATCAAGTGCCAAATATTCTTTCTCCGCAATTTTATACAAGTCATTCATTCTGGCAAAGGTTTCTTCAGCACTTTCTATCTCACCTAGCTCTGTTGTTAGTCTTTGAAATTTGAAAATCTGCCCATTAGATGTCTCTTGCTCATCATATATCTTGCATAACAATAGTTTTACAATATAAACAAATATTTCGTTGTTACTTGTTCCACCTCCTCCCCAGATAACATCATGTATTTCATAATTAAGTGATGCAAAAGTAGAACTTGTAACACAATCATCCAATGCATTATATTCCTCTGTTGAGTTTTCAATATTTGCATAGAATTTCTTTTGTGGCTTTCCATAATTGACAGGAATGCTGTTGAGGGCTGGAGCGCCAGCATCCATCCATTCATCAAACACCTCAAATTTTAGGACATCGATTAGTAGTATTCTATCACTTAAAGAATCGTTTGTTACTTTTGTTGAATAATATAGCAGGTATTTAGGCCTTATTATTTCTTGTCTGCTTAGGCGGAACAATTGTCCATCTATATCATGAAATTTTGCGTCGTATTCAGAGGGTGACTTACATTCTATAAAAAGGAATATTCCTTTTCCGTCGGGATTTTTAACATAAACATCAACTATACCGCCTTTACCAGGACGTCCAACTGCCTTATATTCCTTTTCTATCCCTATAATACGCTTTCCTAAATATTTATATTTGAAATAAAGACATACAACTAACCATGCTCTAACACATTCTTCATCGTGAATATCTGCAAATCCATCTTTGTACCATTTAGAACTATTGGTCAGGTCAATATTTGTAGAATTGTATTTTATTCTACCTGTGCATGCCTGATAATCAAAATCTATAAACTCCAAAACCTTTTGATAATTCGGTATTTGGGTTATTTGTTCATATATTGTCCTTATTAATTGCTTATCCATAATTAACGCATTATTGTAACGTTTACAAACTCACAGGCATAAGCCCTAATTTCACTTATCCTATTTTAACAGCCCCAGCACAGTCTCAGGTGTCACCGTCAGTTTTGTTACAGCACACAACCCGTTACCCATGTCCTTAATACTCGCACCAAGCAGATAGACGGTATCGTCGATGATAAGGAAGCGGTCGTGATTCTTGTGTGGCAGCTGCACAAACTTCACTTCATCATATTGCTTATTGTGTTTCTCCAAGTCTGTCAGAAAGTCCTTGGTGAAGCGCGAGTGAATTGTAGCCGAAACATTCTTTTCTCGTTTCATTAGCAACGACAGCACACGGTCATCAACAAAGTTATCAATCAACTCAATCCGCTTCTTTGCACTCCTCACTAATTCTGACACATAAGCCCATGCATCCCATACACAACCAGTGCCAAATATCTGCTCTGGCAGGAGTTTAGGCGAGCGTTCATCCATCTTGTCAAGAATCAAATCAATCTTCTCATCCGTTTCTATCTGATGGCGCTCCAAATTTGCTATGCGCATTAATATTCCTGCATTCTGCACAATAAAACGGCGCATAGCCACAAAAGCATTCATGATGATAATACTCCTTTCTATCGCTTCCTGACTGTGTACTACTGATGAAAGTTGACCTATTCCCTGTTCTGTGAAAGCATAAGGTAAGGTAGGGCGAAATTTCAAGGATTGGAGGTGGTCACAATTTGCAACCACCTCGTCACGCTCTTCTTTTGTCAATTCAAAACGAAAGTTACTTGGGAATCTAGCGGAATTGCGGTTTGCCTGTTGGTTCAAGCGTTTTGTTGTCACACCATATAGCCGTGCAATATCCTGATCTATAAGTACCTGCTCGCCTCTAACTGTAATGATAAGTTTCTCAATGTCATGTTGGCTAAGAGTTATCTCGCCTTTTTCTGGGTGGTTGCAATTTGCATCCACCTTTTCAATGTGGTCGCAATTTGCGACCAGTTCTATATTTTCATCATTCTTTTTTTTCTTCTCAGCCATAATTCTAAGTTCTTTATTTCTCTTTTTCTTTCCTAATCTCATCCAGCACTTTTCCATTATACGAGAAATATTTGGCACCTTGATAGGCACCAGAAGCACCGTGATGATTCCTTTGAGCGCACATCCAAAGGACGACTACTCTTGCCAATCTTTACCCAATCCTCGCGAAAGCTGGGATTGGTCAGTATATAAACATATCCAGGTTCTTTGTTGTTCATATTATTGGTCTTATCTTCTCATTCCTTTGATATTAATGAGATTATGTGTTCAATCCATAGATTGTTCGTAATTGAGCGCAAATATACGAAAAAAAACTGATTAAACCTAAATTATATGGAAAAATTCCCTTCAATGTTTCTGCATATTGTCAACTTTACGCCCTTGTGTCCAAACTCACTGGGCGGTTCGTACTTATTTTTGCAGAAAAATATGGACATTATGAACCGCTTAAATCATAAATAATTATGAAAATCTTTAACATGACAAACATCAGTAGTCCTTCATTCGTCGTGGTATCCGCTTCAGCTGCTGCTCGCCCACGCAACAACATCTGTTCGCATGGCCAGGCGTTGCATTCCTTATAACCGTGCTGAAATGCTATTCTTGCAGATTTTGAGGACAGTTTGGGGCTGTAACAGGCCTATTTTACCCGTTTTTCTATCCGTAAAAGCCCTATGATTTGCATTTCAAATCATAGGGCTTTGCTTTGCAACTCTGCCTGAGTTGGACTTCAAATCCTTATCTTTTTAAGATGAAACCCTTATTATTTCGTCGCGAAATCATTATTATCTGCTCGTCAAATCCTTATTATTCGGGTTAAAAACGCTTATTACTCCCTGTTTTCATCTCAAAGAAATCATTCGGAAACGTTTCTTTTTAAAACTAAAATATTTTACAATATCCTAAGAAAACATTGATATTAGAACACCCTCTCTCCGAGCAGCAACAAATCGTTGCAACTCTCGACTCTATCGAATCACGCTAAATAACCAAACGAACAACCCTCAACTTCCACAATAAAATTTCCTCAACTTCCACAATAGAAAATCCTCAACTTCCACAATAAAATTTCCTCAACTTCCACAATAAAAAAGAAAAAATACTTGGTTGTCGAGAAAAACCATTATCTTTGCAGACGAAGTGTTAATAATGTATGATGGACAAAGAGAAATACAAAAGAAGGATTGCCGACAGATTGCTGCAAGAGCAACTTGAGGCTGCTGGAATGGTATTGGTACAGGGACCAAAATGGTGTGGAAAAACCACTACGGCGGAACAAACGGCAAAAAGCGTTATCTATATGGACGACCCTCAGAAGCGAAACGATTACCGGCTATTGGCAGAAAACAATCCGACAATGCTGTTAGAAGGTGAGACACCAAGATTATTGGATGAATGGCAATTAGCCCCTCAACTGTGGGATACTGCTCGTTTTGTTGTTGACAGACGAGGAGGCAGAGGACATTTCATATTCACAGGTTCTGCCGTTCCTGCCGACAAGGGTAAACTCAGCCATACGGGTACTGGTCGCTTTGCCTGGCTGACCATGCGGCCTATGAGTCTATGGGAGTCGGGCGATTCTAATGGTAGCATCAGTCTGAATAATATGTTTGCAGGACAGACGGATGCGGCCATCGCACCTGACCAAACGCTGGAGGAAATGGCTTTTTTCTTGTGCCGTGGCGGATGGCCTGGCGCGCTTGAGTTAAAGAGGCAGGCTGCCCTGAAACAGGCCGTTAATTATGTGGATGCTATATGTCAGAGTGACATCTCGCGTGTGGATGGTGTGGTAAGAGACGCTGCTTTCACTCGAAGACTGATGCGCTGCTATGCACGGCATCAGGGTGGCCAAGTGTCAGTAAGTACTATTCATGCAGATCTGACAGCAACAGGAAAAGAGACAATGAGCGAAAATACAATAGTGTCTTACATCTCAGCACTGAGAAAGATATTTGTCGTAGAGGACATGCCCGCCTGGAATCCAAACCTACGGAGCAAATCTGCTATCCGCACTTCAGATACACGATACTTCGTAGATCCTTCTATTGCTGTTGCCGCAATGGGAATCGGGCCTAATGACTTGATGAACGACCTGAATACGTTTGGATTGTTTTTCGAGACCTTGGCCGTTCGAGACTTGCGCGTATATGCAGAGGGGCTAGATGGAGATGTCTTCCACTATCGCGACAGCAATGGGCTGGAATGTGACGCTGTCTTACATCTGCACAATGGCAATTATGGATTAATAGAGATAAAACTTGGCGGTGAAACCTTGATAGAGGAAGGTGTCAAGAACCTGAAGCGACTGGCAGACAAAATTGACACCACAAGGATGAAGGCACCTTCGTTTCTGATGGTACTGACGGCAGTAGGCCAATATGCCTATATGAGAAAAGACGGTGTGATGGTGGTGCCTATTGGGTGCTTGAAAGACTGATGTACTGACGCGTCATGTCGTAGAATTTCTGTAGGCGGCGCTTGTTGGACGAGAAGAAATTTCGGGCATGGGTGGACGAGACACCGTCGTCGGACGGCTTCTGACGGGTGATGCGGGTGATACGTATAACACACATCAGACCTTTGGCCTTACCTCCCTGACGGACTTGCTGATAGGAGGCGGAGGGCATGAGGCCCATGCAATAGATGCCCACATCGAGCCAATGACTGCGGCCATCGAGTGTCTTCCATTCAGGACGGTCATAGTTGTTGGGCGTTCCTGTCTTTGAGAAAAGCACGAGGTCGTGGCCGAGCGATTTCACGGCATTGTCCATCGGTGTGAGCAAGCCGGGTGAATGGCTTTGGGCATAGGTGAGTTCATCGAGGAATTTGTTCCACACCTCGTTTGGATTGGTGTTGGACTTCGTTTTCAGACGATTCACAAGACTGGGCACGGTATCGGGCTTGTCGATGAACGAGGCACGCACCTCGCGCTTGGTGAGCATTCGTGTCCATGCCTCAGCCAGTTTCACACAGTTCCACTCGTTGGTGCCCTGGCCAAGAACCCAAGGCACAATATTGGTTTTCAGCTTATGGGGTTGGTCGTAGAGTTTCTGATAGTGCATGACGGTGACGTCGGGGTTGATGATGTCGAGCCCAAACTGGTCGTCGCCATTCAGCTGCAAGTTGCGCCAGAGATAGTAGGACATGTTCAGGCTGTCGTCGGCAAAGATGTCATTATAGGATTTCAGGTCGTAAAGCAGGTCGAGATTGCGGATGAGCGGCTGCTCGGTCCAATTGATGCGGTCGGGGTCTTTCTGCAACATGAGCTTACCGTCGAAGGCATTGCTGCGTGAGAAATCGTAGGTCGGTTTCGTACCGTCGGCATCCGCCAGTGAAAGCACGGTGAGCGCAACGGGATAAACGTCATCGGAATGGGCAAGATATTCTCCGATGCGCGGGGAACCGAACCAGAAGCCCTGCGTCTTTGAGGAGAGTGCCCATGCGTCGATATCGGTCCCATAAAAAGTGGCCTTTGCCGATTTCGGCTTGCCATCTTTACCGAGGACGATGGACGAGCGGTCGAGCGAATACTTGCCCAAGGTGTTGAGACTGATGAGGGAAGGTGTGGCCTCGACGGCGGCCAGCGTGAGCAGGGGTTTGAAGACAGAACCCAGATAGCGGCGAAGCAATGCGGGATTTTTGCGGCCTATGGCGACATCGTAGTCCACATGGTCGTCTTCGGAACGATAGTACGGCACGGCGAGCACGTTGCCCGTGGCCATATCCATGACAGTCATCGACAGTTCCCACTGGTCGGTGGAAGAGGCATGAATGTCGGGCGACTTCTTGAGCACATTCTCGCAGTAGCTCTTCAGTTCTTCTTCGAATGCGACGGAAAGGAGCGGGTCGATGCTGAGCTGTACGGTATCGCGGAAAATGGTATTCCGCATGGTGCTCGAAAGGCCGTGGATGACTTGCTGAGTGAAGTGGTCGGTGAAATTCTTGCCCTCGAAATAGCGCATCTTGCCGGCATTGCTGCTGACCACCATCGAGAGGTTGAGCATGGGATTATGGTGGGTAAGCACAAATTCGGTAATCTTTGCGCCCTGTGCATCGGTGACAACGAGTTTGAGGTTGTTGCGGAACTCGTGGGCGACACTGCCCTTTCCGGCTTCGCTGAAAGTGGTCTGGCGCACCTGCCCGATGCTGTCGAGGGTGCTGCAGCTAATGCTTCCTTCGGTCTTGATGCGCACCTTATCTCGAGCAACGTATTCTATCTTCAGACAATTACCGTCGCCACCAAGGTTAATGATGAGTTTCGTGCTGTCGTTGCCGTATTTACGGTAGCAGTCATAATAGTCGACAGGTTTGCCCAAACGAGAGAAACGCTTGGAACCGAAATCGGCAGAAACGATAAAGTCGCCCTGACTGGACGCGTTCATGCGGATGGGCAGCATATTCATGCCCCATGTGAGGAAACAATGGTTGCGCTCGGGAAACAGACTGCTCTCACGTGCCAGGATGGTTCCTTCCCAAGGGTCTTTCACCAAGGCCAGCTTGAACATCGAAGGCACCATCTGGATGCTCTTGAGCTCAAGTCCTCCGCGTTCGAACTTTATGTTGAAAATGCGCTGGCCAAGATTTTGTTTCTGTTTCAGGAGCAAGGCAGGCAAATCGCTGTTGTAAAAAAACTTCCGGAGACTCGACGAACGGATAGAATCGGGATTGATGCTAACCAGACGAATATCGGAAGCCCGTCCGCCAGCAGCCTCGGCATAGTTGTAGGGCAGTTCGAAATGCAGTGCCCCATATTTGGCATTGAGTTGCTGCAAAGTCTGCGGACGGCGCGAATTTTCTTTCTTGGCATCCTCAATGATTTCACGAAGCAACAGGTTGGCCTTGTAGATGAAACCATCGTCTTCGCTGGGGGTGTAGACATCCTTGCGCGAGTCTTTGCCAATGGCGGAGCATCCCTTGAAGAATGTCGTGCCAAGGACGACCGCAATGATGAGGACGACGACAGCCATCATGTGTTTGCGGTAATGAGTATACCAGTTTCTGTCTATTCTCTGATTAGGCACTTTTTTGAATTTAGAATTTAGAATTTAGAGTTTAGAATTTAGAGTTTAGAATTTAGAGTTAGGAATTAGGAGTTATGTCCAAACGACTATGCGACTGTAACGTATCGGTGACCGTGGTATCGGGAACAACAGTACGGGGAGGAGGCGTAGCACTCGGAGAGTGATGTGACAAAACGGAGAGGAACAAGAAGGGGATGAAGATGGCGAAGGCGACCACAGCCGCGGCAATGAAGGCCACCAAACCCAGATGATTTTGCACCCAATTCTTCAGACTGCGGCTCTCCCTATAGAGATTTGCCAAGTTACTTGTGGTCATTCTCTTTTCTTTCAGCGCTTTGAGCAGCTCGGGCGTGGAAGTGCCCAGAGCCTCCATCTTATGGACAAACTCGCGCTGGTTCTTCGCCGTGCGCGGTTTGTGCTTGTAGGCTGTCTCGAATTTCTGTGCCAGCTCGGAAAGTTCATTTTTAGGGAGTTCCCCGAACTGACTTACCACATAACGGCGGGCATTCTCCTGAGTGCGGTTGAGGCGACAGGCAGGCATCACGGTCTTGACATACTGACTTTCGTAGGCCTGTGCGTTTCGGAACCACTCGCGCAGATAGCCCTTGGCAAAATGGCTGAAAGCTTCGTCGAAAAGACCTTCGGGCAACTGGCTATTCTTTTTCCCGACGGCATCGTAAAGGTCGGCAAAGGCCTCGAACGACAGTTTCCGAGGCGTCTCACAAATGTCAATGAGCAGCCGGGGGTTATTCTTCATGCCCTCAAAATGTTCCGCCCTCACGACTGGTACATTGAGTTTTGCCAGCAGGTCGTCGAAATTCCGTGGCAGCTTGGTATTGAGAATCGAGGTATAGGTGCGTTCAACGGCTTCGGTGCGACGACCTTTTTGCTCGAAGAAGGCCACATGCTCGGAAAGCAAGTTCGCATTCTTTCGATAGATGCCGTTCTCGTCGAGCAATCGGAGAAGGCTTTCGTCGAGAAGTCCGTTCTGCTGTCCCCAGATTGCTGGAGGAATCTCAGCCAACGGTATTCCCTGACTGACCTTATGGAGCACATATTTCTGGCGCCAGAGCGGTTCGCGGCTGAGGAAACCCGTAGCGGCAACCTTCTGATCGTTGATGAACTGACAATAATTGTCGCGGTCGTTATCCCACAGATGGTCGAGCAGCGCACGGGCCTCTTCTTCGGTCATTCGCCGCTCGAACACACACCGCAGTGGCGGCTGCTCATAATAGAAAGGCAATGCTTTGCGCCGTAGCGTCTTCATCTGGGCATCTGTCAAGAAAGGACGCAGACGGTCGAAGGCGGTCGGGTCCATTGTACGGATGTCCCATTTTTCGGCATCAAAATCCATTACCTTCGAGATATCGGTCACGCCATTTTCGCGCAAGGCCTCGGCAATCTTATAGCTCGACTGCCAGTCGGTGGGCTGCAGTTCGTCGCGCAACTGAGGATAGACATTCAGTATGTCGGCAATAGTGATATCCTTGATGATGACACCCTGCACAAGGAAGGGCAGCATCTTGCGTGCCACTTCGAAATGACGATAGCTGCCGTTACCGCCCTTGAAAGCAGCCGAAAGGATGAGCAGGCTGTTGCGGTCGGGACGCTGGGCGCGAATGACGTTGTCGATATTCTGCGGAATGAGTTGGAACATACTGCACACCTGACTCCTCGTGACGGCCATTGTTCCCAAGAATCCACGCAGGAGCGGGGACACAGAGGCGAGGAGCCCCTCCCCTCGGGAGGGGTCGGGGGTGGGCTCCTGGAGGAGCTGGGGCTGGGCTCCCCTCCAGTCGAGAAGTACCCCCTGAGCCTTAGCGTTTCCCCATAGCGAAATATCATCGTGATGGGCAATCACGAGCAGATGGTCGGCAAGCGTACGTGTGCCGCTGGTAGAACTGTCGACAGAAAAACCCATAGATGCAAATCCACGATAATCCTCTGGCAGCGAGTCGATGGCCCTGAGCAAGCTGTGCAATTTGCGGGAATGACGCACCTGGTCGGCATAATAGTTCTCGTCGTTGCCCAAACGAATAAACAACTGTCGATTATTCACCACACAATAGACGATACACCGCCGCAGCAACTGCTCATCAGTTGTAAGACTCCCCTCCCCTCGGGAGGGGTCGGGGGTGGGCCCCATTTCTACCTGATTCGAAGCCCCATATTCCGTCTGCTCGTAGCGATGAAGTTTGTCGAGCGCGGCGATGAGTGGTTCGTGCAGACTGCCCATCTTGCGGAACTCGGCATCCGTAATCTCATAGATGGCGCGCATGTCGTAAGACCGCCCCTGTTCCTCGAACGTGGTGAAGGCTCCCTGGGCATGAATCACCGTGTGCAGCCCATTGTCGGGATTGTTGAGGAAAATCAGCGAGGCATAGTCGCGTGGCAGTTGTCCCGAGAAGAGCGTTCCCAGAGAGTCGGCAGCGCTGGAGATTCCCTTCGAGTAGGACAACACCCCATCGCCCATCACCTTGGTCTGCGACCCATATACCTTATTGTCAATCGTTATCTTCATTTCTGATTTTAGAGTTTAGAATTTAGATTTTAGAATTGTCGCCTTCGGCGATTATCAATTTACAATTTCTGATTTTCTCCATTTCTCATTTTCTCCATTTCTCATTTTCTTCACTCTCCCTATCGGTTACCATAGAAATAGTTCAGTATCATGCCCGTGTCGGCATAGTCGTCGTCGAGGTCCATGTTTTCCCTCTGAAGGATATCAGAGGCCAGTTGGAGCGTACCAAAGCAGATGCGGTTCTCGGGATCCTGCGACTCTCCCGTGAACTTGGTCTTGTCTTGCGGGTCATGGCCGTCGATGCAGAAATTATAGTCAATCGGAGTGGCCGTCAGGTAAACATGAGGCGGCATGCCCAACATTTTCATCATCTCGTCTTCCGGTTCAGGCCTCACCACGTCGGGGATATTCAAGAATGCCTTCAGGCGGTTCTCTATATGGGCGGAGATAGTATCGCGAGTGGCCTGGCGGTATTCTTCCTGTTCCTTGAAATACGACTTCCAGTATTTCCCTATATCCTGAAGATGGACACGGCATGCCGCGAGCACCTTTTCGGAAACGTTACGGCCCGTAAGTAATTCGTGCAAGTCTTCTGCAGTTCCCATACTGTCGTCGAAATTGTCGGTCGTGGCCTCGCCAAAGGGATTGTCGACCGCCTCGCTGAGTTTGGGCAAATCAATGAACTTGCGCTTATAGAGCATCATGAAGAAAGAATAGACCAGGTTAAGGTCCTTAGTCTGCTGGTAGAGCAGATGGAAATAGCGCTCCTGCATGATGCTGTCGATGCCCTTGAATGCCATATACCAACGTTTCTTCTTGAGTTCCTTGAAACTGGTAAGGGCCGAGAGAGCACGAATCATGGACATGAACACATCGTTGTCGCCCCGGGTTTCTACGACTGATGCCGGCAGCGCACACTTGTCGCAGACCACCACGTCGGTAGCGTTGTAGGTATAATAATGAAAATAGAAATGCTTCTTATAGACATTCATGAAGCGCGTACGGTTGTCGTCGCTCAGGCTGATGCCTGCCGAGAGGTCGCTGCCAGAGGCATTGTTGTCGGTGATGCGTGAATCGATGTTCAGGAAGTCCCATGCATCGTAGATGGCCTGGATGGCCGTATCGGTGTCGTACTCGACGAAGTGCATAAACAGCTCGCGGGCATTGATATGGCGGCCCGACTTCTTGGTTTCCTCGAAACCACTCTTGGCGAGGGCGTCCAGCCGGTTGTCGGTAGAAACATACTCCAGTGTGCGGCGACCAATCTTCTTGTCGTTACCGAAGAGCGACGAACCCGCCGATGCCGTTCCGATGAGGTCGATGCCCGAGGCACTGGTCGTGGTGACCGGGGTTGATGCGTCTTCCATTGGCTTACGCCCGTCGAACTCCACTGTCTTTATGACAGAGACATCGCCCTCCTGCTGCCATATCCGCTCGATGAAATGCTTCGACTTGCTGGCAAGCATCGACTCCATAATGGCCTGAAACTCAAGCAGGCTGTCCTTTACCACCACCTCGCCCGGTACATCGACGAAGTCGACACGGATACGGCGGTCGCTGTTCTTGCAGCTGACGAATATGGACGAATACTGGTTGTAGTTCCGACAGACATAAACGGGCGTCTTGGTGATTCCCGAATCGGGATTCTGCACATCGTTGATAAAGTTGGAGGCCGGACGATGGTAGACCTCGGCATCCATGTCGTTAAGCGGACGATAGCCCAGATACTGCATGGCGACGACGAAATCGCTGAGCAGATAAGTCTTGCCGCTTGAGGTTGCCCCGATGACAGCCAGACGTACATGCCGCTCGCGGCCTGAAATAATCTTCGAAACGTTACTGATATTAAATGGCATATTATATCTTCTTTTTGTTCCTATATTTGAAAAATAAACATTATCGTCGGTCATCAGCCTGCGGAAGAACAGCATAAGCAGTTCGAGATAGCCCGAAAGGGGAACGTCGGGGCTCTGGCAGGTAAGATAGGTGGGCAGACTGACAGTTGTCTTGCCTGAACGCAGGCGGAAGTACATTTTGTTCTGTGCCAGCAGCAAATCGCTCACACGATTCCAAACTTGCTGATACTCAGGCTTCAGGGCAGTACCATTATAGGACTTCAAGCCGAAGGCGGCATTCATCCCGAAGATGGTGTGCGTATAATTGCGGCCGGGAACAATATCCATGACCTGTTCGACGCCTGTGAGCAGCAGGATGGCATCCTGATAGCGTTTGTGTACATTCATGGCGCTACGATAGCGCGTCATCAGGTGGCGAAGGGACTTCTCTTCAAGCAGTTCACGGGCATCGCACACCAGTACAAGCACCTCGAAAGCCTCCATCCATTCACGGGCACGGTCTTCATCCGTTAGCTCAGAGGGGTTCAATGAACTGTGGATGAAATGGATGGTGTGGGGCGAAAGATGCCGACGGCCACCCTGAACCGTGAGGTCGCTACCATCCATGCTGAGCGTAGGTGCCACACGCTTGCCATTCCAATACTTCCTCTCAGCCATCTGCCCGATGGCCGTCAGGAAATTCTGATAGGACTGTTGTTCGTCCTGCTTCAGACTCAGTGGCAATATATTTACATGGAGCGTTTGCATCGAATTACTTATCACTCACTCATCACTTCTTTTACGGCTCATGGCCACCAGCATGGCAAGCACCAGCGGCAAATAGCAGATAACGGCAGCTACCAGCATGCTCACTTTCAACGCTGACTTATTATAGCTCTCCACCTTAGGCTGCTTACCAGAAGCCTGTTTGAGCATGGCTTTCACGCCATTGACACGATTTTCTTCCCTATCGGCCATGTTGTTGAAAAAACGCTTGGTCAGTTCGTCGTCTGCCTGGATGCGCTTATGGTTGCGTACCTCATTGGTTTTGACAATCTCTTCCAACTGAAGCTGCAGCAAACGGGCCTTAGAAACGAAAGATGACAGCTCTTCGTCGCTGATGTTGAGCCAGTTGGCTTCGTCCATCATTGCCTGGAGTTCACCTGTCTGTGAATAGAGTGATTCCACCTGCCGCTTCACTTCTGCTAACCGACTGCCTTTTTTCTGACTCCCTGCATTATCATCGAGCACATTGCTAAGCTGATGGAGTTGCGACTGCTTGGTTTCGATAAACGAACGAGAAAGACGTACGTCGCGATCGGTCATCATCGAAGAGTAAATATATTCATGGGTAAAAAGAAAGCCTGTAGGCACCATCAGCAGGATATAAAGCAACACGATGCCGATGATGACACGGCGGCGAGCTATCATCATGAGAAGCACCAAGAAAGCCACCATCAGCGTAGCCGCAACGATATACATCAGCGTGCTGATGTCGTGCCTGAAGATGATGGCCAGACCGCCGGCAGTCATAAATGTTGCCACAACGAGCATGATTACTGACACCACCCAAAGTATTTTCTCCCAATATGGCATTCCACGGAAAAAGTCCAATACATTGGTCTTCCGGTTGTCAGGGTCATCCTCTTCGCTAAGTCCGATAAAGTCAAGTTCGTCGGTGTCGTATTCGTGGGACAGCCATGAACGTGTGACGGAATAGACAAGGGCACCGAGCACTGTGGAAAACACCAGTGCAGGGAACGAGAAACTGCCGTCGGTAAAGAAATAACTGACCATTGCCCCCAACAGATAGAGCGCGGGGAACACCCAGTAGGCTTTAAGCAGTATAAACAGTTTCAGGAAATTCAGTATCTTCTTAATATCCATTTTTATTATTTACTTTTTCAATTTTCAGTGCCGTTGCCGTCATGAACGAAAGCAGCAGCGCCGTTTCAAGCATCTCACCAACGGAATCAACACCAAAACCAGGGTTCAGTCGGCCAGTAAACGGCAATTGTCCCAAATAGGAGATGTAAAGATAGAGCGTCGTGCCTACCCACATCAGCACTGCCAATACCCGCCAACGCAACTGGGAATGCAGGATACCACTGGGTTCATGGAAACTATAGGTCAACACAAGCCATGCCAGCAAGGCAAGCAATCCGAAATAAACAATATAAGCCAGAAGTCCGTAGGCTCCGAAGAATGCACCCTGCAGCGACACATCGTTGAGTACTACCGGCGACTGACCTGACGACACGGACGGATGCAGGAAGTGATGCTCGTTGGAGAGCGGGTCTTTTCCGCTGATGTTATACATATAATGCACCATCACGGTCATAAACTCGGTATCGCTCAACGCATAGCGATAGCCTGAATTGCGGTATTTTTCAAACTGCGAATACATATTGAATCTTCGGGTGGCTCGGCTATAGGCCACTTTCTCTGTATCGAGCAGCCTCGATAACAGCATTGGCACCGAGAAGACAAGTATGACGGAGAGAATGATTAGCCGCGGAATCCACCGTCTTTCCAACCTGTTGGCCTGCTGATGACCGAAATCGTAACCGCCGCGTTCCTGCATGAAATAGAAAAGTATGACAGCGAAGAAGATGCCAAAGAGGTTGGTCGTATATCCCATATCGGCCTTCACCGCCGCTGCCATGACGAATAGCAAGGCAACGACAATCATTTCCACAAAGGCCACTATGCGCCCATGCTTGAAAGTGATATTGGAGAGCGTCCAACTCATGCCGATGATAAGAAACAGCGTTATGAAAGCGGTGGCGAAGTTTCCTGGCAGCAATGACACCAAGAACACCAGCAACAACGGCACCAATGCGTATTTAAGTAGGAAAAGCAGCACATGAGAAGTCCCCTCCATAACAGTGGTGGTGTTTTCTCCCATCCCAAGAGTCAGGGATGAGGCCCATTTATCGACAAGGGCATAGTACCGCGACATCCATCCCTCTATTGGATTCTTCATATCGCGGACGACAGGAAGTGTCATTACGAAAAGTATGACCATTGCCGTAAGATTGGCAAACAGCAGACTGTAAGGAATGCTGCGATGCAAATCGTTCATGCCGCTCAGTTCTTGCCATTTCAAAAGATTTATACTGTAAAGGTCGTCAGGCAGATAGGCGTTGAGAAAAGGAGCATTATAGTTGCTGTCCATCCATCGCATGGCAATATAGCAGAGCAGCACACCAAGAGCTGACAGTCCCAAGGCTATCCAATGGCGATGAGCCCGCTGACGGTTGCGAAGAGTTGCCGTCAGGAAATCGCGGTTCAGTATCAACGAAACAATGAAGAAAAGCATCAGCATCAACGCTGCCGAAACTGTGATGCCCCCAGTGAGTTCTTCGAAATAGGGAAAAGAGTACGACAACTTGAAAGTTATCATCACTTTGCAGACGCAATAGGCAAAGGCCAGAAAGGTAATTGTGCGGAAATAAGGCGTGAGGTCATTGCGACGAGTGTTGAGCCCCCTTCGCTGCACAATTTTAGAAGTGTCGGTGAGCCAAGGCCACACTAAGATTATCATCAAGAAGATTGCCAGCGGAAGCCACAGATAGGAAAGAATGAAACGATAGTTGATGATTCCGCAACTGACGAACAGTTCCTCATGTTGCGCACTGCGGAAAGTGGTCTTTTGCAGGGAGGGAAGCAGGTTCCACCCCGTCTTTACTTTCAGTGTTGTTTCACCGTTGCGCAGCATTACGCTGTCGTTATCGAGGAAAATGTTGCAGATGTATTGACTGACGGCTCCCGAGAAATGAGGCACATAGAGATTGCGTGCCACAGGAAACGAGCCGTCCATCTGCATCATGGTTAGCATATTTGTACTCGACTTCATAAACGAGCGCAGGGTGTCGAGATCTTCCACATACGTGACGGCCTTGGGGAAGAAAACGTCGAGTCCTTCTTTGGCAGAAGGTTTTATCAGAGCATGTCCCGCAGTCCATTCAGTGGTGCTGAGCATAGCCTTGGCCTGATAATTCACCCCATCGATGTTAAGCGAATGGCGGTCAGCCTTATTCGTCTGGTAACTGTAGTCGGCAATATAAAAGAACTGAATTTTGAAGATATCTGCCTGGTTGGGCGTCAGTTCGAGCGTAGTGCCATGGTCCATATAGGCGATTTCCCCCGAGTCACCTATCAAACGGGTTCGGCAGTCGAGAATCACCAGCTGCCAGTCACCATAAGAAGTGCCCCAAAGGTGCTGACTACGCGTACGCCAGAGAAACGATTTCAGCCCGTGGTCATCCTTAAGCCTTACGGCTTGATCTTGACTATTATTGACGATATCGAGCACATTTCGCAGGAGCACGTACTGGGAAGTAATCCCGCTCAATGCAACTTCTATCTGGTCATGATTCAGACTGAGCGTTTTCTTTCCCACGCTGACCACAATGCTGTCGCCCTCGCCTATCGGATGCAGGTTGGGATTCTTTCCGTTCACTTTATAATAACAAAGGGAGTCGGCCTTCAAGTATCGGGGATTGACTTCCCACGAGAAGCTTCCCTGCTGGTGGGTGACCTTTATGAAATCTTCAGGAACCTTATGGAAACAAATGCCCGAGTTGCCACTGCCAATGGTGATTGAACTGGCATGCTGGTGAAACCCGTTGATAGAGACAACGAGACGGCGATGCACCCTTCCAAGCATCAGCAGACAAAGGGCTATCAGCAGCAAAATCAGCAATGTGGCTACGGAATATTTCTTCATTTCATGAATATTTTGTGCAAAAATAGGGATTTCCAAGTTTTTAAAACCTTTCCAAGAGTATAAAAAATCATAAAATTCATCCGTAAACATAGTTTGCGTCCCATAATCTGCCGATGATTTCGTAAATTTGCTATCTCATTAAGTCAATCAGCCTATGAAAATACATTCTTGCGCCCAACTGACAGAATATATCCGACAAATCGGTTTCTTACCACTGCTCTATAGCGGAATAAGTGGTTTTTCGGCAGAAGAGGTGGTTGACGACGATTGCGGATACGTGCTTCTACCCGACGGAGGCTGGGACTGGCCGATGTGGAAATGGAAAGGTCAGGTGGTTACCGACGGTGGATGCGTCTATGGGAAATTCTTCAACAAGAAGGCGGGATTCGTCAGTAGCGAATGGTGGCCAGATTTCTATAACTACCGCCGTAGCAAGAATCCTGCTCCCGAAACGGGCACGATAGAAGAAGGAATCCTTGAAATCCTGCGTGAACGGGGAAGCCTCATCACCCGTGAACTGCGAGCAGCCTGTGGTTTCACGGGACCAAAGATGCGCAGCCGCTTCGATGCTTACATCACCCGTTTGCAAATGGGATGCCACATTGTGACAGAAGATTTCGTCTACCCTATTGACAAACACGGAAAAGAATATGGATGGGGATGGTCGCTGCTCACCACTCCCGAACAATTATACGGAAAAGCTACGGGTAGGCGCGACAGCGGGAATGAGACAGCTTGCCTGTCGGAACATACGCCAGAAGAATCCTACCAACGGATATTTGCTCATTTGAAGAAGATACTGCCACAGGCTTCAGACGAACAAATCAAGAGAATTATTGGTTAAATTTTCAATAAGCCTGGGCTTGGCGTAGTCGTCGAAATCTTCCTCGGGAATCCACAGATAGGCGGGCGGCAGCATGGGGCGTTCGGCGGTCTGCATCAGATAGAAATCGGCCAGTATCACTCGGTGGGTGAGAACGTGACGCACATTGCTGAGTATTTTAACCGACTGCTGACGGAACTGGCTGACAATGTCGTGGGGAAGCTGTTCGGTGCCATCGTCGGCGAGCAGCACGGGTTCCCAAAGCCCTCTCCATATATCGACGGCAGAACGGCGGCGAATGGCAATAAACGTCTGGCCGGTGGCTGTGTCATTATGCCTAACATACAAATACTCCAGGCGTCGCTCCCTTATTTTCAGTTTGCGCAGCTTGACGGGCAACTGGTTGACGCGGTTGGACGAAAAGGCGTTGCACCCGTCATTCAAAGGACAATCATAACAACGGGGAGAACGGGGAGTACACTGCAGTGCTCCGAAGTCCATAATAGCCTGGTTGTAGTCAGGGCCCCCCTCCGGCTCCCCCGAGGGGGAGAGTGGGGAGGCCACTTCTGAGGCTATTGCCGTAATCTCTTTCTTGCCCTCGGTGGTGTTGATGGGCGTGGTAATTCCAAAGTAGCGGGAGAGTACGCGAAAGACATTCCCGTCGACGACGACGGCAGGAATGCCGAAGGCAAAACTGGCAATGGCAGCCGCGGTATAGTCGCCCACGCCCTTCAGCTTTCTGATTTCCTCGAGCGTATCGGGGAAATGCCCCATTGCCACTATCTGACGCGCGGCGGCATGAAGGTTACGTGCACGGCTATAGTAACCTAGTCCCTGCCATTGGCGCATGACCTCGTCTTCACTGGCAGCCGCGAGCTGTTCCACCCGTGGCCATCGCCTGATGAACTGTTCCCAATAGGGCTGGCCTTGCTCGATGCGCGTTTGCTGGAGGATGATTTCAGAAAGCCAGATGGCATAGGGGTCGCGAGTCTCGCGCCAAGGCAAAGGCCGCCGGTTCTCACGATACCACTCCAAAAGGGTATGGGCGAAGGTTCCTTTCATTTCTGATTTTAGAGTTTAGAATTTAGAGTTTAGAATTGTCGCCTTCGGCGATTATCAATTTACAATTTCTCATTTTCTCCATTTCTCATTTTCTCCATTTGCTTTTCCCTTCGGCCAGCGACCGTTGGTTCTCAAGGAAAATACTGATGGACGGTGAGGCCGAACTCTGCCGAAGTGGCGTAGATCGTATCCATAATGTCCGACATGTGGTGCTCGTAGTCAACCCACTTCTTCTGCTTCAAAAAGAAATAAAACTCGACGGGAATTCCATTGGAACCAGCCTCTCGCTCGGTGACAAAGTGAGTCATTTTCTCATTCACATCGTCACGCCCGGCGATGGAGCGTTCCATATAGCGACGGAAAAGCGTGAGGTTTACCAGTTGTCCCGAAAGTTCCGATTCCTTGAAAAAGCCTTTATCAAGCAGGTGCTTACGCAACTCGTCGTCAACCACGCGGACAGAGTGGACATCGAAACAGACGCTGCGCCTGACGCGACGGCCACCGCTTTGCTGCATGCCTTTCCAGTTCTGGAACGATTCACTGATGAGTGTCTTTGGCGAAATGGTGACAATGGTATTATCGAAATTGCGCACCTTCACGGTGGTGAGCGTTATGTCTTCTACATTGCCGTTCACACCTGCCTTCTCCACCGTTATCCAATCGCCCTTGCGGAGCATATCGTTGGAGGTGAGATGGATGCCGGCCACCAGTCCCGTGATGGTGTCTTGAAAAACCAGAAGGAGCACTGCCGACAAAGCACCCAGCCCGGCAAAGAGCGTTAGCGGATTCTTATTAATGATGATGGCGATGACGACAATGCCTGCCACAAACATAAGGATAATCTTCACGACACTGGAGAGGGAACGGGCATACTGCTGCATATTGCTGCGCTGGCCTTCACTCTCGTAACTCTGGAAGGCATTGATGAAACAGACCATCGTACGCGTGGCCATCACGGTGATATAGATGGCCGTGAGGCGTTTCAATATATCAAAAACCAAGGGGTACTGATAGAACACCCACGGCAGCAACTGCCAGATGACGATGGCGGGCACGATATGGCAGGCCGAGATGAGCACCTGGCGGTTGAACAACTGGTCGTCCCAGTCGAATTCCGTCTTTGCCGTGAGTTTCATCACCAACGGCACCAACAGCCTGCGGCAGAGCCAGTCGCTAAGCCATGCCAGCAGCACAGCCACAACTACCATCGCGATATGGCGCAACACGGGAATCATTGTCCCCGTGAGTCCTGTCAGCGACAGCAGG
The DNA here is from genome assembly GCA_017428925.1 of Prevotella sp. GTDB lineage: Bacteria > Bacteroidota > Bacteroidia > Bacteroidales > Bacteroidaceae > Prevotella. Next base: position 126,551 of record JAFRPY010000010.1, on the reverse strand, counting down.
TCTTCAACATATATTTTTATTTGTTCCATTCTTCTTAAGTTAAGAGTTTAGAATTTAGAGTTTAGAATTGTCGCCTTCGGCGATTATCAATTTACAATTTCTCATTTTCTCCATTTCCCATTCTCTCATTTTTCTTTACGGTTTACAAATCGCTTCGCAGATACGGTCCTGATAGGGACGGATGGTGGTGGCCTTGCGCTGTCCCTGATTCATAATGGAAAAGCAGAGGCGATGACCATTGGCGGCGGTGAGGTAGCCTGCCAGTGCAGAGACTCCCGTCACAGTGCCCGTCTTGGCCTTCACATTTCCATGAGCATAGCCCGTGCGCATACGATTCTCCAGCGTACCATCGACACCGGCAATGGGCAGCGAGGGCAGCAGATGGTTGTAAATGTTCGTATTGCGCCACGCATAGCGAAGGAAAGCCACCTCCAACTCTGGCGAAACATAATTGTAGAGCGAAAGACCCGAGCCGTCGGCAATATAGTAGTTGCCGGGATTGAATCCCATTTTCTGTATCAGACGGTTTACCAGCGAGCGCCCTGACTTTGCGGTGGCCTTCCCACCCAACGACGCTGCCAACTGATAGAACATCGACTCCGCATAGAGATTATCCGAATTCTTCATCATACGATTCAGTATCTGGTCCATTGAATGGAAGCGTGCACAAATCTCACGGGCTCCCGAGGGTGTAGTTCCGCGCAAAGTATCGCCAACAAAAACGATGCGGGCATCGCGGAGTTCCTTTACAAACCTACTCATAAAGCGGTCCTTCTTTCCCACCAGCAGCGGTGACAACGAGGGATTGTCGTCATCCCAGCACCATCCTTCGCCCCAGCGGTCGCCGTCCTTCATCGAGAGGTCGGCATAGATGTTGCCGCGGATGGTGTCCACGCCCATACGCTTGATGCTCTCCACGAAGGCATTCAGGTCGTCAACATTGAACGCAGGGTCCATGCCGCCCTTGCAATAGATGTTTCCACGCAACACACAGGAGTCCACCTTGCCCGTATAATAAAGCCGTGTCTTGAACTGATGACCACCACCCAGTTTATCGAGCGAGGCCACGGCACAAATCATCTTCATCGTGGAAGCGGGACGCATCTGTTGCCGTTCGTTATACTGGTAAATCACGGAGTCGGCCGTCAGGTCATACACCTGTAGTCCTATTTGCGTAGTCTTAAACTGTCGGCTCATCAGTATGGCGTCGAGCCTTGCCTGCACGTTCTGCGGCCATGGCAGTGCCACGGGCTCAGCGATGGAATCCACGGCGACGGTGTCTTCTGCGAGAGAGTCCTCCGACTCAATAGTCAGCGAATCCGCAGAAGTGGTCTCCGTGAACACCGTCTGCCCCCTCATTGCCGTTGCAGACGCTACAACGAGGGCAACGAAAAACACAATCTTTCTCATCATGCGTGCAAAGGTAAAAAAAAATCTTCACTCTTCACTCTTCACTTTTTTTCTTATCTTTGCACCCGTAAACCTATAAACTAAGAGAATGGTACACAAATACGATTTCCTCATCATCGGCGCCGGAGTGGCCGGTATGAGTTACGCCCTGAAAGTGGCAAGAGAGAAGAAAGGCAAGATTTGCATAATCTGCAAGACCAGCCTTGAGGAAACCAATACATCGTTTGCCCAGGGAGGCGTGGCATCAGTCACCAACCTCAAGGTCGATGACTTCGAGAAGCACATCGAGGACACGATGGTGGCGGGCGACTACATCTCAGACCGCGCCGCTGTGGAGCAGGTGGTCAGGAACGCACCCTCGCAGATTCAGGAACTCGTGGGATGGGGCGTTAACTTTGACCGCAAGGAAGACGGATCGTTCGACCTTCACCGCGAGGGAGGACACTCTGAATTCCGCATTCTCCACCATGCCGATGACACAGGAGCCGAAATCCAACGCGGGCTGATGGCTGCCGTCCGCAGCAATCCCGACATCGACATCAAGGAGAACCATTTCGCCGTGGAAATCATCACGCAGCACCATCTCGGCGCACGCGTCACACGCCGCACACCCTATATCAACTGTTACGGAGCCTACGTGCTCAATCCCGACACACAGAAAGTCGACACCTATCTTTCGAAAGTCACCGTGATGTGCACCGGAGGCTGCGGGGCCGTCTATCTGACCACCTCGAATCCCGTCATCGCTACCGGCGACGGCATCGCCATGGTCTATCGTGCCAAGGGAACAGTGGCCGACATGGAATTCGTGCAGTTCCACCCCACCGTGCTCCATAATCCCAACGAGACGCATCCCGCCTACCTCATCACCGAGGCCATGCGCGGCTACGGAGGCATCCTCCGCCTGCCCAACGGCGAGAGTTTCATGGAGAAATACGATGAGCGTCTGTCGCTGGCACCGCGCGACATCGTGGCACGCGCCATCGACAAGGAGATGAAGATTCACGGCATCGACCACGTATGCCTCGACGTCACCCACAAAGACCCGAAGGAGACGCGCCACCACTTCCCCAACATCTACCAGAAATGCCTCTCCATCGGAATCGACATCACCACCGACTACATCCCCGTGCGCCCCGCGGCCCACTACATGTGTGGCGGCATCAAGGTCGATCTCAACGGATGCTCCTCCATCGAACGTCTCTACGCCCTCGGCGAATGCTCGTGCACGGGACTCCACGGCGGCAACCGCCTGGCCTCCAACTCCCTCATCGAGGCCGTCGTCTATGCCGATGCCGCCGCCAAGCACTCGCTGGCACACTTCGACGAATACGACTTCAATGACAAAGTGCCCGAATGGAACGACGAAGGCACCATGACCAACGAGGAGAAAGTGCTTATCACCCAGAGTACCCGCGAGGTGAACCAAATCATGTCCAACTACGTAGGCATCGTGCGCAGCGACCTCCGACTGAAACGCGCCTGGGACCGTCTTGACATGCTCTACGAAGAGACCGAGAACCTATTCAAGCGCGTGAAGGCATCGAAAGACATCTGCGAACTGCGCAACATGATCAACGTGGGTTACCTCATCACCCGCTGGGCCATCGAGCGCAAGGAGTGCCGCGGACTGCACTTCACCACCGACTACCCCGTTCACGCCTACGACAAGTAATTTAAAAAGCCATCTCCCGCAAAGAGATGGCTTTTTAATTAATTCCATTTTTCTAATTCTTCAAATTCATCATTTTGGTTCGTAAACGCCCTGTCCTATGCAGCCGCTGGGCATCTGGATGTGGATGAGGGAGCAGACGGTGGGGGCAATGTCGGTGATGTGAACCTCGTGGTTGCTGGCACCATGACTGACGCCCCACCCCATCAGCACAAACGGGATGTGGCAGTCGTAGGGATTCCACAGGCCATGAGTGGTGCCTTGGCCGATATCTTTCCATCCGCTGTAATGCTGGGGTTTCAGGATGAGCTGTATGTCACCTGAACGCTCATGGTTGTAGCCGTTGAGGATTTTCTCGCGGATATAGGAAGGTATGGATGCGGAACCTGCCTGCTCGAGGTTGATAGCGTACAATACGCGCGAGTCGGCATTGAAGAAATCGATGATGGCCTTCTTTACCTCACACTCTTTCAGTCCTGAACGCTGGATGGCCTCACGGTTGAGTTTCAGCTTGTAGTCGAAGAAGGCTGAGATGAGTTTCTCAGAGGTGGAGAATTTCTGAGCAAGGAGTTCGCCCAGTTGCTTAATGCCAGAGCCATCGTTGAAGTCGCCGGCAGGAATCTTGTGGGTCTTGTTCTGCTCAATGCCGTTGGCGGCACCATGGTCGGCACTGAGGAATGCCAGCCACTGACCTTTCCCCACCGTGCGGTCGAGGAAGTCGAAGAAATCGGCCAACTGCTTGTCGAGCCCGATATACTGCTTGTAGGTAAGTTCGTGGTGGGTTCCAAACTTATGGCCGGTGATGTCAGGACAGGAGAAACTGACGGTGAGCATGTCAGTCTGATCGGCACGCTGTCCGAGGCGCTCGCCCTTGATAGCGGCCTTTGCCATCTCTTCGACAATCAGGTTTCCATAGGGCTGGTACTGAATGTCGTCGATGGAGAGTTTCTTGTTTATTTTCTCGTTGTAAGCACTCGCCCATCCAGGCAGTTTGTCCATGTAATAGGTGCTGGTAATGAAACACTTGGCATCTTTGTCGAACCAGTAGGCGGCATCGGCACTATGACCGGCAGGAAGGATGGCGGCACGGTCCTTGAAGGACACGCCAACTACCTTTGACTTCCATGAGGTGGCGGTCTTGAGCTCGTCGCCGATGGTGGTCACCCAGAGATTGCAGGGCGACATCTGTCCGGCTTTCTTGGACGAAGAGCCGACGGTCTGCACGGTGGTGTCGCGGCAGCAGTAGGTCATGCCATTATCTTTCCAGAAATTGTTGCCGGCGATGCCGTGGATGCTGGGCACCGAGCCGGTAAAGAGCGACGTGTGGCCAACGGCCGTCACCGAGGGAATGTAGTTAATCTGACAATTCTCGAAAGAGTATCCTTCGCGGAGCATGCGCTTGAAACCATCGTCAGTGTAGTCGTCCCAAAAACGGTAAAGGTAGTCCCATCGCATCTGGTCGACGGCGATGCCGACGACGAGCTTTGGACGAATCTCGCCCACTGCATCGCTAAACGACGGCAGCGACCACGCGCTGAGCACAAGCAGCAGTAAAAAGTTGGATAGTTTTCTTTTCATAAGCTATAATGTTTAGGATGAATAAATAGTTGTCTGGTCATCTGGTCAGCGAGAACTTCAGTGAGAGGCCGAAGTCGCGCGTGGTGGTAGGATAGCTCGACGACGAGAGCAGTGGGGTGTTGGTCTGCTGGTCGTAGTAGAAACTCATGGTGAGCATCCGCGAGAGACTGTAGTCGGCATTGAAGGCCAGTTTGATGGCCTTGTTTCCGCTGGAGGCAGCACTTGTCATGGTGGCAATGTCACGGCTAATGGAGGCCTGGTTGCGGAAACTGAAGTCGAGGCGGAGGTTCAGGTCGTGGTTCACCCCACCCTTCTTCGTCGTGGTGCTTTGCTTATTCTCGTTTTCCTGGTTTTTCTTGCTGTTTTTTCCTTTCACTTTGCGTGAAGATGAACCGCCAAGCCCGAAGAGGTTGAAGTTGCTGATCTTGTAGCCCATGCCCACTACCCAGTCTTTCGAAAGTGCCTCGTTGATTTGCACGGAGGTCATGGAGAGGGTGATAACGCGCGTGGTGCGGTACTCGAACTTGCAGGTGAGGTTGTTGAGGAACGTGAGGTCGATGCCCAGCAGCGGTGAGAAGGCCTCGTTGATACTCACGGTAGAGACGCTGTACATCGACGAGGGAACGGGGTTGCCTGTAGTGACGTCGCTGACGAATCCCAGCCCGTTCATATACTCCATGAAGGTGCTGTAGGTGGTATAGGCACCCACGGCATAGATGCTCTTGTAGGCGTGGTTGATGTTGACGCTCTTGAAACGCTGGCTGAACCACGGGAGTTGCCCAAGGCCGCTGTAGCGGATGCTCCAGTTGGGCAACATGTGGGCAATGGTGGGGAAAATGTCGAGACCGGAATTGCCTGCCGTATAGGCATTGAGGAATGCAGGGATGAGCACGTCACCGCTATAGGGAAGCACCGCGCCGTTGGCGGCATCGTAGGTTTTCCCGGAGAGTCCCGGCCAAGATGAGGATGCGGGATATGTGGTGCCCTCGTAGCGTGACTGCACACGTTCGCGGAATCCTTCTATCGAGTTGCAGAATTTGTCGAAAGTACTGCTGTGGTAGCCTGAATTGGCGTCGCCGATGCCTTCAAGTGCAGAGCCAAGTGAAAGGGTGGTCATCGAGAAGGTTCCGCTCTGGATGGCGGGCATGCCGCTGTACATATACTGTATGCTGCGGGCCTTTGTCTGGGTGTGTGAGGCATTGAGGTCGATTTTCAGGTCTCTCACGGGCTCAAGCGTCATCTTCAGCTGAAGGTCTCTCGTGGAATTGGTGGTGGCAGGAGTGGCAATGTTGTCTGACATCAGCAGCCAGTTGTTCTCGGCGGCTTTGTTGATATAGCCGTCGCCTACCAAGCCGAAGGCAAAATCGAGGCCCGGCGACATCAGGTCGCCACGGCGTTGTCCGAAGGCATCGCCTATCATGGGAAGGAATCCGGGAAGTGCCATAGAGTACTGGTCGCGATAGTTGAACGACACGTTGCGCACCATCATCAGACCGCGTGCGAGCACCTGCGCGGTCTTGTACCACGACTTGTTTTCGTTGCTCTCCTTGGCAGCGACGGCGATTTTCAACACCGTCTGTGAATCCACCTTCGTGGTTATCTTTATCTTGTTTTGGTCTACCACCTTGTATTTTACGCGGAAAGCCTTGCCATCCTTGGTCTTTGCCGAGACGATGAGCCGTTTGCTTTTCTTTCCGTGGTCGACGGTAATGGTGGTGTCGGGGAGCAGTGTGATTTCTTTCTCAAACGCCCGCTTGTTTTTGGGCAGGGCCTTCTCGTCCTTCTTCTGGTCTTTGTCGTCTTTCTTGTCTTTATCCGACGTCTTGGCCTTCGTCCTTGTATTCGAAGTCTTCTTTGCGGTCTTGTTGAACCTCTCGTTTGTCTTTTTCAGGAAGGGGATTTGGTTGTAGAGCTTCTCCATACTGAAAGTGCCGTCGATGGTTATCTGACGGGTGTTCGAGATGGTATTGCCGTAAGAAGTACCGTCTTCGTCGGAGGTTCCGCGCATCCACCGGTAGGTAGCGTTATACGAGGCATTGGCATTCACCCAGTCGAAAATGGGTATGAGGTTCAGCGGCAGCTGGTAGCTGGCCGTAAAGTTCTGCTGATAGTCAAGTGGCGTCCCCAGCTGTTTGATGCTGGTCCATACGGAGTCTTTCCATGCTTCATACTGCGTGGGATACAGGTCTTTGTTGATGACGGTGTAGGGCTCTTCTATCTGGGCATGGGTGGCACTCTGGAAGTTCATGTGGAGATTCTTCGTGAGGTCCCACCTGATGGAGAAGTCGCGGTTCCAAAGGAACTGCTCGGAGAAGACGAGCGGAAGCTGTGAGTCGCTCAGCTGCTCCATGTCACGCTCCTGCAACTCGCGATAGTGGCGCGTCATCTCGGTATTGAAGGAGATGTTCTGCGGCAGCCAGTTGAGTCCGAAACGCTTCAGTATATCCAGCCATTTCGACTTTTTCTTGGCAAAAGGCTTCTTGAAGGGTTCCCACGCCTTGTAGACGGGTGTATAGCTGTAGTTGAGCGCACCGCGCCACTGGTCTTCGTTCTCGTAGACGGTGGTCTCGCCCTGTGTGTGGCTATGCGAGTGACTGTAGGAGAAGGAGAGGTTGGCGGGGTCGTAGGGCATGGGATGGCGCTTGGTAGCAATGCCCACACGCATGTTGGACAGCGAGAAATTGGTGCGCGTTGTCTTGGTCACCGCGATATTCTCCAATGAGTCCTTTTCGTGGGAATCCACCGACTCGAGCGCATCATCGAGCTTCATGTCGGTATCAAGAGGGTTATACTTGGGTGATGAGCGTTCCTTCGTCACCGAATAATAGAGGGGAGCGCTGACCTTGGCCTTGTCGGGGAAGAACTTGCCCAGCTCAAGGTTGGTGGTCAGGCTATACGAGCCGTAGTTCTCGGTGGAACGCTGTGCCACGCCCTCTTCGAGTCCGCCAAATCCCTCACTCATATACTTACCGCTCATATTGACCGTTCCCAAATCGGAAAGCTGTACGTTGACGGCACCCTGTGCAGCCCATCCGCCAGTGTTGTTGTATTCCTGCAGACGAAGCTCATTCACCCACACCTCGCCAGACTTCGGCTGGGCCGAGAGGTTGCGCACACCCACCATCATCGTCTTCACGTCGCCCAGCGTCGGGTTACCCACCACGGTGACGGTGTTGTTCGGACGGTTGGGGTCTGTGTAGGAATATGGGATATGGTAGCCATAAAGCGAGGGATTCTCGGCCTTGGCCTTGTTGCGGGCTTTCTTCACCGAGGTGAAAATGTCGAGCGGCACATCGAGCATATTGTTCTCTGGCCACACCGCACGGCAGTCATCGGATGAATAGCGGTCGTAGCGTCCGGCGGGCGTAAGGTCGAGCGGGATAAGATACTCGTAGTAGTTGTTCTTGTAGTCGCTACCCAGACGCACGAAGACGGCCAGCTCCTTGTCCTTCAGGTTCGTGACGTTCTGCTCTGTGGCATTGGCATGGACAAACATCTGCAGGCGCTTGTACTGTCGCATGTCGAGCGAAACACTTTTATATACGGCTTTCGACTCGCCATTGCCCATGTTCGTCACCTGCATCGACAATGCCTGCTCGTTGCTCTCCACGAGCTGTGGCTGCGTGGGATCCTGCTCGCGGCGGATGCCCGGAGGCAAAACGTAGTTGACGGGAGTCTTGTCGTTGTTCTCCTCGATGTTGACGGCACTCACCGCCATCTCGCCACCCGTGGATGCACCGGTGTTGAGCGGCTGTTCATATACACGCCACTCGCCGCGAACGAGGTCGAGAGTACCAAAACGGAGCACGACGGGCTTTTCGAATCCCGTCAGGTACATTCGCATGAAACGAATACTCGAGAAGTCGCTGATAGAACCATACTTATCTTCCCATTTGTCGAGTGGAATGCGATACAGATACCAGGTAACGTAGCCCTGCTTGCCATTGCGCAGGATGGGACGGGCGATGCGCTTGTCGACGATATGGTTTTGTCCCAGGATGGTGTCGCCCGGATGCAGGCTCACATGGTAGTGGAAATACTTCTCATACTCGTTCAGCGTGTGGTCCAGATTGATGTCTTCCACGTCGGGCGTCGTTTTGTAAGAAGTGTCGTAGCCCTCTGTACGCGTCTCGCTGTCGGGAGAGTTTCCCTGTGGCATGTTGATGCGCTTGTAGCGGTCGAGAATGCTTGCCTCCTGCTGGTCGTAGTCGCTGCCGCGGAAATAGTGGTAGTTGTCGTTTGCAGGGTCGGCGGCAATGGCCTGATATGCCGAGTCGCTCACCACTGGACGTATGGCCTGCAAGAAAGCCTGATAGTCGCCAAAACTCCGTTCTTCCTCGTCGTTCAAACCGTTGAATCCCACATCCTGCAAGGCACGGCTTCCGGTAGTAGTGGCAAAAGCGTATGTCTCTATCGACGAGGTGGAAATTTTTCCCCATTGCGTGGTGGTGTACTTGTTGGTGCCGTCGACGGAAATGCTGCTCTCGTCGAACTTCTTGCCATCGTGGAGCACGTCCTCGCTCACTTCTCCAAGGTCGATATACAGTTCGCCGCCATAGCTGCGGTCGTCGCCAGTATAGGCGAATGGGTCCATCAGCCAGAACTCAATATATTCTACGTTAGCCGTCTCGAAATCGTTGGTGTCCAGTTTGCGCATCATACCACCCCATCGCTTCGACGGATTTGGCAGCGTTCCGTCGGGATTCAGGTTGGTATCCAGGTTGTAGGGACCGCGCTCCTGCGGATAATAGGCAAGGTTCAGAATGGGCTGCGGCGACGTGGCACCGCTGTAGGTGCTCTGGTCGCGGTTAGGGAAAAGCTCGCGCACATAAACCTCGCGCACATAATGGTTGGAGAGCTGTTCGAGGTCGCTGCGGATGTGGCCTGGAGTGAGCGACGAACTCTGGCGGGTAAACAGCGGGTCGATATTGTACCATGCCAACAGTGCACGATCGTAGCCGCTCTTCACCGAAGTCTTGTCAGAGCTGTACTGCATCGGCGACGGCACACTGGAAATAATCCACGATGTGGGTGCCGACACGTCGATGGCGTTGGCGGTATTCTCGAAGTCATCCACGTATGAGGCATTGTCCTGAGTGCCGCTGGGCTGTCCGGCAATGAGCTGGGCAAACTCCCCGGTGAAGGTAATTTGCGATGGCTGGGTAAGATGCAGGCCGGGAAGTTTGTCGAGTACATTCGTCAGCCACTGGCTTTCCTTCTTCCAGTTCATGTTCACTCCCCACAGGGTGTTGTTCAGCGGTTCCGAACCCATGGCCACCTTCGTGGTCAGCGACTGTTCCGAGAGATGCTGAATCGTTCCGCTCAACTGGAAGTTCTTCGAGAAATCGTATTCCCAGTTCATGCCGAGCATGGTCTTGCGCATTTGTCCATAGTCGGTGTTCGACTCGTATGATGCCGTAATCTGTGCATCGGAATCGAGCAGGCTCTGATTCAGAATTGTCACCTCGCCGGCACTGTAGTTCACGCTATAGTCAACGCCTTCGGTCAGTTCCTGTCCGTTGGCCCTCACCACCACCGAACCTTGCGGCACATTATAGGCACCCAGCGAATACACCTTTGCCCTCGTGCCGCGGAACTGTCCCTTCAGCAGATACTTGTCTTTCTCGGCAACCTGCTTGGCGGCCACCTTCGTGGTGTCGTAAAGTTCGGTGAAGGCATATTTTTCGGCCACCGACTTTTCCACGCCATACCTTTCCAAAGTGTTGCAAAGGTCTTTTCCGAACGGCTCAACCGAGGGGAAGAACACGCGGCCGTTTGACACCGTATAGCCATTCACATAGTCGAAATAGCCATTGGGATGGGCCTTGTCGTTATTGTCCAGACGGTCGGCTCCCAACAGCTTTATCAGCGTCATGTCCTTCACCTGTTTTTCGGGGATATACGAAAGATACACGCCCGCCGTATCGCTCTGGAACTTCACGTCGAGGCGGAACTTTTCCTTTTCTACGGAAGAGGCCAGATAGTACACATTGCGCATCATCAGCTTCCAGTTCGACATCGAGGGTGTCTGGCTGGTGTTTTTCAATGACTTCACGTAAAGCGCACTCGATGTGTCGCCCGTAACATCGGCAGCAAACTCACCCACCTGATAAACCTGTCCGTTGTATGTATATTCGTAGGCCACGGCCAGCACCTGGTCGGTCTGCAAGGCCGTTTTCAGCGAGATATAGCCCATCGCCTTGTTCACCGTGTACTCCGACGAGCTGAGCAGCCTTACGCTCTCCATCTTCTCATACGAGAAGCCGCCTTCGAGTCCGTCGTGCCCGTCGAGCACCGTGGTGGTCTGATCAATGTTTCGGGCATCGGCGTATGTGGTGGTCAGCAGCGAATAAAGCGAACTGGCATTGTTGGCAGCAGGAATGGCATCCGATGGTCCGTCGCCAAGGTCGTTAAGCGCCACGATGTGTCGGGTGTTCGATGTGTTTCCCGTCTTGTTGGTCACCCACACCTCCACGCGGTTGATGGTAATGCCCGTCACCACGTTGGGCAGTTTTTTCATCGCGGCATTGTATTTCTCGCGGAAGAATTTTGAGAGGAAGAAGTGGCGGTTCTCTTCGTATTCCGACACATCCATCTCGAAGGGAGTCATCTGCGTGCCACCCTTTCCCGAAACGCTCTTCGACGATGATTTCTTCTGCGAAACCACCGTCTGCAGCTTCAGCTTTCCGAACTGCAAGTCGGTGCGGATACCAAACAGACTCGAAGCTCCCCTTATCAGCGAAGAATTGGATGGGAACGTCACGTTACCGCCTTCCACCAGTTTGATGATTTCGTCTTCCTTGCCGTCGTATTTCAGTTTCATGTTCTGGGCGTCGTAGTCAAATGTGGCATCGGTGTTGTAGTTCAGGTTCATGTTCACCTTGTCGCCCACTTTTCCGTTGACGCTCAGGTTAATCTTCTCGTCGAAGTTCATCGTTGTGGTCTTGCGGTTGCGGATGGGCAGCGACGGATTGTCCACATTCTTCATCGTGGCACCCAGCTTCAGCTCAGCCGTTCCCTGCGTTTTCACGCGCACACCGCCCGGACCGAATATCTTCTCGGCAGGTCCCAAATCAAAGTGCATGTCGGTGAAGTCGAACTTCTCCTTACCCTTGGCCTGGTAAATCTCGTCGTTCTTCTTACGGAAGAAATCGCGGCGCAATTGTCTGTTGCACCATTCGCCGAACTCCTCTGCCGTCATCAGCACGGGCGCACCCAGATAGCGGCCGCCCATCTTCGAACCAATCAAATAACCTCCCAGCGTATCGTTATACTCCACCTTCTGCTCAATGTTTTCGGGCATGCTCAGGTCGGTGGCATCGCGCTTCAAGTCTTCCTCCGTAACAGGTTGCGTGCGCTGAATCCTCCATCGCGGATGCAGCAGCGAGTCAGGAATCTCCTCGTCTTCGATTAGAAGTGAGGGAAGCATCGTGAGGGTAGAATCCCTCTTCCCTCCCCTCTCCTTTCCAGAAGTCCCCCCCTTGGGGGGATTTAGGGGGACTTCCGTTTCTTGCGGAATAGTCGTCCTCTGCTGTCGGTTTCTTCTGGGGTCGTCCTGAAGCCAGGGCGCAGCTGTCCAGGCAAGCATATTCATGCTCACCAGTGCCATCACCATCACTATCAGCTTCAGTCTTCCCATTTCCTACTTTATCTGCTTCAACGCCAGTTTCACCACTTGCTCAACAGGCAGCGACGGGTCTTTCTGCAGAATGGCCGTCACCACCTTGGCTGAAGGTGCCGGCGAGAAGCCCAGCATCGTCAGCGCACCCACAGCCTCATCCTTCACCTGGCTGTTCACCGATGGTGTCGAACGGCCAGCCGTGGCAGGCAGTTCCTGAGCGATTCCGCTCTGTACAATTTTGTCCTTCAAATCCACGATGATGCGCTGCGCCGTGCGCAGTCCGATGCCCTTCACGCTTTTCAGCACACGTTCGTTTCCCGTCGTGATGACCTCGCAGAGTTCCTGCACCGACAACGACGAGAGAATCATACGGGCGGTCCCCGCCCCCACTCCGCTCACCGTGATGAGCAGCACGAACATATCACGCTCCTGACGAGTAGCAAAGCCGAACAGCACGTAGGCATCTTCGCGGATGGCCTCATACGTCCACAGCCGCACCTCTTTCTTACCCTGCACGGCAGAGTAAGTGTTGAGCGAAATATTCAATCCATAGCCCACGCCATGAGCTTCGATTACAGCATAAGCGGGGGTGAGTTCCGTCACTTCACCCTTCACATATTCTATCATATCCCTAAACTAAATCTGTATATATACATCATAATTAACGCACCCCCTCGCCCTTTTATTGCATTTGGCTAAAAAAAACAAAAGAAAGCCCACCCCAACCTCCCAAAGGGAGGGAGTCTTAGATGCCAATAAAGGTTATAATAATCCCTCCCCTCGGGAGGGACATAGGGTGGTTTTCCTCCCCCTCCTTAGAAAGGAGAGGTCAGGGGTGGTTGATTGAGGGGCCAAGGTTGGTTGATTGAATTTTACTTTACATTTCTTTCTCCACAATTACCATTAAAATAGCAAAAAGAACGAATGTTTCCAATGATTTTTTAGCCTTCAATAAGCGGAAAAGCATCATCCGCCCAGCAAAAAATAGGGAATTAAAGTCTAATTTCAGTTCATTTAAAGTCCAAATGATGAGCAAATAAAGTCCGAATAAAGAGCAATCAGACTCCAACTGAGCGTCAATTGAAGTCCAAAAGCCTATCATTTAAAGTTCGGGGAATTAAAAAAAAAAGTCCAAAAACAAAATCTCCCAGCTAAAGATTTCATTATCAACAAGTTGCAAAAACGCCTCAAAACTCGCCTATTTGCCGCCAAAATCCCGTCTGCTGATTCTCGCGCAACCCTCAGCGCACCAAAATTCAGAATTTTCTTTACGTTTCGCCAACTGGCGTACTTTCTCACTTCTTACTCGCAGCGAAGCGAGAATACATCAAAATTCAAAATTCAAAATTTATGCAAATATACCCCCTCACCGCCCAACGAGTTTGGACGATATCAGGAAAAAGGTTTTTTCAGCAACAATTCGTCAGCGGATTATCACAGAGCCATTCGCCCTCTATCCATCCCGTATGCTTACCGTCACCAGTCTTCACCTTCACCCAGTCGCCCCTCACTTCTAACGGCATCAGACGAATTTCCTCTTTGAACGAAAAAACCACTGCCGATTTCTTGTCAGGCGACTTGCGCAGCTGAAGTGTCTCGCCACCGTAATTGCGCGTGCCCAAGCCAATCACCGAATGATGAATCCAGTAGCCCGTGGAAGAACCTTTCAATTTGACGGTCTCATCGTCGTCACCCGTATAGTACACTTCTCCACCGTCAATCTGCCACCAGCCGTTTTGAGGAGAGGTAACATCCAATATCACGATCTTGCTGGTAGGAATCTTGGCCACCACCTTGCCCTTCGGGGCATTCCTCACATTCGTAAACTCACCGTCATTGTCGGAAATATAAACGCTCAACGACTGCGCATTGCCAACATTAGCGACCATGGCCAACATCAACAAAAATACAAACCTAATCACTTTCATACTTTAATAATCATTGTACTCCGTTTAGTTGCAAAGATAAGTATAATTTTTTATACCTCCAAATGTTTTTGCTGATTTCTTGAAGTTGGAACAGCAACTCGTAGTCCTTCACACAATACACATCGGTTATATTCAGCATATCAATCTCCTTTCTTTTTAAAAATGAGAAAATCGGCCATTTCTTTTGTCGTTTCGTTTATAATACGTATCTTTGCAGGCAGAGAGCGTCTTTGTACGCTCAATAATGTAAACAACAAGATAATGATGGAAGCAAACACCGTAAGAAAAGTAGTAGAAGTGACCGAAACAGCCATCACCGCAACCAATGGACGTCCTCTCATCCGTCGTGTTGAGAAGATACTCATGCCCAATGGCCGCTACCGCTATCCCGTTACATACATTGACATGACCCCAGGCTACGTTGAAACCACAGATTTTTGGAAGAGCCAGAAACGTGCGCCTGGCTACGAAATCAGTGTTGAACAATGAGTCAGGTCTTCTACCCCTTTCAGTTCGTAGGCATCAGTATGGTAGGAGCAGACAAATATCTGCAAGACACGCTCATTTATGCCTTTCAGTCTGAGAAGTCGGGCCATCGGTACGAAGTGCATATCGAGCGATATGCCAATCGCCTTTGCGGCGTAAAATTCTTCGGCCACTACCCGCCGCCATCGCGTCTATGCCACATTTGTCCATAATCTCGGACTTGATAATCTTTTCAGAACGATTGAGTTGAAGGATGTTTCTATGAGCGTTTTGGTGAACCGTAAGGCAGTATCTGACATAGATACATACATAGAGAACATCCTTGAGTTCATCACGCACTAAAGATACTATCACAGAACATCACAGAGGTCCTGTTCCCCTGTAAGCATAAAATGACTACTAACATATTCCATCCCCGACTCCAACAACTGAAGCCGGGGATGAAATCGTAATGGAAGTTCAAAAGCCTCCCCTCGGGGAGGTTTGGAGGGGGCTCCTTTTTCAGTTCTTGCTCACGGGGCGGACGGACAGACCATCGGCGAGATCGCGCTCATCTTGGCCAATATCTTCACTTGAGAAAGCCAGTGAGAGGGCTATGCTGTAAGTGTACGACTTGCCGAGCTTAGAAGACCAGTATTCACCGAAGCTGCCGACTCCGAACAACTCTTCCCAGTTGCAGCCTGCAGCGGGAAGGAAGATTTTACCACCATTCGGACCGGTGAACATCCTACCGTTAATGCCGTTCTGTGTTGTCCATTCGCGAGAACAGCTATTCATAAGTTCCAGGAGTTGCTCCGGCGAGGGCATTATCCATTGACTGCCCCAATTAGCCGTTGCAGCGTCGTACTTAGTACCGGCAATGTCGGATCCGATGTCGTGGCAGGTGGTGTAGTCCCCGTCACAGTGGGTATAATTGCTATAGGCAAAATAACTCTTTGTGCTGGTCTCCCCCCAGGCAAAAAAGTCGCCGTAGTCTTCAGGCTTCTGTGCCCCCACGTTGCAGCATGCCCACTTCGTGCCGCTCGGCAGTCCGAGGTCTATCAGGTGTGGGTGATGGTCGTCTGGACAGGAGGTGTAGGCCACGAGACTACCGGCTAATGTGACAGTTATGTTAATAATGATATGCTGCCCTGTCTGCATGTCGGTGACAACCACTTGGGCGGCACCTTCTGCCACAGCACTAATGGTTATTATGGTGCCTTGCAATGAGGCCTTGGCAACAGAACTGTTAAGATTAGTCACGCCATACTCTCCGCTGCCAGCTGTGATGTCCACTGAAGCAGATTCTCCTACGGAAATAGATAATGATGTAGAAGAAATGGCTAAAGGGTCATAAGAAGGTGTTTTTGGCACATTAATGCGGCAAATATTTCCTAAATTATGATTGATACCGTCATAGGTGAATGCCTGATAGTAGTAGGTGTCACATTCGGGCGGCAGAGAAAGATTACACGAAAAGTGCACATTATCTGTTGTCTTCTCTTCGATAACAGGATCTTCGGAATACACCTCTTGAGAATCTTTGCCCAGATTAGGATCAATACCATGCCTGAAGCCGCATCTCAGTTTTACCTGTGTCCCTTCGTTTCCTTTCTCTTTGGGAGTCACCAATACTGAAGATGCCATTGGGCAGTCTTCTCCTTGAGTTATCGGATATGCGGCTGTCGCTGTTCCAGAAACGACGGCATATCCTGACTTGTAAGTCTCTTCAAGTTCCTTGTCAGAGACTTGTGCTGTCTTGGTTTCGAATAAGAAGAATTTCCTAAGCTCGTCTACGTTGGCATTAGGATTAAATAGCCCTAAAAGTCTCGCATCTTTGGTTTTTTCATCAGACACTATGGTTATCTCCTTTTTCTGTATTCCAGGCAGATAAGCCAATGAAGCATCTAAGGAAAAGCCATTCAACATGTTGCGATAAAAATTATTGCCAGCGTTGCAGGATCTTAGAGCCTTCCTGGTATAGCCTGCTACGTAATCAGCTCCTTTGTTGAATAAGACCTGGGCAAAACTATCGTTATATGACTCTGTCTGTCCATCGGCAAAGGTTATACTTTTCTCGTCTCCTTTTAGTTGTTCACACGCACCAATGAAGACAACATGCATACCCTGGCCATTAAACTTCGCCGAGCTTTTCTTTATCAAATCCTCGGACACATACCAATAGTATTTTAATTTCTCTTTATATGTGCCGTCACTGAGTCTTTCTGTTCCAACATGACATCCTGCAATACCATATTCATCTAAGTCTTGTCTTGCCCTATTCTCAACAGTTAAGAAAGTTCCTCCGAAAGCATTTGCACTTTCTCCCGTATATAATGCATGTTTACCGCCTAGGCTTAAGCCATGAGTGAATAACAATACCATGTCATAGTCGAACATTCGTGTCAAATAAAAGTCTGCGTCGAGTTTTTCATCACCTTTCTCTTCGTCGGCAATGAGAGTTACGTCGAATCCTTTCCGCTCAAAATTCTCTTTCAAATCAACCAACAAGTATAATTGCCACTCTCTGCTCAGATCGTCAACCATCTGAAAGACAATGGCGACTTTCGGTTTTGTGGTGCTTGCAGAATTGACAGTGTTCGATTTCTTCTTCAGTCTGCTTGCCAATTCTTTTGCGTTTTGCGTAACAAAAGGAACTTCCTGTCTTAAAAATAAATTATAGACTATATTATACCAGTCTTTGACTTGAACGACTATGTCCGTTCCAGTAGAATACACATTCTCTACGCCCTCTATGTTTTTAATCTCATCCAAATGTTGTTCCATATCTTCTATGGTCGTGCATTGGTTGAAGATAGGTTCAATGGAGGTTGCTACTGTCACAACATTTTTCTGAACTTGCTCATCGTCAACCTTCTTGAATCCCATATGGTCAATATCAGCAATATAATAGGAATAGGTGGTATCTGCCATTACTATTTGCTGCATCTGATAGTCACTATGCAGATTTCCTTCCAAATCATATTTAGTCACGCCAATATTCCCCACAAGATGCATAAAATGCCGCTCTGTATGTCCATCCTTGAAGTGTATTGTCAGATAGTCGCCTGCTGCCAAAGGTAAAGCAGCAAAAAACAACGCTACTAAAAATAATATTCGTGTTTTCATCGCTTTGTGATTTTAAAGGTCATATCGTTGGCTTTTACAACATATACCCCGACGGGGAACTTTGAGACGGATACCACGGTCTTGGATTGACCAGTAGCAGTAACGGTGTTGACAAGCTGACCGGCAACCGTGTATAGAGAAACAGGGGTATTTGCCTTCAGACCAGTGAAAGTTATGGTCTCACCATCGGCAGACATCTTACTACCCACAGCATTAGGAGAACTGATGCCCGAAGCATCGGCATAGATGTACTTCACTACCTGCTCTAACGGGAAAGTAACGGTAGTCTTGGTAGTCGTGATGATGAGCTGTCCATCCGAATAGGTGGTCACAGGCTGCTCGTCCAGACTGATGTTCATCACCTTGCCGTCGGACTGCCACACTTGAAGCACCATATTGTCGGCTTGTGCCACGGTGGGCAGCACAAAGGAAAACAGCAACGCAAAAAGTGGCAGTCGAAACATTTTGTCCAAATTACATTGGGTCTTCATAAGTAAGGTCTTCATTTTCTTCATAGGTTATAATTTTGAGAATAAGAAAAGGCGCGAAACCATCCGATGCTTATTGCCTTCTTCGGTTACCGCCAAGTGACCTGCCGCGAAACAAGCAAGAACAGTTCACGCCTAATCAGCGTGAACCTTCTGAGCAGCTTGTTACCTCGCGACGAATATTTGGCGGTATTCAAGAAGGCGAGAACAAGAGCAGAAAGCTCAAGTATCTGAAAAGTACGAACGGGAACGACGCACAATTCTGTTGGGTTAGTAAAATTGTTTTGTCTTAGGTTCCCTTTGGGGAGGGCGGCACCTTGGCTGCGGTTTAAACTCCCTGATGATGTTGTACTGTCTGGTTCTTCGTAATTTTTTTAGTTATACACTATTGTAATGTTTGAATAAACGTTTGATTTTGCAAAAATAGGGAATAGTTTGGAGATTTGCAAGAAAATGAATGCATTTTTTGCGCTATATCCCTATTTAAAGCAACTTAATTTGCATTTGTGCTCGCTTAATCGTACCTTTGGATAAAGCAGGCTGCACTCAGGAAAACCTGCAAATCATTTGCATTTTCCGTTCGTTTGCACTACCTTTGCACTCAGAATGAAAGAACGACTATGGAATGCGAACTATTGGAAGGTGATGATAGCGAATTTCACACTGTTTTTCGCCTTCTATCTGCTGACGCCCCTGTTGCCACTCTACCTGAGTGAACAGTTTCACGCCACGAAGGACGTCATCGGCATTGTGCTTTCGGGCTATACGGTGACGGCATTGCTTTCGCGTCCCTTCAGCGGCTACCTGGTAGATACATTTAACCGCAAGAAGGTGCTGATGGTTTGCTTCTTCCTGTTTTTCATCTGCTTCGCCGGTTATCTGGCGGCCTCCACACTGTTGCTGTTCACCATCGTCAGGACACTCCACGGTGCTCCTTTCGGCAGTGTGACGGTGGCCAATTCCACCATGGCCATTGACGTGCTGCCTGCCTCAAGGCGCAATGAGGGGATAGGCTATTATGGCCTGTCGAACAACCTGGCCATGGCCATCGCTCCCACTGTCGGGCTGCTGCTCTATCACGAGACGCACAATTTCCAGTTACTCTTCTGGCTGGCACTGCTGATAGCAGGGATAGGGCTCTGCGTGGATGCAAGCATCAAGGAACGGAAGAATGGGGAAGGAAAGGAACGAAAGAGTGTCCCCAAACTCTCACTCGACCGCTTTTTCCTGATTAACGGATGGTTGCTGGCGGTGAACATGGTGTTCTTCGGCTTCTGCTTCGGTGTATTGAGCAATTATCTGGCCATCTATTGCAAGGAAGTGATGGGGCGCACAGGTGGAACGGGTGTCTATTTCGCTCTGCTTTCCGTAGGACTGATTGCCTCCCGATTGCAAGGGAGCAAGGGTCTCAGGGAAGGGAAACTGAGTCAGAACGGGGCTGAAGGCGTGGTGCTCTCAGCACTCGGCTATACACTCTTTGTGGCCTGTCCGAATGATTTCGGTTACTACACGTCGGCCCTGCTCATCGGACTGGGCAACGGCCATATATGGCCTGCCTTCCAGAACATGATTATCAGTGTGGCAAGAAACAATCAGCGCGGAACAGCCAACAGCACGATTCTTGTCTCATGGGATGTAGGCATGGGGCTTGGTGTGCTCATCGGCGGTGTGGCTTCAGAGTATCTGGGGTACGTGCCTGCCTTCTGGCTCGTTGCGGCAGTTCAGGTATCAGGCACATTGCTCTTTATCATAAAGACCCGCGGGTTCTTTGAGAGCCGGAGGATGCCCACCCCTACCCCCTCCCGAAGGGAGGGACTTCTTGAAACTTAAAAACTCATAAACTTAATAACTCATGAACAAATTAGTGATTAACTCGTACGACGAGTTTGCCGCCCACTTGGGCGAGGAATTGGGAGCCTCTGACTGGCTCCAGGTAGATCAGGAACGTATCAACCTCTTTGCCGATGCCACGCTGGATCATCAGTGGATTCACGTGGATGTGGAGCGTGCACAGAAAGAAAGCCAGTACAAGAGCACCATTGCCCACGGCTATCTGACACTATCTTTGCTCCCCTATATGTGGGACCAGATTATCGAGGTGAACAACATCAAGATGCTGGTGAACTACGGTATGGACAAGATGCGCTTCGGACAGCCTGTCATCACGGGCAGCCGTGTGCGACTGGTGACCAAACTCCACAACATCCAGAACCTGCGTGGCATCTGCAAGGCTGAGATTGACTTCAAGATAGAAATCGAGGGCCAGCGCAAGCCAGCCCTCGAGGGTATTGCATCGTTTTTGTATTATTTTCAATAAACCCAACAACCCACCCCTGCCCCTCCCAAGGGAGGGGTTCTCTTATTTCGTCTTACTTTCCAGACTTCCCTCCCTTCGGGAGGGGCAGGGGTGGGTTTTAGCGATTGATGGTGGATATTAGTTTCACCTGTGAGTTCAGGCCGCTGGGCATGGGCTCCCAAGTGTCGTATAAGGTCTTTTTGTAGTTGATGTCCACCACGTTGATTTCCTCCATCTTACGCCATTTCACGCCACGGCGGTCTAGGTCGGCAATGCGGTTGGCAGGCAGGTTGGTCACCTCGATGCGGATGGTGTTCAGGCCTGCCTTCAGCGTATTCTTGCAATCAAGCACAAAGGGTACCGACCATGCACAACCGATATACTGCCCGTTGATATAGACACGGGCACTCTCACGCACGTCGCCAAGGTCAATCTTCCAATCCGTGGCATCCTTCAGATCCTTCTTCTTCAGTTTGACGGTGGTCTCATAGACACCGGTCCCCATCGTGACGCGGGTCTCATCGCTCAATGTCTCCCACGTCTGAAGTTTATCGAGAGTGAAGGTCTGCCCCACCTTCGGAGCCTCTTCGATGAACGAGAGTGTCCACGGGCCGTTGAGCGGATATTCCTGCGGATGGGCCGTGGATGCTTGGTGATAGACGGAAACCAGGTCCTTCAGTAAATCGGCAGACTGTTGCTGAGGGGCGTCATCAAAGGTCTGCACGATGATGCTCTCTCCGCTTCGCAGGGCGAGATGAATCTTATGGTCGGCCAAAGCGATGGGAACAGGCGTGATATCACCGTTGAGAGGATTGAAGAAGCAAGCACGCTTGAAGTCAACGCCCAACGGAACGTCCGTCTCAATATCCTGAGGCGTCAGGTTGGCAATGAAATAATGATAGCCCGTGGGATTCTTGCGACGGATAGCATTCAGCCCATACTTCGTCTTCATGGTCTCAGGCTTGGCGGCAGCATTCATCTCTTTCACATCCGTACCATAGATAGCCTTTGCACCCTGAGCCTTCATCGCTTCGATGTGGGCCTTCACCTGCTCGGGCATATCTCCGCTACCGGGAATGATGAGGGCTTTGTAGCGGGTTCCGGCGGCTGTCTCGATTCCACCATTCACCACCTTGCAGCCCATCAGCAGACGCTCGGAGATATAGTCACAATCGAAACCAGCCTTGTCGATGTCGAGGATGGTCTTGATAAATTCAGGAGCCAGTTTGCCCATCGCGTGGATGGAGAACTGCATCAGCAGTTTGTCGGGGTTTTTCTTCCACATATCCCGAACGGGTAGGAAGACCAGGAAGTCATTGTCAGGCTGTCCCCACTGAAGGAAACTCTGGCAACGCTCCACATATTCCATAAATGCAGGTGCATCGCGCCAGATAGTGTTCGTGGGACTCATGTCTATCGAGGCATAGAACTTCCACCCCGGCCACGGGTCATCTTTCGGCGAATAACAAGTACCGTGGAAGAACATGTGGTTCACGCCGGCGCAGAACATCAGGTCAAGGTCGGGCTTGAGTTGTGAGAGCGAGGTGCGGAAATGCTCCGTAAGCCATGTGAAGGTCTCGCTGCTCGTATAGGGCTTACCGCAGATATGGGCTGCCGACGGAGCATACTTGAACATGGAATAGTCGGAATCGTTCTTGCGGGTCTTGCCCGGATCCTGGCGCAATCCCTTGATGCCGAAGTCAGAAAGGCCAAAGCCTTCAATCTCCGGAATATCCACCGCGGCATAGCAGTCAATCAAGTTTGCCGGAGAACCATGTGCCTGATTACGGGTGATGGCCCCGTGGCTATGGGCCCAATCCGTCCATTGCCGGGTGAAGTTCTCCAAGAGCAGATCAGAAAGTGTCTCACGGTAGTCAGAAACGAGTTTCACATCTCCGTGGGTGAAAGCCAGCAGATGGTCTTCCAGACGATAGCCGCGCCGCTTGTAGAACTCCTCGAAGAGCGTTGGTGTCCAAGTGGCATCGGCCACCTCGTAACTGTCGTTGAAGAACGTATGGGGATAAGGCGTATGGGTGCGCTCAAAGGCCTCCTCGATGTGCTTCAGGTAGTTGGCCACAGCCTTGCGGTCAAAGTGGTCGATGACCAGTCCCTCTCCTCCGGGAGCCGCCCGCTTCACCTTCATCACGCCGTACTTGATATAGAGCACCACGACGGTCTTGCTGTCGTCCTTGCCGCCCAGGAGTTTGCTGTCTGCCTTCGAGGCTTTCCAGTTCAGGAAGCCGTCGGTCATGCAATCCGTGACATCAACGACAGAACTGTCATGTCCGAAAAGCATCGCCTTATGGAGCACGGCATTCTTGCGGTCTTTCTCCTCAGTAGGCCGCAGGTCCATATTCGCCACCTTATCACCAATGAAGGACTGTTCCACGAACACCGCCCGGCAGGCACTCTCCTCCAACGGCACCCACGGACCGCCAAAAGGCCATCCCGTGCCCGTGGCCATGTCTATCTCGATACCGTTCTGGCGGCCCAGTTCCTCAGTATAGCGCAGCATTTCCATCCATTTATCAGACAGATAGGGAATATTGTTCCGGTCGTTCCCCTGCACGCCGTAAAGAGGGGTAATCTCCAAGGCACCGATGCCATGACGGGCATACTCCTGCATATTCCATTGCAGATTTTCCTTGTCAACGGCAGAGCCCAGCCACCACCAGCGGGCACCGGGCTTGGCCTCGGGATTCACTGTCGGCCATTGCTGGCCCACGGTCATCAACGGGAAAAAGAGAAGAAGAATAACCACACAGACCCACCAGCAGCAGACCCTCCCCCCTGCCCCTCCCTGAATGGAGGGGAGTAGATACTTCCTACTCTTAAATGTAATCGCCCCCCGCCCTATAGGGAGGGGCAGGGGGAGGGTCTGTCGGGGTTGTTTTTTTCTACTCATAGTGAGTATCAAGATAGACCACCTTCGTGACGAGGTATTCCTCCATGCCATGCTTACCATCAGCACCACCAATACCTGATTTCTTCACACCTGCATGGAAGCCCTGGATGGCCTCGAAGTGCATGCGGTTGATATAAGTCTCGCCGAACTCAATCTCACGGCAGATGCGTGTAGCGGTGTCGATGTCCTTGGTGAATACCGAAGAGGCAAGACCGTATTCGCAATCGTTGGCCCACTCGATGATCTGGTCGATGTTGTCGAACTCCACCAATGGCAGCACCGGGCCGAAGGTCTCCTCATGGATGATGTCCATATCCTGAGTACAGTTGTCAAGCACCGTTGCAGGATAGAAGTAGCCCTTGCCCTCAACGGGAGCACCGCCACAAAGAATCTTGGCTCCCTGCTCCACGGCGTGGTTCACCTTCTTCGTCACACTCTCCAGTGCAGCCTTCTCCACCAGCGGCCCCATATCGACATCCTTCTCAATGGCAGGATTGCCATACTTCACGGCCTTGAACTTCTTCACGATGAGATCGGTGAATTCCTTCTTGATATCCTTGTGTACATAAACGCGCTCGGCATTGTTACAAATCTGACCGGTGTTGCCGATGCGGCTCTCCAGAATGGCCTGAGCAGCCAGTTCAAGGTCGGCATCGGGGAATACGATGGCCGGGGCCTTACCACCCAGTTCGAGGCTCACCTTGGTGATATTCGGAGCAGCGGCTTCCATAATCTTCACACCGGCTCCAACAGAACCTGTCAGGCTCACGATGCCCACCTTGGGATGACTGGCCAGCGCATTACCAACCACGGAACCCTTACCTGTCACCACATTGAACAGACCGGCAGGCAGACCACTCTCATGAACCACCTTACAGATCTCCGTACAGTTCTCGGGCGTAATCTGAGCAGGCTTGATAACGATGGAGCAGCCTGTTATCAGGGCGGCGGCAGCCTTACGGGCAATGAGGAAGAACGGGAAGTTCCAAGGCAGGATACCGGCAGCCACACCGATAGGCTTCTTCACGAGAATCATCGTCTCGTTGGGGGCATCACTCTGAATCACCTCACCCTCAATGCGGCGGGCAAACTCAGCCATATAGTCGAAATAAGTGGCAGTGACACCCACTTCCACACCGGCAAGCGCCTGTGTCTTACCCTGCTCACGGACAATGATCTCCTGGAACTTGTCGAAGTTGGCACGGATGCCGTCGGCAATCTTATGCAGATAGACGGCACGCTCGGCAGCAGGCACCTTCGCCCATTTCTTCTGGGCCGCGTATGCAGCCTCCACGGCTTCGTTCACATCCTCCACCGTACCTGCAGGCTGGCGCGAGGTCACTTCCTCCGTGCTGGGGTTCAATACTTCAATCCACTCACCCGAACGGCTCTCCACAAACTGGCCGTTGATGTACATTTTCAAATCTTTCATGTCTTTCAGATTGTTTGTTAGTAATTAGTTAAAAGTTTCTGACCGCAAATATAAAGAAAAAACTCCATACTTGCTTCTCCCCCATCGCAAAAAAATCAAAAATAAAGACTGTTTTATCATTTTTCAAGCATCGGCTTTCAAAGATTATCCTTATTTTTGCAAGCACTACTAAGCACATCAAAAAAAAGATTATGAGAAGATTATGCATGACGGTTGCCTTGACGGCACTTGTTTTCTGCGCTGCCTTGCGGGCGGAAAATTATCCCTATCGTTCTGATTACCTGTGGGTGACTACGCCCGACCATGCCGACTGGCTCTATGAAACGGGGCAGAAGGCCACGGTGGAGGTGCAGTTCTTCAAGTATGGCATTCCGCAGGAGGGAACGGTCAGTTACTCCATCGGCAACGATATGCTGCCCGACGATGAGCAGGGTTCTGTCAAACTCAGGAACGGACGCGCGCTGATCAATATGGGAACGCGGAAGACGCCGGGGTTCCGTGACCTGCGCCTGCACATCACCTGCGACGGAAAGGAATACGGCCATCACATCAAGGTAGGCTTTTCTGCTGACAAAATCCAGCCTTACACCAAGGAGCCTGCCGACTTCAAGGCTTTCTGGGACAAGGCCAAGGAGGAGGCCGCCGCTTTCCCCCTGACCTACACCCGCGAAAGGGCTGCGGAATATTGCACAGACAAGGTAGATTGCTGGCTCATCCGCCTGCAACTCAACCGGCGCGGCCAGTGTATCTACGGCTATCTGTTCTATCCGAAGAATGCCGGGAAAGGCAGTTGCCCTGTGGTACTCTGTCCGCCGGGTGCCGGTGTGAAGACCATCAAGGAGCCCCTGCGTCACAAGTATTATGCAGAGAACGGTTTCATCCGTCTGGAGATGGAAATCCACGGACTTGACCCCCGTATGACCACGGAACAGTTCAACGAAATCAGCCGCGCGCTCAATACGGATCCCAACGGCTATCTCTGCCAGGGACTTGACAACCGCGACAACTACTACATGAAACGTGTCTATCTGGCTTGTGTGCGCTGCATTGACCTGCTCACTTCACTGCCTGAATGGGACGGTCGCAATGTGGCCGTTCAGGGAGGTTCTCAGGGAGGGGCATTGGCCATCGTCACCGCAGGACTTGATCCTCGTGTCACGCTCTGTGTGGCCAACCATCCTGCCCTGAGCGACATGGCGGGCTATGCAGAAAAAGGACGCACGGGCGGCTATCCCCATTTCAACCGTATGAACGGGATGCTCACTACGGAAAAGATCCATACGATGGCCTACTACGATGTGGTGAACTTTGCCCGCTACGTGAAGGCCAGGATCCGTCTTACATGGGGTTACAACGATGACACTTGTCCGCCTACCACCAGTTATGCCGTATGGAACACGCTGACGTGTGAAAAGGAATCGCTCATCACGCCCGTCAACGAGCATTGGACATCGGAGGCCACGGAGTACAGCCACATGGAATGGCTGTTGAAACAGTTGAAATAGAAAAAACGCAGGAGCACAAAAACTATGCACTCCTGCGTTTTTTTATGGGTTTGAGGTGACGACTGCTATTTCCGGTTTTTCCAGAGAGCCGTCATGTCTTCAAGCGTCTTGCCCTTGGTTTCAGGAACAAGTTTCCAAACGAAGATGGCAGCAATCACACAGATAACGCCGTAGAGACCATAGGTGAACCAGTGTCCGAAGTCGTCGCCCTCGGTGAGGTGCATGTTGAACATCGGAACGAATGTGCTGCTCACGATGAAGTTGAATATCCACTGGAAGGCCACAGCAATGGCAACGGCTCCACCACGGATGGTGTTGGGGAATATCTCGGCAATGAGCACCCAGGTGATGGGACCCCACGAGAACATGAACGAGGCACTATAGACCAACAGACTGGCTGCCGTGAGGAATTCAAGACCGGTATGTCCGAAGGTGACGGCAACACCGAAGGCGCCGAGAGCCATACCCAGAGAACCGTAGATAAGCAGCGGCTTGCGGCCCCATTTCTCTACGGTGAAGATAGCCACGAGGGTGAACAGGATGTTGATGATACCCATGAAGACAGTAATCATCATCGGGTTGTCCATGCCCATGTCACCGAAGATACGCGGAGCGTAGTAGAGCACGGCGTTAATACCTACTGCCTGCTGGAACACGCTGAGCATGATGCCGATGAAGATGCACATAAAGCCGTAGGTCATCAACTTCTCGGTCTTCACGACCATGGTATCCTTGATGTCCTGCAGAATCTGCATGGCACGCTCACTGCCGTTAATCTTCGACAGAATACCGAGTGCCTTCTGATCCTGATTGATACTGACAAGATAGCGCGGAGTCTCGGGCACGAAGCAGATGAGCAGGGCGAAGAGTCCTGCAGGAACGGCTTCAGAACCGAACATATAACGCCATCCGGTGGTCACCGTCCACTGTGCCCTGGGGTCGATGGCGGCAAGGCCCTTACCCATCTCTTCCACGAGCGGCTGAATATGGTCGCCCAAGATGAAGAAGTTGACGAAATAGACCACCAACTGACCGAAGATAATGGCAAACTGGTTCCAAGAGACAAGCATACCGCGGATGTTTGAGGGAGCCACCTCACCAATATACATTGGGCAGATAGCCGAAGCCAGTCCCACGCCAATACCGCCGATAATACGGTAAACATTGAACATCAGCAGCAGCGAATAGGTCGGGACGCCATGCTCAAAGAAAAGGAACTCGGGATCCATGCTGCCTAAAGCAGAAATAAAGAACAGCAAACCGGCAATGATGAGCGACTTCTTGCGCCCAAGGTTGGTGGCCAGATAACCCGAAAGGGCAGAACCGATGATACAGCCAATAAGGGCTGATGCTGACGTAAAGCCATGCCACCCATCTGTGTAGGCGAAATCCTTGGCTTCCATGAAAAACGCCTGGAGACCCTTCTCGGCTCCAGAGATAACTGCGGTGTCGTAACCGAAGAGCAAGCCGCCTAAGACGGCTACCATCACGATAGAAATAAGGTAGGCTTTGCTACCATTCTGAGTTTGATTCATTTTTATTAAGGTGTTTTGTATGATATTTCTACTTTAAATTACGTTTTAATAACCGTTTTCCCCAAGATTTATTGTTAAATTGAATGGAATGACAAGAAAATTTCGTAAATTTGCACCGATTTACAATAATAGAAATGAAAGTCATCGACTTACTGGAAAACGGACAGGTAAAAGAGGAAAAAGGCTTCTCGTTTGAGGTATTGCCGCCCCTGAAGGGTAACGGCACGGAGGCGCTGTTCAGCACCATCGACATACTGAAGGAGTTTAATCCGAAATATATCAACATCACCACCCACCACTCGGAATATGTCTATCGGGAACTGGAAGACGGTAACTTTGAGCGCCAGCGCATACGCCGCCGACCCGGCACAATCGCCATTGCCGCCGCCATTCAGCAACGCTATCAGTTGCCGGTGATTCCGCACATCATCTGTAGTGGTGCCACGGCTGAAGACATTGAGTATGAACTCATCGACCTGCAGTTCTTAGGCATCAACGACGTGCTGCTGCTCCGAGGCGACAAGGCACAGGACCAGAAGACATTCACGCCGATCCGCGGAGGCTACCGCCATACGACACAACTCATCGAGCAGGTGGTGAAGTTCAACGACGGCTATTTCCGCGACGGCACACCCATCAAGCATCCCGGAGAGAAATTCTCGTTCGGCGTGGCCTGCTATCCGGAAAAGCACGAAGAAGCGCCGAATCTGGAACGCGACATGGAATACCTGAAAAAGAAGCAGGACCTCGGTGCAAAATATGCCGTGACACAGTTGTTCTATGACAATGAGAAATACTTCCGGTTCGTAGAGAAGGCGCGTGCGATGGGTATCGCCATTCCCATTGTGCCGGGGCTGAAGCCCTTTGCCAAACTCTCGCAACTGACGGTGGTGCCAAAGACCTTCCATTGTGACATTCCCGAGGAACTGGCCCGTGAGGTGGTGAAATGCAAAACCGACGACGATGCCAGGCAACTGGGCGTGGAATGGGCCGTCCAGCAGTGTCGTGACCTCTATGCACACGGGGTAAACAACATTCACTTCTATACGGTAAGTGCCGTGGAATCGGTCAAGGAAGTGGTGAAGACAATTTGCTAAAGGACAAAGGACAAGGATGAAATTCAGTGAGGTCATCGGACAAGAGGAAGCCCGGCAACGGCTGATGCAGATGGTGGAGGAAGGAAGACTGCCACACGCCCTGCTGCTTTGCGGTCCTGCAGGCAGCGGCAAGATGGCCTTGGCACTGGCCTTTGCTTCCTATCTGCTCGGTGAACGTCAGGAAGACGGCAGCCAGTTGCCTGGATTCAACTCACAACTGACCACCAATGCCGAGGCCATGCTCCGCAAATGGCAGCATCCTGACCTCCAGTTCTCCTACCCTGTCGTCAAGCCCAAGGGGACGAGTGCGGAGCATAAAATGGTCAGTGATGACTTCGCCAAGGAATGGAACACGCTGCTCATGGAAGGTCCATACTTCACGATGGACCAATGGCTGCAGATGATGCGCGCTGATAACCAGCAGGCCATTATCTACGAGGCTGAAAGTGACGAACTGAACCGCAAACTCTCGCTGAAATCTTCGATGGGAGGGTATAAAGTCTGCATCGTATGGCTGCCTGAACGCATGAATCTGGCCTGTGCCAACAAGTTGTTGAAACTCATCGAGGAGCCACCCACACAGACGGTGTTTCTGATGGTCTGTGAAGAACCAGAGAAGCTTCTGGAAACCATCACCAGTCGTACCCAACGGGTTGACGTTAAGAAAATTGATACCGATCACATAGAAAAAGCACTGACTGAGCGGAGAGGCATCGACAAGGAAGAAGCTCACCGGCTGGCTCGTGTAGCCAACGGTTCGTGGCTAAAAGCCCTTGAAGAACTTGACACTGGTAACGAAAACCGCCTCTTTCTCGACATGTTTATCATGATGATGCGGTTAGCCTGGCAACGAAACGTGAAGGAACTAAAGAAATGGAGCGAAATCGTGAGCGGGTACGGACGCGAAAAGCAACGTCGCATGCTGACCTATTTCCTACGATTAGTCAGAGAGAACTTCATGTACAACTTCCATCAACCCGAACTGTGCTATATGACACAGGATGAGGAAAACTTCGCACGCAACTTTTCTCGGTTCATCAATGAAAGTAACGTGATAGGCATCTCGGAACTGATGCAGAAGGCCATTCGTGACATCGGACAGAATGCCAACCCTAAAATCGTGTTTTTCGATATGGCCCTGAATATTATCGTGTTGCTGTTGCAAAAATAGAAGACCCACCCCTCACCCTCCCTATAGGGAGGGGGTGATTAGTCATAAACGATATAAAATAACATAACAAAGTATCTGCTCCCTCCCTATAGGGAGGGTGGGGGTGGGTCTAAAGAATATATGGATTACAAGAATCTGAAATACAAGATAACCAATGACAGCGACCGCGGACTGAGCTGCGGAGGCTGCGGACGGCAGAACCGTCAGCTGAACACCTATGACTGGCTGAACGACGTGCCCGGCAACACTAACGACACTGACCTCGTGGAAGTACAGTTCAAAAACACCCGTAAAGGCTACTACCATAATGTAAACGGACTGGAGCTACGGAAGGGCGACATCGTTGCCGTAGAAGCCAATCCCGGCCACGATATCGGTGTGGTTACGCTGACCGGACGACTGGTGAAGCTACAGATAAAAAAAGCCAACCTGAAAGGTCCTGACGATATCAAGCGCATCTACCGCATTGCCAAGGATAGCGACATGGACAAATATCGCGAAGCCAAGAGCCGTGAGCATGCCACCATGATTGAAAGCCGGCAGATTGCCAAAGGACTGGGATTAGAAATGAAAATCGGAGATGTGGAATATCAGGGCGACTGCAACAAAGCCATATTCTACTACATAGCCGACGAACGTGTGGACTTCCGTCAGCTCATCAAGGACTTGGCAGCCACATTCCACGTGCGCATTGAAATGAAACAAATTGGTGCCCGGCAGGAAGCTGGCCGCATCGGCGGAACAGGTCCCTGCGGCAGAGAACTCTGCTGTGCTACATGGATGAAAAATTTCTCCAGTGTATCCACGAATGCAGCCCGATACCAAGACATCTCGCTGAATCCGCAGAAGCTGGCCGGTATGTGTGCAAAACTGAAATGCTGTCTGAACTACGAGGTGGACAACTACATGGAAGCTGGCAAACAACTGCCACCCAAAGACATCACCCTGCAGACGCTCGACAGCGAATACTTCTTCTTCAAAAGTGACATTCTGGCTGGACTCGTCTCCTACTCTACCGACAAGCGCATGGCAGCCAATCTGGAAACCATCACAGCCGAGCGCGCCAAGGAAATCATCGAAATGAACAAACGGGGCGAGAAACCCGACAGCCTCCAGGATGATGATGGTCAGCGTGCGAACAATCGTCCCATCGACCTGTTAGCCGGAGAAAGCATAACCCGTTTCGACCGTGCCAAGAAAAAGAAAAAGAAGAATAAGGCTGGTGGCAAAAACAAGCCTAATGCCCAACAGACACAGGGCAAAGAAAACAATCCACCCAAACAGCACCAAGAACAACGCCCACAAGGCAATAAGGAAGGCGGTCAGGGCGGTGAGCAAAGAAAAAATAAAAACCGTAATAACGACCGCAGAGGTCAGGAACAACGGAAAAACAATGAAGACCGCAGTCAGCGGGAAGAAAAGGACACAGGAAAGAAAGCATGAGACACTGGCTCATAAAGGCACTGTCAGTACTGCTGATGACAATTGCGATGACTTCCTGCATCGACAATGTGGCTTATGATCATTACGAACATACACCATTGGCAGGATGGGAGAAGAACGACACACTTTTCTTCTATACCCATCCTGTTAAGTACGCAGGACGCTACCATGCCTACATCGGACTACGCACAACAGTTGAATTTCCGTTTACTAGCCTGAATCTGCTCGTCGAGCAACGCACCATTCCCAGAAACACGAAGAAGACGCTTGCGCTGAAATGCAAACTGATGGAGAAAAACGGTGACATCAACGGACAGGGAG
This sequence comes from Prevotella sp., assembly GCA_017428925.1. Taxonomy (GTDB): domain Bacteria; phylum Bacteroidota; class Bacteroidia; order Bacteroidales; family Bacteroidaceae; genus Prevotella. The sequence goes on along the minus strand of JAFRPY010000010.1, from coordinate 94,555 downwards.
TTAGTTTTTACCAATACGAATTCCCGCTCACCGTACTTGAACTGCATGAGGGAGATTCCCTGCAGTTCTGCATCCGTCATGACATGAAGCGAGAAATTCTGCCCGGCATCTCAGATGTCGGACTAAAACTCACCAAACAATAAACGAATTGTTTTTATTGCCTAACCATGTTGCGGCTGGCATCAATACGGAGGAAGATGAACAGCAGTAACGTAAAGCCCCACAGCGAAGAACCGCCATAACTGAAAAACGGTAACGGAATACCTATCACCGGTGTCAGTCCAAGTACCATGCCCACATTGATGAAAACATGGAACAGGAAGATACTGAGCACACAATAGCCATAGACACGCCCAAAGCGGAAAGGCTGACGCTCAGCCATCTTGATAAGACGAAGGATTAGAAACAAGAAAAGCACCAACACAGCAGCACTGCCCAAAAAACCTTCCTCTTCACCAACCGTACAGAAAATGAAGTCAGTATCCTGCTCAGGAACATATTTTAGTTTTGTCTGCGTCCCATTGAGAAAACCCTTTCCCCACAAGCCACCGGAACCAATGGCTATCTCACTCTGATGCACATTATAGCCAGCACCCCGCAGGTCTTCTTCCAGTCCGAGCAGTACATTGATGCGCACACGCTGATGTTCCTGCAGCATATTGTTAAGGAAATAGTCGGCAGCATTAAAGAATAGTACGGATCCCAACGTGAAAAGACCAATAAAATAATACGTACGAACTCGAGAACTCATTCCCTGGAATATCAAGAACCCTACGGTAAGAGCCGAGATACCCATCTGCACCCAGACGATGTCACATGGAATGACAAACTTCGAAAACAGCAAGGCTATCAGCGTAGCGCCCAACGACCCACCGAGAATAGTCCAGAACTGCCGCTTGTCGTAACAGTAGAAAAACACCAGAAAAGCCGTGAAAATCTGAACAGACAACAATACCACAAATTTTCCCAACGAAGTGGGCGTATCCCACAACATGGTTTCCTCGAATCGGATGCCTACCACAAAATAGAAGACCATGGCAACTCCAGTAAACAAGATGCTACCCGTCATGCCCTCACGATAGAACATCAGGAAAAAAGAAAGGTACACCAATGCAGAACCAGTCTCTTTCTGCAGCACGATGAACGCCATCGGCAAAATCACAATGGCCACAGCAGCAGCAAAATGCTTCCATTTCTCCATGGTAAAACCATAAGTGCTCATCAGTTTTGCCACCGCCAAAGCCGTGGCAAATTTCGCGAACTCAGCAGGTTGCAGTCGCAACGGCCCAAGCACGAGCCACGAACGGGAACCCTTAATTTCGTGAGGATTGAAAATGGTCACAAACAGCAATAACAGCAGCACACCGTAAATGATATAGGCAAAAGTATCGTAGAAACGGTCATCGAGCAGAAGCAGGAAAAGTCCAAGAGTCAATGAGGTGCCAATCCACACAATCTGCATGCCTGAACGAGAAGCCAAACTGAAAATATCGGTGTCGCCATAAGTATATGAAGCACCGCAGACACTTACCCATCCAAAGGCGAGAAGGGCCATATAGATGAGAATCGTCCACCAGTCGAGCGAACGCAATACACCTGCCGGTTTATCTGTTTGCTGAGCCATAAGCAATACGTCTTTTTTGGAAGGCAGCAGCCCTTGATTCAGAGCCTGCCGATAGTTTACCGTGTAGATATTGTTCAATCATCAGTCCGCCGATAGGCACACCGAACTCAGCACCGAAACCGCCATTTTCCACATAAACGGCTATGGCAATCTTCGGATTGTCCATCGGCGCAAAACCCATGAAGACGGAATGGTCGTGGCCACGGTTCTGAGCGGTTCCCGTCTTGCCACAAATGATAATGTCGCCTCGGTTCAGATGCTTACATGTTCCGCCAAGCACCGACGAGCGCATGCCCTGCACAATATAGTCGTAGGCCGCGCGCGATGCCTTTGTCTGGTGACGCTTGGTAAATGTGGGATCGAGAGGCTCGCCCTTTACCTTACGCACCACATGAGGAGTATAATAATAACCACGATTGGCAATGGTGGCACCAAGATTGGCTATCTGAAGTGGCGTGAGGTTAACCTCGCCCTGACCTATGCTGATAGAGATAATGGTCAGTCCGTTCCATGAACTTTTATAGGCATTGTCGTAATACTCCGCATTAGGTATCAGGCCGCGCTTTTCGCCCGGAAGGTCAATTCCCAGTTTATACCCGAATCCCATCGACACCATATAGTCGCGCCATGTGTTCATGGCATCCTGCACGGTCTTGTATTTTGCACGGTTCGATATCATGTGATAAAGTCCCCAGCAGAAATAGCCGTTACATGAGGTACTGATGGCTGGAACAAGTGAAATTGGAGAACCGTGCCCGTGGCAACCCACATGAAGTCCGCGATGATAAAATCCTCGATGACAAGGATATTGGGTGGTGACAGGATTGATGATACCCTCGGTCATGAAAGTAAGTCCCTGCGAAGTCTTGAAGGTTGAACCAGGAGGATACTGTCCCATAATAGAACGGTTGAGCAAAGGTTTCCAAACATCCTTCGACAATTCAAGGTGCATTTTACCACGCTGACGGCCAACCATGATGCGCGGATCGTAAGTGGGAGAACTGACCATACACAACACTTCACCCGTAGCCGGCTCAATCGCCACGATACTACCGATTTTGCCTTCAAGTAATCTTTCGCCTAAGGCCTGAAGTTCGATGTCAATACTAAGGGTAAGATCCTTACCAGCAACAGGTTTTCGGTCGAACACGCCGTCCTGATATTTTCCCTTAATTCGTCCATGAGCATCCCGGAGCAATATTTGTACGCCTTTCTCGCCCCTAAGTTGTTTCTCGTACGAACGCTCTACGCCAAGTTTGCCAATATAGTCACCAGGCTGATAATAGTCATCTTCCTCGATATCAGCAGGAGACACTTCTGCCACATCACCAAGTACATGGGCAGCGTAAGGATAGACGTATTGGCGGATGCTGCGGCGCTGGACATAAAATCCTGGAAAGCGGTACATCTTTTCCTGAAAGATGCTGAACTCTTTCTCCGACAACTGACTCATGAAAAGCTGCTGGGTAAAACGCGAGTAACCTGGATTTTTATTCCTGTCCTTGATGTCATTCATGCGCTTGACGAATTCTTCCTTCGTTATGCCAAGGGCATCGCAGAACTCCAGGGTGTCGAGATGCCCGTTTTCCTCGTTCATCACCACCATCAGGTCATAACTATGCTGATTATAGACCATCAGTTTCCCGTTTCGGTCGGAGATTACACCACGGGCCGGAAATTCAATTTTCTTGAGGAAAGCATTAGAGTCAGCGTTCTTTTTATAGTCGTCGCTGACAATTTGCAGTGAAAACAACCGAATGATGTAAATCACCACAATGACAATGGCCACACCTCCAATGACGTATTGGCGGTTCTCAAGTTCATAGTTTCCCTTCACGACCTGCGTAAGTTTTCGACTACCAGAATAAGCACAACGGTAAGCAGCGTGCTACCACAAATGCAGAGCAGCCACTGCAACCAGTTGAAGAAATTGAAGGCCTCAAGCGAGAAGAAAACAATGTTGTAGAGGAACACCATGAACACAGTGTAGTAGACGAAGCGCCCAATACCAAGGGTGCGCATGCCCGGCTTCAGGTTTTCATCACTGTCACGTGGGATGAATGGTTCCAGAATATAAGGTTGCAACACGGCAATGAAAGTCGTAGAAGCTGCAGCCAGACCAGGGGTGTTGGAAAAGACATCGATGCAAAGCCCAAGCAAGAAACTGGTAAGGAGAATAATCCACTTGGGGTGGTTACGACGGAAAAGAAGAACGAAATAGACATAGAACAAAGGCGTAGCCACGCCGAAAAGGTGGATGTGATTCAGCACCAAGGCCTGCACAACCACCAAAACCACAAAGGCCACTACCCGTTGTAACAAATCTATTGTCACGCTAAATTCTCAACTTAAAATCAAAAACTACTATTTCACCTTCATCATCTATCAGCACCCTCGGTCTTCGGTTTAATGGAATCTTGGGCAGCACGCATCAGGTTGACACGCTCCCGCATCGGAGCATCGTCGATGACACACACGTCACGAAGAAGACCAAAGTCGGTACTCAGCTTTATCTGTACCCGGTAGGAAAGGCCATCGGCCGAATTGAACACATGGAGCACCTTACCGACGAGCAAGCCTGGCGGGAAAATGCTGGAATAGCCACTGGTCACGATCTGGTCGCCAAGCCGGAAATGCGCATGGCGAGGCACATCGTCGACATCGGCAAGGTCGCTTCGTCCGCCTTTCCAATGCAAATATCCGAAATACCCGCGCTTGTCGATTGCCACGCTGATGTTCGTCTGGCTATGCAGCACAGGCAGCACGATGCTATAGTGTTGACTGGCCATATAGACCACGCCCACGATGCCGTTGCCACAAGCCACGCCCATATCGGCGTGAATACCGTCGTCCGTACCTTTGTCGATGGTAATATAATTGTCCTTCTTACTGATGGAGTTGGTAATCACCTTGGCTGGAATCAGGCGATAGTCGCTGAGCAAAGCCAGCTGACTATTCCTCAGGTAAGAAGAGTCACGCGTGAGTTTAGTGAGCTGCTCCGACATCACCTTCACCTGGCGCTCCAGATAAAGGTTCCGCTGCGTGAGCTGTGCATTATTCTTGGTCAGGCTGAAGAATCCCTCAATTGCAGAATTTGCCTCATACACCTTTCCCGCCACGGCATTAGCCGTAGTGAAGTACACACTGCCCTGATAGCTGTTGAACTGAACCAACAGTACAAGGCTGGCCGCCTCAAGCACAACAAAGAGGAACCAGTGATAGTATTTGGCAATAAATGCAATAAGATTGTTCACCCCTTATCTCATCAGGAACGAGAAGCGGTCTACATTGTTCAGCGCAATGCCAGCACCCTTAGCTACACAGTGTAACGGATCTTCGGCGATATGGAACGGAATGTTGATCTTGTCTTGCAGGCGCTTGTCGAGTCCGCGCAATAGGGCACCACCACCTGTCAGGTAAATTCCATTGTGCACAATGTCGGCATAAAGCTCTGGCGGAGTGTTCTCCAATGCAGAAAGAACAGCTGTCTCGATGCGGGCCACTGTCTTGTCCAGACAATGGGCTATCTCCTGATAACAGACAGGCACCTCCATTGGCAGGGCCGTAATACGGTTCGGACCGTGAACGATATAGTCCTCAGGAGCTTCCTCGCCAAGATCGGTAAGGGCAGAACCCACATTAATCTTGATACGCTCGGCCATACGCTCCGAAACCTTCACGTTGTGCTGACGGCTCATATATTCCTGAATATCAGCAGTGAGGTCGTCACCAGCCACCTTGATGGAGTTGTTGGCAACGATGCCACCAAGCGAGATGACGGCGATTTCTGTTGTACCACCACCAATATCTACAATCATATTGCCCTCAGGGGCTTCCACGTCAATACCAATGCCAATGGCAGCAGCCATAGGCTCAAAAATCAGATACACATCGCGGCCTCCTGCATGCTCTGCACTGTCGCGAACGGCACGCAGCTCAACTTCGGTAGAACCGCTGGGCACACCGATGACCATTCTCAGCGAAGAGGTGAACAGGCGTGAACCCGTATGTACCATCTTAATCAGTCCACGCATCATCTGCTCACAAGCCGTGAAGTCGGCAATCACACCGTCACGCAGCGGACGGATGGTGCGAATGTTGTCATGTGTCTTTTCATACATCATCTTGGCCTTCTCGCCCACGGCAATCATCTTGTCCGTCCGACGGTCCAGTGCAACCACTGAAGGTTCGTCAACCACAATCTTATCATCGCTGATAATGATGGTGTTGGCCGTACCAAGGTCCATCGCAATTTCCTGAATAAAACTGAAGAATCCCATTTCTACAATAAAACTCTAAAAACCGTAAATCAAAAATTATTTCTCAAACCAGCTGTGAATAGCTGTATCGTAATGCGAACTGACGCCGAATGCGCGGGATGCGAACATACGACGGTCCTCAACGTCTGTCACGGCACCCTTCTGGTTAAGAATGTCGAGCAACAAGCCATATTCTGCCTTCGAAGGAACGATAACCACATCGGCAAAGTTCTTGGCTCCTGCACGAATCAGCGAAATGCCGCCAATGTCAATCTTTTCTATGATATCCTGCTCCGAACTGGAAGCGTCTGCCACAGTCTGCTCAAAGGGGTAAAGGTCAACGATGACCAAGTCGATGGCAGGTATTTCGTACTCTTCCATCTGCTGCTGGTCGCCCTCGTTGTCGCGACGGGCCAGGATGCCGCCGAAAATCTTGGGATGGAGCGTCTTCACACGTCCGCCAAGAATCGAGGGATAAGTCGTAACATCTTCTACCTTCTGACACTCATAACCTAATGATTCGATAAACTTCTGGGTACCACCCGTTGAGAGGAATTTCACACCTTCGCTATTCAGTTTAGCGAGTAATTCATCCAACCCGTCCTTGTGGTAAACAGATACAAGGGCGGTCTTGATAACTTTCTTTCCAGCCATAAACTATTTAATGTACATTATTATTGTGGTTGCAAAGTTACTGCAAAAAAATGATACACAGAAAAGAAAAAGCAAGTTTTTCTTCGACTTCATGTAAAAACTCCGATTTCTTGATTTATCTCATTAAAAAATTTGCACATTCAGGTTTTTCTTCGTAACTTCGCATCTTGAAAAAACATTCAACCGACAATGAAAAAGTGTGCCCTGCTATTGAGCCTTCCGGTCATTTTCATGATGACGGGATGCAGGAACGACAATGTTCAGGTGGTAAACGGAAATTCTGCCTACTACTGGAGCACGGTGTTCCACCTTGGCCAACAGCAGCGTGACTTTATCCGTCAGCATAAAATATCAAGGCTTTACGTCCGCTATTTCGACGTCGTCATGAACGAAGAGGGCCTGCCCATGCCCAATGCAACAATCCAGTTCAGCGATTCGGTTCCCGATGACATTGAGATTATCCCCACGGTTTTCATCCTGAACGACTGCATGACGGCCGACCGCAGCGACTTGGCTGAAAAAATTGCATCACGAGTCGTACAGATGAACGACACCCACGACATACGCAACGTCAAGGAAATACAGATTGACTGCGACTGGACAAAACGCACCGAAAAACATTTCTTCGGTTTCATGCAGTCACTGCGCGAAACTTTGAAAAATAAAGGTCTCTCGCTCTCGTCGACCATCCGCCTGCACCAGTTGGCAAGTTCTCCCCCACCGGCCGACCGCGGTGTGCTGATGATGTACAACACGGGCGACTTCACCGACCTCAACTGCCAAAAACCCATTCTCGACACCGAGGTAGCCGTGCCATACATGAAATATCTTTCCGGCTATCCGCTCCCGCTATCGGCTGCCTACCCCCTGTTTTCCTGGAAAATCCTCTTCCGTCAGAAAAAGTTCGTGGGCATCATCCACAGCGAAGACGAATACCCTATTATTCCGACCGACAGTATTGTCATTCGCGACGTTACTATCGAAGAAGTCCTTAAAGCCAAGGCTTGTCTGCAAAATCACAGAAAAGACATCAATTCTGAGATTATCCTATACGAAATGAACGATAAAAACATCACAAAATTTAAGGAAAATGAATATAAGGAAATTTTTGCTCGTTAATCTTTTCAGCATCCTGGCCATCACGAACGGTTGGGGCTGCGCTGGGGAGTATTCCACCCACAACTACTACATGATGGATGTGGCACCTCGCATCACAAACACGTTAGACTTCGAGAACAGGTTCAACCAGTACTGGAAAAACTACATGAACAACAATGATGTGGAATACAACTGGCAGAAGAAGGAAATCATGGAGACCGCCCAGAAGAAAGGCGACGAGGACATGGTGGCCTACCTTACTCAGCTGAACAATTTTCTTGACATCTGCGACCAACTGCAAGAAACATGGAGCTATCCGACAAAAGAACAGCTTGCCGAACGAAAAGCCACCTTGCAGAAAATGAAGGCCGCGGCAAACAGTTACCGTGGCGCACGCCTGCGCTCACAATACGCCCTCCTGGCCATGCGCGCCAATATGCTGCTGAAAGACCATCAGGCCAACATTGCCTATTGGAACAGCAATGCCGGCAACCTGCCCGAAAACGTCTACAAGGACATGATGCGAAACATCTATGCCGGCGCCCTGTTCCATACGGGCAACAAGAAAGAGGCCTTCGACATCTATGCTGAGCAGGGAGACCAGACAAGTATCCGCTGGGCAATGCGCAAATACCGCAATTTTGCAGGAATCCAGAATATTTTCAACGAGAACCCAAATGCCGCATCTCTCTACTATCTCGTGAGCGATTTCGTGAACAATGTACAGGAAAGCATCGACACCGAAGATCCTGAATGGATAGCCAATCTGGACCGGGTGCAGATTTTGTCTGACGAGGCCCGACAGTTCATCGACTTTGCCGACAAGGCTGCCGCCAACAAAACCGTCAACGACCAATGTCTATGGAAGACGGCCTCAGCACTGACCAGCTATCACCTTGGAGACACGAAACAAGCGGCCCAGGCTATCGAACAGGCTATGAAACTCAACGGGACACAACGCGCCAAGGACAATGCCCGCTGTGTACGTCTGCTCATCATTGCCAACGATCCAGGCATCAAGGGAAAAATCATCCGCAACGAAATGGAATGGCTCGACGCGAAGGCAGCCACCGAGGGGGAAAACGACTACTGTTTCCGTAACGCCCGCGACCGCATCCTTCACAAATCCCTCCTCAACAGATATGTAAAAACGGGCAATAAGGAAATGATCACAGCAGTTCAGGACCTTTGCGACAACAAGGACAGCGACTTTACCTACTGGAACAGCCGCTATTCAGGCGAATTCAGTATCGTGCTCGACTCTATGGACGCCAGTCAGCTGAAAAGTTACTATGCTTTCATCTCTTCCAGCCACAAAGATCCGCTGGAAAGCTATGTGACAGAAAAAATCTACAAAGATGCCGACTACTACAACGACATGATTGCCACGAAGCTCATTGCCCAGAACGCATTCGACGAAGCCATTCCCTATCTGGAAAATATCCCATTGAGTTTTTTCTGCAACCAGAACATCAGCTATTACGCCGCCCACCGCGACTGGACGATTCCAAAATGGATCAAGCGTCAGCGTATGTCAGAGAATGACAGCGACGGCCCAAATTCTGGAAAAGTGACCGAAAACAAGAAACTGAAATTCTGCCGGGAAATGTCCGACCTGAAAAGCCGCTACAATCTTGCTTCCAACAACGAGCGCAACAAACTGGCCTATCAACTGGCCGTACGGTATTATCAGGCATCGATTCACGGCGACTGCTGGTATCTGTCCAATTACGGATGGTCTGCATATAGCGAGCTGATGCCCTGGCAAGCCAATTTAGAGAAGATTGCCGCCCAATATCTCAGCGAGAACAAGACGATTACCGACTTCGCCCTGCGCACCGAAAGCCTCTTCGGACTTGCCTACATCGCCTACGACGGACCTTGGGCAGAGCAGTCGTACGACTGGCAAACCCAGCAGAACACCTACGACCTGAAGCCCGAGACTCACCAGTACAAGGCACTGGCGGAACTCAGCCAGTTTGCCCGAAAGTATGCTGGAAGGATGCCCGCATACGTCACGAAATGCGACGTGCTGAAACAATTCCGGAAACAACAATAGCCGCGAGGCTGAAGAATGCCCGAAGAAATTCTGCCGATTGTTTACAGTTATTCTGAACAGTCGGCAGACTTTTTTTGAAGTTCCAATCGAAAACTGCGGATAAGGTGCAGAAAAACTGCCGATAAAGAGCAGTAAAACTGCAAATAAGGAGCGGAAAAACTGCAAATAAGGAGCAGAAAGGCGTATGCTCACGAAGTTGGCAAGATTTTCTGAGCAACAACCTGCAATATAATAATTATATTCCCGCATTATAATAATTATATTTTATTGTACGCGCGTAACAAGAGCAAGTCTGCCGCGACGGCACCGGCGCAAAAACCAGCAAAGAAATAATTGTATTTTAACATCCAAAAATTAACATAAAAAAAGACCATTATTTGAATAAAGTGATAATATTTTGGGCTGTTTTTGTAACGTTATTTAAATAATATTTTGTAACTTTGCAGCAGAAACAAGCAAATAAACTGCTATAATTTAACAAAACAATGTAAAGTATGAACTGTAGTAAAGAAGTTCTTCGCTATGCGAAGCGGCAATGCCAATTGCTAAGAAGAACCCTTGGACTGGTGGTTCTGTTGTGTTTGATTCCCATCGGGACATACGCCCAGAACACAATCAAGGGAACTGTGAGCGACAGCCAAGGTCCGATTATCGGAGCAACTGTCAAAGTGAAGGAAGCCAACACGGGTGCCATTACCGACTACGATGGTAACTACACCATTCAGGCAAATTCCAGTCAGACTCTCGTTTTCTCGTACGTTGGCTACAAAACCAAGGAAGTGAAAGTTGGTAACCAGAAGACCATCGACGTAATCCTTCAGGAAGACAACGAGCTGCTTAATGAAGTGGTCGTGGTAGGTTATGGAACGATGCGCAAGTCCGACCTCACAGGAGCTGTGGCGCAGGTAGACGAAAAAGCATTCGAAAAATCTGTTTCTACCAGCATCGACCAAGTTCTTCAGGGCCGTGCTGCCGGTGTACAGATCCAGGCCAACACAGGTACTCCTGGCGGAAGTTCAACCATCCGTATCCGTGGTACCAACTCACTGAATGCCTCCAGCCAGCCTATCTTCGTCATCGACGGAGTCATCATCGATTCTGACGGTGGCGACAACGGTAACACCAACCCCCTCGCAGCCATCAACCCCAGCGACATTCTTACTTTGGACATACTGAAAGATGCCTCGGCAACAGCAATATATGGCTCGCGCGCAAGTAACGGTGTCATCATGATTACCACCAAACGCGGTAAGAGCGGCGAGGCAGTCATAACATACGACGGTTATGTTGGCTGGCAGCAGATGCCGAAGAAACTCGACGTGCTGAACCTGCGCGAATATGCCGAGCATAACAATGACATCGCCAATGCAAAGATAAAGCAGGCATCAGGCACTTTCCTGCGTCCCGAACTGCTCGGCGAGGGAACAGACTGGCAGGACGAGCTCTTCAAAACTGCCTTTATGACCAACCACAGCCTGTCGCTGACAGGTGGCAACGACAAAACCACCTATGCAATATCTGCCGGTTATCTTAATCAAGACGGTATCGGACTGAACACCAGCTTCAAACGTCAGACTCTGCGCGGTAACGTAGACACGAACCTGAAAAAATGGCTCAAGGGAGGAATCTCATTCTCACTATCTGACTCCAAACAGGATATGGAGAAAAACTGGGACATCATCAATACAGCCCTCCGCTCACAGCCATCAGTAGCAGTACGCAACCCAGAGGGGGGATACGATGGTCCTGACGACCAGTGGATGCCCGACAACGCTGTAGCCCTGGCAGAAATCAAGACAAATTTTGCCAAGCGCATTAACTTCCGCCTGAACACCTATCTGGAGGCAACCATCCTGAAGGGACTTACCTTCAAGACTGAATTATCTGCCGACTACAACCAGAACAAGACCAAGACTTACACCCCCGACTACACATTCGGAGTAAAGGTAAGCAGCCAGCGCGACGGTGCATGGTACAAGAATGACTCCAAATACTGGTCATGGCGCAATATCCTGACATACAACGGCACAATTGCATCAAAGCACAACATCAATGCCATGATTGGTCAGGAAATGAGCCACAACTACTGGGAGAACATGTCAACAGCCAACTCTGGCTACCTTTCCAATACCGTCACCGACCTACGTGCCGGTGAGCGCACAGGTGCCAACGTAAACATCGACGGTTACCAGAACAACACTGCACTGTTCTCTTATTTCGGACGTGCCCTCTATAACTACGACGACCGCTATCTTGTTACCGCCACCCTGCGTCGCGACGGCAGCTCGAAGTTTGCTGACGGTCACCGCTGGGGATGGTTCCCATCAGCAGCCATTGCATGGCGAACAAGCCAGGAACGTTTCCTGAAAGACAACAAGGTCATCAACAATCTTAAGCTTCGTCTGGGATGGGGTGCCACCGGTAACCAGAATGTCCAGGACTGGGCATATATGGCCATGCTCTCCAACTATACCACTACATGGGGTGTGGGTGTGCTGAACGGCAACAACGCTAACCCCAACCTGAAATGGGAGACGACCTACTCAACCAACGTAGGTGTCGACCTGTCGCTCTTCGGCAGTCGTATCGACCTTGTCTTCGACTGGTACTACAAGAAGACCAAGGACCTGTTGATGATGCTCGACCTGCCAGCATACCTCGGTGGTCCCGGACAGGACGAAATCTACGGTGCACCCTCCAATCCGTGGGGTAACGTTGGATCACTGCGAAATACAGGTATAGAAATCACGCTGAACACCGTAAACATAGAGACCAAGAATTTCCAGTGGCGCTCCAACGTCGTGTTCTCACTAAACCGCAACAAAGTGTTATCTCTCGACACCGAGACAGGAACCCTGCCACAGACTCTCCAGATAGGCTCAGACATTGCCACAGTAACAAATACCGTAGTAGGCCAGCCCATCGGGCAGTTCTGGGGATATAAGGTCATCGGACGCTTCGACAAACCAGAGGACTTCTATTACAAGGATGCCAACGGCAACATCCAACCTGTAGCAATCCCCGAAGGAGCCAGCATCGCCACTTCACCAACTACGGGTGGTGTGTTCATCGGTGACTATATCTACGAGGATATCGACGGTAATGGTGTCATCAACAACAATGACCAGACCTTCATCGGCTCACCAGAGCCAAAGTTCACCTGGGGCTTTGGAAACACCTTCTCGTATAAGAACTTTGACCTGAGTTTCCAGTTTAGTGGTTCTTTCGGGAACAAGGTACTCAACTACGGCCGTCGCTGGCTCGACATCACCGGATCTACCAGCAACCAGCTGAAGACCGTGCTCGACTATGCCCAACTGTCAATGATCGACGCTACTGGTCCAGAAGACTACCGCAACTATTATGTAACAAATCCTGGAACCATACAGCCACGCCTCTCTACAGAAAGCGGAACGAACAACAACTTCCGCGTAAGCGACAAGTATGTTGAGGACGGCAGTTATATCCGTTTGCAAAACATATCGCTCAGCTATACGTTGCCCCAAGCTTGGGTGAAGCGTGTATATCTGAATAGCGTAAAGGTGTACTGCAATATCCAGAACCTCTTCACAATCACAAAGTACGACGGTTTCGATCCTGAAGTAGGCTCTCTGCGCGGTACCGCTTTGCTCAATGGTGTCGACTACAGCCGCTACCCCTCTCCACGTATATACACCGTCGGTCTGAACATACAATTCTAATCACAAGGAGGAAAAATATATGAAAAAATTCGCTATATATACAATGATGCTGGCAGGAACACTCACGTTGGGCAGTTGTGCCAACGACTTCCTCGACCAGACAAACTCCTACCAGATAGCCCAGGACAACTTCTTTTCCAGCGACGAAGCTGTGGCTCAGGAGATTTATCCACTATACAGCTATGTATGGTATATGTATAATGACAAGTTCTATTATGGAATGGGTGATGGACGTGCCAACAATATCACGGCCCAGTACTCAAACTATATCTATCCCTATACTAATTTTACAGAGACAGGTGTCTCCGTAGGTCTTACTGATGCCTGGCGCTCATTCTATGTGATAGTTGCCCAGGCCAATAACGCCATCAACAACATTTCCGGATTCTCAACCAGCAATGTAAGCGAGACCGCGAAAGTCCAAGGTATAGCCGAAGCACGTTTCATGCGTGGAGTAGCCTACTGGTATATCGCCTCACTTTGGGGATGTGCCATCATCTACGACAATACACAAGACATGGTAAACAACTACGTGATAAGTCCGAATCGTCAGACCGATGCCATGGAGTTTGCCATTCGTGACATGGAATATGCAGCCGTCAACCTGCCTGCCAGCTCACCAGGTACAGGCCGTGTAAACAAATACGCTGCATACGCCATGCTTTCACGCCTCTATCTCTCAATGGCAGGTTTGACAACCAGCGGACGCTATGACGGTTCAAATATCAACACCGAATCCAACGGCGGCTCGCGCAACACCTATTATCTCGATGCTGCCAAAAAGGCCGCTGCAAAGGTTATCGAGAACGGTCCATACAAACTGATGGACAACTACGCCGACCTATTTCTTCCAGCAACCTTCAACAACAACTCTGAGAGTATCTTCCAGTTGCAGTGGCAGGCTGGTGCCTCAAATGGTCTGGCACAGTCGATGACACGTTTCCTGGCTTGGAGCACACAGGTGAACCAAGGTAATTCATGGGGCGGTTCTACTTACTGCTCATACGATCTCTGGAAAGAATTCAAGGAATATGAAGACCCCACACTGGGCATAACCGTCGATGATGCAGTACGCCGCCACAACAGTGTAGCCTCGTATGGAGAATCCTACCCTGAACTGAGCACCGATCCCGAGAAACCATACATTTATGGCGAAACCGAGAGCGCAGGTTCGCAAGGTGCAAACGTAAAGAAATACGTCGTCGGCACAAATGCCGTCAATGGCATCTCTGTCAACAACAACTCAGGAGTAAACACCTATATGATGCGCCTGGCAGAGGTCTATCTTAATTATGCCGAAGCCACACTTGGCAATAATGCATCGACAAGCGACGCAACAGCTCTGGCCTACTTCAATGCCCTGCGCACGCGTGCCAACATTCCAACCAAGAATAGCATCAGCTATGAAGATATACGACACGAGTTCCGTGTAGAGACGGCATTCGAGGGAATCTACTGGTACTTCCTCGTACGCAGAGGCTACTATCAGCAACAAGAAGTCGTAAACTACATTAACAACCAGTATCGTAATGCCAGCTACTATGAGTCATCCACCCATACATACAAGCTGAGCGAGAGCTACACCCTACCTGGCCCCAGTGTATCCGTGGCCACCGCTGCGAACCTGACACTGCCTATTCCCGACACCGACCAGACAAAGAACCCGTTACTGAAACCAGATGCCAATGGAAGCATCACCACCGTCAACTATGAGTTCGGCGACCGTGAAGTGTCGGATACAGATCTTTTTTAAGAGAAAACAATTAAGAAATTAACAGTTATGATTACCAAGAAATATATTTTGACGCTATGCCTCTCGATTATCGCCCTCAGCTTCACAGCCTGCAGCGATGACGATAACGGCTCGCAGTCAACTCCGATGACCATTTCACAGGTCTATCTTGAGAATATCGACGATCCCGTCAACAAAGACCGCCCCGTGGACTTCGCCCGTCTGGGACAGCTCATTCGCATCGAGGGTTCCGGATTCCTCGGTCTGAAGAAAATACTCATCAACGGTTATGAGACCTACTTCAACAATGCCCTGATGACTGACAACAACGTTTGGGTAACTCTCAACAGCAAGACTCCCGTGGAGAAGGCAAGTGCAGACGTACGTAACACGATAACACTTGTAAAGGATCAGACAAGTCTTGTATATGATTTCACCATCCGTGCCGCTGCGCCCAGCATCAGCAGTATCGACAACACATTGCCCAAGGCGGGCGAGACCGTCACCGTGTATGGCTCAAACCTGCAGGAGACCACCAAGGTGACTCTTCCCGGCGGCATCGAAATCAGCAGTGGCATCGTCAACGATGAAGACGGAAAATTCTATTCGTTTGTCATGCCCGCAGGCGTAACCCAGTCGGGATTCATCACCAGCGAGGGTGCAAACGGTACAGCCATCACCCCGGCTTATTTCAACGACTTCAACTGCTTCATCACCGATTTCGACGGTAAGGGCGAACTTGGCTCCTGGAGTGCGACCTACAGTTCCGACAACCTCGTCGACGATCCGCTGAACACTGGTCGCGGCAAGGTAGTGTGCTTCACCGGTTTCGATGCAGGAAGCAACTCTCTGCTCTGGGCTACTGCCGGCAACGACAATGCCAACGACGACTGGGGTTCGCGCATGTTCAAGTTCATCCCCGCCGAGACCAGTGCTGCCAACGTGGCAATACAGTTCGATGTCTATGTGCCCGAAAACTGGATGGGCAGCGGACAGTTAGAAATCTCGTTGCAGAACAACCTCTCCAACTACGGCTATGGATCAGGCTGCACCAAATACAGCAGCCAGTATCTCAACACAGCCACCGTGTGGGTACCCTGGCTCAACGACGACGGTACCACCACACCATTCACCACCGGGCCTCGCTGGCAGACCATCACCATCCCGATGACTGCCGTGGGCAACTATGACCCGTCGGAGGCTCCCGAGACCACTTTCCAGAAAATCTGCGACGACCGCAATGCCGGAAGCTACCGTAATTTCCTGATATTGTTTGTGAACCAGGACCTGGAGTTCTCCGACGATATCGTACACAAAGCCAGTGCATTCACGCAGAAAATCTATGTAGACAACTTGCGCGTAGTCAACACCACGGCCTTCACCGTGAGCGACTTCAACGATGCTGCAGAATAGCCTGTGGCAGTTTCCAGAATTTGAGCATAAAATCCTAATAAAGAAAAATCATGAATACAAAGATATTGAAATCCGTCTGCGGAATCTGCTTAGTATGCGGTGCGCTCACTTCATGCGACGACCAGATCATGGAGTGGAAGACTCCTGAAGGCCACGGCAGCCTGACCGCCGCTGAGATTCCCCTGCAGGTGAAAGAGGTGCTGGCCAACTATGGCACCCTCAAGGAATATTCCGCTCAGTATATGCCGGGCAGCACCCTGGGTGTGGGTGCCGGCATCACGCTGACCACCAACGACGAGGATGCCCGCCAAGCCATCATCTTCGACAACTTCCAGATGGTCACCTTCGGCAATGCCATGAAGATGGATGCCATGGTGACAAATTCCGGTGCTCTCAACACCACCAAACTCGACGCTGCACTCGACCTCTTCAAGAAGAAAGACATGAAACTCTACGGCCATAACTTCTTCTGGTATCAGCAGCAGAACCAGACTTACCTGAAGTCGCTCATCGCCCCCGACATCACTATTGAGACTGACGGCGACATCGCCAACGTGCTGAGGAACGGCGAGTTCGACAGCGACCTGAGCAACTGGATGGGATGGGGCGGAAGTTCCACCCGCGAATGGGACGCATCGGGCGGTGTCGACGGCAGCGGTGGAGCCAAGATTTACAACCCCAAGTCGGGAAATCTCTGGGATGTGCAGTTCTGTCAGGACCTGCCCGCACCAGCCGAACCCGGCACCTATATCCTGCGCTTCAAAGCCCGCACCGACGGTGCCGGCCACATTCAAGTGTGTCTGCAGCAACCCAGCGACGGCTATCCTGCCGTAGGCTACGAAACCTTCGAGGTGGGCACCGCATGGACCACCTGCGAGAAGGAAATAACCGTCACCGACGATGGGAAATCGTACATCCGCGTGTGCATCAACACGGGTAAGGACATCGGCACCTATTGGATTGACAACGTGGAATTTGGAGCCAAGATTGAAGGTCCCACCAACTACTGCGACAACGGTTCGTTCGAGAATGGTACCGACGGATGGACCATCAACAATCCCGGTGCAGGCATCGAGGCCGTCGAACTGGCCGATGCCATCGACGGCAAGCATGTACTGAAGGCAACGGCTTCCGAGTCGTCGGCCAACTACTGGGACTGCCAAGTCACCACGCCTGCCATGCCCACATTCCCCGGCGAGAAGGTGCGCATCTCGTTCTTCATCAAGAGCGACCAGCCCGGCCAGGCCCGCGTGTCCTACGCCTCGGGCAGCGAGATCAGCAACCAATGGCCTTGGATCAACTGGACAGGCAGCCAGTCCAGCTGGACAGAATCCTTCGAGACCTCTTCAGGCTGGCTGGAAATCAACTACATCATGCAGAACTACAGCCACGACTTTGTCGACGGTGCCGACAAATGGCGTTTCTGCATCGACCTGGGCAAACTGCCCGGCGTGACCTATTATGTCGACAATGTGCGTGTCACCAAGGTGAGCGAAGAAGAAGCCGGGGCCAAGGCCGCCGGACTGCGTCATGCTCCGCACCGTGCCACCAAGATGGTCTACACCTTCAAAACTCCCGAACAGAAACAGGCAGCACTCACCGATGCCATGGAAGGCTGGGTGAAGGGCATGGCCGGATATCTCGCAGCAAAGGGCATCACGCCATACGGCTACGACGTCATCAACGAGGCCATTGCCGACGGTAACGGCAACGCCGTTCGCGGATTCAACAACGTCTTCGGCGGCTCTACCACCGACGACGACGGCAACACAACCTACGATTCTGCTCCCACCGAGGATACCGAGTCAGGACTGACGCTCAACTGGGGCAGCAACCGCTTCTACTGGGGCTACTACGTGCCCGACTACGGCGTGAAGGCCTTCCAGTTCGCCCGCAAGTACTTGCCTGCCGAAACAAAACTGTTCATCAACGATTATAATCTGGAGACCTCGCCGTCGAAACTTGCAGCCCTCATCAAGTGGGTAGGCGAAATCGATGCAGCCAACGGTTCTCCCATCGTCGATGGTATCGGTACTCAGATGCACATCACCCTCAGCGGAACCAGTGACAACGAGGAAAACAATGCCCAGCGGGTGGCTGCACTGCGCCAGCAAGTCGATGCCATGTTCCAAGCCATGGCTGCCACAGGCAAACTGGTGCGAGTCACCGAACTCGACATCGCCCTCGGCACCAGCAGTCCGTCGGCCGCCCAGTACAAGGCTCAGGCCGATGCCTACACGGCCATCTTCGAATCGTTCCGTGCCAACGTGCCCACAGCACAGCAGAGCGGAATCACCATCTGGGGCGTATCTGATGCAGAAGACGAGCACGAATACTGGCTGAAGGGCGAGGTGCCCAACCTCTGGGATGCCAATTTCCTGCGCAAGTGGGCCTACAAGGGTGTCTGCGATGGTATTGCCGGAGAAGATCTCGGACTTAAGTTCGGTGGTGAGGACTACAAGGCATACTACGAACGCCAGAACGTTTCCTCTACAGTTCAGTAATCCATTTATTAAAAATTATCATCGCCCTGCAGCACTATCGCTGCAGGGCGTTTTTTTGTTTGTTCTGAACAGCCGGCAGGTTATTTTTGAAGTTCCGATTGAAAACTGCAGATAAGGTGCAGGAAAACTGCGGATAAGGAGCAGAAAAACTGCAAATAAGGAGCGGAAAAACTGCAAACAAGGAGCAGAAAGTAGTATGCCCACGAAGTTGGCAAGATTTTCTGAGCAACAACCTGCATTATAATAATTATATACGGTACGCGCGCGAAATGAACATGCCTGCCGTGATGGAACCTACGTCAAAATTGCACGTCAAACGGTAACATTTTATGGTTATTTTTTAAAAAAAACCTCCACCAAAAGAGAAAAGGTAAAAAACAACGATTATATGTTACATTCGGCCAAAAAAAACATATAAAAAACAAATGACTGAACGAAAGATTAATTGTAATTTTGCAGCCGAAACGGAACCTTTGAAAAGAGAACTATTCATTACTCATTTTTAAGACCTTTAATAGAAAACCTAAAAATAAGAATTTGTAGTATGTTTAAAGATTTTTTGATTGGTAATTTAGCAGTCATCCCAACTCTTGCGCTAACCATGAGTTGTAATCATGACGGCAGGTTCGACACTTCACAAGACATAAGTATTGAAAGATGAAACATATATCTGAATTTTTCAAACGTACTGTCCCGACCTTGCTGATGCTGCTGGTCCCATTATCCATTTGGGCCCAGGGTGGAATCAAAGTCAAGGGTACAGTGGTTGACGAGGGTGGAGATCCGCTCATCGGTGCAACAGTCTTAGTGAAAGGAAATGCAAGTCATGGTTCTATTACGGACATCGACGGAAACTTTGAAATCGAGGTTCCCTCCGAGCAGTCGGTGCTTGTTGTTTCCTATGTAGGTATGACCACGAAGGAACTCAAGGTTGGAAAGCAGCGTTCATTGAAAATCGCGCTTGCCGAAGAGAACCAACTGGAAGAAGTCGTGGTAGTAGGTTACGGCCAACAGAAAAAAGCCTCTGTGGTGGGTGCCATTACCCAGACCACAGGTGAAGTGCTTGAACGTGCGGCAGGTATCGGTAGTGTCGGTGCAGCCCTCACGGGTAACCTCCCCGGTGTGGCCACCATCGCCTCTTCAGGTCAGCCGGGTGAAGAAGACCCGCGCATCTACATCCGTGGTGCAGCAGCCTGGAACCAGGATGCCCAGCCGCTGATTCTCGTTGATGGTGTGAAGCGTGAAATCAAGTCGGTTGACATCACGTCGGTGGCTACGATTTCCGTTCTGAAGGACGCATCCGCCACAGCCGTCTACGGTGTGGAAGGTGCCAACGGCGTTATCCTGATTACCACCAAGCGTGGTGTGGAAGGCAAGGCAAGAATCGACGTGGGCTTCAATGCCACGCTGAAAGCCGTGTCAAAGCTCCCGCGCAAGTACGACTCCTACGACGGCTATATGCTCCGCAACAAGGTCATCGAGCATGAGCTTGCCCTGGGCGGTGCCGCCTCTTGGGCATATTATCGTCCGCAGACTTTCATCAACAATTTCCGCAACCAGGACTATACCGTCAAGCCACACTACAATGCCAATGGCGACTACCTCGGCGACTACAGCCAGGCCGAACGCTATCCAAACATTGACTGGCAGGAAGAGATGTTCCGTTCTACGGCTTTGTCGTATAACACCAACATCAATTTCTCGGGCGGTACAAAGTTCGTGAAATATTTCGTGGCCTTCGACTACCAGAACGAAGGCGACATGACAAGAATCTGGGATAACCACCAGGGTTATGAAGGCGGTTATGCCTATAATCGTCTGAACGTACGTTCAAATCTGGACTTCCAAATCACGAAGACCACTCAGTTCAGGGTAAACCTGGCCGGTTCGAATGCCCAGCAGAAGACGCCACGTTATTATTATGGTAACAGCGGTGAGTTCTTCCAGCAGCAAAACTGGGCCGGTGCCTATCGTATGCCGCCAAACGTGTTCCCTGTAAAGTTCTCAAACGGCGCATGGGGATACTCTCGTCTGGCAGCCTCCAACATGGCCAACTCTCCGATGAACGTGGCAACGTCAGGTTATGAGCTGAGCACCATCACACGTGTGTTCACCGACTTCGCACTCGAGCAGAACCTCGATTTCATCACAAAGGGTTTGATTCTGCGCGGCACCATCTCATGGGACAACCAGTTCAACGAGGGTAGCCGTGGTATCGATGCTGCAGGTGGCGGTCACGTCAACAACACGGCCTACATTCTTCCTGAAGATGGTGAACTTCTGTTCGAGAATGACATCTATCCAAAGACAGGTTTCGATTTCTATGAGAAGCGCGACTGGACAACTCAGGCTGGTAGTGTAAGCTATACAAGCCGTGCAACCGAAATGTCGGCACAGATTTTCTGGGGACGTCAGTTCGGCGACCATAACGTGACGCTCATGGGTAACTGGAAGCGTCGTATCAGTGCGGGCAATGCCGACCTCGAGAATCGTCGCGAGGACTGGGTGTTCCGTACCACCTACGATTTCAAGGGCAGATATTTTGCTGAGTTCAACGGTGCCTACAACGGTTCGCAGAAATTCTCTCCCGACAACCGTTTCGCATTCTTCTGCTCAGGAGCTTTAGGCTGGATGGTATCTGAAGAAAAATTCATGAAACCGCTGAAGGACAAGAAAATCCTTGACATGTTCAAGATTCGCGGATCACTCGGTGAAATCGGTGACGACAGCGCCGGCGACCGCTGGGCCTACCTGACGGGATGGGAAGTGCTGAATAATGGTAATGGTTTCCAGATGGGACTTGACCGTTCAAACAGTCCGTTCGTCGGATATAAGGAAGCCAGCATTGCCAACCCCGACCTCCGCTGGGCAACCGTGCAGAAGAAGAACCTCGGTTTCGACTATGGATTCTTCGGCGGTATGCTGACAGGTAGCTTCGACTGGTTCCGCGACGACCGTTACGACATCTTTATTTATGGTTCTGACCGTTCGGTGCCCTCATACTATGGTGCAGCAAAAACGCCTGACATCAACAAGGGTAAAATCAAGAACTCAGGTTTCGAAGTTGAGCTTCGCTTCAACAAGGTGCTGAAGAACGGTATGCGCTTCTGGGCAAATGCCAACTACACCTACGCTCACAACGTCATCAAACTGAAGGACGACCCATCATTGATTCCGTCATATCGCAAGGCCGAGGGTTATTCTCAGGGACAATACGTATCATACATCGACAACGGATTTATCAACACCTACGACCAGCTCTACAGTGCGCCGGCATTCCAGAGCAACGACTCACAGGTGCTCATCGGCGACCATTACATCGTGGACTTCAACGGTGACGGTATCGTTGACGTAACCAACGACCAGGCTCCCTACGGCTACACCGGAAACCCGGAGCACACCTACAATGCCACCATCGGATGGGAGTGGAAAGGTTTCTCTTGCTTCGCACAGCTCTATGGCGTAACAGGTGTTACCCGCGACGTCACGCTCACTTCATTCCCCGATCAGCTGCTCACCGTCTACGACACGGGCACATGGTGGAATTCGGCAGACGCCGGCGGCGAAGTCGTCATACCTCGCTTCAACACACAGGCCACCGGTGGCAACAACGGTACACAATTCCTCTTCGACGGTTCATATTTCCGTCTGAAGAACGTGGAGGTCGCTTATACGTGGACTAAGGGCTGGATCAAGAAACTTGGTTTCACAAGCCTGAAGATATACCTCAACGGTAACAACCTCTTCCTGATTACCAAGATGCCTGACGACCGTGAGAGTAACTACGGATGGAGCGGCGGCGGCGGTGCCTACCCCACTGTCAGACGTTATAACTTCGGATTTAAGCTTTACATTTAATGGTGTCAACAATGATGAAATATTATAATAACATAAAACCCTTTTTGTGTGGTTCGCTGCTCCTGATGGCTGTCGGTACATCCTTCACTTCTTGTACCGACTGGCTCGACAAGGATCCGGAGTCTATTGTGGCTGAGGACGAAGCTTTCAAGAACTACCGCAACTTCCAGGGATACATCGAGGAAATCTACAACCTCATTCCTGATAAAGAGAAAGTCAACTATTGTTCCGGATGGAATTTGGGCGACGATGCCGTTCACAACCCGGAAGGCTATGCACACATTGACCACCAGGTTGACCTCGGCAACTACCGTGACTGGTATAGCAATGGTCAGTTCTGGCTGAATGGCAGCAGATTCTCGCTGTGGAAAAGCTCATGGTACTCCATCCGTAAGTGTAACATGGGTATTGAGCAAATCAAGTCGCTTGTAGGCACTGACGAAGAGCGCGACCTGTTGCTCGGACAGATGTATTTCCTCCGTGCATGGTGGCATTTCGAGCTGATGTGCTATTTCGGCGGACTTCCCTATATCGACAAGGCTTTTGAAGCCACACAGATTCCAGAGCTTCCACGCCTTTCCTTCCAGGAATGTGCCGACCGCTGTGCTGAAGACTTCGAGCGTGCCTACGACCTTCTTCCTCTGGATCCCCAGGGTTGGGACGAGACACTTGCCGGTATGCAGACGATTGGAAAGAACGACCTGCGCATCAACAAGTTCATGGCACTCTGCTATCTGGGCAAATGCTATCTCTGGGCAGGTTCACCGCTCATGAAGGAGTACGAGAAGACCAAGGATGGTGGTACACCACAGCTGTTAGGTGCAAGTTCCAACGGCAAGACCTACGATTATGACGTTACTTACTGCCGCAAGGCAGCAGAGGCTTTCGGCCGCGCACTTGACCTGGTCAAGCGAGGAGCTGTAACGTATAAACTTGCTGAATACAAGTACTCCAACATCTACGACCATGAGCGTGATGAAAACGCCGAAACCAACTATTCAGATATATTCTATACCGTCAAGCAGGGCTGGCAGGTGCCAGGCACTTGCGAGGCCATCTTCCGTGGCATTTGTTCGGGCGCGAACACAGCAAACTGGAACCACGCCAAGATTTTCGGCCCCAAGGTTGCAGGTCTCGTGGCTCACGACAAAATCATCCACCATCCCACCGCAAACGTCATCGACCAGTATGGTATGGCAAACGGACAGCCCATCTATCTGGTACAGAATGGTGAATATGTGCTGAACCCGGCATCAGGTTGGGATCCCGAGCATCCCTATAAGGATCGCGACCCACGATTCTATCACGACATCGTTTTCGACGGTTTCCACTATGTGCTCAGCACGGACGCATTGTCCTCAGAGCAGAAAAAGTACGAATATTGCGCCCTTTACACCGGTGGCGGCATGCGCAACATTGCCGATGGCAGCAGCACGGGCTATTTCATCCAGAAGCTGACACCTCACCAGTGTAACGAGGGAGACAGATGGTACGACTGGGACTACAACTTCGAAAGCTATCTCCCCTATATGCGTCTTGCCGACGTCTACCTGATGTATGCCGAGGCAAAGGCCGCTATTGCAACAAGTGCAAGCGACCTGACCGAAAAGCCGACATATTGCACGTCATATTCGGCAGTCGACGCCATCAACGCGCTCCGCGACCGTGTCAGCTCCTCGGATTATCCCATGGAGCACGTGCCCGCCAATCTCCGCGACACACGTGAGCATTTCATCGACGAAGTACGTCGCGAGCGTGCCGTGGAACTCTCCTTCGAAGGTTTCCGCTGGTGCGACCTCCAGCGCTGGCTTCTCCTGACGGAGCCTCCCTACACAATGAAATACTCCCATGAGTTTGAGCGTCTGGAAACCGACGCATGGTTTAAGGACCACGATCCGAAGGACGCTCGAGTAGGCAACTTCCGCAAAGAAGAACTGATTACCCGTAACTTTGACTCAAAGCACTACTGGTTCCCGCTTCCCGACAAGGATATCTATCTTTATGAAGGATTCCCACAGAATCCAGGATGGTAACCTTTTTAAAAGTAAAAAAAGTAAAAAAGTAAAAAGGTAAAAAAGTAAAAAGATAAATATTGAAAATATGAAAAGTATAAAAACGAACATATTTCTCCTTGCCATGTTTGCGGCAACGCCCCTGGCGGTTAATGCCCAGACCGCTGACGACGCTGATACTACCGTGGTTAAAAAGAAAGTCCATGTCGCCTTCCGCGACAAGGATGCCGACCATCTGCTGGGAGGCATTTCATACGTCGACATGGAAGAGCTTCAGAAGAAGGACTATACCATGGGCAGCCTTGAAGACATGTATGCACTTGTCGGCGGATGGAATGGCAACAACCTGTGGGGAATGGACAATGACCGTCTTGACAACAACGACAACAGCAATCTGCCGCTCGTTATCATCGACGGTGTGAAGCGTCCGTCCAACAACGTGCTGCCCTCTGAAATCGAGCAGATTACCTTCCTCAAGGGTGCACAGGCTGTAGTGCTCTATGGTGCCAAGGGTGCCAAGGGTGCCATCCTGATTACCACCAAGCGCGGAAAGGTAGATGGTCTTCAGATTACAGCCAATGCCAACACAGG
The DNA here is from genome assembly GCA_017428925.1 of Prevotella sp. Classification (GTDB taxonomy): domain Bacteria; phylum Bacteroidota; class Bacteroidia; order Bacteroidales; family Bacteroidaceae; genus Prevotella. Next base: position 69,050 of record JAFRPY010000010.1, on the reverse strand, counting down.
TTTCCATGTGGCAAAGGAATTCCCTGAGTATCTGGGCTCTGCTGAGTACATGACACTCTACAATGAAGCCTGTCTAAACGACCAGCTTCCCACCGGAGCAAAGTATTCCCAGCAGGACATCTACAACCATGCCTCGGGTATCAATCCTTACCGTTATCCCAACGTCAACTACTATTCAGACGAGTATGTGCGCAAGATGTACAACCGTTCTGAAGGTACACTGGAAATCCAGGGTGGCGGTACACGTGCCCACTTCTACACGAACATCAACTATTATCGTTTCGAGGACCTTATCAACTTCGGTCCCGCCAAGGACAACTACACCGACCGTTTCAGCGTGCGTGGTAATGTAGACCTTACCATCAACAAGGCCATCAAAGGCTATGCCAACGTAAGTGCCACATTCTACAATTCCAACAGCAACAAAGGAAACTTCTGGAGTGATGCAGCTTCGATGCGCCCCAACTTCCCCGAAAACGCAGCACCGCTGATTCCCATTGATATGGTTGATCCGAATGCCACCAAGGCACTCGCCATCCTTGGCAAGTCGCTGAACCTGCTCGACGGAAAGTATTTCCCCGGCGGAACCAAGGCCAACGACACCAATGCCATTGCCGACTGCTATTTCGGTGGTAAGACAAAGGGTGTAAGCCGTCAGTTCCAGTTCGATGCAGGCATCGACTACGACATGAACAAATTCGTCAGAGGCCTGTCGTTCAAGACCTTGTTCTCCATCGACTATGCGGCCAACTACAGCCTTTCATACAACAACAAATACGCAGTATTTATTCCCACGTGGAGTAACTATAATTCACAGGATGCCATCGTGGCACTTACCCAGCAGAACGACGAGGTCGTGACTGGCCACATGTCAATGTCAGACACGAAATACCGTCAGACCATCAGCTGGAACGGCCATTTCGACTACGACCACACCTTTGGCGGCAAGCACCATGTAACGGGCATATTGCTCGCCAACATGTACACGACCACGGCCAGCGGCACATACCACCGCTATACGAATGCCAACCTGGGCCTGCAGGCCGGTTACGACTTTATGGGCCGCTACTTTGCCGAGGCAGGTGTGGCAGGCGTGCATTCTTCACGCCTTGCTGAAGGCCATCGCGAAGCCCTCTCGCCTTCTTTCACCATCGGCTGGAATATTGCCCGTGAGAAATTCATGCAAGGCAGTTTCGTCGACGACCTGCTGCTCAGCACATCCTACAGCAACCTGAACGAGGATGCTGATGTCTACATGGGCGACAAATACTACTATATCTACGATGCCAGCTGGAGCACCGGTGGCGGCAACTTCTCGTGGAACGAAGGAGTAAGCACAAACCTTACTTTCTCACAGGCAGGTGCCAACCCATCCCTCGACTTCATCCATCGCAAGGAATGGTCAGTTAGCCTTCGCGGTTCGTTCTTCAACAAGTTGATTTCAGCCGACGTCACCTTCTTCAATACGGATATGGATGGCTATATTATCCAGGACCCCACCACATTCCCCTCATATCTGTCGGGAGGTCTTTCGGGCAGTTCATTCAAGCCGGCCATCAACAACAATATCCAGAACCGCAAGGGTATCGACTTCAGCGTTACGGCACAGAAGAAGTTTGGTCAGGTTCATGCCACGCTTGGCGTCGTAGGCACCTGGCTCAAGACCAACTACAAGAAGTATGATGAAATCGTAGAGTACGACTACCTGCATGTTGAGGGACATCCGCTCGATGCCATCCGTGGCTACAAGTGCTTGGGATTCTACACTAACGACGATTTCGACATCAGCACAACCACCGACGGCAAGACGAAGTACGCCCTGAAGAGTGGACTCCCCACCCCAATGATTGGCGGTAACATCCAGCCGGGTGACTTGAAATACGAAGATGTAAACGGCGACGGCAGACTTGACGCCAAAGACCAGGTAGAGCTTGGCAAGTGGGGTACATACGGTGCTCCCCTCACCCTCGGTGTGAACCTGACGCTCAAGTATAAGAACTGGACGCTCTTCGTGCTTGGTAACGGACAGTTCGGAGCTTACGGCATGAAGAACAACTCATACTACTACATGAGCGGCGACGCCAAGTACTCAGTAAATGCACTGGGACGCTGGACCCCGGAGACGGCAAGAACGGCCACACATCCGCGTCTGACCACATACGCCTCAAACAACAATGCTGCAAACTCCACCTTCTGGCTCTACAGCACCGACCGCTTCAATCTCCGCAAGGTACAGCTTACCTACGACTTCCCGAAGAGATTGTTTGAAGGAAAATGGGTGAACGCACTCTCAATCTACGTGAACGGAAACGACCTCCTCACTATCGCTAAAGAGCGCAAGCTGATGGAAACAAGCGTAGGCTATGCACCACAGACTCGTTTCTATAATCTCGGTGTTAAGGTAACAATGTAAAAGGTAAAAAAGTAAAAAAAAACAAAAGGTAAAATTATAAAGATATGAATATAATGAAAATATACAGGGTTAAACAGATGGTGAAAGGTCTTTTACCTTTTTACCTTCTTGCCCTTTTACCTTTGGCAGTGTCATGCGACGACATGTTCACGCCGGCAGACGAAAACACCCGGCAGGAAGATGCCATGTACGAGGAGTCTGAATATGCTCACGGTCTGCTGATGTACGGCTACAGTCGTCTGCCCTACATCACCACGACAACAACCGACATTGCCACCGACGATGCTGTCACCAATCTGAAAAACAGCAGCTATCTGAATATGGCAACCGGCACATGGGCTTCCGACAACAACCCCATGACGCAATGGGACAACTGTAAGGATGGCATCCAGTATGTCAACAAGTTCCTGACGATTGCCGAAAAGGTAAAGTGGGCACCAAGTGCCGCCTCAAAGCAGCAGATGTTCATCGACCGTCTGAAAGGCGAGGCTTTCGGCCTGCGTGCGCTCTTCTATTACTATCTGCTTCAGGCTCATGGCGGCTATGCCGACGACGGTGTACTCTACGGAGTACCCCTGCTGACCACTCCTGAAGACGGTAGTTCCGACTTCAACCAGCCACGCGCCACATTTGCCGACTGCGTGAAGCAATGCTTTGCCGACTGCGACAGTGCAATGTTCCTGCTCCCGACAGATTATAACGACATCAGCACAGAAGCAGAAATTCCCGAAAAATACAGGGCACTGGGTGCCAATGCTTCCGGCTACAGCCTCGTGTTCGGCGACAAGGCCAAGAACCTCATGTCGGGAAGGATTGCCGAGGCCATCAAGGCACAGGTTGCACTCCTCGCTGCAAGTCCGGCCTTCCGCGATCAGAGCGGCATAACCTCAGCTGAGGCCGCAACACTTTGCGCCAACGTCCTCAAGCGAATTGGCGGAATGGAAGGATTCGACGTAACTGGCAACGTCTGGTACAAGAACAAGTCGAAACTTGAGCCCAGTGCTTCAGAAATGCCGGAAATCCTCTGGCGCGAAGACCGTCAGAAGAATGCTTCTCAGGAAAGAGAAAACTTCCCGCCGACGCTCTACGGCAGTGGCCGCACCAACCCGTCACAGAACCTTGTCGACGCCTTCCCCATGCGCAACGGTTTTCCCATCAGCGACTCAAGATCGGGCTACAACGCCAAAGATCCATACGCCAACCGCGACTTGCGCCTTGCCGACAACATCCTCTACAACGGTACTATGTTCAGGCAATCTGAAATCATTACCGGAACCTATCCGAAGGTGAACAAGAGCGGTATTGCCGAGTACGACGACAACATCAACTACGGCAGCTCATCCACACGTACAGGATATTACCTGAAGAAACTGCTCCGCGAAGATGTCAGCCCGCTGTCGAGTTCACTTATTGAACAGTATCACATCTATCCGCGCATCCGTTACACAGAAATCTTCCTGGCTTACGCCGAAGCTGCCAACGATGCCTGGGGACCGAAGGTTGATGGCGGAGGCGTTGGTTTCACCGCCTACGACGTCATCAAGGCCATCCGCACCCGTGCCGGACTCGGCAAAGACGAATATGGCCGCGATCTTCCTGAAGGCGACGTCTATCTTGAGGAATGTGCCAGCGACCAGACCAAGATGACAAACCTCATCCGCAACGAGCGCCGTCTGGAACTCTGTTTCGAGAACAAGCGCTTCTGGGACCTCCGTCGTTGGCTGTTGCCTCTCAACGAGACCGTGAAGGGTATGAAAATCGACCGCGACGACGATACCGGAGAACTCTTCTATACCATCATAGACGTCGAGGAACGTAAATACGACAACGCTTACCAGTGCTACGGCCCCATTCCCAAGGGTGAAGTGCTCAAGTGGAGCAACCTCCTGCAGAACAAGGGATGGCAGTAAGCGAGAAAGTGAAAAGTAAAAAAGTAAAAAAATAAAAAGGTAAAATTATAAAGATATGAATATAATGAAAATATACAGGGTTAAACAGATGGTGAAAGGTCTTTTACCTTTTTACCTTCTTACCCTTTTACCTTTGGTAGTGTCATGCTATAACACAGAGAATGAGTTCCCCGACTATGAAGGAGGCACAACAGCCTACTTTGCCTATCAGTACCCTGTGCGCACTGTCGTTCTCGGTAACGACATCTACGACAATACGCTCGACAATGCCCACAAGATTCAGATATGGTCTACCATGGGCGGCGCCTACGGCGGACGCGACGCATACGTAGATGTTGCTGTCGACGAGACACTCTGCGACAACCTCTATTTCATCGACGAAGGCGGAAACGCTGCCGAGCCTGTGCTCCCGATGCCGGCATCCTACTATAACCTGGCATCCAACGTCATTCCCTATAATGGTGATTCCCGCGGATATGTAGAGGTGCAGCTGACGGATGCTTTCTTCAGCGACCCCAAAGCCGTTGAGAACACCTACGTCATTCCACTTCTGATGAAGGGCGTCAGGGGCATCGACCATATTCTCACCGGCACGCCACGCGAAGACATCGACTTCTCTCCTGCCCGTACCAACACAGAGTATTGGCGCGTACAGGCAAAAGACTATGTACTCTATTGCGTGAAATACATGAATCCCTGGCAGGGAAAATATATCCGCCGCGGTGTCGACAATGTCACCGAAAATGGAGTGACCACGAAGATCGTACGCAAGGATTTCGATTTGTACAACTCAGACCTTGAGCATTACACCGAGAATCCCGTGAACCAGAACGACGAGATTTGCAGCATCACCACCAAGAACATGACACAAGCCATTTTCCCAGTATCTTTCAGAAACTCGGGAGCTTCTATCGGTTGTCATCTGATCCTCACCTTCAATGGAAACCAGTGCACGATTTCCTGCGACGATGAGAATGTAACAGCCACCGGTTCCGGTGAATTCATCGAAAAAGGAAGCGGCAGGCCTGAATATAAGGATTACCAATGGCAAGGTGAAGTCAAGGCCGACGAGCGCGACATTCTCCGTTTGTCCTACGATGTGAATTTCGCCAACAATGGCATTCAGGTATCTTCAACCGATACACTTGTCATTCAGACCCGTGAGGCAAACAAGAAAGTATTCTTCACACCCAAATACGTGAAAAATTGAGCATTGATAATTGAAAATTGAAAATTATGATTACCAAAATAAAAAGCAGACACCTGATAGGATTATCATTTATCATTTGTCATTTATCATTTAGCGTAGCGCTCACTTCCTGTGCAGACTATAATGAAACAGACAATTTCACTGCTCAGCCCGATCCGTCTATCGTTGAGCCCTACAAGGACCTGGCTCCTGTCAAGACCTACATCGACAAGGCCGCCTATCCCAACATGACGCTCGGAGCATTGCTGAAAGTGGCCGACTTCAACAAGCAGGAACTTACCCATGCAGCCGCCGTCACCAATTTCAACGATGTCGCTTTCGGAACATCACTCATGTCAGGTACAATCGTCAACGCCAAGGGTGTGATGAACTTTCTCGACATGAGCGACCTGCTCGCCCACGTCGAAGAAATCGGGTATAATGTCTACGGCAGCCCCATCGTGGCCAATGCCAATCAGGCCGACGACTGGTTCAGCACCCTCACCGCACCGATTGAGATTCCCGTCGACTACGTAGAAGGAAAATCGGTCAACTTCAACGAATGGGCCATAGGCAAATACACCGGAACGGTGACAAGCGGAAGCGCATCCATCGCCAAGTATGACAATCAGAACACGCTCAAGATAGGTCAAAAGACATTGGTCAACATCGTGGAGGGTTTCGAAGTGAACCCACTCGCCAGATACACCGCAACTTTCTGGGCAAGGGCCGACAAGAACGCATCATTCTATGTCAACTTTTCCGGCAACAGGATCGACGGAAGCACTTCTGACGGAAAATGGGAACTCAAGGGCGGAAAGTGGACAAAGATTGTGGTCGAGGCCCAAAGCCCCGAAGGTGTGACTGAAGGTTTCCTGAGAATCGAGAACAGCCCTTCTGCCATCCTCTATATCCAGAAGGTGGATGTAGGCTACTATCCCGACAACCACCGTCCACAGACCGCACAGGAGATAAACGACACCATCAACTATGCGCTCAACGCATGGTGCGACGGACTGATGTCGATCAACAATGGCCGCATCAAGTCGTTCGACCTCATCGACGAACCCATCGACACGAAGGCCGTATTAGACAACGGCATGTACGACCTCAAGCATTCCACCGAGAAAATCTTCTGGCAAGACATTCTTGGCAGCGAGAACTATGCCCCCAAAGTGTCGCAGGTGGCAAGTGCAGCATTCGAAAAACATAATGGCAATGCCGCCGAACTGAAGTTCTTCATCAGCGAGAGTGGACTCGAAGACCAGCAGAAATTCGAGAGCCTCAAGTACTGGATAAACGTCTGGGACAGCAAGGGGGCAAAAATCGACGGCATCAATGCCAAGTTAAACCTCACCTACAGCGAGGATGCTACCGCTCAGGCTGACAACGTGGCCACGCTGAACAAACTGCTCGACAACCTTGCCTCAACGGGCAAGCTCGTGCGCCTCTCCAACTTCGATATCAAGTATCTGAATGCTGAAGGCACAAATGTGACAGCAGATAAAATCTCAGCTGATCAGCGCCAGCAGCTGGCCGACTTCTATGGCTATGTCATCAAGACATATCTGAGCAAGATTCCAAGCGACAAGCAGGCAGGTATCTGTAAGGGCAACATGGCCGACACCAGCAACCCGGTGGGACTCTGGTCTATCGACACCAAGAGCAAGGACTGGGTGCGCACGGCCACCTACAAGTCGTTCTGCGATGCCCTCAGCGGACAATAAAAATGCAAGACAAAAAGTATAATTTATTTTTCTATTTATTATTAATCTAAATTGTTATTATTATGAAGAAAATTTTTACACTCCTTGCTTTCATGGCATGTTTCCTGGGGGCAAAGGCTGAGTGGGTACAAGATGTCGAACAAGACTTCTCCACTTACACTGGTTTCCCATTCTATGTAATGGGTTATGTACCTGAGTGGGTTGACGGTGTCATGACAGACTACGGTGCAACCTACAGGTATGAAACTCAGGCAAATCTTGACGGTGATGGTGACGGCAAATGGAAAGACGGAGAGTCTTCTGCTGGTACTACTTCGACCAATAATGGAACAGAGTATCAGAAAGTAACAGGAGCTGGCCCGTATTGGCATCAGTATCACATCTCAGGTAATTTTGCAACAGAACTTGATGGCTCTTATACGGTAAAGGCCATGGTAAAAGCTTCTGAAGCTTGTACGATTGGTATCGATTTGTCATGGAACTGGTCAGGTGGAACAATCAGTGCACAAGTACCTATCGGTACAGAATGGGCCGAGGTAGAATGGGAATATAACAATGTTGGTGGTTCCGAATGTTGGATTACCGCTAAGCCAGGTACTTGCACTGCAACCATTGAATGGAAGTATGTTATCGTTGGTCACAATGCAAAGGCCCAGCGTCCCACTACATGGCAGCAGTGGCTCACCGACGATGGTAATCCTATTATCACTGGTGAAGCAACCACTAGCAAATATATGGGTGATGCAGAGTTTGGTGCATGGCCCGCATGGTCACTTGAGCAGACAGATGGTATCAACGCCAACTGGAGAGGTGACCGCACTGGTGAAATCTGCGCATGGGCGCTGACCATGGGTCGCAACTATGATGATCAGAACACCGTTATCAATGAAGATAGTCCTCGTGCACGTCCATTCCCAGCTGACATCGAAGAAGAAGCAGGAAATCCAAGCAACCATGTATTCGCCGTTCATGTTGACCAGATTGCTGCTATTGAAGCTCCTAACCCTGATAACAATTCTATCCAGTGGTCAAACCAGTTCTGGATTCAGTCGCCACAGGGTTGGAAGTCAGGTACACAGGTAAAGATTAAGTTCCGCTATAAGGCACAGAAAGCAGCCAAGGCTGCTACCCAGATCCACAAGAAGAATCCATCTGACTACTTGTTCTGGAATGCTGCTGGCGACGTGAACTTCACCACTGAGTGGCAGGACTTTGAAAAGACCATCACAATCAATGATGATCAGGCTAATGGTTGGTCTCTCGCATTCAACCTGTGCGCAGAGTCAACGATTGAGAATCCTCAGGAGCCTAACGTGTTCTACTTCGACGACCTCTCTTGGGAGACCATGAAGCTGGATGAAGGTTGGTTCGTTGCTTCTGCTAACACGTCTACAGGTCTTGAATATGACTACGACAACGCTATTGAGTTAGTTGACGACGGCAATGGTACGTTCGTTGGAACCGTTGGTACAGAGGGTAAGCAGGATACCTGGGTAAACGTGGTGAAGATTTCAACCATTCGCGGCAACAATAGTGCATTCTTGGGTGCCACCATCAATCCTAAGGAAACAATTAAGAATGACGAAAATTGGGTTGACTATGAGGCAAAATCAAATGCTGAGATTAAACTCCCTGCCGCTGGTGTATGGAAGGTTTCGGTTGATACTGGGTGGAATTCTATACAGTTTATCAAAATCGAAGGTGAGGCCGATGCAGAGCCTGTTGCTATCGTAACAAACACGACAGAGAACGTGGTAAATGGTACAGAGCGTGACTGGCGTGGAAAGGATAATGATGGTAATCTCATAGAAGAACAAGAAGGTACTGGTCAGCCTTGGGACAACCAGTTCTGGATTGCCGCCAACCGCGATCTTAAGGCCAACGAGGCGACTATTATCAAGTTCAAGTATAAGGCATCGAAGGTTGCTCGTACCAGCACTCAAGCACATAAGATGGGCAATGACGGCAAACCTTGCACTTACCTCAACTGGCAGGCTATTGGTGATGTTAATTTCACTGAAGAATGGCAAGATTTCGAACAAGAATTTACTGTTCCTGCCGGTGACGACGGTATGAGGTCGATTGTCTTCAATATGGCTGAAATCAAGGAAGCCTGCGATTACTACATTAAGGACGTTCAGTGGTATCTGAAAGACGAAGCTCTTAACGCAGAAGGTAAGACCATGGAGAACCTGATCAATGGTGAGGGTGATGCAAACTTCTGGATTAAGGTGAACAAGGGTAATCCTGAGCAGGCCAGTGGCATCAGCACGGTAGTATCTGGCAAGAAGGTTTCTACCGCTACCTATAACCTTGCCGGTCAGCGTGTATCTAAGGGCTACAAGGGCATCGTTATCATGAATGGCAACAAGTACATTGCAAAATAAGAAAACCTTTTCTCTCTATTCCATAGAGGGTAAATAAAAATCATCGTGCGTCGCGCTTCCGCTACAAAAAACGGAACGTGACGCACGAGATATTCAAGTCAACGATGGTACAAATAATTTATTAATGTTCAGTTAAAGAACCTAACTCACATGAAACTATTGTTGTTGATTGCATTTCTTGCCTGCGGAAGCATGGCTAATGCACAGTTGCCCAACGAGAAATTCGGCAAGCCGTCGACGCAGGAATGGGAATACAACGATTGGGGTAATGGCGTCGATGCCGATGCCGTCATCCTGTGCAAGACGATGAAGGCAACGTATCAGATTTCCGACCAGGTGTCTAATTTCAACAGGAACAGTTCCGATGTCAGCAGCGACAATATTTCGGATTTTGGTAAAAACCAGGTTGATGAAGGCAACATCCTGGTAAAGTATGAGTTTCGCCTCCGCACAAAGATTCTGAAGCCTGAGGGAGCCCGTCATGCCGACATCGACATCACCTATTTTTCTCCTGACGACAAGAATGTCTACGACGAACTGACGGACCTGAAGGTTAAGGTATTCACCAAGAACGAGAAGGGAAAGGTGGAAAAAAGGAACATAAATACCAGTGCATTTGTCAGCGAGCGCGTGGACGACAACTACATGGTGGTGCACGTCGCCGTGCCCGATGTGCAGGCCGGCAGCATCATCGAATACCAATATGGCATCACCAGTCCGCGCCCCACGTTCCTCTACGACTGGGTGTTCCAGGACTGCATCCCCACGGTGCGCTCAAAATTCGACATCGATATTCCTGCCTTCCTGCAGTTCAACATGAATGTACCCATCAACCAACTCATCAAGACGGGCGTGAAGGAAGGCCGACTGGCATACGACACCAACAGGCCCGACCTGAAAAAGGGAAAGTCATTCCCGACGAACCATTATCTGGCTGTAGGCGACTATATCCTCCCTGCCGACCAGGCTCCTGAACTGATTGCACCCTTTACCAGCCATATCAAGATGGCCGACGTCGCCATTCCCGTGAATATGCCGAAAGGACATACGCATCTGAGGGTGAGGTGAGAAATGGGGAAAATGAGAATTGGAGAAAATGAGAATTGGAGAAAATGAGAAATTGAAAAAATGAAAAAGATTTTTACATTGTTTTTAGCGATAACTGTCGCTATGGGCAGCCAAGCCGCAAAACCGCGCACGGTTTTAACAGTGAATAATACAAAAAAACAAACCATCACGGGCTTCGGCGGTGCCAGCTGTTTCGGTGCTATGGAGCCTTACGCCAACGACACCCAACCCGTGAAACTGCTCTATGGTGACGAGTCAGAAATTGGGCTCAACATCTTGCGCATGGAGATTTCACCCAACTTCGAGGGTGATGTCAAAGTGAAAGAATGGGGCAACTGGGACACCCCCTACGACTGGAACGGCTCGCTGCCCTCCGCCAAAATCGTCAAGCAGCGCGGCGGAATCGTCTTCGGCACACCCTGGTCGCCCCCAGGTGAATACAAGACCAACGGCACGTCTCAGGGCGGAAATTCCGACGACCAGGGCAATCAGCGCGGCAAACTGCGCCCCGACTGCTACAGCAAGTTTTTCCCGTGGCTGAACACTTTCCTGAAATGGATGAAGGACAAGGGGGTTGCCGTAGATGCCGTCTCACTGCAGAACGAGCCCGACTGGTGGGTAAGCTATTCCGGCTGTCTCTATGATCCGCAGGATCTGGTAACGCTGGTGAAAAACTATGCCTATATGCTCGACCGCGAGGCCAATCCCGGCGTACGCCTGATCAGTGCGGAGCCGCTGGGCTTCAACAAGGACTACACCGACCCGCTGATGGTAGACGAAACCTGCCGCGAACAGGTTGACATCGTGGCAGGCCACCTCTACGGCCACATGCCCCTCCAGTATATGAAACCTGCAGGTGTTCTTCCTCTCAAGTACGGCAAGGAGTTGTGGATGACCGAACACTCTGTGACCGACAATACAGGTGCAGTGCCCACATGGTATGAGAACCTGATTTTTGCCGAAGAGCTGAACGAGTGCATGCTGTCTGGCTGCACGGGCTACATCTACTGGTATCTGCGCGCCCACTGGGCATTCATCAGCACGGGCGAGGCAAAATATGGTGATGCAAACAAGACAAAGAACAAGTTGCTGCCCCGTGCCTACGTGATGTCACACTTCGCGAAGAACGTCACCGGCTCCACCCGTTTGCTGACGGAGAGAGATGCTGAGGCAGGACGCACGGATGAAGGCGTGGCACAAGACTATCAGTTCTCGGCATACATCAAGGGCGACTCCATCATCGTCATGGCTATCAATGCCACTGAAAAATCCCGTGACCTGAAAATTGTACTGCCCTACAACGTGAAGAGCGGTACGCTGTGGTTGTCGACTGGCAACGAGAGCGAGAACCTCTGCCAAAAGTCGGACCTCGAGATTGCGGAATCAGGCGAATTGATTTATGACATGCCTGCACAGAGCCTGAACACCTATATCTTCACGATCGACAGGGCCAGCACGGCCATTGAGGAGGTGAAGCAGACCAGTGCCGACGGACCGAAGACGTATTACGACCTGCAGGGCCGTCGTTTGAACGATCCCAGAGGCCTGTGTATCGAGAAGAGCGCCGACGGCTCGTCGAGAAAGGTTTTCCGTTGATGTAAACCCCACCCCTACCCTTCCCAAAAGAGGGTAGGATGAATACAAAATACTCGGTTCGGGCGGATTTTTCGAAATCCGCCCGAATGCGTAAAAGTAAATTAGACTAAATTACTTAGTAAATTAGACTAAATTACTTAGCAATTTAGACTAAATTACTTTGCAAAAGCTTATCATTTGCAAGAACACCTGTAATCCCAGACTCATGAAACGCCTAAAAACCTATTATTTATACTTCACGGTGAGGGCTTCACCTTTGAGGATGTCGGCAAATTCATGGGGGGTGATGGTTACCGGGCCGCGCATAAATTCGGGAATGTTGTAACTGCGCATGAACTGGCGGTGATAGTCGGGGTCGGCAGAGGGCAGTTCGAAAGGCTTCGTGCCCTTTCCGTTCGCATCAATATGCGCAATAAACGGCCTGGTGAACGTGCCGTCGTATCTGCGGCTGCTCACGATGACCCATCGGCCGTTGCTCGACCATGAATGATAACTCTCGGTGTCGGGGGAGTTGATTTCCGACATGGGCCTTACGTCGCCAGTCTGAAGGTCGAGCGACCAGATGTCGGCATCGTGGTGCCAGATGTGGAAATACCCGAATTTTCCGGCTGTGAAATGCAGATAGCGACCATCGGGTGAGACACGCGGCAGTGTGGCACTTTGATTGTTGGCCGAAGCATCGTAGACCAGCTCTCTGGGGCCGAACTGACGGGTTTCAGGATCGAAACTTTTCTTGTAGATATTGTATTTGAAATCCTGGTATCTGTGGATTATCTCCACGCTTTTTGAATGTGCCGTGTCCTGGAACTCAAAATGGGCACTGCAGTAGTAGAGCGTCTTGCCGTCGGGAGCCCAGCAGGGGAAGACCTCAAACTCCGTGGTGTCGTTTTCCAGGTTGGTCACCTCGTTCTTGTCGATATCGTAGGCAATGATGTCGCTCGCCAGGTCGTAGACTTCTATCTTGTTGGCATCGGTGATGTGAAAGTTCTGGAAGGTCTTGTCGGTGGCATAGACGATGAAGTTGAGCGTGGGGTGCCAGGCGGGATAGACACCGGCCGCGAGGATGGAATCGCTCCTCATGTTGATTTTGTCCAACTGCCCGTCGATGGCGATGACGGTGCCGCCATTGAACTGGCGGGCATGAAACTGCATGCGGTCGGGGTTGTACGACTGGTAGTGGTGGCAGTTGATGCACTGGCCGTCTTTCTCGAAACTGCACAGCATGTTATCATAAATCACGCTCTCGTCGTAGTTTTCCAGACAGCGCTGGTTGATGGTCAAGGCCTCGTAGGAGACGAAGGATGGCGCAATCAGACGATAGCTGATGTAGGGATCGATGGAGTCGGGCGACACATAGATGTGGAAAGGTTTGTGGCGCGTCCACTGGTCGGCGGCGCGTGTGAAGACATCCACCTCGATAGCCCCTCCCCTCGCCTTCTCTGTCAGCTGGTGCCATTCGTCGGCGGTGGGTTGCATTTTATCCTCATAGACCACTTCCACATCGCCTGCACTGTAGCGTGCAATCATGCCGTCGGCAGAATTTTCGGGCATAAACGTCAGCGGGGCAATGTTCACCGGAACGGTCACGTTCACATAGTCGGGATAAATCTTGGGATATTTGTCCGACTGCTTATATTCGGTGGGCACCGAGACCTGACCGCAGGAGGTAAGGAGTAGAATAAAAAGACCCACCCCTACCCTCCCTATGAGGGAGGGAGAAAATGGTATGTGGTACTTGAAGAGTGATATATTTGTTTTCATATACGATTAATATTCTGGGAGGTTAGACATGAGATAATACTGATAGAAAAAGGTGTCACCAAACAACTGTTCCGTCGCTTCTTGCACTTCCTTGATGTCCTTCCCGTCGTATTGGGCCATGGTCTGGTCGAAGCGTGAATATTTTTCTTTCACGCTGGCGTCTATCGGGAATTTATCGACATTGGGATTGTCGGCCAGCACACCATACAGATAGGCTGCCTCCTGATAGTGGACGGGAATGGCCTGTTTGGGGTGCATTTTCACATAACGGCTGAAATGATACCAGAAAATCTGCGGGTTCAGCGACCACATCGATGCGAGCAAAGCCTGTTCCTGGAAATAGGGATCGTCGACCTCGCGGAGAGCGGCCAGGTGGGTCATGATTGCGCGTTCCACATATCCGCCGTCGGAAAACAGTCTGTTTTCGTAGTGCATCATGTGGGTGATGGGGGCCATCTCGCGGTTTTCCGCGATTTTTTCAGGATGGCCAATCAGCTGTTCCATCTCTGCGGCCCATTTCCGGTGGAAGGTGGTTTGTTTCAACTGGTTGATGTATTTGCGGGCCACCTGCCATTCACCATTGAGCAGCGCACAACGGCTGAGATTCTTAAAGTATTCGGCGCGCCACTCGAATTCCACGCCCATCTCGGTGCTGTAACGCATGCTGTAGTTGGTCATGCCGTATTGGTAGTAGATCATCGGCCCAATGACCATCAGCAAACGGAACTTGAAGGGAGCATTGTATTCCTTGGATCCGTTCTTGTAGGCATACATTTCGTTGCCCTGCCGACCGAGACGGGCCAGGGCAAGATTTTTCATCATGACAATGGAACGGGTGGGCTCGTCATGTTGACGGGAAGCCTCAGAAAGTACACCTTCCCAGTCGAGGTGCTCCACACAATGCTGCATCGCCAGTTCGTGGTGGAAATTCTCGTCTTTGAACCAACCTTTGTAGGTGCCAACCACGAGAATGGCCAACAGAGCGGCCTGGGCCAGCAGCCAGCGTATGGGTTTTGCCGTTTCCGTTTTCCAGTCTTGTCGGTAAGTGACGGCAAGAATGACATAGAAAAGGGCGAGCAGATAGTAGGGAATGTAATACTGATGGTATTCTTCCTGAATAAAAAACAGGGGCAGCTCTGCCCAATAAATATTGGCCTGGTTAATCTCATAATAGAGATACCTGTAACAGAACAGCGGAACGGCCACCACGGTAAGCACGGCCAGCAGACTATAGACGACACTCCATGTTTTCGTCTCGATCCGCCATGAAAGAATGGCCATCAACAAGGTTGCGGCCAGACCATAAATTCCGGCCAGCGGATATCCCACCACTGCAGTGAAAACCAGGAAGACGGCCCTGAGATGATATTTGCGCGGCAATGAGCGGAAAATCCATAACATGAAAACGACAAACAGCGTGCCTAAAGTGGCAACAAAGAAGTGTCCACGCAATTTGAGCAAATATATCCAATAGCCCAAATCGACGATGGTCAGCAGCAGCAAAACGACGGGGACAAACATCAGCAGCGCCCATTTGCCCGGAATGCTGAAGGCGCGTTTGGTCAACCACATCACTAAAAGCCAGCATCCGATGAGAATCAGAACGCCCAACCAGGGATAATAGAAGAACTCGGTGAGAAAGGTACCGAGATAGGTGAGCATTCCACCGGGCACCACCATTTGCTGCTTGAAGAAGAGACTTGTGTGCTGAAAAAGATTCAACTCCTGCGCCTTCCATAAAAAATTGCTCTCAAAAAAGAGCAGGGCGAAAGCGATAATCGCCAGACCGGCTGCCCAGACAATGGCATTATAGAGACCGGACTTGGCAACACCTTTGAAGCGAGGAGTTTCCTTTTTCTGTTTTTTTTGTTTCATATCCGAATAGTTAATAATATCTTACATACCATCTGACCATCCATGCCCCAAATCCCAATGTTCGTCATAGATAAACTCGAAATATGGAAGGGGTAAGTTGAGTCATAATGCTTCGCAAAGTAACTTTGCAAAGGTAAGTATATTTTCCGAATAAACAAAATTTTTTAGCAGTGAAGACACCTTATAAACACACCTTATAAACACAAAGCCCTGTAAACTGACGCTTACAGGAGCCTTAGTGTAGCGGGAGGGGGACCCGAACCCTCGACCTCCGGATTATGAATCCGACGCTCTAACCAGCTGAGCTACCCCGCCATTTGCATTTAGCGGGTGCAAAGGTAAACAAAAATCTTAAATCTCCAAAATTATTTGGGAAAATATTTTGTTTCTCGGAGATTTTTCTTACATTTGCACTGTCATGCTTACTTGTTTTATATGGTACTATTATGAAGAAGCAAAAGATACATATAGAAAAAGAACTGAACTGCAAATCAGCCAACATTATATGGCCACTGCTCAGTTCTGCCGGAGGGTTAGCTAAATGGGTTGCCGACTATGTAGAACGAAACGACGACCAATTGACCTTCACTTGGGGAGAGGCATGGACGCACCAGGAAACGCGAACGGCGACCATCATGGAAGAGGTAACAGCACACCATCTGAAAATAACATGGAACGAAGAGGAAGACCCTGAAGCCTATTGGCTGATGGCTATAGAGCGCAGTGAGATTACTGGCGACTACATTCTTCTCGTCACCGATTTCGCATGGGAAGAAGACGTTGACGGACTGTACGATATATGGGAAAGCAATTTCGAACGACTACATCAGACGACCGGATTATAAGAAACCGTTGAAAGACACTCCCGCTCGACAAACAAAAATTAAACAAGTTTATTTTGTTTTGTGCTCACTAATTCGTACCTTTGCACCCTGATGTTCAGAATAAAGAAACTCGACATATTCATAGCTAAGCAGTTCGGCTTGCTGTTTGTGGGTACTTTCTTCATCTGCCAGTTTGTGCTGATGATGCAGTTCCTTTGGCGTTATGTCGATGAACTCATCGGTAAAGGTCTGTCCCTTGAGATTCTGGCCAAATTCTTCTGGTACATGGGACTGATGCTGGTGCCGCAGGCATTGCCGCTGGCCATCCTGCTTTCTTCGCTCATCACTTTCGGTAACCTTGGAGAAAGCAGCGAACTGACCGCTATCAAGGCAGCAGGCATCTCGCTGATGCAGTCGTTCCGCTCGCTCATCATCATCACTATCCTTATCATGCTGGGCTCTCTGTATTTCCAGAACGTCGTTGGTCCCAATGCCAATATGTCGTTCGCACAGCTGCTCATCTCCATGAAACAAAAGAGTCCTGAACTCGAAATACCTGAAGGAGTGTTCTACGACGGTATCCCCGACTGCAACCTTTACGTGCAGAAAAAAGACTTGAGGACGGGTATGCTCTATGGTCTGATGATCTACCGCCGAACCGGCAGCTACGAAGACCAGGCCATCATTCTGGCCGACTCCGGTATGATGCAGTCCACTGCAGAAAAGCGCCATTTGCTGCTGACACTTTATAATGGAGAATGGTTTGAGAACATGCGGAGTCAGGAACTTGCAGGAAGCGCCAGCGTACCTTATCGCCGCGAGACTTATTCGGTAAAGCGGATAGTACTCGACTTCGATGCCGGTTTCAACCTCGCCGACGTTGCGGGACTGAGCAGCGATGCCAAATCGAAAAGCATCAAGAAGATTGTGCACGACATCGACTCTCTGAACGACGTGGCCGACAGTATAGGACGTGCGAACTATGCATACGCCAAGGCTGCCTACTATCACATGGACTCCATCTCGAAGCGCGACTCGCTGAGAGCCATCAAGATGGCTGCCACAAAAGCCATGAACACCGACACGCTCTTCAACCGTCTGAGCAAATCACACAAACAACAAGCCATCGGCATGGCCGTATCGTCGGTGGCCAACATGAACAACGACTTGGAATTCAAGTCGATGCTCAGCCAAGACCTGGAAAGAAGCATCCGCCTGCATAAGATAGAGGGTATCGGAAAATTCACCCTGGCCTTATCCTGTCTCATCTTCTTCTTCATCGGTGCACCGCTGGGTGCTATCATCAGAAAGGGCGGTCTCGGCATTCCCGTCATCATCTCCGTGCTGGTATTCATCATTTATTACATCTGCGACAACACAGGCTACCGAATGTCACGATTAGGCGTGTGGTCGCCATGGTTCGGAAAGAGCATTGCCACTGCCGTGCTCTCGCCACTGGCGATTTTCTTCACCTACAAGGCCAATAACGACTCCACGGTATTCAGCATGGATGCATACGTCAATTTCTTCCGTCGACTGCTCGGCTTGCGTCTGAAGCGCCATATCGACGGCAAGGAAGTTATCATCGAAGATCCGAACTATGCCAACGATGCGGCAGAATTGCAGAGACTCAGCCAGGAAGTCACCGACTATGCTCATGGACACAAGCTGATGCATCTGCCCAATATCATCAAGGTATTCTTCAAGTATGAGCCAGACCACGAGATTGAGCGCATCAGCGAGGAAATGGAGGCTGTCATCGAAGACCTGTCGAACACCCGTGACAAACTGATACTGACGGAAATCAACCACTACCCCATCCTATCCGTCAAGGCCCATACCCGTCCGTTCGAACACCGCTGGATGAACATCGTGGCCTTCATCCTATTACCTATAGGTATTTTCCTCTACATCCGCATGTGGAGTTTCCGTCTGCGTCTGCTCCGCGACCTTCGCACCATTAAGCAGACCAACGCGAGTATCGTGAACAGAATTAATGAAGCATATATAAAATAATTAAGGTATATTATGGGAGATATAAAGCTCAGCAGCATCGAGGATGCACTCAAAGATTTCAAAGAAGGTAAATTTGTTGTTGTGGTCGACGATGAAGACCGCGAGAATGAGGGCGACCTGATTTGCGCTGCAGAAACCATAACGGCTGAAATGGTCAATTTCATGCTTAAACACGCACGTGGGCTGCTCTGTGCGCCAATCACCAAAGCCCGCTGCGAAGAACTCGACCTGCCCCGTCAAGTGGTGGAGAACACCTCCATGCTCGGCACACCCTTCACCGTGACCGTTGACAAGCTGGAAGGATGTTCCACAGGCGTATCAGCCGCCGACCGCGCCGCCACCATCAGGGCTCTGGCAGACCCCACGTCAACGCCACAAACTTTTGGCCGTCCCGGCCACGTAAATCCACTTTATGCCCAGGACAACGGTGTTCTGCAACGTTCAGGACATACCGAAGCTGCTATCGACCTCTGCAAACTTAGTGGCCTCTACCCTGCCGGCGCACTCATGGAAATCATGAACGAAGACGGCACCATGGCCCGACTTCCCGAGTTGGACGTGTTTGCCAAGAAATACGACATGAAGCTCATCTCCATCAAAGACCTCATTGCCTACCGACTGAAAAAGGACTCACTCGTGGAAATGGGCACTGAAGCCGACATGCCGACACAATACGGCCATTTCAAGCTCATTCCATTCCGCCAGGTGAGCAACGGGATGGAGCACTTCGCACTCATCAAGGGTGAATGGGAAGAAGGCGAACCGCTGATGGTACGCGTACACTCGTCGTGCGCCACAGGCGACATCCTCGGCTCGTTGCGCTGCGACTGCGGCGAACAACTCCACAAAGCCATGCAGATGATCGAACAAGAAGGCAAGGGCGTAGTGGTTTACATGCAGCAGGAAGGACGCGGCATCGGACTGATGAACAAGATTGCCGCCTACAAACTTCAAGAAGAAGGACTCGACACCGTTGAAGCCAATGTCCATCTGGGATTCAAGCCCGACGAGCGTGACTATGGCTGCGGGGCACAGATTCTCAGGAAGTTAGGCGTTCAGAAGATGCGCCTGCTCACCAACAATCCCGTGAAACGCGTAGGGTTGGAAGCCTACGGACTGGAGATTATCGAGAATATTCCCATCGAGGTTACCCCCAACCCATACAACCTGCGCTACCTGCAAACCAAAAAGAACCGCATGGGTCACAATTTGCATCTATAAAACGGGAAAAAGCGTAAATAAGTAACTATTTTCCCCCGAATAGGGAAATAAAGACGTAATTATTTCGTTTTAATGAATAAAATGATTAATTTTGCACCGTAAAAATAATACAGATAACTACAACAAATGGCACAATTATCAGACCGTCTGAACCGTCTCGCCCCATCGGCAACACTTGCAATGTCGCAGAAGAGTTCAGAGATGAAAGCCCAGGGCATCGATGTCATCAACCTGAGTGTCGGTGAACCCGATTTCAACACCCCCGACCATATCAAGAAAGCAGCCAAAGAGGCTGTCGACAACAATTTCTCGAAATATTCTCCCGTGCCCGGCTATCCCGAGCTGCGCAAGGCTATCGTGGCCAAGCTCAAGAACGAGAACGGGCTTGACTACACAGTCAACGAGATATTGGTAAGCAACGGAGCCAAGCAGAGCGTGTGCAACACCATCATGGCACTTGTCAACGACGGCGATGAAGTGATTGTGCCCGCACCCTACTGGGTAAGTTATCCCCAGATGGCGAAACTTGCAGGCGGAGTGCCCGTATATATTGAGGCTGGATTCGAGCAAGACTTCAAAATCACTCCTGCCCAGCTTGAGGCTGCCATTACCCCAAAGACCAAGATGCTCATCCTCTGCTCGCCAAGCAATCCTACAGGAAGTGTATATTCTGCCGAGGAACTCACTGCGTTGGCCGAGGTTATCCTACGCCATGAGGACATCTTCGTGCTGGCTGATGAAATCTACGAGCACATCAACTATACCGGCAAGCATGCCAGCATAGCACAGGTTCCGGGAATGAAAGAGCGCAGCATCATCGTCAACGGCGTCAGCAAGGCATACGCCATGACGGGATGGCGTATCGGATATATTGCCGCCCCGGAATGGATTGTGAAAGGCTGCAACAAATTACAAGGTCAATACACCAGCGGTCCATGCTCAGTGAGCCAGAAGGCTGCCGAAGAGGCCTATGTTGCCTCGCAGCAGTGCGTGGAAGACATGCGTCAGGCTTTTGAGCGCCGCCGCAACCTCATTGTAG
The DNA here is from genome assembly GCA_017428925.1 of Prevotella sp. GTDB lineage: Bacteria > Bacteroidota > Bacteroidia > Bacteroidales > Bacteroidaceae > Prevotella. Next base: position 48,024 of record JAFRPY010000010.1, on the reverse strand, counting down.
AATTGGCCAAAGAGATTCCCGGACTCGAGGTTAATGTTCCTCAGGGAGCATTCTACCTGTTCCCCAAATGCAGCAGTTTCTATGGCAAGAGCGACGGAAAGCGCACCATCAACAACTCATCCGATCTCGCCATGTACCTGCTCGAAGTAGGCCACGTGGCCACAGTGGGCGGCGATGCCTTTGGCGATCCTGACTGCTTCCGCATGAGCTACGCAACGAGTGATGACAATATCCGCGAAGCCATGAGAAGAATCAAAGAAACGCTCCAAAAATTGAAATAATAGAAAAATTATTCGGTTAAAAAAACTTAATTGGCACGTTGGTTGACTATTTATTACTATCTTTGCCGATTGAGAAAGGACTGCAAAGGAATTTCCTTCCTTCAAACAAACTCAGTCAAACATCAGAATAAGAAGAAATTTTTATACACTTAAATTTATTAATAACTAAAAATTTTATTTTATGGCAAATTCACAAGTTAAGGCGAATCCTAAGAAAAAGTCAGGATTCCAGGGTGTAAGAGACGCAATTTGGATCATTGTGGCTTGTTTCATTCTCGCAGTTTGTTTCTACAAGTTCGTGCTGGGTAATCCCGACAACTTCGTAGGTGGTGACCCCGCAAACGCAGTTAAGGACGGCTCACTCCTCGGTACCGTGTATAAGGGTGGTATCGTGGTGCCTGTGATCATCACATTGCTCTTCACCGTTATTGCTCTCTCCATCGAGCGCTACTTCGCTCTGCGCAGCGCTTTTGGTAAGAGTTCTCTCACCAAGTTCGTTACAGATGTCAAGGCTGCTATCAACGCCGGCGACATGGACAAGGCCCAGCAGATTTGCGACAAGCAGCAGGGTGTTGTTGCTAATGTTGTAGGTGCTTCTCTGAACGCTTACAAGGAGATGGAAGCAGACACTCGTCTGAAGAAGAGTGCTAAGGTGCTCAAGATCCAGCAGGCTCACGAAGAGGCCACTCAGCTGGAGATGCCTACTCTGCAGATGAACATGCCTATCCTTGCTACTATCGTTACACTGGGTACACTTACCGCTCTGTTCGGAACTGTGGTCGGTATGATTCGTTCATTCGCCGCTCTGGCTTCCGGTGGTGGTGGTGACTCACTGGCACTGTCTGAAGGTATTTCTGAGGCTCTTGTGAACACAGCATCTGGTATTTTGACATCATGGTTTGCTGTGATTGCCTACAACTACTATTCAAACAAGATTGATAAGTTGACATACGCCCTCGACGAGGTCGGTTATACTATCGCTCAGACATACGAAGCCAACCACGCAGATGAAGCTTAATTTTTGCTAACCCTTTAAAACATTTATCATTATGGGTAAAGTAAAAGTTAAGAAAGCGGACGTCTGGATTGACATGACTCCTATGAGCGACGTCATGGTGCTTCTGCTGACTTTCTTCATGTTGACATCTACGTTCGTGAAGAATGAGGCGGTGAAGGTCGTGACCCCAGCTTCTGTATCGGAGATCAAGGTTCCAGAGAATAACGTCCTGACCATACTCTGTGACAAGGAAGGCAAGGTCTTCCTCGGCATGGACACTCCTGGTAAGATGGAGGAACTGCTCACAGGCATGGCAAGCCAGTATGGCGTCAGCCTGACAGGAAAGCAGTTGGAAAATGGTCGTGGTGCCGCCAGCATTGGCGTCAGCATGCAAGACCTCTCAGCCCTCCTCAGTCAGGACAGTGAGAAAATGAATGAGTACATGGCAACCCGCGGCATCCCCACCGACTCTGTCGACGGCAAGATGAGCGAGTTCCAGGACTGGGTTACCGTCGCCCGTGACAACAACGGTCCCGACATGAAGATTGCCATCAAGGCCGATGCTACGACGCCTTACAAGACAATCAAGAAGATGATGTCGGAACTGCAGGATATGAGCGAGAACCGCTACTATCTGATCACGGCTTTAAAATCAAATTCGGAGGACTAAGACATGGCAAAGAAAAAAGAAAGCAGACAGAAAAAGATGAACACCCGCGTGGACTTCACGCCGATGGTGGATATGATGATGCTTCTTATCACTTTCTTCATGCTGTGTACATCACTGGCTAAACCCCAGACGATGAACTTGACCATGCCGAGTAATGATGAGAACATTCAGGACAAAGACCGTAACGCGGCAAAGGCTTCTCAGACCATCACCATCTTTGTGTGTGGCAATGACAAGATCTACCACGTAGACGGTATCCCCGATTACAACAATCCTGACTGTCTGAAAGAAACCACATGGGGCAAGGATGGTATTCGCGATGTGCTGATTTCGCACAAGACCGAAGACGGTTCTGTTCCCGTGGCTGAAATCATGGCAGCCAAGATTAAGCTTGACCAGAAGAAGCTTGCACATCCCGAGCAATACCCCGACAGCATCTACGATGCCGAACTGGCAAGGATCAAGAAGGGTGAACTTGAAGACGGCAAGGTGCCCACGATGACCATCATCATCAAGTGTACCGACGAAGCAAGTTATAAGAACATGGTTGATGCTCTCGACGAGATGACTATATGCAGTATTGGTACTTACGTGATTGACAAGATTAACGAAGACGACGAGAAGCTTCTCGAGAAGCGCGGCATCAAGTAATCTCCAAGTCACTAACAATTTAAAAAGGAATTACAATGGCAAAGTTAGATTTGATATCCAACGAATGGACCGACCTTGTATTTGAAGGCAGAAATAAAGAATATGGAGCCTACAAACTTCGCAAGGGTACAACCAAGCGTAACATCTGGTCCATCATAATTGTAGCCCTTGCATCAGTCCTCTTGTATCTCGGACTCACCCTTCATCGCATGGTAGAGGCCAACCGCCAGGTGGAAAACACCCAGGCCGTTGAGCTCTCAGCCCTCGAGCAGAAGAAGAAAGAGGCCAAGGTTGAAAAGAAAGAGCAGATCAAGGTCGAGCCTGAAAAGGTGGTCGAGAAGGTTAAGTCTTCAGTGAAGTTCACCGCGCCCGTCATCAAGAAAGATAACGAGGTGAAGGAAGAAGACGAGATTAAGCTCGACGAAGTTGAAAAGAGTAACAAGGCCGTAGGTGCTTTCACCGTTGAAGGTAACGATGAGGTAGGCGGCGAAGTGCTCAAGGCAAAGGAAGAAATTGCAGCCCCCGAACCTCCAAAGGAGAAAGTCGAAGAGAACAAAGTGTTCGATGTCGTGGAGCAGATGCCTTCATTCCCCGGTGGTATGGGTGCCCTGATGTCATGGCTCAGCCAGAACATCAAGTATCCGGTAATCGCTGCCGAGAACGGTGTCCAGGGACGCGTTATCGTTCAGTTCGTGGTCGAGAAGGATGGTTCTATCACCGACGTGAAGGTTGCAAAGTCTGTTGACCCCTCACTCGACAAGGAAGCTGCCCGCGTGGTAAGCGCAATGCCGAAGTGGACTCCGGGTAAGCAGAACGGTTCCGCAGTACGCGTAAAGTACACCGTGCCTGTAACATTCAAACTTCAGTAATCTAACGTACAGAAATGTATAAAAAACTATTCTACAGTTTAGTAGGATGCTTTATCACTTTCGGTTTGTTCTCTTGCAAGGACAAACCGAAAAGTGGTAGAACAGACACCCGCACTTCAGGTGAAATAACCATTGCGGTTGACGAGAGTTTCAGTCCAATCATGGAGGAACTCATTCAAGTTTATGAGGCGCTGAATCCCAAGACAAAAATCAATGCACTCTACACCGACGAAGTGAATGCCGTCAACCTCGTGCTCAGCGACAGCTTGTACCTGGCCGTCACTTCAAGGAGATTCACCCAAGAGGAATTCGACAACCTCAAGGCACGCGACATGCTGCCCGAAATGGTGCCACTGGCCTACGACGGCATGGCACTCATCTGTAACAACCAGAACACCGACTCGTGCATCACGGTCGACAACGTTCGCCGCATACTGTCAGGCGAGGTTAAGAACTGGAACGAAATCAACAAAGGTTCCAAGAAAGGCGAGATATGGGTATGCTTCGACAACAAATCGTCGAGTGCCGTCCACTATTGTGTGGACTCCATCCTCGGAGGAAAACCCATCAACAGCCCCAACATTTTCGCCGCACAGACCAGCAAGGAAGTTATAGACTATGTCGAGAAAACACCTAACGCCATCGGAATCATTGGCAGTAACTGGCTAAACGACAGGCGCGACACCACCAACACCACGTGGAAGAAGAACATCACCGTGATGTCGGTAAGCAAGATGGACGTAGCTACCCCAAAGAACAGCTGGAAACCCTACCAAGTATGGCTGCTCAACAACCGCTACCCCTTCGTTCGCACCATCTACGCCCTGCTCAACGACCCGCGCCGCGGACTACCCTGGGCCTTCGCCCACTTCATGGAGCAACCCAAGGGCCAGCTCATCATCATCAAGTCAGGACTGTTGCCCACACATGGCGAAATCATGATCCACGACGTAAACATCAAGGATGGCAATTAAATTTTTTTTCAGTGAGAATTAAACCAAAACAAAATAGTAACATCAAAGTTGTGATTATAAACATTTAAAACAAGAGAATTATGAAAGCAATCAAATATCTCGTAGCAGGAGTGATGATGCTCAGCATCTCCACTCCAAGCATGGCCCAGACCGACAAAGCTCAGTTTGACGCTATCGCAAAGGCAATTGTTGACAAGAACGGTGATGCAGCAGCCCTGAAAGACGAACTCAAGGCTTTCACCAAGTTGTACAAGAAGAATCCGGAGGCAATGGCCAACATAGGACGCGCATTCCTCGAAGTCGACAACTATGAAAAGGCAAATGAGTATGCCGATCTTGCCATCAAGGTGGGAAAGAACAAAGCTGCCGGCTATCTGCTGAAAGGCGACATTGCACGCAAGCAGGACGATGGCGGTGAAGCTGCAACTTGGTACCAGCAGGCCACCATTTTCGACAAAGAAGACCCCAATGGCTATGTAAAGTATGCTCGCGTATATCAGAAGGTTGACCCCAAGGGAGCCGTTGAGATGCTTGAGCAGCTCCGCAAGGTTAAGCCCGACTATCCCGTCGATGCAGCAGCTGGCTATATGTATTCCAACGCCAAGAAACTGAAGACCGCTTTGGAGTACTATGACAAGGTGCCCAACCCTGGCGCACTCGAAGACTATATTCTCTACGACTACACTTCTACGGCTTATGCTATCGAGGACTACGAGAAGGCATTCCGCCTGGCCGAGACTGGTTCTAAGACCTATCCCGACTACAGTTCGTTCAACCGTGTTGCATTCTACAGCAAGAACAAGCTGAAGGACTACGGCACAGCCCTCACATACGCTACCAAGCTGTTCAACAAGAAAGATACCCTGAAGTTCATCACCAACGACTATCAGTTCTATGGCGACGTGCTCACCAACCTCGGTCGCACTGAAGACGCCATCACTGCCTACAAGAAGGTTCAGGAACTTGACCCCAGCCGCAAGGACATCTACAAGTTCATCTCCGACGTCTATGTACAGAAGAAGGACTGGAGCAATGCCGTTACCAACTATCAGCAGTATCTCGACCTGCTCGGCAGCGAGGCTAATGCCAACCACTACCGTTCACTGGCCGACATCTACATCGAGCAGATGGATGGTGCCGACGAAGCCGGAAAGATTGCAGCCCTGAGAAAGGCCGACGAGGTCTACGCCAACGTGGCTTCTAAGTTCGATTATGCAAAGGACTATGCCGCTTACCAGCGCGCTAACATCCACCACCAGATGAATACCGACCTGAAGAAGGGTGAGGCAAAGCCCTACTACGAGGAGTACATCACGCTCGTAGAGCCAAAAGCCGAGAAGAGTGCTTCCGACCTGAAGAAATTAGGCGTTGCCTATCAGTATCTTGCCGTTCACTACATCCAGAACGACCAGGTGGCCAAAGCTAAGGAATATGCTGCCAAGCTGCTCGAAGTGAAGCCCGACGATGATACTGCCAAGCAGATCATGGCCCTCTAATCCGATTTTATCAACCTTATCATAAACATCAGCCCCGCATCACCAAATGATGCGGGGCATTTTGTTCTGGCCTCATAACAACTAAGTGTAGACAATAAATAATAGAAACAAAATCCTTTGGCGAATCCGAATAAAGTCGCTATCTTTGTCAACGGTAAACGGAAAAGAAAAATGCTCAGAAGGTCGTTCCTAATTGCCCTTGTTCTCCTGTTGCTCTGTGCCTGCAGCAGCAGGGAACCCCAGCGTTTGCTCGACCGTGCCGAGGCCGTTATGAACGAAAAACCCAGCAAAGCCATTGCCCTATTGGACAGCATTAGCGATGACGGACTTACCCGCAGTCAGCGGATGCGCCGCCTGCTGCTGCTTACCAATGCACAGAACAAATGCGATACGATTTTCCGTTCCGACAGTATTCAGCGTATGCTTGTTGAATATTACGACAGCCACGGCACCGCCAACGAACGCATGCTGGCCAAATATCTGCTTGGACGCGCCTATTATGACATGGGGGAAATGCCAATGTCACTGAATGCCTACCAGTCAGCATTGGCCGATACAACAGGAACGGAGCAGGATTATTATCTATTATCCCGTATCTATTCACAAATGGCAAATATTTATTATCATCAAAATTTGCTTAGTGATCAAATAGACTGTATAAACCGATCAGTAAAATATGCAATTATGGACAGAGACACATTAGGTGCTGTTTATAATTACTTACAAAAGGCTAATTCTTTCGATGTGTTGGGAATGACAGACTCAGTTATCACAATATGTGAAAAGGTTTATTCATTCTTCTTGAACAATGGTATGAAAAGACAATCCTCCCAAGTTTTGTCTTTATTAGGATTGCATTATATAAAAAAAGGAATGCTGGAAAAAGCAAAGCAGTGTCTTGAAATTTATGAGGCAGAATCCGGTTTCTTTAATTACAATCATGATATAGAGAAGAACCGAGAAGTATATTATTCAATTTTAGGTGAGTATTATATTGCAAAAGAGAAATACGATTCCGCTGAGTTCTTCTTCCGCAAGGAACTCCGCAAAGGCAAAGACTTCAATAACCAGAATGCAGCCTCAAGAGGACTTGCCCTGCTTTTTCAGAAGACACACCAGCCAGATTCCGCCGCCAAATACGCCCTTTACAGTTATGCCATGAACGATTCCGTCTATGCCCACATGGCAACCCAGGAAGTGGAACGCATGAAAGCCATATATGATTACACGCGTCATCAGGAACTGGCTCACCAAGCAGAAAAGGAATCCGAAAGAAAAACCGCGATGCTCAGATGGATTCTATTTATTTCTTTATTAGTTCTATCTGCAGCTTTCTACATAGCGTACAAATATAAGCAAAAGAAACAGTACGAAGCAAGATTGTTTAAAAACAGGATAGCTGAATTAGAAAAGACACAATCAGACATCCTTATGCTTCGACAGCATGAAGAAGAGTATCGTGATGCTATTAAGGAGAAAGAACAGGCTATCTGCCAGTTACAAGAGCAGATAGAGAAATATCAGCAGAATCACAGACAAAAAAGGACAGAATTGCAAGCAGCCAAAGAAAGCCTCCCACTTTTCCGCAAGATTCAAAAACAGGAAGCAAATGGCCAGATATTATCAAAAGAAGATTTACAGAAACTCCGCCAATACGTGATAGAAAACTATCCCTCCTGCTACAAATTCATATCAGAAAAAGACTTCAACCTGAATATGATGGAATTCAACACCTGTATTCTGATTCGTCTGGGATATGCACCAAAAGTAATCAGCCACTTCCTTGACTGTTCACCTGCTTATATCTCAAAAATTCGTATCACGCTGCTAAAAAAGATGTATGAAATTGAAGGGAAACCGCAAGAATTTGACCAGAAATTAGAACTGCTCAATTAAAAAACCGCCAACACCTACTTGTTGCAACTTTCTGATTATCAATAAAATTCAAGACAGTAAAATCTTGAGTAAAATCTTATTTTGTCTTTTCGTTGTACGGTTGCTTTCAAAAATCTATTTTTGTGGCAGATTATTAACGAACTAACTATGGGAAAAAAGATTATTATTATGTTATTGTCTGGCTTACTATGCCAGAACATCTATGCTGGTGGAAACGATGTCCATTTTTATGCGTCGATTATTGATCACAGTACTGTTATGCCAGGAGGTTCGAAATCCCCAATTCGACCACTAACTGCCACACTCGAAGATCACACTCTTACTTTTTACTCATCATTTGGAGAAATCACTCCTGTTGAACTTCTCGATGAAGAAGACAATGTGGTCTTTACTGATTGTCTCGTTCCCGGTCAGACCTCTCTCGTTTTTCCTGACACACTATCAGGTGAATACACCATCCGCCTGACCGTCGGCTCTATTTATTACATCGGTGTAATCGAACTGTAGGTGTTTAAACAGAATAGCACGATGAGATACTTCTTGTTCCTCCTTTTCCTGCTCCTTTCGGTAGGAAAAGGTTTTTCTCAGTCCGTTGTCAACTACGAGGTTTACCGCCCAAGTGTTAACTCTGAGCAATTCAACATCGGAGCATCCATAGAGACAGCCCTCAGTAAGGGACAGCCTTCTATTGTCATTCCTCTGTTTGAACTGCAAGGAAAGGGCTATAATCTTCCTGTTTCTTTAGTATTCTATGGAGGAGATGTAAACTGTGAGACGGAAGCCTCAACTATCGGACTCGGTTGGTCATTGATGGCAGGCGGTTGCATCACAAAAACCGTCAGGGATAAGGATGATTCTTTCATAACTACAATTAACGACGCACCGTGGCAATTCCAAGACAATTATCTGGAATCCATGTTCCAGAATCCTCCAATTGGCGGATTCTCCATTGAAAGTATGTATCCAGATATGATGCCCGATGAATTCAAATACTCCATTCCCGGCCACGAGGGGAGCCTTGAGATGGTTCAAAACGACCAACAACAATACTATCAGAAACTGTTCCCCGACGAGTCATATAAATTGGAACAAACAGCTAATGGCTATATGATAATAGCCGATGACGGCACAAAGTTCATTTTTGAAGATGAGGAATATAAAAGAAAATATAACGACAATATGACTGTCGAGACCTCTGCATGGTTCCTTTCGAGAATAGAGACCGTAAAAGGAGGAAATTTCTTTTTTAACTATGCAGAAGAGAAAATAATAGATGCGCATGATGAATATGAACGGAATTGGTATGGAGGATATCAGACAAAGCGCATCACTTCAATTGTGTCTGACTTCGGCTCAATAACCTTTACGTCAGCCGGGAACCGCATGGACAGAAGCGCTTATGACATGCTGGGCACCCCTCTGTCCACACTTTCGGAAAGAATAACCAAAATAGAACTGAAAGACGATTCAGGAGCCGTGGTCAAGGGATATGAACTGAAAAACAATGGCTACTTTACCAATGTCATCCAGGATACACGCGGTAAAATGGATTGGAGTAACTATAGAATGCGACTTGACAGCATTGTACCATACGATTCGTTAGGAAACAAGTTGCCACCATATGTTTTTAACTATTCCTACAGGTTCTATCGGGCTAAGACCTGCTATAATCCAGACTATAATACAAATAATGTAAATACCAAGAGAGGATCCTGGACGGAGACACCATTTTTTCAGGTACTTGTTGATCTTAGTCTATCAGGGGAACCTGCATGCAGGATGATAAACTATGGCACTCCTAATGAGTTTCTGCAAGGATTTAGTACTATAACCGACTATTATGATGGAACCGTTGATGATTATTTCTGCCTTGACAGTGTCAGGTACCCGACTGGAGCAATCGATGCTTTTGAGTATGAATCACATAACTACACCCAAATAGCCGGAAACGACATCGATCCAAACGTCAACTTGAAAATTGAGGGAAAGCGGCTTAAAAGAAAGGTCAGCGAGGATGGCAGTGGAGATGGGCAGAATAATACCGTAACGGAATATATATACAGGAAACACAACTCTAACTATGAACTGGCCGGAGGAAGTAGTGGGGTGCTTACGAATCCATCATTCCACAATGCTACCCTATATTCCTATGGGACGATTCCTGGTGGTAGCATGGGCTATGTTGCAAACCGCATCACCACAGACAGACCATTGAACAGCTACTATGGTCAACCAGTTTATTACAGAGAAGTTGAGGAAGTTATCAAGAACAACAATGGATCCACTCTGAAACGTATTATTCATTATATGCTGGATAATCTCATAGAACCTCCAAAGAATTATATTTATGTAAAAAGCAACGTAGGAGGCTTAGACCATTTCACAATTGTTCCCAATCTCATTTATGGCATACGTACTGGATATTACTGGGTAGTAAACGACTACAACAACCAGAATTTCACCTATTTAGCCTACCCTGTTGGAGAGTTCTGTCCACAATCACAGGATGGTGGACGCCCTCGCATGGAGGTGTTGATTGACGACAACGGTCGGGTGATAGAAAAAAAAGAGTACACTTATGCACCAACCGTTGAAGACACCAGATACGGCTATGTGTATATAAAGGATGAAAATACCTCCCCGTATAATACGGTATATAACATCAGCAGATCAAGTTATCGTGCTTACAGGACTCATGTTGTAAGCATATCGGAAACAACTTATTCTTATAGAGATGGGCACTGTGACTCTTTAGTAACAGAGAAATCTTATGGATATAGACTGGGGAGAATCGCCGGAAACCTCATGACAAGGCAAAATGAAACAATTCAAGTATATAACTATTTCCCAGACGAACTTAATGTGAGTACGGGTACCGGCTTATCACCTGAAGCGCAGGCTGTGGTTGCACTCCAACAGAAAAACATGATTGGAACACCTCTTCAGACCATTAAATCCCTCAATGGTATCTCTGTTGAGGGCCACTATAGCGACTACATAGTACTCTCTGATAGCCTGGTAGTGCCCAAAGCATTTTATAATCTGTCTTTGAATAATTCGTTTGTTGGAAACCCGTATGTATCTAACGGATCCATTATAAAAAATAGTAGATTCTATCTGCAGGAAAGGGCCTTGACCTATGATGCGAACATGAATCCCAGCCATGTGGAATCTCGTACTTCCCCCGACAAGGTCTATGTGTGGGGCTATGGCGGACGATATCCTGTTGCCATCATCGAGAACTATACTGAGACGGAACTGAATGGAAACTACCAACTCAGCAGTCTGCTCTCCCTTTTGGATAGTTATAAGAAAATAGATACGCAGTCAACAAGTGCCACACTGAAAAGTCTGAACATGAATATCCGCAACTGTATCCCCAAAGGAGTGCTCGTGAAGACATATACCTATGATCCATATTATGGGCTTACTTCAGAGTTCGACTATTCCGGGGTAGGCACAATATATACCTACGACGGATTTGGCAGACTGTCTGCCCAATATGATGACCATTTCAACCTCCTTGAGAATTATACCTATCACTATGGACATTGATTCCATAAGCAGCAGGACATATTAATAGTTGAAACTACAGTAAAATAATCCAAATGGAAAATAGAACAAACTATAGAATCTTCCTGTTATTAACATGGATGGCACTCAATACATGCCTTTGTACGGCGCAAGTTACCCTTGAACAGAATATGTACCAAGCCCATGACCTGTTGGAACGCCAGCAGATGAATCCATCAAGCATCAGGGAATGCTCCGATGCCTTGGCAGACTTACAAAAGATAGAAGCCATCGGTGAAAATAACTTGGAGCACATGGAATGGGGGACAGACTCGCTCATTGCCATAGACAATGGTGGGATGCAGAAGTATCGACTAAAGGGCAATTCCCTCTTGCTGACAGGAACGGAGAACAGGCTGATGCACATTGACTACTCACTACCCGAAACGTGGCTGCGGTTTCCCATGAGCCTGGGCGACAGCATCAGTGGTCTTTTTGAAGGGAAAGGGCAGTATTGCGAGCGGCTGTTCATCCGCAAGGCTGGCAGATATACCACCAAGGCCGATGCCTTAGGCTCTTTGGTAATGGAGAATTCTGACACACTTCATAATGTGCTGCGACTGAAAACGGAGCGCATCACCACAACACTTGCACAGCCTCTTGACAGTATGCTTGGCCTATACGGAATATTAGACAGTATTCCCATCCTTGGAAATGACAGTATCCTGAGCCTTATGACCACAGACATCAAAGCCGTCCGTACAGTCATCATGCGCTATTATGTGCCAGGATGCCGGTATCCTGTTTTGGAAACCTGTGAGGCTGGTAGTGTAGCGGAAAACGGTTCCCCTAACCAGTTCACGGCTTTCTACAGTTCCCCCTATTCCCAGTCTTGTCTCGCTTCTGCCAATCGCAGCATGCCAGCAAAGTCATCAGGTGGACAAAGATCTTTGCTGCCGGATGAAAAAACTGGCAATAACTTCTCATATTCAATAGATATGAACACGTCTGCCCGGACCATAAACGTGAACTGTTGTATTAGTGGAGAAACGGTTGATGGCATTCTTCCCGTAAGGCTGCTGCTCTGTGACCAGCAGGGAATCCTCTACCGTCAGGCATCGGGCAGTCTTCAGCCAGGAGAGCCGAATCAATTGTCAATCAATTATGCCGGACTTCGCCACGGCCCGTATGTGCTTCATATTGAAGCCTGTGGCCAACAATATTCCGAGAAATTCAGCGTTAATTAAAACAAGGGAACATGATGAAAATCTATAGTGAAAAGATAATACAGAGACCTCTTGCTGTTCTGCTTTGCCTCTTCATCGGACTGATAACCTCCGTTGCCCAGCCCAATGCCAACTACGTGAAGACTGTCAGGATGCTCGACAGCCTTCAGACCCATGCCGTCACCTCCTACCAGTTCTACGACGGACGGGGGCGGTCGGTCCTTTCCGCCACGAACGGACTGGGCATGAACGGCAACTTCGCCTATACCCTTCAAACTTACGATGCAGCAGGGAACATCAGCCGCCAGTGGCTCTCAGTGTCAGGCACATCCTCCATAGAGTTGATGGCCGAGAGCAGTGTTTCCTCACTGTCATCGTCACAATACAGTGACAATTATGGCTACGGTAGTTTTGTCTATGATGCACTTGGAAGGCAGACGGAATCCATAATGCCCGGAGGTGCGTGGCATACTGGAAACAAGAAAAAGACGATTGCGAACATCATCAACAGGGCTGGTGACTACACTTCCCATCCTGTGGGTTCCCTTACGGGTGAGTCGGCTACCGATGAGGACGGACATACGCTCACCACCTTCTACAACCTGCAAGGGCAGAAGGTTCAGGAAAGCAGAGGAACAGGGAACTACACCCGCTATATTTACAACAACTTTGGGCTGTTGGCCAGTGTTCAGATGCCAGGCTATAACTCTGCCGACCCCAACCACACTTCATACGGGTATGAGTATGATGATCTGGGGCGTGTCACCAGGAAGCGCTTTCCGGGGGCCGGGTACATCCAATATTGGTACGACAGTGCCGACCGTGTGGCCTTCATGCAGGACGGCATGCTCCAGGAGAAAAACCGCTACCGCTTCATGCTCTACGATGTCTTCGGGCGGCTTGCCGTCCAGGGGACTTGCAGCGGAGGAGGGCTGTCGGCTGTGTCCTCAGTGGTGCCTGTTGCCACTTTTACCCCAGGCTCTGGAGGTTTCCTTTCCACGGGCTATGTAATCAGCAACAGCGTCACTATAACATCTCCCTCTTTAGAGATTGTAAACTACTACGACAGTTACGAGTTCCTGTCGGGCAGCATGTCAGGCATGTTCTTGCCGATAACCGCCCAAAACGGCATCTGTGTGAAGGGACTGCCCACGGGCAGCGTCACTGCCGTCTCTAATGGCGGCTTTGTATGCTCAATCAACCTCTACGACGACAGGGGGCGTGTAGTGGAAACGCGCAGCACCACGCTTGACGCCTCGCTGACGGAAGTACGGACCACGGCCTACACCTTCACGGACAATCCACAGACTTCGGAGTATCGACTCCTTCACAGCAGTCAGGGCACAGCGTTCGTCGCCCATGCCGGCAACACCTATTATGCCGCTAACGACAAGCTTCATGCCACCACCCTTCAGGTAGGCGTCAACAACAGTCAGCCCACATCGTCGCGCACCGTACAGAACATCACCTACAACGACCTCGGGCAGGTATCATCCATAGCCCGTCCCGGTAGCACGGGCACGGTCAGCTATCAGTACGACCTCCACGGATGGATTACCAATATCACCACGCCCAGTTTCCGCGAAGAACTCTACTATGCTTCCGACGGCGGTTGCTCTGGCACGCCATGCTATAACGGAAATGTCAGCGTGCAGAAATGGAGCAACGGCAACTACGCCCAGAAGCGCGGCTACAAGTTCACCTACGATGCGCTGAACCGGCTCACGGAAGGCATCTACGGGGAACGCGACGCACTCAGCTACCACAAGAACTATTTCAACGAACAGATTCTGGCGTACTACCAGAGCGGAGCCGTGAAACGCCTGCAGCGGCGCGGCATGAAGAACGACGGAGAGCACGGCAAGGTGGACAACCTGCACATCACCGTCAAGGGCAACCGCCTGCACTATGTGGAAGACGATGCCGAGAAACTGCTCTACGACGGGGCCTTTGACTTCCATGGCGACCAGTATAACCACAGTGCCTACCAATACAACGCCAACGGCTCGCTTATCACCGACACGGGCAAGGGCATCATGTTCATCGCCTACGATGACAACGGCATGCCCCGGCGCATACAGTTTGCTAACGGCAACGTCACGGAATATGTCTATACGGCCACGGGACGGAAACTGCGCACCATTTACTATACCGCCGTTCCGGGCATCAACGTTGGGAGCGGAGAGACGCACCAGTTGTCTGCCGCTGAGATTCTGTCGAAGGACTCCATCGACTATTTCGACAACCTCATCATGGAGAACGGCGCACCCAAGCAGTACCTATTCCCAGGCGGCTATTGCTCGCTGAACGGCGGCATCGGCTGGCACTATTACAATCAGGACCACCTGGGCAATAACCGCGAGGTGGTCAATGAGAGCGGCACGCTGGAACAGGTCACCAACTACTATCCCTTCGGTGCTCCATTCTGCGAGCCCACCACGGCTGGTGTGAACACCAATGCCACGTTGCAGCGCTACAAATACAACAGCAAGGAACTCGACCTGATGCACGGACTGAAATGGTACGACTACGGTGCACGTATGTACGACCCCATCCTGCTGACGTGGAATAGTATTGATCCGCTGTGTGAGAAATACTACAGCCTAAGTCCGTATAATTATTGCGAGAATAACCCAGTAAATGCGATAGACCCTAATGGATGCGATTGGATAAGAGCCAAATACGGAGACGAATTGTTTGTATATTACGATAGCAGAATAAGAAATCAAGATGATATTATTAAAGAGTATTATAATGGAGAGTATCGTGATTTTTATGACATACAATATGTAGGTTCAAGAGGAACAGTGTTCAGAAATACAGAGGATGGCTTGTTAACTTATTATACGCTCAATAATGATGGTAGTTTCGCTGATGCCTCAGGAAATTTGGTGAAAAGTGAGGTTTCTATAGAAGGGCTACTTCATATTGGTAATGATAATATGATTACCAACAATGGCAATATGGGTGACAACTATTATGGAATATATCTCGGATCGGAGAACCCCGAGAATTCTAATAACATGAATGGATATTTTTATGCAGTACCTCCAATAGACAAACTTGACTATGCAGCATTTATGCACGATAAAGCGTACGATGCTGTCAATGCTAAAGGTGTCGATGCCGCTTTATTTAATCGGTCGGTCTATTGGGCAGACTGGCAATTAACAAAAAGAGCATTGAATGATGCGATGACATCTAAGATTGGCTCCGAACGATGGTGTTGGGGGATAGGCGCAGGTGTGTTGTTTGGGGCTATCGCTGTGGATAAATTTGTTAATATACCAAGAGGACTAATTTATGACATCATTCGTTAGGTTTTATAAATATATAGTTATCGCTTATCTCTTTATTTTGGGGATGACAATTCTTGTTCTCATCCTAAATGAGAGAATGTATGGTGCGAATATGAATGGACAAATTTTCTATTTGAATAATATTAATTTCTTGGACTTTAAGGAAAAGTACAAAAAACTATACAAATCAAGCACAACAGATAGTATGGAATGCTTTGTGTTTCATGAACCATTTCATGGGGAGTACAAAAAGATTGAATACATGAGTAAAGACTATATGGTTCCAAAATCCCTAAAGAAAAGGGGGTCAACTGATTCTAAAGATTATTTTAGGAGTGTGTATTGTCGTTATCCTATTTCTTCTATAGATGGCTATGTAAAATTTTATGTTACGGATGAAAAATCAATAAAAGTTAAATTACATGAATATAACCCATCTTATTCCGCAAATGATTCAAACCAGTGGAAAAATTATTTTGCAATAAATGGAAGAAGGGCTCCTTATGATAAAAACAAAGAAACAATTAGTGCATTTGAAAAAGAAGTATTGAGTAAAATAGCCCCTTATGAAAGAGATAATATTCAAGGATATATACAAAAATATGTTTCTTTCTTTGAAAAATATTTCCTTTATTATGTAGGTATTACTATAGTTTTGCTTATTCTTCTGACTATAAGATTCCTTATTAGAAAGATAGGAACCAAATCACATAGAGGGGACTTCTGATCATTTTCAAAACCTGTCCCTATGATTCTGTAAGCGGGTAAAAAAGCAAATAAAACTTGTTTAAATTTGAAATCTCCGGATTTTGATTTGCAATTCTGCTCTTTTTATCGTAACTTTGTGTCGAAATAAGAAAGACGATAATAATATGGCGCAACATAACGAACTGGGATTCTGGGGCGAGGACCAGGCGGCCGAATATCTGCGAAATCACGGGGACGGTTCTTTGATTCATTTTTAGAAATCACGAAATCACGGGGACGGTTCTTTGATTCATTTTTATGAAGAATATTTGGTGGGAAGAAGAATAATGAGTAACTTTGCGCTATATAACGTAAACGAACAATCTATGCCACGACAAAAGCGAGAGAAAAGCGGCACGGGCATCTATCACGTGATGCTCCGTGGCATCAACCGCCAGGACATTTTTGAAGATGATGAAGACTACCTGCGTATGCTTGATTTGCTTCGGCTGCAAACCAATCGGTCAGAGAGCCAAGGCGACAGGCCGTCTGCTTTTTGCCGTATCTACGCTTTTTGCCTGATGAGTAACCATGTGCACCTGCTTATCGGAGAGGAGTCTGCCTCAGTAGGCGATGTGGTCAAACGTATCGGCGTTGCCTATGCCTCTTATTTCAACCGTAAGTATGGACGGAATGGCCATCTTTTCCAGGACCGTTTCAAGAGTGAGGCAGTAAATAGCTTAGAATATTTTGTTACGCTGTTACGCTACATTCATCAAAATCCGGTGAAGGCTGGTCTTGTGAGCAACGTGGCTGATTATAATTGGAGCAGTTGGCAGGATTTTGACCATGCAGGTGTGAACGCGCCGTCTATCTGTCATACTGCCAGTGTATTGAACAGGATTCCAATTTCCAACCTTCGTGAATTGGTGAATACCCCAATTGACGATCAATTAGGAATTTTGGATATCGATACTGATACCCAGCCATCAGTGAGTGACAATGACATCAAGTCGTTTCTTTTCGAAAGATCTGGAATGGCAAACCCTCTCGACATTCAGACACTCCCTAAGGAGCAACGGAATGAACTATTGCAAGCATTAAAGGAATTCGGTGGCGGGGTGCGGCAACTCTCTAGGATTACAGGTGTCTCTTATGGTATCATTCAACGGATATAAAATGAATCAAAGAACCGTCCCCATGATCCCTGATAATAACTTCAATAAATATAGTGGAGATGGATTCGCTACTACATTGGGGCTGGGATGTGTCGGTTTAGTAAAAGGAAAAGGTCTATCCCCCCAAGGAAATCATGTTTCAAACATGTACGGCATAACAATCAATTCTTCACCCGTTGTATATTCAAAAGAAAGAAGCAAGACATGGATACCTTTTTCTCATTGATAAAAGAATTATTTAAACATTATAAGTTTGGAATGTTTCTTTTCATACTGGCCATCTTATTTGAATATTATACTAACAAAAATGATGAAGCATTACAGAATGACAAAGAGTATTGGGTAAAATATTATAGTGAGTTGGAATATCACATTCGTGTTACAAAATACAGTAATTGGATGGGGAATTTGGATGTTTATGGGTATGGTAGTGACGGGAAGAAGGTCTATTATTGTATTCCAAGAAATTATCCTGTCGTGTCCAGAGTTTGGTCGAAAGGATTTAAAGAAGGCGACAGTATAGCCAAGGAATACGGAGAATTAGAACTGAAAGTCATACGAAAAGATACGGTAATAACACTACTACCTGATAGCCGTATTATTCAAGAATATCTTTTGGATAATGATAGTATAAAATCATGAATTAGTTTTTCATTTTAGTAGTTATTCATTAATAATTTTAAAGATATGATTAAAGAATATTTCTCGTCAATATGGGAAACCGTAAAGGATTTCAGTGACTACAGTTCATGTGCAACCAGAAAAGAATTCTGGGGGTTCTTTTTGTTTGGATTATTCGTGATAGTTGTCTCCTACATTCTTCTTTTTACATTTGGTACAGTTAGAGAAATAGCATCTGGAGCAAAAGTAGCTTATATAAGCATGAGTCATCCCTGGGACTGGTTTGTCAGTGCCTTCATCATCATCTACTTATTTCCATTAGTGGCAGTAGCGGTGAGAAGGCTCCATGATTCTGGTCGGTCAGGTATCTGGATACTTGTGTTTTTTGTTCCTCTCGTGGGGCTTTGGATTTTGTTGTTCTTATTGTGTCTGCCGACTAATCCCAACAGTGAATATAGCGAAACATTCTTTGACTCTTTGGACGAAGAATAGTAAACGAATGAATCAGAGGGGACAAGTTTGAGTCGAACCCAGAAAGTTGGACAAGAATCACAGGGTCGGTTCTGATCATTATTTGAGTATATAATTTGGTTGTTTGAGATTTTTTTCATATCTTTGCATTGTTAAGCATTACAAAAGAAGATATGCCTGTCTTTTTAAGCTGGCTCAATAATTAATTTTAAAAATAATCAACTATGAAAAAAATCTTTACTTCATTAATCCTCCTCTTGATGGGAGTGATGGTTAGTACAGTTCAGGCTCAGACATTGAAAATCAACGGACAGACAGTCAATCTGACCACGTCGAGCACAATTACCGGTACGGGTATATCGGGTACGGTAAAGTACAATGCAAGTGAGAAACGTCTCGACTTGACGAATGCTACAATTACCGCGCCCGAGGGTAGTATTGCCATTGAAAGTACGGTTTCCGGACTTAGGATTTACCTGACTGGTGCCAATGAGATCCTATCCAGCAGCGACAAGGTTTCCATGCGCTTTGATGCTGATGTTATGTTCTGTGGTGGTGGCGACTTGAATGTTTATGGAAAGAGAATTCTTGTATATGGAGGCAGCAAAATGACCGTTTATGCATGCCGTTTTATAATTGATTCTTCGGATGATGTTGCTTTGAGGGGATGGGACGGGAATCCTGCCACGCTCTCCATTCAGTACAATGGTGCCCTATGGCTCAAGAGCAAGAGCAGCGTGTTACAGAACTTCAATGCTGTGGAATACAAGACGGGTAAACTTCTCAGCGGCAGCGTGACAGGAACCGAGGCCATGATGGGCGACGACTATGGGCTGAAGGTGGCAGGAATTGACGTTACCCCCTTCAACTACGACAACATTACGGGTGCCGGCATTAGCGGAACGGTGAAGATGAACGGCAAGAATGGCAGCACGCTGATGCTGAACAACGCAACCATAACCTGTTCCACCTACGGAATAAATCTGCTTGACAGTTCTAAGGAGTACACCATCAACCTGACGGGAAACAATACTATTAATTCAGTGGGATCCAGAGGCATTACCGGAAAGAATGGCACTGATTGTGAGCCTCTCAATATAACGGGCACGGGCACACTATCCATGCAATCATCTTATGGAATCTTGCATAGGGGAAACGTCAATATCAAGGACTGTTCCCTCGATTTATCAAGTGTCCTGTCGTGTATCAGACTGGAAGACTACGGCACACTGACCATAGACAATGCCAAAGTACATCTGAAAACCTCGGGCAGCAGTTACGCTGCCGTGGATAAAACTGTTGGCGTAAACTATCTGAACGGCTGTATGGAGACAGGACCGGCAATATATGACGGATTCCCATTCTATAGTTCAAATCTGAAAGGCATAGCTTGCTTCGACGGTAGCAACACAGTTCTTGTCAAGGAAGTCAATATTGAACCTACCTACGGCGTAATAGTTTGTGGAGTTCCATTGACGAAAGCCATGGGAAGTAGCCAATTTAACGTTACAGGAGAGTCTATTGAGGGTTCTGTAAGTTACAATCCTACAAATAATGTGCTTACATTAAGCAATGCATCGCTGAAGAAAAACTACGTAGCAAAGAATAGTCTGAGTGCAACGCTCACGGTATTAGACTTTAACGGTGACAAAACCATTACCGGTTCAAGCTATCCGGAATTAAGCATATTGGTATTGGGTGACTGCCACATCAATCATAAGGAAGGAAGATGGGCAAATTGTGCTATTAACAGCGAAAACGACCTTTATTTCTATGGACAGGGACGATTGAACATGGAATCAAACGCAGGAATCCGTGTTAAAGGTTCAGGAAGGTGGATAGAATTTGCCATGCAACCTGGCGGCGATCTGGTGGACAAATCTTATAACTACGCTATTTGGGGTTATAACAATGACCTTTCACTGATATTTTCAGGATCCGGAGCGACATACTATTTTAAGGGACAAACACAAGAATGCGTAAAAGGTGTCAGCTCCGTCACTATGGGCAACTATAAGGTGTTAGCCCCCTCAGGTGCGTCGTTTAGCAGTTCGCTGAAGACATTTGCCAAGAGTGGAACTGCAGTCAAGAACGAATGGCTGGTGTTCGGCACTTCTGTAGAGGAATATGGACTTGAAATTGGCAACACGGCTGTCACCAATGCCAATGCCATCGACCCGCTGGGTGACGGTGCATTCACCTATAATAACGACGAAAAGACACTAAAGGTGAACGCCAGCAGCACTCCCGGTGGAGTTAATGCGATTACAAACAAGGGCGTCTCAGACCTGACTATCGATTTCCAGAAATCGCTGACATTGACTGGCGGAAACGGTGGTGGAGCCATCGTTGCCTACAAGAACACAACGATAAAGAGCAGCACCAGCAGTTTGGTAACCCTGTCAGCAGGAAACACAGGAATCAATGCCGTTCAGGGTGCACATATAACCATCGACGGTGTGAACATGCTGATTACGAAACCATCATTTGGTATCAGCGGTCATTCCTCCGGCACTCCGGATCTTACCATCAAGTCATCGAAAATTGCGGTAGAATCAGGCAGTGGTGCTATAAGAGGCTTCTCGTCGATAACGCTTGACAACTGTCATGTGGAGTCTCCTGCCGGTGGAGCAGTCAGTGGTGGAAAAGTCGTAGAAAGCAATGGCACGACCATAGCAAAGAGCGTAATCATAGGTCTTGGTGCATCAGGCATTCAGGGCGTGTCCACCGACAGCAGTTCCGATGCTGAGATAAAGACCATCTATGACGCTCAGGGGCGCAAAACCAACGAGCTGCAGCCTGGCATCAACATCATCCGCATGACCGACGGCACTACAAAGAAGGTCGTGGTGAAGTGAGCGCAGGGAAAAAATTGTATGAATGTGAAAAATCCATGACAATTTAACCTCAGCAATCCGAAGCAAAATAGCTCGGGGGGTTGAACAAATTCCGCCATCAGTTTGGCTTTTGACAAGCAAAAACCGGAATCTGTTCAGCAAAAAATAAGGATTTGAACTGCAAAAAATAGGCTTTCAGCGTTCAAATGACAAAGAATTAAAGTCAAAACAAAAGGCTTTCAGACTGCAATTGACGGTCAATTACAGTCTGAAAGCCTATCTTTTAAAGTCAGGAAAATTAAAAAGGGAAGTCTGGAAGCGGAATTATTAATCTAAAAACCTCATTATCAACGACTTGTGGATAATGGCTTAAAACTCGCTTATTTGACGGCAAACATACGTCTGATGACTTCCACGCGACGCTCAGTGCACCAAAATTCAGAAATTTCTTTACGTTTCACCAGTGGGACAAAAATCCTCAAAAATCGAACGCAAATGTAGTTCCTCAAAACAACGAATTCAAATTGTATTCCCCTCCCCTTGGGAGGGGCAGGGGTGGGCTCTCTCCTCCTTGAAAGGAGGGGCCAGGGGTGGTTGATAAGAGGCATGGGGTGAGCCCTGCAAATATAACACAGCCCCGCCCAATGAGTTTGGACGGAAAATCACGGGATCAGGAATATTAGGATGTTTTGTCTGAATTTCTTGATTTATGTCTATAAAACAACCTTTTTGGGGAAAAATTCAGGGGAATGTTCCACTTTTGTTTCTCCAAAGGCTTACCTTTGCAGCCGATTTTAAGGATAACGCAGCAGATGACAGGCTGCATAAGTTTAATTAAAAAAAACACGAAGAAAATGAAAAAGATTTTGATGACTCTTGCTGCCATTGCCATGGCAACAACTATGAATGCACAGTTCTACATCGGTGGCGGCATCGGCTACAGCCATAGCGACATCAACGATGTGAAGACCGACCAGTTCAAGATTCTCCCCGAATTCGGTTATAATCTCGACGACCAGATCAGCGTTGGTGTAAGCCTGGGCTATACACATTCGAAGAGCGACGACGTCAAGAGTGACGGTTTCGAGGTGGCTCCCTATCTCCGCTACACTTTCGCCAAGTGGAGCATGGTGAACGCTTTCGTTGACCTGGGCTTGGACTATGCCTACACGAAGGTTGGCGACGTCAAGGTGAACGCCATCGGTGCTGGTCTGTTCCCCGGTGTGGCCGTAAACCTGAACGACAAGATCAGTTTCGTCACCAAGATTGGCGCACTCTCATACGTTCATGCTTCAACGAAGCGCAACGACGTCAAGGTGAAGGGCGACGAGTTCAACGTCGGCATCGACGGCAGCAACCTGCAGTTCTCCGTCTATTACAATTTCTAAGAGAAAGTAAACAACGTCGACATTCACGGGGCAGCAAGGGAAATCCATCCTTGCTGCCTTTTTTAATGTCAATTTTATCCAAAACTAAAAAAAATTAACCAAAAATAGCCAAATTCTCGGATTTTATGCTTATCTTTGCCATGTCATTGAGGAAATTCAGTTGCTTTATTTTGCAGCACTAAGGTTATTGAAGTTAGTTTATTTGTAGATTATGTCACAATTAGAGCCCCTGATCGCCGACCTCGCGCTGATTCTCATTTGCGCAGGTGTCATGACACTTCTTTTCAAGAGCCTCAAACAGCCCATCGTCCTGGGTTACATCGTAGCAGGTTTTCTCGCCTCTCCGAACATGCCCTACATGCCCAGTGTCACCGACGGGCACGGCGTACACGTGTGGAGCGAAATCGGTGTAATCTTCCTGCTTTTTGCCCTCGGCCTGGAGTTTTCGTTCAAGAAGATTCTGAAAATGGGTGCAGCACCGATTATAGCTGCCGTCGCCATCATCCTGGGTATGATGTACGTCGGCTCGCTTGCGGGCCACCTGTTCGGATGGAGCGACATGGACTGCATCTACTTAGGCGGCATGCTGGCCATGTCGTCGACCACCATCATCTTCAAGGCCTTCGACGACATGGGGCTGCGGAACGAGCGTTTCGCCGGCCTCGTGCTCAGCGTGCTCATCATCGAGGACATCCTCGCCATCGTGCTTATGGTGATGCTCTCGACGCTGGCCGTCAGCAAGGAGTTTGAGGGCACTCAGATGCTCGCGTCCATTTTGCAGTTAGGGTTCTTCCTGGTGCTGTGGTTCGTGGTGGGCATCTATCTCATCCCTATTTTCTTGAAAAAGGCAAAGCCACTGATGAATGAAGAAACCTTGCTCATCACGGCCCTTGCCCTCTGTTTCGGCATGGTGGTGTTTGCATCGGCAGTAGGATTCTCGGCCGCCTTCGGTGCGTTCGTCATGGGCAGCATCCTGTCCGAAACGGTCGAGGCCCAGAAAATCGAGCACCTGGTGGCCCCGGTCAAGAACCTCTTCGGTGCCATCTTCTTCGTTTCTGTCGGCATGATGGTCGATGTGGCACTCATCGTCGAATATATTGTGCCCATTCTCTGCATCATCGCCGCTATCATGCTGGGGCATACCGTGTTGAGCACCTGCGGTTTCCTGCTTTCCGGACAGTCGCTGAAGACCTCCATGCAATGCTCGTTCTCGCTGACACAGATCGGCGAGTTCGCCTTCATCCTCGCCGGACTGGGCACTTCGCTCCACGTCACCAGCGATTTCCTCTACCCCATCGTCGTCGCCGTGTCCGTCTTCACGACGTTCACCACCCCCTACATGATTCGTCTGGCAAAACCGGCCTACAACGTGGTGGCAAGTGTGCTGCCGTCAAAGTGGATAGCCAGGATGGAGAGCAATGCCTCCGAGGAAACTGAAGAGTCAGAAACCAACGAGATGCGCCAACTGTGGAATGCCGAGTTCCGGAATTATGTCTCCATCATGCTCATCAACAGCGTGCTCTGTCTGGCCGTCATCGCCATCATGTACTATTACGGCGCGCCACTGATTATGGGCATACTGCCCGAGCCTTGGTCGGGTTTCGCCATAGCTTTTGTCACGCTGTTTATCTGCTCGCCCTTCCTCTGGGCACTGATGCGACGGGGCGGCAACAGCGACAACGTCAACAAACTCTGGGATGAGGGAGGCCGCCTGGAACGTATCAAGATTTCTGCATGTGCCATTCTTCGCCTTGTCGTCGGCGCCGCCATCATTGCCTATATCATTGGCGGTACAATGCCCAAGCTGGGCATGTACGGCATATTCGTAGTGATAGCCGTTGCGTTCATCATCTTCAACTCGTCCACTTCAAAGAAACAGAGCGACTTGATGACCAAGACATTTACAGAAAACCTAAATAAACGTGAACAAAACCAATAAAATAGATTATCATGAAACAGTTTTTTTTACTTATTGCTCTTGCCCTGACAATTCAGGTCAACGCAGAGAACAATCAAGACACGGAACCACTGACGACCGAAGCGCCCGAAGTGAAGGCCGAACCGGTTAACCTTTCCGAACCGTCTACCCTCAATTTCAACATGACGTCACCTTCGGCCAGTCCAAAGTTTGACTTTGACTTCTTCAAGACGAAAACGAATCCAGACGTCAAGCCCTACGAATTCATGGACGACCTGACCTTCGTGGGCGTACCCCTGTTCTTGGGCGGTCTGGCACTCAAGGGCGACAAGGCCATGTTCCGCGTCAACGCCAAGGCGGAGCAGGGTGGCAAGAAGAACACCCAACTTTTGACAGACTTCAAGACGGGCATCGACGACTACACACAATTCTTCGGCCCCGCAATGGTGGTCGGACTGAAACTGGGCGGATATGAAGGTCGCAGCGACTGGCCCCGCCTGCTGGCAAGTGCCGGAGCGTCATACGCCATCATGGCAGGTTTAGTCAATGGCATCAAGTATACGGCCAAGGAAATGCGCCCCGACGGCTCCACCGCCAACTCGTGGCCCTCGGGCCACACGGCAACGGCCTTCGTCGGTGCCTCGTTGCTCCACAAGGAATATGGACTCACCCGCTCGCCCTGGTGGTCGGTGGCCGGCTACGGTGTGGCCACGGCAACGGGTGTGATGCGTGTGCTGAACAACCGTCACTGGATTAGCGATGTCATGTCGGGTGCCGGCATTGGTATCATGTCAACCGAGTTGGGCTATGCCCTTTGCGACCTGATGTTCAAGGAGAAGGGACTGCTGCGCAACGACCTGTTGCTGGATAACGAGAAGCCGTCTTTCTTCAGCATCTCCATGGGTGTGGGTCTCGGCAACAAGGACCTCGATTTCGAAGGTCAGGGACAGACGATGAACCTGAAATTCCGTGCCGCCACGGTGGTCGATGGTGAAGGAGCCTACTTCTTCAACAAGTACGTCGGCGTAGGTGGACGTCTAAGAGTCAGGGCACAGTCGGTAAAGGATTTTGGCGATTTTGCCAATTTTGTTGCCTTCGAGGACTATTTTGCTTGGCAGAGCCTGCAGTCCCACTATGCAGAAGTATATCCCGAGGCCGTGGACGATGAGACCTACTTTAAAAAGCTGGGCTACAGTACAGACGAGAATACCAATACGGCCAACGCTCCCGTCACCAACAGCTACGGCATCGTCAAGAGCGACCACATCACCGAGTTCACCGGCAGCGTCGGTATCTACTTCAACCTGCCCCTCGGCAACCACTTCTCTCTGGGAGCAAAGGCACTTATCGGTCGCTCCATCACTCAGGAACTTGACATCGACGGCTATGCTGAGGGCAACATGAAAGACATCAGCTACACGATGACGCTCGACAACCGTCAGGGAAAACAAAATGTCTTAGGCGACCCTGACATATCGTTCAACGACCTGCAGTACCCCAACAACACGGGCCAGAAATGGACCGACGAATGGGAATACCTCACCGTTGGTGCCAAGTCGTCCACCTCGTATGGCACGGGCATCTCGCTCACCTATCGCTACAAGAGCAATTTTTCATGGCGCATCTTCTGCGACTACGACTACACACGCAAGAACTTCACCGCCACCTACGATCCCTTCCACTTCGCACAGAAAGGCATGACCTCTGGCGCCAGTTTTCTGATGGACGCTGCACTGACGACTTCAACGGAAGTTTACAGCGACGGTATCGGTCTGAATGCCAGAGAATACAACACTCGCAAGCACATGAACCACGTGACGCTGGGACTCTCGTTCCTGGTGAACATATAAAACTTTCACCCAAAATGGAACCAGTCCTTCCGCCAATATACATGCAGGACAAACAAGAGAGCCACCCCAAAGGATGGCTCTCTCTTGTTCGCTAAAAAAACTGCGTTTCAATTACTCGGGCAGAGAAATTGCCTCAGAGGGGCAAACACCTGCACAAGTACCGCACTCTGTGCACACATCGGGATCAATTGAATAGCGCTCGCCCTCAGAGATTGCTTCTACGGGGCAC
The DNA here is from genome assembly GCA_017428925.1 of Prevotella sp. Taxonomy (GTDB): domain Bacteria; phylum Bacteroidota; class Bacteroidia; order Bacteroidales; family Bacteroidaceae; genus Prevotella. The sequence continues at coordinate 20,973 of JAFRPY010000010.1, read as the reverse complement.
TCGTCGATACATGTTCCACATGCGATACAGTCTTCTCCAATTACGTAAGCCATAATGTTATTGTTTTAATTGTTAATAATGTTTCTTCGTAATACCTTATAGACGTATTTACAGCCGCAAAGATAAGAAGTTTTTCGGAATATCATCATTTGTGGGTATCAAATCTGCCACAGATTAACTTTATTTCACAAAAAACAAGGCATTAGAATACCAAATTATGGTGATTAGACAATAATTAATGCCTAACCGACGTTATTAGAGGTAATGAAGAAAAGATTTTTCTGTCTACTACTCGTCGTTGCACTGGCGTCTACCGGCCTGAAGGCCCAGGAGCGCAGCGTACAGAACAAGCCGTACATCGACCTGAGACCGTTGCACTTCGGCGTGCTCGTGGGTACGCATCTGCAGGATGTGGAATTTCTGAATGTAGGGCCGCAGATCATCACAAACGACGACGGCACGACGATGGAGAAGACGATTACCTGCGACCAGGTACGATGGGACGCGGGGTTCACCGTGGGTGTGCTGGCCGAGGCACGTATTTCCGAGCACTTTGCCTTCCGTCTGGCACCGGCCATGTATTTCGGCACCCGCCACTTTATGTTCAACAACCTGACTGACAAGCGTGAAGACGGATCGAACCTGACGGAACAGCAGGACCTGAAAAGCGTGTATATTTCTGCTGCGGCCGACCTGATTTTTGCCGCAAAGCGTTTCAACAACCACCGGCCCTACATCATGGCCGGCATTAACCCGATGCTCAACCTTTCGGGGGCGTCGCAAGACTACTTGCAGATGAAACGCATGGATCTTTTCTTTGAGGTTGGACTGGGCTGCGACTTCTATCTTCCTTTCTTCAAGCTGCGGCCGGAACTGAAGTTCATGTTAGGACTCACCAACGCCCTCGACATGAAGCATGCCGACGACCTGCAGGACAAGACCATGCGTATGTACACCAACTCGGTAAGCGATGCACGGAGCAAGATTATTGCCCTGACCTTCTATTTCGAATAAGCCTTACTTTTTCTTCAAGTCAAGTGTGATGCGTCCCACCCAGATGGCACTCTTGCCGTTCTGGTCGTTGGCTATCTCCTTATTGTCGAGGTTTCTCACATACTGCAGCGTCTCGAAATAGGTGTGGCTGTGACCGCCGAGCACCAGGTCGATATCGCGCGTCTGTGCCACGAAATTCTGGTCGGAGATTTTACTGTCGAGCCATCCCAGATGGGAAAGGCAGATGATGAGGTCGCACTTCTTGCGTTTCAGTTCGGCAACCACGCTACGGGCCGTCTCTACGGGATCGAGGAATTTCACACCCACGCAGTTCTTGTCGTCGACAAGTCCCTTCAACTCGGGCGACAGGCCGAACACACCGATGCGTACACCATTGCGGCGAATGATGATATATGGCTTCACCGTGCCCTCAACAGGAGTCCCCGTGAAGTCGTAGTTTGCGCATACTATGGGGAAAGAGGCCCTGCGGAACAGGCGTGCCATGTTCTCCAGCCCGAAATCGAACTCATGGTTGCCGATGGTGGCAGCATCATAGCCCATCTGGTTCATCAGGTCGATTTCCACATCACCCTTGTAGAGCGTATAATATGATGAACCCTGCGAGAAGTCGCCACTGTCGAAGAGCAGCAAGTCGGGATTCTTCAGCCTTTCCTGCTTGACCAGGGCAACTCGTCTGATATAGCCTCCCCTACCCGCCAGTGCCGTGTCGGCCAGGGTTTCCTTCAGCGGCATGATGCAGCTGTGGGTATCGTTTGTGTGAAGTATCAGCAATTGCTTGTCCTGGGCATTCAGCGAGCAAGGAACTTGCAGCATGATGCAGCAGAAGAGAGCGGGCATCAGCTTTTTGCAAAATATTTGTTTCAGCATTGTCATGACTGTCATTTTTTTTGATTACTACTCTTTTACCATTATTCACTCTCGAATTGTATGCGCCCTTCAATCTCGGCATCGACGGTCTCACCCTTTGCCATCTTGTCGCGGAAATAGTCGGTGATGATGTCGCGGCTATTGTCGGCAGCAGTATTGTGCGGTTTGAAATCGGTCTTTTTCTTGAAGGCTGTCATTCCGTCGTTGCCTTGCGCCACATAGTCGATGGTGACGAAACGATAGCTGCCCTCGGGGTCGACGGGCTTGCCGTTGATGGTGGCCTCACGCAATTTTAGATCCTTGTCGTAGACAATGCAGACGCCATGGCTCACGTGGGCACCAATGATGGTGAACTGCTGGAAGAGTTCGAGCACATCTTTTCCACTGAGTGTACCGAAACAAATCTTGTTCTCGAAGGGAGCCACGTCGAGGATGTCGCCCAGCGTGATATCGCCAGCAGGCAACGCTGCACGTATGCCGCCATTGTTATATACGGCAAAGTCGGGTGTCTCGCCATAGCGCTGGCTTCCCCAGACAAGGATGTCGGGGAGTAGATTGGAAAGCAGTCCTTCGGGGGTTCCCCGTTCCATATAGCGCGCCGTTCGGCCCACCACGGGATTCATCATACTGTCCACATGCAGCTTGAAAGGCATGATATAGGCAGCGGCCTGCTGGTCGGGCTGCTGGTCGTAGCGGCTGTCGACGAGCATCCGCGTGCGCTGCACGCCCGTAAGCTGATAATGAGAATGACAGGATACCGTCAACAACAGGATGGCAGCGCATCCAAAGAAAAATAAGTTTTTTGTTTTCATAATCGGTTATTCTTTGGTGGCAAAGTTACGAAAAAGCGAGCGAAATACAAAAGGAAAGCGAGATTTTCTTTTAATTTCCGAGCGCTAAGTAAGTTCGGCGAAGCCAAAGTTACGAAAAAATTAATGAAGCGAGTAAGAAAAATACGAAAGAACCCGTGAAAAGATGTTAAAAGACGTTCTGGTCAAACAAATTCTTCATTCTTCATTCTTCATTTTTCATTATTTGTAGTAATTTTGCACCCGCTTTTCGGCGTAACCGCTGGCATGTAGAAGAGTTACATGGCCATGTTGCGCAGGACACGATAACAATTTTATTATTTAAAACAATGGATTTAATTAAAGTTGCTGAAGAAGCATTTGCAACCGGCAAGCAGTTCCCCGAGTTCAAGGCTGGTGACACTGTAACTGTCGCTTACAAAATCGTTGAAGGTTCTAAAGAGCGTATCCAGCTCTACCGTGGTGTCTGCATCAAGATTTGCGGTCATGGTGACAAGCGTCGTTTCACCGTTCGAAAGATGTCAGGTACTGTAGGTGTTGAGCGTATTTTCCCCATCGAGTCGCCCGCTATCGATTCAATCGAGGTGAACAAGCGTGGTAAGGTGCGTCGCGCCAAGCTTTACTACCTGCGCAAGCTCACGGGTAAGAAGGCTCGTATAGCTGAGAAGAGAACCATCGTCAAGGAGTAATTCCTTCCGAAAAGGCATAAAAAGAGGCACTTCACTTGTGAGTGCCTCTTTTTTGTTTCTCCCAGTTTTCCGTTTATTTCAGCAAAATCTTTCCCGATACGTCAATCTTGATGGGGTTGTTGGGAATGTCCTGCTGTGTGAGCGTCATCATCTCCTTCACCACCGCATTGCTCTTGTCGGCCCGTGGACCAACGCCCGGACGCTGGATAAACGGATGGATCTGGCCGCTGATGAAGCGCCCGCTGCCGTCGGTCTTGATTTCCACCAATGGAGCATAGCCAGAGATACCCGTCAGCGAAACACCATAGGGCGTGCAGAAATTGCCGAGGCTATAGGCAATGAAGCGGCCTTTATAGACTTCCACACAACGCAACACATGCGGGCCGTGACCATAAACGATGTCGGCACCATTGTCGATGCAAAAGTGAGCAAGTTGGCGCAGGTTGCCGCGATTCTCGCCGAGGAAGGTCTCAGTCCCGTTGGGCAGATGGTTCTTCGAGCGGCCTTCGGCACCACCATGAAACGAGACGATGATGAAATCCGTCTGTGCACGAAGCGCCTTGAGCACCTGCTCCACCTTGTTCAGGTCGAGATGCTTCACCGTGTACTGGTTATGTCCGAAGGCACAAATACCGATTTTCTTTCCCTTGCAGGTCACCACCGTATATTCCACGCGGCCTGCCACTCCGGCAAAGGCAATCCCTTGTTCGCGCAGGGCCTGCTCGGTCTGCTCAATGCCCGTCTGTCCGAAGTCGCGTGAATGGTTGTTGGCCATGCTCATAAAGTCGAAGCCCGCATCCTTAAGCCATTTGGCATAGCGGGGAGGAGTGCGGAAGGCGTAACTATTGGGGCCTGTGCCCTTCGTGCTCGTTCCACCTTCGCAGAGAGCACCTTCCAAGTTGCCCAAGGCCAGGTCGGCTCTTCTCAAAATGGGTTTGGCATCGCTGAAAAGCAAGGCACCGTCCTTTTCAGGCAACTGTACCGAAGGGAACGTTCTGCCCATCATCACATCGCCAACAAAGGCGAAGGTCATCGTGTCGTCATTTGCGCCAGAGACAGCAAATGCTGGCATCGAGAAGCCAGCATTTATCAGTAGGCAAATAATGAAACTGTGTATCTTTTTAAAATTCATTATGTAACTAATTTAAAGAATCCTCATTCCCCCTCCCTTTGGGAGGGTTGGGGTGGGCCCTACATCACACGGCGAGCCCCCACATAGCGGTTGATATAATAGCTCTCGGTGGACTGGCTCACGCGTACGCCCTTGCTCGTAGAAGCATGGATGAACGTGAAAGTGCCGTCGGCATTCACATCGACCACGATTCCCACATGACCCACGCCGCCACGAGCATTACGTCCCGTGAAGAACACCAGATCGCCGCTCTGCAAGTCGCGACGACTGACAGGATGGTTGCTGGCATACTGGTCGCGAGAGGAAGGACTCAGCGTGATGCCCATCTGACGATAGACATAGCTGGTGAAACCTGAGCAGTCGAAAGCCGAAGGACCTTTGGCTCCATGACGATAGCGCGTGCCGATATGCGAGAAAGCCTCATCCAGGAGGTTCTCGGTGAATGAAGCGTTACCACCGTCGTATTGTGTATCGTTGTACAGGAAATCGAAATTGTCGATTTCATGCCGTTCACTTGTCAGTACCGTATTTTCTTTTTTCTGTTCTTTGCGTTTACGTGCGTCAGTGGCAGAAACACCAGTCATAAGCAGTAAAACTGCAAAAATTAAAACCTTTTTTCTCATAAGTTTGGGGTTAGAAGAATCCAAAAATTCTTGATTGTAATGCAAAGGTTTTGCCAGCGAGCGCTATGAAATTTTGATTTCAAATTGCCGAGCGCAGCTAAAACTTATGCAAAGGTACAAAAATAATGGCGGGCATAAAAGCGGGTTTACATCTTTTTCGATTAGTCCAAACGTCCGATTTTTCCGTCGAAAAATCCCCTTACACCCTGTAATAGTGTATTTTAGCACTATTTCCTTAAAACCCAACTTTAACTGTTTGCGTTAACAGCTTTTAATACGAATGTAATAATTCCGTTAACATTTAGCCCTATTTCTCTTTTTCTCATTCTCTCATTTTCAAGAATTAGTCTTACCATCCAACCTGCGTTGTTTCAGCCGCGATCGCAATGTCCGGAGGGCACCATTGGCCAGATTCATGGCTCGCATAATATCACCGTCGCTCATGCCTATATGTTCCAAAATGACGAGCACATTCTGATTGGGAGACAAATCCGTATATTCTTCATCAATTTCTTTTGCAAATTTGCTGTTAGTTATGCGATAGTAACTTGTAAAGTCTTCGTAGTCTTGATGATTCCATAATGCAATGTTTCCCTGGTTCAGGAGTGACTCCAGCAGAATGCATCCATGTTCTAACGACAGTTCACGCTTTTTCCGTTCACGGTCGTATGAGCGTATTTTTCGCTCATGTTCCTGCAAGTCAAGCTTCATAGAGTTCATCTTGTCTTGGGTTGCCTTTAGTTTCTTGTTTGCATCATTTCGGTCTTCACGCAGTTCTTCAATAAGTTTCCCCTTTTCTTTCAAAGCCAACGAGGTCTTTTTCTTCTTTCTGAAATAGACCCATGCCATCATAAAAATCACCACTGCTAAAAAGCAAACACTCACATCCAGCCACCATTTCGCTTTTTCTGCTTGTTTTTGCTCAACTCTTCTGTCAAATTCTATTTGCTGTGCCTTGACGTTTTCCACATGAAACCTGTTGGCTAATGAGTCTTTCAGGACATTTGCTGCTAATGTTAATTCGTCAGCTTGACGGAAATTGCCCTTCATTCGCATAATGTCACTAAGTTTCAACAAATTCTTTTCTTTAAATCCGAGATAGTCGCTCACCTTTATGCCCTCTTCCAGTATACTAATTGCTTTGGAAGTATCTTTTTCTTCCAAGAATAATTCAGCAAGAGCCGTACACACATTTCCTTGAGGATCTAATTCGAAGGATTTCTCTAAAAAGAATTTTGCAGAATCTTTGTCTATCGAACAATACAAAGCACCCACGTTCCCGAATAATCGGGCACGATTCGAAGCTGGCTTTTCTGGAATCAAATTAATTAGTGAAATGCACTTGCGGATATAAGAAGAACTGCTGTCGGATAACCCAAAATGGTCGTAATAAACAGCAGCCTTTTCGTAGTCGTAGGCAAGATATAGTACCCTGTTCGCTTTTGAAGCATAAAAGATCGCCTTCTTTATATTTTCCAATGCCAGCTGGTATTCTTGGTAATATGAATTGAGAGAGGCTAACTGATAATACACATTATGCGACAAATAATCCTCGGATAGTTTCTGGATCAAGACTTCGGCTTGCTTCAAGCATTGCAGGGCCTCTGCTTTTTTCCCAATGTCAGAAAGAACACAGCTTCTGTAAAAAAGTGAACGGGCAAGTTTCTCTTCATCACCTGTTTTTCTGTAATACGTTTCCGCTATGTTTATAACGGAATCTGAGCGGATAGGCATATATAGCTTGTATTGGCATTGTGTTTCAAGCAAATAGTAATAGGCAGACAATTCTTCATTTAGATTCCTTACATCAATCATAGGAAGCTTCTTTAAGGCCGAATCCGTTTGCTCTGCAATTAAAAGCTGATCGATTTCTGCAAGTTCTGAATATACCGTTCGTTGCTGGCTACAACCTGCAAATAAAAAAACAAATAAAGATGTATATACGATCAATTTCATTTCAATAAAGAATGTAGTTTCAAGTGCAAAAATATCACATTTCTATCAAACATGCAACTTTTCTTTGTTACAATATCAGTCTATTATTTACAAATATAATTTTGTAATACTTTTATTGCCAATGATTTAGCAAAAACGCTATTGTAACACACAATTATATTTTGTTTGGATAATATTTGCTGCATCCCCAAATTCTCTTTAAATTCGCATACAAAACGTTTAACTAAAGAGACATTTTATATATGAAAAAAATCCTTTTTATAATTGCTATGTGTACGTTTGCACTTTACCCCATCGGCGGGCATGCGCAAACAAACGGCCATGACGGTCCACACCTTATACCTCCATCAATAGCATGGAACATCTCTTTCAATGATTTGACTGGAGTCTTGTCTATTGGTTTCACACGCGTAATAACAACGGCCAACATTCAAATTTATAAAGACGGAAGTCTGGTTAGCGATGAACGATTGGAGAATATTGGGGTGGGTTCCACATTCTATTATCCCCTGTTAGCTTTCGGTACAGGCGAGTATGCTGTTTATATTAAAATAGGTGAAAACACCATTTTAGCGTATGAAATAACGATATGAATAAACTAATAACAAAAGGAGACGCATAGGGTGATTATCTACAATTTATATTCTTGGGGAATGCCAATTATCTTGAAATCGCCAATGGCAGTAATGGCCACATATATTCAGGTTCGTTCTTCTATTAACCTTTTATAAAAATGAAAGCAAGCAAATACAATATATGCCTGCCTTACGAAGACGATTACATTATCTTCAATGGTGTTACAAAGCGTTTTTTCCGTGTAAGCGACCACAATAAGGACTATTTCTTGAAGATATTGTCTTCTCCCGACGATTATCAAGAAACGTATGCTCCTTTTATGAATCAAATGACAGAAGAAGGATTTATCGTAAACAATGATACAGACGAATTGGATACTGTCCGAAAGCAATATGAACAGATGAGGAACAGCAGTTTCTATCATCTTATGATATTACCAACCTATCAGTGCAATGTCCGCTGTTGGTATTGCACTCAGCATCACCGCAATGTGACGCTGTCAGAAATAGATGTGGCTAAAATAAAGAAGCATATTGAATGGTATTTATCTCATCATGATTTGGAAGGATTCCATCTTTCGTGGTTTGGGGGAGAACCCATGCTTAATTTTGAATGTGTTCAAGACATAACTTTTTTTGCAAAAGAAATATGTAAAAAACTAAATCTTTCGTTTCAAGCATCTATTACAACCAACGGCACTCTTCTTTCAAGAGACTATCTGGAGAAAATGCGAGATCTGGATTTTACTTTTTTCCAAATCACCATTGACGGAACAAAAGAATACCACGATGGCGTTAAAAAGCTGAAGGACAAGTCTGCGTATATCTCCACGTTAAACAACGTCTGTTTGATAAATGAGATACTGCCTAATGCAGAAATATGCCTGCGTTATAACTATACAAACGAAAACTTGAAGCCAAACGCTATTATTGAAGACCTCAACCAACATATACCTGAGAACATCCGGAACAATATTCAGTTGTCCGTAATGAAGGTATGGCAACAAGATGAACAGGGTGTAGATAAACAGTTGATAGAGGATCTGGTAAAAAATTCAAGAGAATCAGGATATAGAGTTACTGTAGGTGTCGGTTTCAGTATTTGCTATGTTGATAAGTTCCAGTTCAATTGTGCTTTCCCCAATGGAAAAATTGACAAATGCGACAATGAAGAAATGGATAGTTCTAAAGGAATGATTTCACAAGACGGGAGCATCAAATGGGAAGAATCCCCAGCTTTTCTTCATTATGACGTATTCTCCGATAACGAATCTGCCTGTCGGACATGCCAGTATCTTCCTGTTTGTTATGGACCATGTCCTAAAGAACGGAATGACATGTTTGCCCAAAGACAGCATATCTATTGCAGATTTGCTGATCCTGATTTACACTGGAGGCAAGAAATAGTGCACTATTGTGAACAATATATTAGTACTAACAATTAAAATTATGAAATCATGGAAAAAAGAAAGAAAGCTTTGTCAACGGAAGGATTAGACATACTTTCCGAGATGGAACAATTAGAAGTATTGGGAGGCGGAGGTAATCCGACAAAAGGCAATAATACTGAATGTGCACATGGCAAATGTAAAAACGGCTCATGCACAAACGGCAGTTGCTTTAATTTAGACTGCACTAACGGTTATTGCAATGACGGAGTTTGCCAAAATGGTCATGATGTTGGATAGAAAAACACCCAAGAATTTAGACATTCTGTCAGAAATCCAAAAACTTGAAGTATTTGGAGGTGCAAGTGTTTCCGATATAGGGTTTCATTCTTCCTGCACTTTTGTGCTTTGTTATAATCTATCCTGTGTTAATGGCGTATGTACCAATGACGGGTGCTCTAATGGTTACTGCAATAACACAGGAAAATGTGAAGGCGGATTTCCAACGGAATAAATAACCATAATAATGAAGAAGATTCTATTCTCTATATTCTCCTCGTTGTTACCTCTCGTTGTGGCTGCTCAATCAAACGAGCAGTCACAACAGGCTGACAGTATCCCAAACGACAGCATCTGGCGGAGCGAAGTACTGGACAGCGTCGTCGTGAAGGGGTCGAAGGTTGTGCACGACATGGACAAGGATGTATGGACCATTACCGACGAGATGAGACATGGCACGTATGACACCAACGAATTGGTAGGCAAGATTCCCGGATTCTTCTATAACAGATCCTCAAGAAGCCTTACTTATATGGGACGGGACAATATCCGCTTCCTCATTAACGGAATAGAGAAAGAGGCCGACTTCGTGGGGATGCTGGTCAACAAAAGGTTTCATAAAATAGAGATTACACAGCACCCAACGGGACGCTATCAAGACTACGACGTGGTGGTGAATCTGATCAGCAGGAATGAATGGTTGGGCTATGAGGGGATTGCGAGAGGAACCTTCAGTGCAGCTCCCTCTGGGGACACAAACGAGACGGCACCATATTCTTTTTTTTCTTTTACCAGTCCGCACATAGACGCCTCTGCCAACTACTCTTTCAAGCACAACGACGAATGGAAAAACGTCAGGATAGCCATGACCGAACAAAACTTACTCCGCTATAACACGCTCGAAGATAAAATATCGTCAGAGTATTCACAGAAGAACATTCATTATGCCTGGGCTGACGCGGACTATAGAATCAACAAAAAACAGATTGTGTCTTTCAAATATTCCTTCGTTGTGCAGGATAATAACATGAACAGCCGTTATCAGATGGAAAAAAGCAACATTCCGCAAAACACGTCGCAGGTAGTGGAGCGAAACAGCAGGGATGACGTGCAGAAAAGGTATCATGCGTTCAGCGTTTATTACAGAGGGGAATTCAAGGGGTGGAATCTCTACTCGAACATCACTTATAGCCGTCAGCATGACTTCCGCTATTACAACTTCTCCGAACAGAATTACCAGACGAGCACCAATACGGATAACACATACAACGTCTTACAATATAATGCAGATGCCAATATTAATGTCGGCAAGAGTAACAGACTCAATTTTGGCCTTCAAGGTTTATATAGGAATCTGACCGACGGACTGTCTGAGAACAGGCAAGAAATAAGCTACAACAGCATGCATCACAGATTCTACGGCAAACTGAGCCATCGCTTTACGCCTAACATCTCTGGTAGCGTGGGGGGAGTGGCAGAATATTCACACACTCATAGTTTTGGCGGTCTGAAAGACCGTCAGTTCCTCTGGGGAGGCAACGCACAACTGCGCCTTTCGGCCATGAACAACAAATTGTCGGCAAGCATGAATTACCGCTACCAGCTGTCATACCCGACATTGGTCCAGCTTTCAACAGTAAGGCGAACCTTAGACTCTTTGACGGTAAGTTCTGGAAATAGCGGTTTAAAACATACAGCCAATCACTACATCTCTGCAGACATTTCCTACTCCAAGTTCGGACTCTGGGCCTTCCTGAACCATGACGCGAATCATATTGAACCGGTTTATAAGACAACTGACGGGATGATATGGCAGACCTACGACAATATGAGGAATTCCTCATTGTTCCTAATGGCATTTTATAAGGATCAGATTCAGCTGAAGAACGCAGCCCTCACCATTGACCTCGATGCCGAATACAACACGACCGCGCTGAAATACGGGTCTGAGCGCAAAAGCGTATCTTGGTTCGGAACCAGTTGCGGACTGACTTACCAGCACGACAAACTGGGAGACCTCACGATGGTCTATTGGTTTCAGCCCCGAAAGGGAATCACCCTTCAAAGCACATCATACGTTTATAACAAAGACGGGGTGGAGCTGGTTTACGCGAAAAGGTTCTGCAAGAACAAGCTTTTGCTGCAAATCAACTATCAGCTGCCACTGAAATGGGCTGCCGACTACCAGTCGTACTCAAACACTTACACGCCTGCCTATACGCGTGAATATTCCTACGACAGCTTTTCGACTAAGAAAAACATGCTGAACATATTGGTGATTTACAGATTAGCCCATGGCCGGGAAGTAAGGAAACTGACCAATCAGCAGGCAACGGCTGAATAACTTTCTGAAATAGCGGTTTAAAGTTAAACAGTATGCAAAGTATCGTCATATCCCGTCAACTTGACGACATGGACTGCGGGCCGGCCTCTTTGAAGATGATTGCCGCGTATTATGGAAAGGAATACTCGATACAAACCCTGCGCGACTATTGCTACATCACCCGCGAGGGCGTTTCGATGCAGGGCATCAGCGAGGCGGCAGAACGAATTGGCCTACGGACATTAGGAGTCAGGCTTACATTCGACCAGCTGGAAAAGGACGTGCCTCTGCCCTGTATTCTGCACTGGAATCAGCAGCACTTTGTGGTATGCTACAAAGTGAAACTGAGAAAAAGGGGTAAAGAAAAAATCCATATTGCTGATCCTGCGTCAGGAAAAGCTACTTATCATAAAGAGGAATTCATGAAATGCTGGGCTTCTGACATGAAAGGGCAAACGCCCCAAGGACTGGCCTTGCTTCTGGAACCTGGTCCCGATTTCTTTCATCACTCTGACGAAAGCCAGAAACCAAACCACAGGATTAAGTTCTTTATGCGCTACTTCCGGCCTTACGTCCGTCAACTGTTCTTTCTTTTGTCATGTCTTTTGGCTGGAAGCGGCATTCAAATGGCTTTTCCCCTTCTCACACAGGCATTGGTAGATAAAGGAATCGGAACTCACAGCCTAAATCTAATCACACTGGTACTCATCGCTCAGTTGATGCTGACCTTTGCCCAAATGACGACCGACTTTATAAACGGATGGCTGACATTACGCATGAACACGAAGGTGGGAGTGGCCATGATTTCTGATTTTCTCGAAAAACTCATGAAACTTCCACTTCGTTTTTTCGACACGAAGAACACTGGTGACATTATGCAGCGTATTAGCGATCATGACCGCATCAAACAGCTACTCACGGGTTCTTCGCTTAACATTGTTTTCTCGGTCTTCAATTTCATCGTCTTTTCCGCTATTCTGGCCTATTATCATCTGTTCATACTCTGCCTGTTTCTTGCTGGTAATACACTCTACGTCTTATGGGTAATTTATTTCATGCACTATAGAAGGGAGCTCGACATTCGCCGCTTCAACCAGTCGGCTGCTGAGCAGCAGAACATCATACAGATAGTACAAGGCATGCAAGACATCAAACTGACTGGCTGTGAACGGCAGAAACGATGGGAATGGCAGCGCATACAGAGAGTGCTTTATAAAATCAATGTACGCAGCCTTCAATTAGGACAATGGCAGCAACTGGGTCAGCTATTCTTCTCACAGACCACCAATGTTATCATCACCTTCATTGCCGCAAAAGCCGTTGTTGAAGGTCAATTGACATTAGGCATGATGATGTCACTCACATATATTATAGGCCAAGTATCAGCCCCCTTACATAATATGATAGGTTTTGCACGAGAACTTCAAGATGCGGCAATAAGCATGGACCGGCTTGACGAAATCCACCAGCGTCCAGACGAAGAGGATACTAATGATGACTGGCAGACAACATTGCCAGATAATCATGACATAACACTGGACCATGTGTGGTTCAGTTACAGTGGAGCACGGCGAAACTATGCCCTCCAAGACATCTCGCTTGTCATTCCCGCCCAAAAGGTGACGGCACTGGTGGGAGCCAGCGGCAGCGGAAAGACAACACTGATAAAACTGCTTCTGGGGTTCTACGACCCACTGGAAGGCAGCATCAGAATTGGAAACACTGAAATCGGAAAGATAAGACCAAGCACATGGCGAAGCAATATAGGTACAGTCATGCAAGACGGTTATATCTTCTCTGATACGATAGCACGTAATATTGCATTGGGCGACGACACCATTGATGAAAAGCGGCTGCAAAATGCCGTCCAAGTTGCAAACATCAATGATTATATAGAATCGCTGCCCTTGCGGATGCGCACAAGAATAGGAGCAGAAGGAAACGGCCTGAGCCAAGGACAACGACAGCGTATTCTTATAGCCCGTGCCGTTTACAGGTCACCAAAGCTCATCTTCCTTGACGAAGCCACCAATGCACTGGATGCCAACAATGAAACAATAATCATGGAAAATCTGCGTGAGTTCTACCGAGGCCGGACCGTCATTGTTGCAGCCCATCGTCTAAGTACGGTTAAAGATGCCGATAATATTGTTGTACTGAATCATGGGCGTGTCGTTGAACAGGGCACCCACAAACAACTAGTCCAACAGCGAGGCACTTATTATACCCTTATCAAAAACCAATTGGAATTGGGACTATGAAATTTCTGACCATGAGAAAATTGAGGATTTTGTGTTTGCCCTTACTGACAATGTTATTAATGCCAAGTCTGATGTAGTGTAACAGTGAAAACGATGTTACCATCCGAGCAAATGTTTTTTTACCCCACAGGACTTGTCTTCGCAAGTTCTGCGGACTATGTAAACAAGAAAAAGTCCTAATTAGTGTTAATTCTTGTTTGGTTTTCGCTATACGATGTGTTTTATTAATATGAGAGCAACAATAATCCTGCTGTTTTGCATCATAGTTTGCTGGAGCGGCAGTTCAGAGACTTACGCACAATCAGACAGCCTCACAACGGGCGATACAGCCACCATTTTCCGCGAAATGGAGTTGCAGGGAGTAACCATTCAAGCAAGCCGTATACGAAACTCGGCACGGGGCTACACCATCAACCTGAAGAACGAGCCGCTCTGCAAGGGAAAAACGGTGAGCGAGTTGCTGGGATTCCTGCCAGGCATCAGCGTGGAAGACGGGATTGTGAAAACAGATGGAAAAGCGGTAAGCCTTTTCTACCTGAACGGAATGAAGGTAAGCAGCGACGACATTCTGAAGCTGCCTGCTGACGTGCTGAATTCAGCAGAAGTGGAATATGTGACGGGCAGCAGCAATAGCGCCACAAACAAGGGAGGCATTCTGCGGCTGACCATGAGAAAACCAAAAGACAACGGATACTATGGCTCCATTAAGATGACCACAGAAACAGACCTGAAATACGGGTACACCACGTTTATGCCATACGCGCTGATTAACTTTGTGAGCGGACGATGGAGCATCATTGACAATATCTATTGGTACGGCGGACGACAAAAAGGAGCCGAAACAAATACATATCTTTACGATAGCAGTCAGAAAACAAACGAGCAAACCGAAAACACCTACAGCATCAGCTTGCCCTTCAACAGACTGAGCATCACCTACGACATAGACGGTCACAGTTCGCTGGGCGGTGCTCTGCGCACTTTCTACCGAAACAATGAGCAGAAAAGAAACACCCTGACGAACGGCTCTATACCCAATGTGCTTGACAACGACACCAAGCGCAACCTGGTGCAGGGCACACTGCAATATATCAATCAACTTGCCGACAAGGGGATGAGGATAGAAGTAAACGTCGACCTGCTGAGTCAGCAGAAAAGACAGAACAACCGCTACGAAGGTGAAACAACCGATGAACAGTATGACACGAAAGAGCGAACCACGCTGGCCGAGTTGGAGGCAAAACTGCAAATGAGATTAGGCAAAGCGGAACAGGAGAACGCTCCGACACTAAACTTGGGGGCCTCGATTCAGCAGCAAGTGGTTGATTTCTGTACCACCAACGACGGAATTGGCGGCAACCAGCGACTGAGCAGCCAGACCGAGGACACAAGAGCCAAAGGACTCACCCCCCTGACATTTGTCACACTGGAAGGTAAGACAAAAAGACTGAAATGGACCGTAGGGCTGAACTGGCAGATGAACCGAATAGAATACGCCGACAAACTGAATGGAATTGGCGTGAACAACACCCAGAACTCTATAAATCCCACGGCCCAGGCATCTCTTCCGCTCGACAGAAACGGACAGCACGAGCTGAGCGTCTACTATCGCCACGCCATCAGCGCGCTGCCCTACTCCACACTCAACCCCAATATCCAATGGGTAAGCAACAATGAATGCAGCATGGGAAACCCGAATCTGATTGCACCCTCGGAAGATGCCGTGGGAATAACCTTGTCACTGTTTAACAACATGTTAAGACTTTCGGCCTACTACGAACAAGACTACGACAACCTTGTGTATGAGCAGACCACCAGAAACGACGGAGTCATAATAGTGCAGCCCCGCAACAATGAGCGGACTGCTAAATTTGCCGGTTTTTCAGCAAATTTCAGGAAGAAACTGACGGATTGGTGGACAACAAGTTTGATGGCACGCTTTCTGCTGGCCAACCAGAACGAAGCGGTGGGCGGAATACTCTACGATGAATGGCAAAAAAGGCCATACTTCAGCATGAACCACGACTTCAACCTAAGCAAGAATACATCCGCCACACTGAGCGGAAACTGGGAACCCACCTATCGCGCTTCGAACATGCTCTACCACGGCGTATCGCAACTATGGGCCAGCATAGACCATGATTTCGGCAATGGCCTTTCGCTTTCCGCACAGGGACTATTGCTGTGCCACCGCCGGGTGCTCGACATCAGCGGAAAAGGTTTCGAGAGCTTATATGCCAACCATGAACCCTGCCAAAATATCAGCTTAACGCTGCGCTGGAATTTCAGGGGAGGAGAAAAAGTAAATGCCAAACAGACATCCAATCAGCAGCAGGTGCGCACCATCGAGTATAGCAAGTGAAGAAAAAGCGATGGGAATGCGGCGAGATTTGTGCAAAAGATATTAAAACGAGGGCGGATTTGTTTATTTCTATTCGAAAATGTGGCTGGATTGCTGATTTTTTGCTATCTTCGCATCGACAATAGCAAAATAGACAAAGGGTAAGCCAATGAATAAACGACTGATTTCGGTGCTCATGGCCTCAGCTGTAGGCATCCTTTTGGCTTCGGCGGAGGAACGCCGAGCAATTGAGGATAAAGTTGACGGTAATGGCCTTTGCGACTCACTGTCGCTTCAGGAAGTGGTGGTGACGGGAACGCGCAACGCCACTGACGTGCGTCACCTGACGATGACGGTGACGGTCATTGGCCGCGACGTGCTGACAGAACAGCAACAGACGAGTGTACTGCCCACAGTGATGCAGCAAGTGCCGGGGCTGTTTGTCACCTCGCGCTCGATGATGGGCTATGGGGTGTCGACGGGAGCGGCTGGCGGCATCAACCTGCGAGGCATCACGGGCGGTGCTGGACAGTTGCTGGTGCTGATAGACGGACATCCGCAATATAACGGTGTCTATGGTCATCCTATCAGCGACAGTTATCAGACGCTGATGGCCGACCGCGTGGAAGTGCTGCGAGGCCCTGCCTCTGTGCTCTACGGAAAATGGAGCGTCGTAGCGGGCCTGCAATACATCAGTGGCCTCTATACCGCTGTCGGCGATGACGAGCAAAAAGAAAATTTCTGCCTGCTTGGGTGCACTGTCAAATATGTCCTTTGCAAGAACATCGGTTTGTGGCTTCGCGGCGAGAATCTGCTGGCACAGCGCTACGAAATCAACCTGGGCTATCCCATGCCCCGCGCCACGTTCATGGGTGGTGTCAACGTCAGTTTCTAAACCAAATAATTAAAAAGCGATATGAAAAAGAAACAATTTGCTGTGATCATCACTGCCATCTTGGGTATCGGCAGTGCATCGCCACAAAGCATCAAGAAAGATGTCGGCATTGAAACAAAAATTGAACAGACGTTATCAAAAATGACGCTGGATGAGAAAATTGGGCAGATGCTCGAACTAAACCTTGATGTCATCGGAAAAGTAATCTACAAGAATGCTCGTCTTGACCGAACGAAACTGGAGCAAGTCATGCGAGAGACAGGACAGTCCGCAGAAACAGTCAGTCAATTGCAGCAACTCTCCGACGAACAGATTATCGAAAAACTTAGCCCATACAATCTTGATATATATGCAGGCAGTCCGCAAGGAGAATGGAAACTCGACGAGAATATGCTCGACACTATTATCCGGAAATATAAGGTAGGCTCGTTTCTGAATGCTCCCAATACGCGGGCAGCAAGTGTAAAACAATGGATGGAGTGGATTCCATTGATTCAGAAACTCTCAATGAAGTATATCGGCATCCCTACTGTTTACGGACTCGACCATAATCATGGTGTAACCTATACACAGGGGGGCACGTTGTTTCCACAGCCCATTAATCTGGCCGCTTCATTCAATACTGATCTGGCAAGGCAGATGGCAGAGGTCTGTGCCTACGAGAGCCGTGCCGCCGACTGTCCATGGGTTTACAATCCGGTTATAGACCTTGGCAGAGACCCCCGCTGGAGTCGCATCTGGGAGAGTTTTGGCGAAGACCCCATTGTCAATTCAAGGATGGTAGAGGCCGAAATCAAAGGTTATCAGGGAGACGATCCAAACCATTTAGGAAAGTATAATGTGGCCACCAGCGTGAAACACTATATGGCATACGGTGCTCCATGGTCGGGCAAGGATCGCACACCCGCCTATGTATCGCCAGCCATGCTTCGTGAGAAATACTTCGAACCCTTCAAGGCCGCTGTCCAGGCTGGTGCCCTGACCATTATGGCTAATTCGGCCAGTATCAACGGCGTCCCCGTACATGCCAGCTACGAATATCTGACGAAGTGGCTGAAAGAAGACCTCCAGTGGGATGGCATGATAGTAACCGACTGGGCAGACATTAACAATCTCTACACAAGAGAGAGGGTGGCACGCGACAAGAAGGACGCAATCCGGATTGCCGTCAATGCCGGTATCGACATGTCGATGGATCCCTACAGCGTTGACTTCTGCATCCTGCTCAAAGAACTCGTACAGGAGGGAGAGGTGCCGATGACACGCATCGACGATGCCGTGCGCCGCATCCTGCGCCTGAAATACCGCCTTGGCCTGTTCGACCAGCCCAATACCGGCAACAAGGGATACGAGAAATTTGGCTGCGATGAATTTGCCGCGAAAGCCATGCATGCTGCCGAGGAATCAGAAGTATTGCTGAAAAACGAAGACGGACTACTGCCGCTCAGCAAGGGAAAAAGAATCCTCCTTACCGGCCCGAATGCCAACCAGATGCGCTGTCTGAACGGAGGATGGAGCTATACGTGGCAAGGTTCAAAGGCCGAAGACCTTTCGGCAAAGTATAATACCATCTACGAAGCGCTGTGCCAAAAATATGGCCGGCAGAACATCATCCTGGAACAAGGAGTAACCTACAACGAGCAGGGACAATATTGGGAAGAAAACACCCCCGATATTGACAAGGCCGTTAGCGCTGCCCGCCAGGCCGACGTCATCATTGCCTGCATCGGAGAGAATTCCTATTGTGAGACCCCCGGCAACCTGACGGACCTCTGGCTCTCCGAGAACCAGCGTAGCCTGGTGAAGGTCCTGGCCAAAACAGGCAAACCCATCATACTGATTCTCAACGAAGGCCGGCCGCGACTGATTGCAGACATAGAGCCTTTGGCCAAGGCCATTGTAAACATCCTACTGCCAGGAAACTATGGTGCCGATGCGCTTGCCAACCTGCTGGCCGGCGAGGTGAACTTCTCGGCAAAGATGCCTTATACCTATCCGCGGGAGATAAACTCTCTGAATACCTACGACTATAAAGTATCCGAGGAAGTTGGCACAATGGCTGGAGCCTATAACTACGATGCAAAAGTTTCCCTGCAATGGCCTTTCGGCTACGGGCTCAGCTACACCACATACCAATACACCAACCTGCGTGTCGACAAACCCGCATTCACCCCCGCCGACACCCTGACCATCACCGTCGACGTCAAGAACACAGGCTGCCGTGCCGGGCGCGAAGCCGTGCTGCTATACAGCAGCGACCTCGTGGCATCCATGGTACCAGACAACAAACGCCTGCGCGCCTTCACCAAGACCGACCTTGAGCCCGGCGAAACCAAAACCGTCACATTCACCCTTCCGGCCAGCCAACTGGCCTTCGTTGGGGGCGACGGGCACTGGATACTCGAAGCAGGCGACTTCATCATCAAGACAGGCGACCAATCCGTACGCATTGCGTGTACAGAGACCAAGAAATGGGATTCATTTATTGTGAAGTAGAGGATTTATAATGAAAAAAACAAACATGAGCAACAGAGTAAGGGTGCCAATGAGACACATCAGGCCATACATCTCCTTTACGGCCACCATGAGCACCTGTACGTAGTCGGAGTGGATCCCCCGGCTGAGTGCATCAGCTATCTGGTGGCGCAGTCCGTAACTGTAGAGTCCGGTACAGACACTCTCACCAACGCCGTTACGGATGAAGCCACTGACGGTGAGAGCCATGAAGAACGTAGGGAATCCAATGAGGTCCTTCAGATAGATGGTCATCGTGGAGAAGAAGATGCCATAGCCGAAGGTACGCAGGAACGTAGGCAGCCATAACCGCTCTACATTCAGCGTGGGAGCGACGTAGAAGTACATCAGCACCTGATACATCAGCAGGGCAGCAAAACCTACGGTCAACAGCTGGGTGTATTTGAAACCCAGACGCGGCAGACGCCCCCAGTTTGGACAGCCCTTGCCCCAGAGAATCGTAAAGATGCAACCGAAGGCATAGCCGAGAATCTCGAAGATATAGAACTGTCCGGTAGTCGTGAATCCCCAGTGGAGCATGCCGCCCGTCAGCGTGTTCTGCAGGGCGTGAGGCGTGGCGTTCATCACCTCCGCTACAAAGAACATACCCAAGATGGGAATCAGTCGGGCATGGGGCCAGACACTCGGGTCGATATAGGGATGGCGGATGCGGCGCATACGTCCGATACAGACCACCAATAATATGGGGAAACTGACAAGGACGGCTCGCCATACCCGAGAGTCGGACCAATTGTAATACTCGCCGTATGTAAAGAGCCAGATGACCTGAAGCATCAGCACCGACCAAAGCAGGCAGCCGAGCCAATCGAGCGACACCAACGGCAGGCGGAAGGGCATCATGCGCCATGGATGGGTGCAGGTGTAGATGACCAGCACGACGATGAGCATCAGCCCTGTCATAAACCAATGCATCATCTGCCAAGAGTCGAAGGCGATGGTCAGTTGTCGGGCTATCCAGTTGCTGCCGGGCATAGCTCCAAGGATAATGATATACATGGAGGGCAGGAAGATGCCGAAGTCCTGTTTGGGCGAGAGCCACAGACGGATGTTGGAGAAGCACTCGAACGTGCCGCAGAGCTTGAAGAAGCCCGCAACGTAGCTGATAGCGCAGAGCAGTGGTAGCCGCCACTCGCCAAAGTCACCGTCTGGAAAAGCCGCGCGAGTTTGACCCCCGAGGGCAAAGCGACGATGACCCCTTAAAACTTTTTATTTTTGACCCCTTTAAAGTCCTGACCGACGGGGTCATTTTTATTTTACCCTGTTACTTCTTTGCATTCATCTTGCGG
>JAFRPY010000095.1 GCA_017428925.1 Prevotella sp. | reverse complement strand
TCCTCCTCAAACATCGGGGAGAACACCCTGAGCCTTTCTGCCTTCTTGGTTTTCCAGTAGTCGGCAATGGCTCTGCCCATCGGGTCTTTCTTGCTATTCATCTCCGGTTACTCCTAAAAGATCCTCCATTCTGTCCATAATGAAGTCGGCTCCAGCCTCTTTGAGTTCCTCTCTGGTTCCGTTGCCCCAAGTCACGCCACAAGTCTTAGCCCCGGCATTAACCCCCATCAGAATATCAACGGCCATATCTCCTACAACAAGCGTTTCATTGGCATCATAGTGCATTGCAGCAAGAGTCTTCAGTACAGGTTCCGGCTTGGGCTTCGCCTCTTTCACGTCATCAGCCCCTATTAAATATGATATGTAATCGGCGATACCCATATTGTGAGTCAGTTCTATCAGGGAATTGCGTGAACGAGACGAAGCAATAGTGAGCACGAAACCTTTCTCCTTCAGGATTTTCAAGGTCTTGACGACGCCCGGAAACGCCTCCGGGGTGATCTTTCGCAGATTCTCGTTGAAGAATCTTCGGTACGTCTCTGCGCAGCGGGGAATGAGTTCATCCTGAATATCAGGGAATAGTGTCTTGAAGCATCCAGCCAACGGCAAGCCTATAGTGGATGCACACTCTGCCTCGGTACGTTCTGGCAGTTGCAGTTCCTTGATAGTCATTTGCATGGTCGTGACGATGTTCCTTCTGGTGTCGCCCAGCGTCCCGTCAAAATCGAATATAATAAGTTTTATGCCCATACCACCATTTTATTCTTCTACCTCGCAATGCAGGAATCCCATTTCCTTGGCCATTTCCTTGTTCATCAGGAAGTAGATGGCTTTTCTAATATTCAGTCGGTGTTCCAGTTCCGTTCCAGCCCTTTGCCCAAATATAATTATCTTTGCTACCCCTAGGAATCAACAAATTAACCTTACGGAACATGAATGCGTCACCATGACATTCTGGCGCTTCGGCAGATTCCATCTTTATTGTCAGTACAGCCTTGCCTCCTGAACCGAATGCTTGTGCTCCAATCTTATTTACGCTTAACGGGATTTCGATATACATCAGGCTCTCACAATGCCGGATTGAAGCCGTGCAGAGTTCTTTAATGCCTGGAGGAAGAACAATCTTATTCAGAGATTTGCAACGGTCGAATGTTAGTCTTGACAAGCTGTCAAGCCCTACAGGAAGGATTGCTTCTTTCAGGCTCTCACATTCGGCAAAGGCTTCTTCGCCGACGTCCTTGATTGTTTTCGGAAATCTTACGTTAACCAATTTCGTACACCCCTTAAAGGTTCTCTTCCCGATAACTTCCATACTGTCGGACAATTCGACGTTTCTAAGACTCTCGCATTTATTGAAGACTTCCTCACCAAGCTTTTTCAAACTATTCGGAAAGCTAATCGTTGAAAGGTCACTGCAATCCTCAAATGCTTTATCACCTACTTCACGAAGGCCATTGTCTATAGATATATTCACCAAATGCCGACATCCACTGAAAGCAAGCCCTTCAATCTCTATAACAGAAGAGGGTATATGGATTTTCTTAAGTCTCGTACACGATTGAAATGCAGACCAGCCTATGCTTTTGACATTATTACCTATAGTGCATGATTCCAAACGGCTACAACCAGAAAAACAATTATATGGAATACGTTCAACTGAGTTTGGAATTACAATGGTGTCAAGTCCCATGCAACGAGAAAAAGCATGGGAGCCAATTCTCTTCACATTCTCACCGATGACAATGGCTCTAAGGCTACAATCATTAAAGACATGATCGCCAATAGCAACGACATTTTCGGGAATAGAATAAGATGATGAATATGCCTGAGGGAAGGCAAGCAGTTCATTATTAATGATTAATGGTTTGTTAACGCGAAATTTAGAAAAGGCTCCATCCCCTACTGAATCTATCTTCACAGGAATACTGATGTATTTACATCCAGAGTCTTCAAAAGCACGTTCACGAATGACCTTTATATTTTGTGGAATGAACAAGGAGTCTATCGCATTACTATTCTGGAATGCACACACTCCAATTATTTGCAAATGTTCGGGCAATGTGATTTTGTTAAGTTTAGGGCAATGTCCAAAGGAATTCCCTTTCAATTCAACGACTGTTGAAGGCAGATGAACAGCCCTTAAATTCTCAGAGTAGGCAAACGCATTTTTCCCTACAGCGACAACGGTAAACTTATTTCCTTCATACTCTACGTTTGGGGGAACGACGATAGTGCCAGCATAGGTGTTCTGATACTCAGCTATGAATTTGCCAACCACTTCTATCTGTTTGGCATCCCCATCGATGACCATGTAGTTGATGGCAATGCCCTCATCATTCTTCACTTCAAATATTTCACCCGTTGGAATCTGCTTGCACGCCACTAAGAGAAATGTTGCAGTGAAGACGGCGAGGGCGAGGATGTTGGAAAGGACGTTTTTCTTCATGTTTTTTTCTTTTCAATCGTCGGCAAAGTTACTAATTATTTGCAAGATAACGGCGGAAATGATGAAAAATTCAATTCATCTTCGTCATGTGATAACCCATACGCTTCAGCTGCATAGCGGCTCCCATCAGATAGAGCTGATGCAGACAAGCGACGTATCCGTTGAAGGCCTCCTTCGTACCTGGTTCGAGTCGCTGGTGCATCAAGGCATTATAGACCCGCGAGGCACACTCGCCTGTCACCTTCTCCAAAACGGTATAGTCCACGCCCCGCAGCAACAGCACTTCCTCGCGGATGTATTCGTCCATCGCATCGTAGCCCCGCTTGTCGCGCATATAGGCGTATAGGTCTTCAATCTTTGAGTATATCTCCCATTCCGTGTCCCACATCTTTGCTACGGCCATGCCGATATACATCATCCAGCCAAGAGAAGCTGATGGGAAGTCCTGAAATTCGCGGATGCCGTCGGGGATGTAAGCCTTGGCTATCTCCTCCCATTTCTCCTCGACGTCAGGACACTCCGGCATCCTACTATCCACCTCCTTCATGCTCAGCAGGAACTGATGCAGGTCTTTTCTCAATTGCTCTTCAAAGCTCTCCATTTCACAAATACTATTAAAAACTTTGGCAAAGGTACGTAAAAATGGGCTTTTTTTCGTACTTTTGCAGCAATTATTAGGATAGTTTATGAAAGTAAAGATTCAAACCATGCTGGGCGACATCGTAGTTCGCCTATACGACGAGACTCCCATCCATCGCGACAATTTCTTGAAGTTGGCGAAGGAGGGTTATTATGATGGTACGCTGTTCCATCGGGTTATCAAGAACTTTATGATTCAGGGGGGTGACCCCGATTCCAAGGGTGCACCTGCTGGGAAGATGCTGGGCGTCGGTGGTCCTGACTACACACTTGAAGCCGAGATTAAGGACGGACTTTTCCATAAGCGTGGCGCATTGGCTGCTGCACGCCAGGGTGACGAGGTGAATCCTGAGCGCCGTAGTAGCGGTTCGCAGTTCTACATAGTCTGGGGAGATGTGTACAGCGAAGGCCAGCTTGGCCAGTTCTCCAAACAACTGAGGATGCAGAAGGTGCAGGATGCCTTCAATAAGCTTGCTGCCGAACATCGTGCTGAGAT
>JAFRPY010000094.1 GCA_017428925.1 Prevotella sp. | reverse complement strand
TACCGACATTCATAATTATGCAGTTTTTGGACTGCAAAATTACTCTGTCATTTTCAAATCAAAAAATCAAAGACCGCTCAGAAACCCTTATTAACAAAGGGAAATATGAAGTTAAGATAAAATTTATCGTATCACTAATTAAGATAAAATAAAAACGAAATGAACATGAATCCTTCGCAGAATTCCGTCAAGTCTTGCTATGAATTTCCGCATCGTGTCGGAGAAGAAAGGTTGAACATGTATAGAGACAGGTACAAATACTAGTTCCGTAAAAAAGTTGTAATTATCAAAAAAAATGCCATAAGGGGTTTAGTAAATCGTTTTTCGTGTGTAGTATAAGTGTATGACAGATCAAAGTAAACTCGAAAAGCTGTTTCGACAGCATTACCGTCAGATGTATCGGCTGGCCACCATACTACTTCACGACGATGCAGAGAGCAAGGATGTAGTGCACGACATCTTCGCCCATCTACTCGACGATTCAAAAGATCTAAAGGAAGAGACAGCCGAGCACTATCTGCTTACAAGCGTACGAAACCGATGCCTGAATATGATACGTAGCCGAAAGATTC
Organism: Prevotella sp.; assembly: GCA_017428925.1. Classification (GTDB taxonomy): domain Bacteria; phylum Bacteroidota; class Bacteroidia; order Bacteroidales; family Bacteroidaceae; genus Prevotella. Next base: position 6,125 of record JAFRPY010000094.1, on the reverse strand, counting down.
AAGAACGCGTAGAGCACTTATATCTTCTTGATCTCGACACAACCATCTTGCCGACGGAGCGCCTTGATGAAGAGCTTAAAGCCTTACAACAGGGTATAGCTCAGCTCGATCCGCCCATCTGTCAAGACATCATCATACAGCATTATCGCAATGGAGTAACCTTCAAGGAGATAGCCATTCGCCAAGATGTTAGTGAGACCACAGTCTATAAGCATCTGCGCCGTGCGCTTAATCAATTACGTACACATCTTAAAAACAAATGAGCGTATGAACAAGACCGATCTATTGCTCCAGATGATGGAACAGCCCCAGCTTTATGCAGCAGAAGAGTGGCAAGAGATACTTGCCGACGAAGAGTGCCGTGAACTCTATACGCTGATGTCGAAAACAAAGAGTGCCATTGATGCAGCTCGTGCCGATAAGGAAGTCACTGATGACATGATTGATGCCGAATGGCAACGATTTAGTCGTGAAAAGCGAGAAGTGAGAAGCGAAAGGTATTCGCTCCTTAAGTTTGCCGCCATGTTTGTAGGCATTCTCATGCTTTCAGGCATCGCCTTTGCAGCCATCCATATCGCCAGTCATTATAACGCACCCAAGGAACAAGATACGAAGGTCACCAAAAACTCTCAACCTTCAACTTCCAGTCCTCAACTCTCTGAGCCTGACACGATAGCGACATTTCAGCCCAAACTCTACGACAACGTGCCTTTAGGAGAGATTTTCGAAGAACTCTCTGGCTACTATAATGTCAAGGTGGTCTATCAAAACGAAGATGCGCCCCGTCTCAGATTGTTCTATCAATGGAAGCCGGAATATACGTTGGAGAAAGTTGTGGAGATGCTGAACAATTTCGAGTGGATACAGATCCAGACAGAGAATGATACTCTATACATAAAAACCACAGCTATCCCAGCCAAGGATTGCTAAAACGCTTGCCATGATGAAAAGAATATCATTCATACTATTCTTGTGCGTCATTGTGTCTGTTGCAAGCGCACAGAAGATTACGCACACCTTTCAGGATATCCCCCTTTCCGATGCCTTGAAGTACATTCAAGAAAAAAACGAAGATTACAATATCACTTTTATCTACGATGAACTTGAAGATTTCCGCGTAACAACCCATATACAAGACAAGTCCATTCCAGATGCCGTAGTGCAGATCGTTGGCTTTTACCCTGTCCGTGTGGTAAAGAGTGGAAAACATGAGATTTACGTCGAATGCACCCACAAGACAGATCGCCACCTCCGAGGAACCATTATCGACGAACAGGGCCTGCCCGTTGCATACGCCAATGTTGCCGTTCTCAACCCTGCAGACAGCACACTCCTTTGTGGTGGAGTCTCTAACGAGAGTGGTTTTTTTATTATTCCCATTGATCAAGCCAATATCCTCGCCCGTATATCCTACGTCGGCTACAAAACGATTTTCATGCAATGTAATAACACGGAACTTGGCACAATACGGATAATGCCCGAGACAATGACGCTGAAAGGAGTTGTTGTTAAAGGCGAGATACCACAATACAAGATGACCACAGGCGGCATGACCGTTGATATTCAAAACTCGCTGCTGAAGGATGTCGGCACCGCTGACGATGTGCTGTCGATGCTGCCACAGGTGCAGGGCAGCGACGGCAACTTCACCGTTTTTGCCAAAGGCACACCAGAAATCTATATTAATAATAAAAAGGTACGTAATGCCAAGGAGTTGAAGCAGCTGAAGTCAGACAACATCAAGAGTGTGGATGTCATAAGTTCGCCTGGAGCAAAATATGATGCTGAGGTGAACGCCGTAATCCGCATCAAGACCATCCATCCACAAGGTGAAGGCTTTAGTGTTGAGGCGTTCAGCCAAGTGGCCAACAACACGAAGTGGACTACCTATGATGACTTGTCGATGAAATATCGTCAGGATGGACTGGAATTATTCAGTACCGTCACTTTCTATAACGACCATCATTCGGAGGATAACCGGGTAGGCTTCGAATCAAACTTGAACGGAGACCATATAACACTTGACCAGACGTGTCCTAACAAATTCTGGTATTCTGACATCAGTGGAGAAGTTGGCATCAGCTACGACTTTAATGATAACAACTCCCTTGGCTTCAAATACAGCCTTGAGGGCTCAATTTATATGAAAGGGGATGCGAAATGCGTACAAACCATCAGTCGCAATGGCAGCCTTGAAGGCATTGTTGACCAGTGGATGGAAACAAGGGAAAGTGACGGTCCGATTCATGAGACGAACATCTATTATGTGGGTAAAGCAGGTAAACTCGGTATCGACTTTAATGGTTCATGGCTTTGGAACAAAAGGGTGAGAAATGACATAGAAACCGAACGAAGCGAACAGCTCGAAGATAGAGACATTCACATACATAATGTTGACCACCGTAACATGCTTGCAGGAAAGCTGGTGCTGTCCTATCCTGTGTGGAAGGGTAATCTGAGCATCGGTTCGGAAGTGACGCACACTCACAGCTATGGAACCAATGAGAACGAGGAACACTATGTCAAGTCGTCTGATGACGATATCAAGGAGAGTAATCTTGCTGGCTTTGCTGAATATGAGCTGCAATTAGGAAAGTGGAGTATTAACGGTGGTGTAAGATATGAGTATGTATCAACCGACTATCATTCCTTTGGCCAGTATCAGGAAGAGCCAAGCCGCAAATACAACGAACTGTTTCCTAATCTATCCGTAAACTGGCAGAAAGGCAAGTGGGGGGCAGAAATCAGCTACAACAAGCGCATCAAACGACCATCCTACTATATGCTCAGTTCTTACATACAATATGATAATCGTTATGAGGTAGAAGGAGGAAATCCTTTGCTCAGACCCACCATTCGACAAGACATTGACCTTAGGCTGAACTATTCGTGGCTGAGTCTGTCGGCTGGCTATACACAGAACAAGGACATGTTCTTTTCTTTCGGAAGTCTGTACGAACAGGGGAGCGATGTGGTTATATGGACGCGACGAAATTTTGAGCACCACGAGGCTCTGCATGCATCTATCGTAGTTTCACCAAAGTTTGGCTTCTATCAGCCCACACTGACACTCAGCTATTGGCAGCAACACTTTCCTACGAAGTATTCTGGTGTAGGTCTTGCCCTCGATAAACCTGATTGGAACATAAGTTTGCGCAACTGGTTTGTAATTGATGAAAGCGCAAAAGCCATGCTTTATATCCGCTATGTCAGTAGCTATGACTACGGCTTTACACGTAACAGTCATAAATTCAACGTCGACCTGCGCCTGCAGAAATCATTTTTGGGAGACAAACTTACAGCTATTGTCTTTGCATATGACATTTTCAAGACCCTGCGTGAAAAATGGCAGGCAGTCTATCCCGTAGCAGCAATGACAAAAGACGCATATGTTTATACGCAGAAATTCGGTGTCTCACTGACATACAAATTTAATTCAACACGTAGCAAATACAAAGGTACAGGTGCTGGTAATGAAGAAAAGAACAGATTATAAATTCTCTCTTGTTAGGGCAGTCGTCAGCCTTCGTACTGACACTGCCCCCTCATAATATGATGAAACTAAGCAATCTCGATAATACGACATCCACAAAACTTGCCAACAGTGAAATGATATAGTAAAGAGTGGATAGCAATGAAGTAATCGATTTAAGAAGATAAAATAACAATATGTCAAACCTTCAAACGAAGAAAAGTGTCATGAGTCCATAAAAGAGTCACAAAAATTTGGGTGTTTCAAAGAATTGGAGTAACTTTGCACTCAATACGTAGCAACCAGCTTTCTTGTAGGTCTCTCGAAATAACCACTCAAAAGACTCATATTCAGAAAAGACGGCTGCCGTGCTCACGTGTCCTATTCGGAGACGTGGGCTTTGGTAGTATCAATATGAATATGGGGGCCAGGTTAAGCCCGAGAGCCATATTGAGAGCCCATAGCATCCAAACCACGTTCTCCGTTTTTCTCCAAAATCATCTTATTGTTTCATTTTAGAGAAAAACGTGAATATGAATCACAATGAAGAAGTCCCAGACTTTCTGGGCGGACTCGGCGACATGCTGCCCGCCGAAGTCCTGAAGGTGTTGAATGAACTGCTGGAGCAACTGCACCGGAAAGACAAAGATCACCAAGGCAGCCCCGTGTTCATCTATGCCCCAGGCAGCCAGTACGTGGATAAACAATTTATCATCGGAGCCTCACCCTCAGCCCCCAAGTCTCACCCCCTAACCCCCTCTCCAACTGGCGAGGGGGAACGCCCAAGGGCCAGGGAGCTGCCTGAAGTTCTCGCTACGGACGAGGCGATGATCCTCTGGCAGAAGGCCCAACAGGCAGGCTATGTCGATGATCACTATCAGCCTTTACTTTCCCGTACTCAGTCAGCCCTGTTGGCTGATGCCATGGCTCAACGCTTAGGCATCAAGGAGAAGTGGAAGGTGTTCGAGAGCCTTTGGCAACGCAAGTACATGCGGAGTGATTACAACTTGGCCCTCAGCCAACAGCAGTCTTACGAGTTTCAGGATGAACTGAAGCGGCTGTTTGGCTAAAATGTGAAAAGTCCCGGTGCTCACGCATCAGGACTTTTTCTGTTCTTGTTCTTGTTTTATGAAATACATCCGTGCCATCCTAACGGAAAGACGCGGCTTGCAGTTCCTTGGTTATACTTGCCATGCAGGCAGTCAGACGCTCGTAGGTCTTTTCGCCTGCCGTCTTGATGCCCCGTGTGTATTGGCGCATCAGCGAGGGATTGACCCCTGCCCGCTTGGCAACCTCTGTAACATTCAGGAAGGAGAAGTAGTCGAAGAACGACTGCAAATCGTATTGATAGCGAAACTCCACTTGTTCAGCCGTCTTCCCACTTTCCTCGTAGTCGGCCCTAGCCTCTTCCAGACAGGCCAACAAGTCATCCTTGGCCTCCTTCACTGTCTGGCCTGCTGCATTCAACCCTACGCCATAGACATCCTTTTCTGTGTGGCACCAAAATGTGCCGTCGGATGCTTGCGATACTGTCACTAATACTTTCCTCATATATCGAATATTGTTTCTGTCAACCAAAAAGTGTTCCTGTTCTCCGAACCGTCTGATTTCCGGCTCTCTTAAAAGTGGTCGGGGATTACTCCCCAACCAACTTTTTCAAGATTTTCTGCGCCGTTCCCGTAGGAACTTCGCCAGCGTGCCGGGGCACCCATTCGGACGCTCCCGTCTTGGGATTCGTCCATTTGTCGTGCCTCTTTCCGTTTCGAGCCAGAACGCACCCGGCGTCCCTGAGGCTCTCTAACAATTCAGATGTTTTCATAAAACATAGAACACTTTGTCCCTTAGGACGATGCAAAGGTAGCAAAAAAGTTATAAACCAACAAATATTTTGGTAACTTTTTTGTTATATTGCTTTATTTTTAACTATTCAGACTGTAGTACCCACGCGTAGTACCCCGAAGGGTAGTTGGATTCAGATGTTTTTCGTACCTTTGCCCCGTCGCGACGTAAATGGTAAAAAAGTAAAACAAAACAGATTATGACAGAACAATCAACACTTATCTCCGAGGAGCTGACTCTGGCCGGGGAGGCTTCCCCCGTCACGCCGGAGATCATCGCCCTCAACAGTCACCGCATCACCACGGAGACACAGCTGAAGGACCAGGAATACCTGTTCAGGCTTCAGGACAAGCCCTGCTTCCCGAGATGCGACGTGACCACCATCACCGGCCCTGCCAAGAGCGGCAAGACCTTCTTCGTATCGATGCTGATGGCCTGCTGTGCAGAGCGGCAGGTGCTGGCGCTGGAACGGGTCAGGGAGGAACCGCTGAGCGTGCTCTGGCTCGACACCGAGCAGAGCCGGCAATCTACCAAGGACATCCTGGCAGGCAGGATCGCCAGACTGGTACAGACGCCGTTCCCCGATGAGCGGTTCTATGTGTTCAACGTCCGCTCGGCCACCTACAAGGAGCGCCGTGAGATGATGGCGCTGGCCATCGAGACCTACCGCCCCGACCTCGTCATCCTCGACAACATCAGCGACCTGTCGTTCGACATCAACAGCGGCGAGGAGTCCACGGGACTGATGGAACAGCTGATGCAGCTGGCCACCAACTTCGAGTGCAGCATCGTGAGCATCATCCACCTCAACCGC
>JAFRPY010000093.1 GCA_017428925.1 Prevotella sp. | reverse complement strand
GGCCATCACATCAGCAATGCCAGCAATGGCAGGAAATAAGAAGCATAACAATGGTAAAAACAACAAAGTTGTTGTAGTCGTTGACAAAAAGACTACTCATTTCAATGCACACAAGCATGTCTATCGCCCAGACGTGAAAGCCTGCACCTTCAGAGTAAGCCGTTACGATTCTCACATGAAGGCTGTAGCAAAGGCAGAACACATGAAGGGTGTGATGAACACGAAGTGGAATCCACGTACTCGTGAACTGACTGTCATCTACGATGCAAAAGTGACATCAGCCCGTCATATCATGCACTTAGTGGCATAACTGTTTGCCATACCATATATATCCAAGAAGGCTGCGATTTAGCGAGTGCAATCAAACTTGTTTGAATTGCCGAGCGTGAGCAGTCTCGACCAAAGGTCAAGTCCCGGCTTGCACGATTGCAGGTCGGGACTTCAATATGCCTGAATGAAAAATGCCATTGTTTCATCATTCAGTCACAATAAACAGGCTTTTCCTGACCGACTGTAGTGGGTTCGGTGTGGCCAGAATATAGAATAATGTTATCGGGCAGCGTGAGGATTTTGTTCACGATGCTATTGTAAAGTTGCACCTCGTTTCCACCGATATATTGCGTGGAGCCAGGACAGTCGCGAAAGATGGTGTCACCGACAAAAGCAACTTTATCTTGCTGACTATAGAAGATGACGCTGTCAGGGGTATGTCCAGGAGTGTGGATGACCTTCAGGGCGAACGATGGATTAGGCTCCAAACGAATGACATCCCCATCATCGAAATACTCAGCACCGTCCAGATAGACATTCCTGCCACAATAGGCGCTTAGGTTCCAGTGGGTATCCGTCAAATATTTTTCTCCTGCACGATGGATGCAGTAGGGAATGCCCAAGGTCTGGGCAATCTCACTGACAGCACCCGTATGGTCAAAATGTCCATGAGTAAGAAGGATTCGCTCTATAGTCCATCCGTTCTCCGCTATCTTCTGCAAGATACGACTTGCCTGTGCGCCAGGATCGATAAGGAATCCGTGGTGCGTCTCATCGTCAATGTAGAAATAGCAGTTGACGGCAAAGACATCCTTGACAACAATCCGACGTATCATATACGACAACCCTCCGGCCCACACTGATGGGCATCCTCGCCAGCAGTATTCTCCTGCTGGTCTTTGAGTGCCTTTTCCAACGTATGTTTGAAGGCATTGACTGACAAGGCCCCAGGGATGACAAACTTTCCGTTGAACATAAAATAAGGAACGCCATGCACACCCCGCATCATGGCCTCACGCTCGTCGAAGCGCACCTCCTCGTCAAACAGGTTCGACTCCAATACATTCCTTGCCTCAGTCTCGTCAAGTCCAGCCTCACGAGCCACACGGAGCAGCACGTCGTGTTCGGCCAGTTTCTCATTACGAGTAAAATAGGCATCAAACAGCAGTTCACTCACGCGGTCTTCCAACGCTGCATCGTGCTTCGTCTGTGCCAATTTCGTAAGACGGTGGGCATCGCGGGTGTTGGTATAGAGTGTCGTGGCATAGCGGAAGTCGATACCTTCGTCGATGCCAAACTGCGAGATGTGGTCTATCTGCTGCTGGGCTTCCTCTTTCGAGAGACGATACTTCTTGGCAAAACGGTCAACGGTGATGGTCTCAACCGTCTTGGGCGCATCGGGATCAAGCTCGAAAGCACGTGTCTCGATTTCCACCTCATTCTCCAGTCCTAGCTCCTTGATGGCTTTCTTCAGACGGGTCTCGCCGATGTAGCAGTAAGGGCAAGCATAGTCACTCCAATAAACGATTTTCATTGTCTTTTTCCTTTCTTTTGTTAAATTGACGGTGCAAAATTACTAACTTTCAAGGAAACATTGTATATTTGCATTCGTGAATAATTCGATAAGATTTATCGATAATTGCGATATAGTATGGAATTAAGACAATTGAACTACTTTGTAAAGGCTGCAGAGACAGAGAACTTCTCTATCGCAGCCCAGGAATGCTTTGTTGTACAAAGTACGCTTTCGCAACAGATCAGGCAATTGGAAGATGACCTCGGAGTGCAACTCTTCGAGCGCATCGGAAAGAAAGTTTCGCTAACAGAGGCAGGTCGTCAGTTTTTGCCCTTTGCACGTAATACATTGGAGTATGCGGAGCAAGGCAGACAGCAACTTCAAGATATGGAAGGACTGAAAACGGGAAAACTCCGCATCGGTGCCACCTACGGACTCTCCGTACTGCTTACCAAGACCATGCAGCGTTTCTGTCCGCAATACCCCGACATCCAGTTTGACGTCCGTTTCGAGCGGGCCGATGAACTGATAACGCTCCTACATAATCGCGAGATAGACTTTGCACTGACCTATAATCTTCTGGAAAACGAGCCGTTGCTGGAGGAGATACCACTCTTCGAGTCACGCTTATGTGCCGTTGTAGCAGAAGAGCACCCATTGGCAAAGTTTGAAGAAGTGAAGCTCAGCCAACTGAAGGCTTTCCTTACGTCAGTTCCTGCAAAGGGCATGAATGCCCGCACGATGATTGATGGTCTGCTTCGTGATCACAGTGTTGACCTGAAACCTCTCATGGAAATCAACGAGATTTACACGATGATTCACATGGTGAAGTCATGCCACCTTGTGGCCATCCTCTCTGAGAGTGTTATCTATGAGGAAGAAGGCTACAAGGCCATTCCAATTAAGGAAGCCAAGGAAACCATGCATGCCTCGTTGGTCTATGTCAAGGGGATGTATCAGCGCAATGCCGTCAAAGAATTTTTCAAGAGGATGCAGATAAGATAAAAGGAGCAGCACCCTTCGCTCGGATGCTGCTCCCTCTATGTGACTAATCAGATATTGTAAACCTTACGAGACTTCAATGGCCTTGGTGACTTTCTCCTTCGGCTCGGTCTTCGGCATCGTGATGGTCAGAATGCCGTCCTCTACCTTGGCAGAAATCTGGTCTTTCACCACATCGTCTGGCAGTACGTAGTTCTGCTCGTAGTTAGAGTAGCTGAACTCACGGCGCAGATAGTGATGGTGCTTGTCCTCATGCTTGTGTTCCTGTTTGTTCTCAATGGCGATGGTGAGGTTGCCCTCGTCATTGATG
>JAFRPY010000092.1 GCA_017428925.1 Prevotella sp. | reverse complement strand
TAAGAAAAATAATCGACATATGCAAATTATAAACCACTGAAAAACAAGGTGTTATGTTAAATTATCAAAAGAATTCCAACCCTAGAACAAGTAACAAAAACAAACGAATTATGATGTGAATTTATAATGCGTTTGCTCTGAATTTATAATGCGTTTGCTCTGAAATTAGACTGAACACAAAAGTAATTTAGTCTAATTTACTTTCCAATTTAGACTAAATTACTTTGCAATTTAGACTAATTTACTTGGTAATTTAGACTAAATTACTTTTGACGGATTGGAGATTTGGATAAATAGGGGGGATTAAAACAAAAAAAAGAAATTTGAAATGAATCAAATTCCCCTCTTTAGTGAATGTTCCGAATGCAAGGCCATTCGCAATGGTCTCATTTGGGTTGAGGCGTTTTTAGCGGACCTCAATGTGCTCGTACTTAGCCATCAGGTAGCAGAATGCAGCACCTAAAAGAAGCAGACCACTCATAATTCCAGCGATAATTGTTGTTTCCATTTTTAATTGAATTTTAAAGTTTTACTTTTTCTGGGTGCAAAGGTACGGCGAAATTCCATTCCTTGCAATCGTTGGCTATGATTTGTTACGCATGCTGCACCGCAATAAAAACGAATTGCTGCTATCGATTTTTTCGATAGCAGCATATTTGGCATCGTAAAGTGGTGGTATATCGGCAGTTATACGCTTTTACCTAAGTCGTAAGCCTCTTGCAACTTCGGATTTCCTTCTATCTCGCGAGCTTTGTTTACACCGCCGCAGAATACGGTTCCTTTCAGACGGCTTTTCGGAAAACAATCGGTCCATCCCGTCAATCCCGCTTCTGCCCGACGGGGCGTCTGCTCTTCATCATCGGCTGCTGTGGTCAACAGATAGACATCGCGGAACTGATAATCCAGTTCGTACATGGCATTCATACGGTCGATTAGCGTCTTCATCAGTCCGCTCATCTCGTAATAATAGATGGGAGTTGCCCAGCAAACGGCGTCGGCCGTCAATACTTTGCCCATGATCTTATTCACATCGTCGTTGATAACGCAACGGCCCAGCTTTTGGCAAGCCAGACAACCTTTGCAGAACTGAATGTTTTTGCCGACAAGGGAAATCTTCTCGACATCGTTTCCGGCGGCTTTGGCACCAGAAATAAACTGGTCGGCAAGCATGTCGCTGTTTGAGCCGTGGCGAAGGCTGGTAGAGATTACGATTACTTTTTTCATCCTGTTTTGTTAAGTTAGTATTATGGGTTATTTAACTCTTTTTCGACAAGTCAGATGTTTTTTACCATGTCTGTTCCTATAAATCATGTGCAAATATACGAATAAAATCCGAAACTTGTATGATTATTTGCATTTGTGCCTTGATTTCGTACCCGTTACAAGAGAATTTCTTTCAGTTTTTTCTCTTGACTGGCTCATAATTCGAGAATTTTATATATATTTGTGCCGATTATGGAACTCAGACAACTGAAATATTTCGTTCAACTGTCGAAGACATTGAACTTCTCGACGGCAGCCAGGGAACTGTTCATCACGCAGAGCACGCTTTCGCATCAGATTCTGCAATTGGAGAATGAATTGGGACAACCTTTGTTCCATCGTAACAGTCACGAGGTGATGCTTACCGAGGCGGGACAGACGTTGTTGCCGCTTGCACAGCAGACGATAAATGCAGCCGACAATTGTCTGCTCCGCCTGGATGAACTGAAAAACCTGATGAGCGGCGAACTGAACATCGGTGTGACTTTTTCGTTCGCCTGCATCATGGCCGAGACGCTGACCGCTTTCCTTCGCCAATACCCACGGGTGAAAGTGAACGTGAGCCAGTCGAACATGGCTGACCTTCTGAAGCGGCTTGAAAACCATGAATTTGATTTTGTACTGGCATTCAAGCCTTTGGAGAGCAATCCGCGCATCGAGAGCCGGGTGTTGTTCAGTCATCAGTTGACAGCTGTTGTCAACGACCATCATGCCCTGGTCAGCCGAACATCGCTCACGCTGGAAGAGCTGCAGAACTACGACTTGGCGTTGCCACTTCGAGGAACCCGGGCCCGCAACATTTTTGAGCGTGTCATTGCCGATACTGACTATCACTATAAGGTGAAGGTTGAGATGAATTACGTTTATCTGTTGTTCCGACTGCTGCGCGAGTCAAACTATGTGACCATCCTCAGCGAGAGTACGGTAATGGGTGAAGACGGGTTGCGTGCAATTCCCATTACCGGTTTGGATACAGAGGAAAACCTGATGTACGGATGTATCCATCTGTTGCGGAATGTCTTTATGAAGAAATCGGCCCAGGAGTTTATCCGCATGCTCGGCGAAAGTACCTCAGTGATTCGCCGTACGATGGGCTGAGAGTTCCCCCAATTTCGATGATGATCATTTAATAAATTTTTCTCGATTATGAAGAAAAGAACAACCCCCGAGTTTATCACGAGTCTCGAACCCAATGAAATCTTCGTTTTTGGCAGCAATTTGCGCGGTATGCATGGCGGCGGTGCTGCCTATGTGGCATTACGCAAGTTTGGCGCCGTGATGGGACAGGGCGTGGGACTTCAAGGTCAGAGTTATGCCATTCCCACCATGCAGGGTGGGGTAGAGACCATCCGCCCATACGTGGATGAGTTCATCCAGTTTGCACGTGAGCATTCCGATCTCCTGTTTTATGTCACCCGCATCGGATGCGGCATTGCCGGTTTCCGCGATGAGGAGATTGCCCCTCTGTTTGAGGAGGCGCATGGGGTGGAAAACATCGTGCTGCCAGAAGGATGGTAAATTAATACAGGGTTCCAGAAAGTCTGGAACCCTGTATTAATAATTTATCTTTTCAGTTCGGTATTGATGCTGTCGGCATTGCCCGTAGCGGGATTCAGCCTGACTTTCGTTTCCATTTTCTTGCTGAAGAGTTCACCCATCATGGGTTCAGTACGTCCGAACTGGGCAACGTAGGTCTCGTAGTTGTCGAGAAGTTTTTCGCCCTGATAGAGTTTCACGCTAATCTTGCCCGGAAGATTTACCCAGATGCCTGCATCATTCTTGATTTTCTCGTCCTTGCCGATGGTTGTGGAATTGGCAGGCACGTTATGCTGGTTGACGATACTAATATAATATGGTACGCCCGAAAGGTCGTCGGTATCAACCATTCCGAAATGTTTCGAGAAGCGGAAGAGGATTTCGCGCTCCACTTCTTTGTCCGGCGTGAAATCGACCGATACTTCAAGTGTGTCTTTTTCGGTGATGCCATTGAACATCTGCATCAGCGCGGCTTCCTGCGTGTTGAGGCTGTTCAGCATGATGCGCATCTGCTGTCCGTCGGTAGGCATATTGTCGGCCTGACCGCGGGTGAGCTGTGTGCGGCTGTCGCGTATGTCGTAGATCTCGTCGGCTGCCAGCTCGGCCATCTTGGCCTTGCTGCCGGCGCTGAGGATATCCTGCGAGAGGAAATCGTTGGGATTGAGCCGTGCGGGTTTGGGCGCGGGCTTGAACGAATTGTCGGGCGCAGGCGGGTTAGGACGGTCGTTGACGGCCAGGAGCACACCATTGTCGTCTTTGTAGATTGACATGATGCTGTGCTTGGAATCTATGCTGGCCGTGAACAGCTTCGAGGTGTCGGCAATGCCATAGGTGGACAGGCGGATGCCGAGAATGCGGTAGGTGGTCTCGGGCTGATTGCCGGCCGGCTGTTTCAGATAGCGTTCTGCATACTGGCTGAACTCGCCGGGAGTGTAGGTTGTCTTCTCGGTGAGGATGGTGAACTTCAGTCCTGTCTTAGGCAGGAAATAGCTGGTGCCGTTTATGTTTTGCGGCTTGTCAGCATAGGCTGACAGGAATGTGCAGCAGAGCAGCACGGCTAAAAGAATGTTCTTCTTCATATCTTTTGTTTTCTGTTTTATCGGTTTGAAGGCTGTCTTAGTCGTAAAGGCGCTGGAAAGCCTTGGGGAGGAACCGTATCAGGTCGCCTGCCACGATGCTCTCCATGCCCAGTTCCCTGGCAGCAAGGTCGCCGGCCAGTCCGTGCAGATACATGCCTATCATGCAGGCATCGGCATGGGCATAGCCGCGGGCCAGCAGTCCGGTGATGATGCCCGTGAGCACGTCGCCGCTACCGGCGGTGGCCATGCCGGCATTGCCGGTAGAATTGAACATCACTTTCCCGTCGGGCAGGCAGAGTGCCGAATAGTGGCCCTTCAGAATGATGTAGGCATGCAGGTGCTCGGCCATATCGCGTGCCTTCGACAGCCGCTCGAAACTGTCGGCGCATGAAGAGCCGTTCAGGCGGTCGAACTCCTTGGGGTGGGGGGTAAGGATGATGTTCTTGGGCAGTTGCTGAAGCCAGGCGCGGTGGTTGGCCAGCATGTTCAGTCCGTCGGCGTCTACTACGATGGGTGCCTGCGTGCGTCGGATTTGTGAGATGAGTGCGATGGCCGTGTTCTCCTGCTGGCGCAGTCCGGGCCCGATGGCCATGGCGTCCACGTCGTCGCTCTCGATGGTTTCGGTGAAGTATTTCTCGTCGTGGTCGGTCTCCACAATGGCTTCGGGCACGCTTATCTGCATGATGTCGTTGTTGCGCCTCGGGGTATGGATAATCACCTTTCCAGCACCCGAGCGCAGACAGGCCTGCGAGGCAAGGATGGCTGCCCCCGCCATGCCGTAGCTGCCCGCCACGATGAGGGCGGTGCCCATGTTGCCCTTGTGGGCATACTCGTTGCGTCGGAGCAGTCGGGGACGTATGTCTTTTTCCTCTACGATGGTGTATTGCGCATCAATCCTGCTGAGTCCTTCTTCGCTCAGGCGGATGTCCAGAATGACCAGCTTGCCTATGAACTGCTGGTTTTCGGGGAACAGGAAGGCCAGCTTCTTCAGCTGCAAGGTGAAGGTGACGTCGGCCTTGATGATGTTGGCCCTCACGTTGTAGGTGTTGTCTTCGGTCATCAGTCCCGACGGGATGTCGATGCTGGCGATGGTCGACGGGCTCTGGTTGATGTATTTCACCAGCGATGCAAAGCCGCCGGCCAGCGGCTTGTTGAGTCCCGAACCGAAAAGTCCGTCGATGACGAGCGTATTGGCCTCCAGTTTGGGCGGGTCGAATTCGTCGGTTACTTCCACGAATTCCTTTATCTTGCGGCTTTCGCTGAGTCGCTTCTTGTTGATGGCGCAGTCTTCCGAGAGCTTGTTCGTGGTGTTGAACAGGTAAACCGCAACCTTGTAGTTCTGGTCGCCCAGCATACGGGCCACTGCCAGCGCATCGCCGCCGTTGTTTCCAGGTCCGGCGAAAACCACCACAGGCTTCTGGTTGTCCCACATCGAAGTGATGGCGCGCGTGAGCGTCTTGGCTGCGCGTTCCATAAGGTCGATGGAGCGTATCGGTTCATGCTCCATCGTATAATGGTCCAGATCGTGGATCTGATTGCTGGTTAAAATTTTCATTTGCTTGCAAAAATACAAAATAATTGCCAATGATAGCAATTGTTTGGCAGAAAATTAGTAATTTTGTACCAAATTTTAATTTCTAAAGCAATGGATACGGTAAAAATTAAGGATAAAACGTTCAGAGTTTCTATTTCTGAACAAGAAATCAGTCAGCGTGTGAAGGCGGTCGCTGAACGTATCAATCACGACTTTGCCGGAAAGAATCCCCTTTTCCTGGCTGTGCTGAACGGTGCTTTTGTCTTTGCTGCCGACCTGATGCGCGAAATCACCATACCCTGTGAAATCTCGTTCGTGAAGCTGGCTTCCTATCAGGGCACCACTTCCACGGGAAATGTCCACGAGGTGTTGGGAATCAATGAAGACCTGACCGACCGTGTGGTCGTTATCGTGGAGGATATCGTTGACACGGGCCTGACCATGAAGCAGATGGTGGAAAGTCTGGGAACGCGTCATCCTGCAGAGGTTCATATCTGTTCGCTGCTTGTGAAGCCTGAGAAACTTCAGGTTGAGCTTGATCTTGAATATGTTGCACTGGAAATACCCAATGAATTTATCGTGGGCTATGGTCTTGACTACGACCAGCAGGGGCGCAACCTGAAGAATATTTATTCCTTGACAAACGACGAAGAAAAAATAAACGATAATAAAATGAAGAACATTGTTATTTTTGGTGCACCTGGTTCAGGAAAAGGCACACAGAGCGACAAGCTCATCGAGAAATATGGTTTGGGGCACATTTCTACTGGCGATGTGCTCCGCAGTGAAATCAAAAACGGAACGGAACTCGGAAAGACGGCCGCCTCGTATATCGACAAAGGCCAGCTCATTCCCGACGAACTGATGATCGACATTCTTGCCAGCGTGTACGACTCGTTTGGAAAGGAGCATGCAGGTGTCATCTTCGACGGTTTCCCCCGTACCATCCCACAGGCAGAGGCCCTGAAGAAGATGCTGGCAGAGCGCGGTCACAAGGTGGCAGCGATGATTGAACTCGATGTTCCCGAGGAGGAACTGATGAACCGGCTTATCCTGCGCGGAAAGCAGAGCGGCCGCAGCGACGACAACGAAGAGACCATCAAGAAGCGCCTGAACGTCTATCACACGCAGACCGTGCCCCTGATGAAATGGTACGAGCAGGAAGGCTTGCGCCATCCCGTGAACGGACTGGGTGAGCTGGACCGCATCTTCAGCGACATCTGCGAAGTGGTTGACGCTTTGTAGAATTGTGGCAAAGAGCCCTCGCTGGGTTCTGAATTGACAAATTACGAAAGTGGCAATGGACGATGAACCCGTTGCCACTTTGTCTTTACGGACATATTATCAACTATTTTTTTTACATCCGACGTCACCTTTTGCTTTCCTAAACTGTTTTATAAATGAATCGGTTCAAGAAAACAGAAGTCTAACAAATAAAACATAAAAGAATTATGGAGCATTTAGCTGAAATTTTAGTTCCCATTGCCTGTGGATGCGTACTTCCCATCGTGGCCATTCTGCTGGGTGTACGTCAGAAGATGAACGAGACCAACAAGCGTACAGAAATCATACTGGCGGCTATCGAGAAGAATCCGGACATGGATGTCGAAGAACTCGTGGCGAAAATCTCGCCCAAGAAGAAACTGCTGAAGGAAAAAATTCTGTCGAAGCTGCAGGTGGGCATGATTGCCACGCTACTTGGAATTGGTCTGCTGGGCGGTGAGTTGTACCTTAGCATATTTAAGAACAGCTCAAGCCCTATGGGCATTGTCGGCCTGATATTGCTGCCTGTTGGCATCGCTTTCCTCATCAGCTACCATACTGGCAAGAAGCTGCTTGCCAAGGAAATGGAGGCAGAAGAGCAACTTCTGAAAACACAGGCTGAGAACAAGTGACGCGCGAGGCATTCATAGCATTGGTGGAGCGTGAGCAGGAGGCATTGAGAGGTTTCTTGCTCGCCCTTTGCTGTGGTAACAAAAGTGATGCCGACGACCTGGCCCAGGATGCGCTGGTGAAGGCTTACCTATCGTCGGCTGGATATCAGGAAAAGGGAAAGTTCCGCTCGTGGATTTTCAAGATAGCCTATAACACTTTCCTTAATCACAAGGCAAGCCTGCGCACCACAGAAAGCATCGAAAAGGCGCGTGAACTCGTCAGCAGCAATTCTGCCGACCGCAGTTTTGAACACCAGAGCCTTTACCTGGCCTTGCGCACCCTTCCGCCCAAAGAACGCTCGGCCATCACCCTCTATTATCTTAATGGCTATAATATCAAGGAAATAGGCTTGATAACCGATACATCGGAAGATGCCGTTAAGAAACAACTCTCAAGAGGACGTGACAAACTGAAAGAAAGATTAAAGATATGATAAAAGATAAAGCCCTTGAGGAACTTTTCCTCGCCCAGAAACCTGCGTTCGGCGATAATGCCGACTTTATGGCCAGGCTTACCAAGCGTCTGGATGCCGTTGAATTTGTAAAGCAGCATCAGGAGGCCACGCTTCGGCGCTATAAGCTGGCCATGGTGGCAGCTTTTGTGGTTGGCATCATCAGCGGTGCTATTACCATAGCGTTTGTGCTTTCCACACCGGCCGACGTTCCCCTTTTCACCTTGAAAGTGCAAAACGGCTTCTTGCTCTGGTTTGCTGATAACTCTCGCGTCATCGTCGCAACGGCTCTCGCCTTGTTGATGAGCGTGGGAATCATCAGTATTATTAATAATGTAATAGACATTATGAACCTACGCCGACGCTTAAGTGTCTCCTTTTAGCCAAATAGGTTCTGCTTTCCTCACATCTTCCGTTTCTTCGGTTCTGGCAGCGCCTTGCAGGTCTCGCTGACAAGCGCTGAGAGATAGTCGCGGTCGTCAACATCGGCTATATAGAAATAGTCCTTGGCACCCTCATAGGGCGGCCTAAGCTCTACTTCCCTGAGCAAAGCACGGGCATTCTCGGTGGGCTTCAGGTAGAAACGGTTGTCGCAGATTAGTCCGAATATCTTGCCGTTGCAATAAATACCATAGTCACCAAACATCTTCTTGGTCACTATCTCGCCTGCGCCACTACATTGTTCGGCGATATATTGCACAAAGTCTGAGTTACTTGCCATGATGTGTAATAGAAATAATGATTGTTATTGCGTGCAAATTTACTAAAAAAAACAACGAAACGCATCTAAAACCGATTTTAATTTGCATTTGTTCTGCCCTCGATTTTCCGTACCTTTGGCTTCGCCGAAGGTACTTGCGCTCGACAAAACAAATTAAAATCGAATTTTAATTTGTATTTGTTCTCACTAATCCGTACCTTTGCACACGAAAAAGAAAAACGATATGGCAGAATCTAACTTTGTTGATTACGTCAAGATTTATTGTCGCTCGGGTAAGGGCGGACGTGGAAGCATGCACCTTAGGCATGTGAAGTATAATCCCAATGGCGGTCCCGACGGCGGCGACGGCGGCAATGGCGGTAGCGTTATCCTGAGAGGTAACCATAACTATTGGACGCTGCTGCATCTGAAATATCAGCGTCATGTGAAGGCCGAGCATGGGGGCAACGGCGGAAAGGATAAGTGCCATGGCACCAATGGCAAGGATGCTTACATCGACGTGCCGTGCGGTACGGTAGTGTATAATGCCGAGACCGGAAAATATGTCTGCGACGTCACCTACGACGGACAGGAGGTGGTGCTGCTGAAAGGCGGCCGTGGCGGTCTGGGCAATTTCCAGTTCCGTAGTGCCACGAACCAGGCACCTCGCTTTGCCCAGCCGGGAGAGCCTATGCAGGAGATGACTGTCATCATGGAACTGAAACTGCTGGCCGATGTCGGACTGGTGGGATTTCCCAATGCAGGCAAATCCACATTGGTGTCGTCGCTCAGCAATGCCCGTCCTAAGATTGCCAATTATCCTTTCACCACCATGGAACCTTCATTGGGCATCGTGGGATATCATGACAACAAGTCGTTCGTGATGGCCGATATTCCTGGCATCATCGAAGGGGCGGCCGAAGGCAAGGGACTCGGACTGCGTTTCCTGCGGCATATAGAGCGTAATTCGTTGTTGCTCTTTATGGTTCCCGGCGATACCGACGATATTAAAAAAGAATACGACATCCTGCTTAACGAACTCCGTAAGTTTAATCCTGAAATGCTCGACAAGCACCGTGTGCTGGCGATTACGAAGTGTGACCTGCTCGACGAAGAACTGATAACGATGCTTCGCGAAGACTTAACCAGCAAGATGTCTCTTCAAGAAGGAAAGTCTATCCCCATCGTCTTCATTTCCGCTGTTGCCCAGACAGGACTTAACGAGTTGAAGGATGTGCTTTGGAAAGAACTTAACAGCGAGAGCAACAAATTGCAGGAAATCACGGCCGAAGACACCCTCGTTCACCGCGACAAGGACATGTCGGTGTTTGCCCGCGAAATGCTTGACGAGGATGTTGACGGCGGTGATTTTGCCGACGATGAAGATTTCGACGAAGAAATAGAGGAACTCGAAGACTACGAAATAGAAGATATTGAAGATTGATGTTGAAGCCCCAACTGTTATACTATGAACTGGGCCCAAAGGTGACGGCTTTCTCGACCACTCGTCATGGAGGCTGCAGCAAAGGGCGGCATGGTGCGTTCAACATCAATCATTATTGTGGTGACGACGAGGCTGACATTGCTCGTAACTTGGCTGCGCTGAAGAAACTGCTTGGTGTGGAACAAGTTGTTCTTCCGCATCAGACGCATGGAACGGAAGTGCGACTCATCACCCACCAGCCGCCAGCAGAAGGATGGCAGAATGCTCTCGAAGGCGTTGATGCCGTGATGACTGCCGATACAGGTATTTGTATCGGTGTGAGCACTGCCGATTGTATTCCTATACTTCTTTACGATGAAGTGCATCATGCCGCTGCTGCCATTCATGCCGGGTGGCGGGGAACGGTGAAGCGTATCGCGGCGAAAGCCGTGGAATCTATGCGCGATAGTTTCGGAACCCATCCCGAAGAACTGAAAGCGGTGATAGGTCCCGGCATCAGCCTCGAAGCCTTCGAGGTGGGCGATGAAGTCTATGAACAGTTCCAAGAAGAGGGCTTCCCGATGGAAAAGATTGCCCGCCGCTATCCAGCATTACTTCCCCCTACGGGGGGGATTGAGGGGGGCTTCAAATGGCACATCGACCTTCCTCGCTGCAACTTCCTTCAATTACAGGAAACGGCCGTCAGGCAAATTGAAATGACTGGAATCTGCACCTATCAGCAGAGCGAAGACTTCTTCTCCGCCCGTAAACTAACCGTAGATTCTGGTCGCATTTACACGGCTATTGTGCTGAGGTGATTATGGAACCTATTTTTTACTTTTTAAAAATTTTCAGGCCAAAATTTGGAGTTCTCGTTTTTCCTTCATATCTTTGCACCATCGCTTGTTAGCCCTCAGGGGTAATGCGGGCGGTCTTATTATATAAGAAAGACGTTTTCGAACGTCTGTCGTTGTGAGCTGTGAACTTCGCAAACTCAACCGTCACAACAGGCAGATGGCAACCGAGACGTCTGCGTAGTGCGTTTCTATATAATTTATATAGTCCGTACTGGCGTGGGCTAACTGCGTTGTCTATCCTGTGTGACGGGGGCAATGCGAAGGCCTACAGCTCCAGGGTGGACAGAAGAACAGACTCCTACGCCTTTTTTGTATCTTAAGCACAAACCGTTTAGTTCTTAATTAAATGCTTAGTCTGTGGAGTCTGTAGGCACAAACAGTGTTTATGGAAAATAACATGAAACAATCTCGGCAGAAAGCAGCCGGACCAAAGGAATACGTCTGCCCCGAGGTCAGGCTTCTACGCTTGTCCGACGACGGCAGCTTTCTGCTTGCCGCCAGCGGCGGCCGGTTCGAGGACATGGAAAATGGCGGCGACCTTGGCGGCGACAGCGCGGGCGAAGGCAGTTTCTCTGACATGGGCTATGGCGGTGACCTTGGTGGTGTTGTAACTGGTGGCAATAGTAAAGCAAGTTTCATCGACTTGGCGTGGTACTGGGAAAATAATGAACTATTGACCTGTATAAATCGTATGAAAGGCGTGGATTAATGTAGAAAAAATGAAAATATAAAGTAACAATGAAGAAGACAGCATTTATGATTCT
>JAFRPY010000001.1 GCA_017428925.1 Prevotella sp. | reverse complement strand
TCTTTGTGCGGCAAATCCCGATGAACAAAGGGAAGATTTGTGTTAGATTTTTGAAGATTTTTGTTTAAGAAAAGGATCCTTTCTTACTTAATTTCCGCCCAGCAAAACCCTATGATTTCATCAGCAAATCATAGGGTTTTATTATGCAATTCTGCCTGAGTTGCACCTCAAATCCTTATCTTTTCAGTATGAATTCCTTATTATTTCGCATTCAATTCCCTATTATTTGCTCACAAAAACCTTATTATTTGTAGTTCGGTTGCTTATTTGTTTTATCTTCGGCGGCATCTTAGTTGTCAAAAAACAGGACATTTCACATTCACGTTCGTGGATTATCGAGAACACGGATGGGAATGGGATTGTCCAAATAGACACCACATTGCCTGGCAAGCAGTTTCAGGAGATTTTCAAGAGCCTCTTTGGCCTGACTTGGGCTCGTTTTGTATTCCTCCATATCCACTTCAATTTTTGTAATGGCGTAGCCTTCCTCTCTTTTCTCGCAATAGGCACTAAAAATGTTATAACCCGTCCAGCTGCGGAAATAGCGAATCACGTCGTTTTCGCAATACATGAACCACTTGTCTTCCATCTCCTTGGGAATATGGCCTTGACGAATTCTTTCCATCGCCAACTCCGGAACGGCAATTTCCGTGCTGATGACATAATGATTGTCAGGCGACATGGGTTTCGTTTTCCAGTCACCTGCCTTGGCTGTCCGCAAATCCCCTACCGCCTTTTTCCATTTGTCAATAATGGGGAAAAATCCTTCCTCGTCGGAGACAATTGTAATTGTTGTTGCCATACTTTGTAATCTTTATGCCGCTGTCCTCCCTATTTCTCGAAATGTTCCTTCCAACGTTTGGTGATGATATTAGCATTCTCGTCTATGACCTTCTTTATCTTCTGAATCACGGGGGCGGTTCTTTTTGGTTCCTATCTCCTTCTACTTAGCCAAAGACTCAATAACGGATCGGAGAGAGAATATGTCTTCTCTTTGCGGGTAATCAAATCATATTCCAATAGTTTCAAGGCAGCAGACTGGGTTGAACTGGGTGAGCGCAATCGATGCTTCCTGTTGAATGCCGATGAGGTGATGCTTTGCACCTGGCCCTCGTCATGAATGGCATATAAGAGTTCTTTCTGTGGCTCTGTGATGAACGACAATTGTTCACGTAGATGCGAATCATTCTCCCTGATATAATCCTTTATCAATTGTTCAACCATAGCCACGTCGCAAGTGACACCCGCTTGCGTTTCAATAAACGCATCCTTCATCAGACGCTGCACGTAGAGGGTCACACCCCAGAAAGTTTTATAGACTAAATCGAATGCCCCTCTGGTTATCATCTTACCTGCCTTTTGGAAATGGTTCACGGTGAAGTCGAAATAAACATCCTCATCTATCGCCTCAAGCCTTAATGGCTTGGCACTCTGATAGAAAGGACGCTTTGCAGAGAAAAACATTTCCTCAATCAGTCTGCGACGGCTACCTGAGAACACAAAATTTGCATTCGACAATTTCTGGATATGTGTCCTTAGAATCTCCTCCACATTCTTTTCGGGATAACGTGTTATCTGCTGGAACTCATCTATGACTACCAGGCAACGTTTATCCACAGAATCCAAATACTGGAATATTTCACGAAGGGTGAATTCTGGCAGTTGGATATCTCCCAATTTGACATCAAAGGTTGGCGTGTTCTGAACAGGGTCATAGCCAAAACTGCCACTTAGCGACTTAAGAAACGAAACAAACAATTTTCGCCATTTCTCGCCCCTCGTTGCAACTGCATCAAAAACTGCAGTACCAAATGCGAAGATAAACTCACGAAAGGTAGTGGTCTGAAGAATGTCAACAGAAATCGTGATATAATCGTCAGAGATGGCCGGCTTGTTGAAAACATAGTCAACAAGCGAGGTTTTGCCCATACGACGTGATGAGGTAAGAACTACATTCATCTGATTGGAAAGTGATTTCTCCAACTCAGACGATTCTGCCACTCTATCGCAAAAATAGCCTTCCGGTATCCTGCCTGAAACCACAAAAGGATTAATTAAAGCACCCATAACTAACTGTATTTGAGTGCAAATATAGCAATTATAATCAAATTACCAAAAAAAAATTACCGAAAAAAAATAATTTGCGCTAATGAACGCAGAACCGTCCTGTTCATTTCGAAGATATTGGGGACGGTTTTGCATTCGCATTTAATTTGAAAAATGATCAGTAGAATCCGCATGATTCCACATGATATCTTCGTATGTTGAATATAGGTAATCTTTAACTTCCATTACCTTTTTCTTGTCGTCTGCATATTCATACGCAGCTTTAATCATCTTTTTGGGTTTGAAACAATGATAGTATTTTGTCAATTCAAGGTAATGTGTTTCTTTATTGTGTTGACGTATTATAATTCTTGAGCAATTATAGTCCAGCACAAATATTACATGTCTGATTTTTAACCATGGAATAAAGACACCTTCATCCTTTTTATTGCATAAAACCACACCGCTTTCATCGATTCTTATAATCACATAGTTTAAGTTTCTCCTCAGGTATTTTGTCAGATAAAACAATACGAATATTATACTCAATAAAAGGAGGATGAGTGAGAGATTGAAATAAGAAGATTCAGATGAAGAATAAGATAGTGTTATGCCAAATATAATACAATTGAAAAGTCCTAAACATATACATTGCTTATAATAATCTTTTTGATATAAAGTATACATATATGCAACAAATAAATGAAGAAACTACCTTAGAGTAATGACCTGACGTGTGGAACGGGGGAATCCCCTGTTCATTTAAAACTCTACAGGACTTCGCCGAAAAGGGTGGCACTGGTGCTGCCGGTGATGCGCACGGGGACGCGCTCGCCTATATGATGACCGCAGCGGTCGAAAACCACCATCTTGTTCTGCTCAGTTCGGCCGCACAACTGATTACGGCTTCGCTTAGAGAATCCTTCCACAAGCACTTCAAACTCACGGCCTTCGTCTTCACGGTTGCGCTGGGCCGAAATCTCCGTCTGCAATGCAATCAGCTCGTTCAGACGGCGGATTTTCTCTTCTTCGGGAACATTGTCGGGCAAATGACGGGCTGCAAATGTGCCGGGACGTTCGGAATACTTGAACATGAAGGCGGAATCGAAACCTACTTCGCGCATCAGCGAAAGCGTCTGTTGGAAATCTTCTTCGGTCTCGTCGTGATAACCCACAAAGACATCGGTGGAGATGCCGCAACCGGGAATGATGCGGCGGATGGCGTCAATTTTCTGCAGATAATCCTCACGGGTGTATTTGCGGTTCATCAGTTTCAGCGTACGATTGCTTCCGCTCTGTACGGGGAAGTGGATGTGACGGCAGAGGTTAGGCTCTTCGGCAATGGCATGGAGAATGTCCTCGGTCATGTCCTCGGGGTTGGAGGTTGTGAAGCGCACGCGCATTTCGGGGACCTCGCGGGCAACCATGCGCAATAGCTGTGCAAAACCCACCCCACATTCATAACTATTTACATTCTGTCCGAGCAGTGTCACTTCCTTGAAACCACGGTCGCGGAGGTCACGCACCTCATTCAATATACTTTCCACGTCGCGTGAGCGTTCACGTCCGCGGGTAAAGGGAACTATGCAGTAATGACAGAAGTTGTTGCAGCCGCGCATGATGCTGACAAAACCTCCCACCTTGTGGCCAAGTCCGATGCGCTGTGGGATGATGTCGCGATAGGTCTCGGTAGTGGAAAGTTCCACGTTGATGGCCTTATGGCCGAGTTCGGCCTGTGCCACGAGGTCGGGTAACGACAGATAGGCATCGGGACCGGCCACGAGGTCGCAGTGGTGATGCTCGAGCAAGTCGTCCTTCACCCGCTCGGCCATACAGCCGAGAACGCCGATAATAAGAGAGCCTCTCCCCCCGCCCTCCCCCGTAGGGAGGGAGCTTTTCTGGCGTGATCGACGAATAGCGGCAAGCACATCCAGACGATGGTAGATTTTCTGCTCAGCATTATCGCGCACCGAACAGGTATTGAGGAAGACGGCATCGGCCTGTTCCACACTTTCGCAGAGTTCGTAACCCGCCATCTGCATCACCGAGGCCACCACTTCCGAGTCGGCCACGTTCATCTGACATCCGTAAGTTTCGATATATAGTTTCTTCATATTCTTTGAGTTTATGAATTAATCACTTATCACTCATCGTTTATCACTTCTCACTTGTCTTTCATCTTCTTTGTCGGCAAATAGAACATCCAGAAAAAGAGGGTGCCCGTGATGAGTCCGGCAATGACGTCAACGACGTAATGGGCCATGATGTAGACCGTGGAAAGGCACAGCAACACATAGAACGGAAGCATCCAGAGGAGCAGGCGACGGCTCCCTGACTTCCAGGCCAGCCACATCAGGACCGTAGTGATGCCCACATGACTGGAGGGGAAAGCCGCCGTGGGGCGTTCGCCAGCGTCGTGGGTGTCGACCACCATCTGATAAAAGAACCCCTCGGTATGGCCCGGAGTGGGCAGCATCTCCTGGTGGAAATTGAAATAGTTGCCGACATCGGGGAACACGCCACGGGCGATATCGTCGACACCAACGGCCAGATAGTAGAACATGGGACCCGTGACGGGAACCATGATGAAGATGACATAATAAAGGAAGAAGGAGGCCATGATGATGAATGCGCATCGGCTGAAATCGGCATATCGCTTCAGGAAATAATACAGCGTGACCAGGACGATCAGCGGAAAATAGGACACATAGCCCAAGTTCATCAACTCCGAAAACACGATGTTGGAGCATTTCTCGGAAAACAGCAAGGCGGGCTGACAACCGAAGAGCTGCTGTTCCCAACCGGCAAACACATGGTCGAGATTGGGCAGCATGCGGTTGATCTCGTAGGTGTCGGGATACCACCACGACAGCAGGGACATCTGCACGACGACACGCAGAAAACGAGTCATACGGCAGGGAAACATGCGATAGACGGCCCACATGAGCAGGGTGGTGACGGCAATATGTATGCGCCCCCAAATCATGGCATTGGGGTTCTGTACCTTGGTATAGCAGAAGAAGATGACAAGGAGCGTGAGCAGCAGGTAGCCGAACATCACCCACTCCATGGCCATTAGCCCTTTCAGGGGCTTCTTTTCAATCTTGAAAAATTCTTTTATCTTGAATTTCATTTTCACTTCTCATTCATCACTTATCACTCCTAACTCCTCACAGCCAGTGGTTTTCCTTATACCACTTGATGGTCAGGCGCACGCCCTCTTCCAACTGGTACTTCGGTTCAAATCCTAATTCGCGGCAGGCCGGACCGATGTCGCAACGCCAGTTGCGCTGTTTCATGATGTGGTATTTGTCGTTGTTCAGGGCCGTCACCTTGTCGGTCAGCCTTCCGATGTATTCGCCGCAGAAGGTGATGATGCGCAACAGCCAGAGGGGTGCCGTGATACGAATCCACCACGGGTTGCCCAACTCTTTGCGGATGAGGTCGCTGAATGCCGACGAGCGATACACCTGGCCGTCGCTCAGGAAAAACTTTCGGCCGGGTTCTCCTTTCTCGATAGCCAGGAAAATGGCCTGCACCACATCGAGGACATACACGAAAGTGATGTCCTGCGGCTTAAAACCAACGGCAAAGTCGGTGTGCGCCTTAATGCTCTTTGCCATTAGGAAATAGTCGCGCTCGCGAGGACCATAGACCCCCGTAGGCCTGAGAAAGACAACGGGCAGGCCGCCTACGCTCTCCAACCACCGTTCCGCCTCCAGCTTACTTTTACCGTATTCGGTATTCGGCTGCGGCTCGTCGGTCTCAAGGATTTCGGTATAGGGCTGCTGTTCGCGAACAGGTCCGAAGATGCTGAGGGAACTCAGATAGACGAATTTCTTCAGCGGCATCTTCAGACGGAGCAGTGCATTCACAAGGTTCTTTGTGCCGCCCACATTGACGCGACGGAAATCCTCGCGGTGCAGACTCTTCGTCACACCGGCGGCATGCACTACATAGTCGAACTGCAGGTCATGCATTTTCTCCACCAAGTCATCTTCCGACGAGAGGTTCGCCTCGAGGAAACGAATGCGGCTGTCGGAAAGCCACTGGCGGGAACTGCTCTTGCGTAGCATCACCCACACGTTCATATTGCGCCGCAAAGCCTCATCAACGATGAATCCGCCAATGAACCCCGTAGCGCCCGTTATCAGTATGTTACTCATTTCGGGGGACAAAGTTACTAAAAGTCGAGCGCAAAACAAAGAAACTTTTTCTTTTTTTGCCGAGACGGAGTAAGTTCGACATCTTTGATGTCAAAGGTACTAAAAATCCGAAACAAAACTTAAAACTAATGTTTTATTTTGTTTTGTTCTCGCTTATGCTTACCTTTGCAGCCAATGAAAAGACTCGTACTGATGCTGCTCACAGTCTTGCCGCTGATGTGCTGGGCACAGAAAGACAGGCCGGGCCATGTGAACCCCGAGGACTTGGAGGTTGACATGGACAACCCGACGTTTGTGCCAATGGTCAAGGTCAGCAAGGTGATGAAAGACGGCGACAGCATACAGTATGTGGAATTCAACAACGTGTATGTCTACGGCAAACCCGTATTCAAGAACGAGAAAGAACGCCAGAAATACAACCGGCTGGTCTACAACGTGAAGAAGGTGCTGCCCATCGCCAAGGAAGCCAACCAGATTATCATCGAGACCTACGAATACCTGCAGACGCTGCCCAACAAGCAGGCCAAGGACAAACACATGAAACTCGTGGAGGAAAGCATCAAGAAAGAATACACGCCCCGAATGAAAAAACTGTCGTACAGCCAAGGCAAGCTGCTCATCAAGCTTATCTACCGCGAGTGCAATGCTTCCAGCTATCAACTCATTCAGGCTTTCCTCGGTCCTGTACGTGCAGGATTCTATCAGGCTTTTGCATGGACGTTCGGCGCCTCGCTCATGAAAGAATACGACCCGGAGGGTGTCGACCGCCTTACGGAGCGCGTGGTAAGGCTTGTGGAGTCAGGACAGCTCTAATCAACAAATAGGCAAGGAAAAATCTCACGACTTCACCCTGCCCTATTTTAAACAAACTTATATAATACAATCCATTAGGTCCTGTCATGCTCAAAGAATCCCTCAAGAATCCCCAGAGTCCTCGTAAACTTCAATTGAAAAACATGTGACGTGTCCATCTTCCCGCAGACAACGTAATCTTGCGATGAGTGGCAGGTTTCCTGACTTGTTCCCGAAAATACACCTTCCCGTCTCCGTCGACAGTGGTATTACGTATTTCCGATAACGGAACTTACAGTAGCGGGTACTGTTCTGGATTCTCACCAGATTCCCTTTTATGCCTCGGCTGACAGCCGCTGCATCACCATTCGACGGCAAAGATACAACTTTTCTCGCTGATTTGCAAATAAAACAGGAAAAAACGTTACCTTTGCAAAAGATTTAAAACAAACCCATGAAAATTAAAACCATCCTGCTGTTGATGCTCGGGCTATCGCTCGCTGCTTGTCGTCAGGCGACCAAAGGGGAACTAAACACCCACGAGGGCGATACCATCCCACTGAAGTATGCTCAGAAACTGACTATTGTCAAACATAAAGAATACACGGAGGTGACATTGTCGGACCCATGGAACACGGGTAAGACACTCCACACCTATCTGCTCGTCCCTGCCTCCGCACAACTGCCAAAATCGATGCCCCAGGGCACCGTCATCCGGACACCGGTGCGGCGGGCTGTTATCTCAACCAGCGTGCATTGCGGTCTGGCCGACCAGATCGGACAGCGCGACGCGGTGAAAGGGGTGTGCGATGTACAGTACATCCATCTGCCCTGGATGCAGGAACGGACAAAGAATGGACTGGTCAAGGATTGCGGCAGTGCCCTGCAACCCACATTGGAAACCATTATCGACCTGCAGGCCGATGCCATCTTCCTCTCGCCTTTCCAGAACAGTGGCGGTTACGGACGACTCGAAAAGATTGGCATCCCCATCGTGGAAATGGCCGACTATATGGAAACATCGGCTTTAGGGCGTGCCGAGTGGATGCGCTTCTACGGAATGCTCTTCGATGCTAATCAGCAGGCCGACAGCCTCTTTGCCCAAGTAGAAAAAAACTACCTGAACCTAAAGGACCAAGCCGTCAAGTGTTCGACGGTCGCACCGTCGAAAATACCCGCCGTCCTCATGGATAAAATGACCGGATCGATATGGTATGTACCCGGCGGACAAAGCACCATCGGGCGGATGATTCTCGACGCCGGCGCCTCCTATCCATGGTCGTCCGACGAGCAGAGCGGTTCACTTCCCCTACCCTTCGAGAGCGTGTTCGAGAAAGGGCTTTCGTGCAATGTGTGGCTCTTCCGCTACAACTCGCCCCATCCCATCACCTCACAGGAACTGCTCACCGAGCACAAGGGCTACAGTCAGTTCAAGGCTTTCCGTGAAGGCGAAATCTACGGTTGCAACACGGCCACCTCCACCTTCTACGAAGACACGCCTTTCCATCCCGACCTGCTGCTGCGCGACTTCATCACCATCGCCCACCCAGAACTCGGACTTGGCGACCCGCAATACTTCATTAAAGTGAAAAAATGAGAATCAAGACATTCCTTTTCTTCGGCATCCTCATTGTGATGCTCTTCGCTGCAAATCTCGTGGTGGGTGCCGTAGATATTCCCGCTACCGACGTCTTCGGCATCCTCTTCGGCACCCGTGCCGATGCGCCGCCTTCATGGCAATATATCGTCATGCAGAACCGGTTGCCACAGGCCATCACCGCCATGCTCTGCGGTGCCTCGCTGGCCGTCAGCGGACTCATGCTGCAGACCGCTTTCCGAAATCCGCTGGCAGGTCCCAGCATCTTCGGCATCAACAGCGGGGCCTCGTTAGGTGTTGCTCTGGTGATGCTTCTTTTGGGCGGCAGCATCTCAGCGGCAGGCTTCTCCCTCACAGGATTCATGGCCGTTCTCTTCGCCGCCTTCGTCGGCGCCATGCTGGTCATGGCACTCATCCTGATATTCGCTACAATGGTGAAAAACAATGTCATGCTGCTCATCATCGGCATCATGATTGGCTATATTTCCTCTTCCGCCATCTCCCTGCTCAACTTCTTCGCCACGGAAGAGGGCGTACAGTCGTATATGGTATGGGGACTGGGCAATTTCAGCGGTGTCACCATGGACCAGATGCCAGCCTTTGCACTCGTCAGCATCCTGGGACTTATCGGTTCGCTGCTGCTCATCAAACCGCTCAATGCCCTGCTTTTGGGCGAACAATATGCTGAGAACTTAGGCATCAACACCCGACTGACGCGCAACTGGCTGCTCTTCGTTACCGGCGTGCTCACGGCCATCACTACCGCCTTCTGCGGACCCGTGGCCTTCATCGGACTTGCCGTCCCCCATATTGCCCGCATGTTCTTAGGCACCGAGAACCATCAGCTGCTCATGCCTGCCACTATACTGACGGGATCTGCCATCGCACTGATATGCAACATTATCTGCGTACTCCCGGGCGACAAAGGCATCATTCCTCTCAATGCCGTTACTCCCATCATGGGCGCACCGGTCATCATCTACGTTATCCTCAAGCAGCGCACACATTAGGCTAAAACCCGTCAGGTGTTTTGCGGTCGCACCGCAGAATCCATCTTTCTCTCATCCCACGACCGGAAAAGACCCGCCAGGATGGTACCGCTGATGCTGTGCCAGGCACACGAGATGGCACAAGGCAGCACCGACAAAGGCTGCGCGGCAAAGAAGGTTCCTGCCAAAACGGTGGCCAAACCGGCATTCTGCATGCCCACCTCGATGGAGATGGTTCGTTTCTTGGCGGTATTGAAACCAGCCGCCTTTCCCGAAAACCAACCCAACAGATAGCCTAACGAGTTATGGCAGAACACCACGGCAAACGTCCAGATAAACAACATAAAGCCGCGCTCAACCAGCGGATCGTGAACCGTCGATATTACTCCGCCCACGATACAGGCCAGCAAGATGACACTCGTGCCGGGCATCAATGCCTGAAGTGTCTTGAAACTGTCGCGCTTACTAAAATAATAGTTCAACACACAGCCTATGCTGATGGGCAGGATGGTCACAATCAGGATATTCAGGAACATTCCCACCGTGTCGATTTCTATAATCGCTCCCGCCGTGAGTTGCATCAGCAGCGGGGTCATCACTGGGGCCAGAACGGTCGAGGCACAAGTCATTCCCACCGAGAATGCCACGTCGCCATGACACAGATACGACATGATGTTGCTCGACACTCCGCCCGGACAACAGCCCACCAACAGGATGCCCAACGCCAAGGCTGGTTCCAGATGCCATACATGAACCAACAGCCAAGCCACACCCGGCATAATAACGAACTGCGCCACGGCTCCCACGAAGAAATCCCACGGCCGTTGCAGTACTACCTTGAAGTCCTGCGTAGTGAGCGTCAGTCCCATCGTCAGCATAATCAGTCCGAGAATTATCGTCTGCGTGTTTCCGTGCACCCACTTGAAGAGTTCCGGCACAAAGAACGTGACAACGGCAACGGCTATGATGAATGCCGATGCGTGATTGGCGAGCCAGCGGCTTATCGTCTTTAACGAATGAATCATCTTTGGTTGAATATTATTAATGATAGTGAAGGATTATTTCCTTTGGTCGCGGGTGTAGAGGGCGCGGTATTCGGCAGGGGTCATACCGATGACTTCCACCATACGACGCTGCATGGTCCGCACATGCTTGAATCCGGCATCCTCAGAAATGGAGGCAATGTTATAGTTGGGTTTGTCGCGCAACAGGCGCATAGCGGCCAGCAACCGCAGGTTATCGATAAAGGCTTCGGGTGTGCGGTGCATGGTCTGGTGGCGGAAGAGAGTGTTCAGGCGGTTCTGACTGACACCCACCAATTTGGCGAGAGCTTCAGCATCGAAGTCAGGATTCAGGTGCAGCCCCTCTTGTTCCACCTTCAACTCTATAATAGCCATGAGTTGAGCGTCGTCTCGAAGGTCGGCATTCTGCATACGCTCCACGTTGCCGTTCATCATCTCTATGGCCACGTCCACCCTTCGGCGCATCTCCATGTCACCTTCCAAACGCTCTGAGAGGTCGAGGTTATGGCTCATCAGCCTTACGAACTGCCCTTGGGTATAGTCCAACTGTGCTTTCAGTTCCTGATTCTCTGCCTTCAGCCGTTCTATTTCGGCCTTTAGTTGTTTCAAGTCGTCTGCCATAAGTCTACTCCTCCGTCTCAAAGATAGTGAGGAATCCACCCGTATCAAGTACCTTTTTGATGTAGTCGTCCATATGGGAGAGGATGCGGCGGTGTCCTGTGGTACACTGATGCTTGTAGAGGTTGAGCAGCAGGCGGAGGCCACTCGAAGAGATGTACTTCAGTTCCGAGCAATCCACTTCCACATCAAAGTTTTCTTGTTCCATGACCGGCTTCAATGCCTTTTCGGCATCGCGGCTAGCCGTATTGTCCAGCTCTCCAGAGATTCTTACTATCTGGCGTTCTCCTTGCTCTGTAATTGTGATATCCACCATTTTTCTTACTATTTATGAGATGTTTTTAATAATCTTGAGAATATTCTTGTCGCCTTCCCTATGGTAAGTCATGCCGTCGCTCATCTGCCTCATGTAATGTATGCCCAGTCCACCCACCTTTCGCTCTTCGCCGGGCAAGTTGAGGTCGGGGGGCGGCATTACCGTGGGGTCAAAGGGACAACCGTCGTCGGAAATGGTCATGCAGAGTGTTCCGTCGTGCTCTTTGGCATCAAGCGTTATGCCGGAAGCACCGCTGTAATTGACGATGTTAGCCACAGCCTCCTCTACGACTAAACGTAGTTCACTGATACGTTCCTCGCCCATGCTCGCCAATGTGGCTTGGCGGATGACGAAATCGCTGACGCGTGGCATCTCGTCGATGCTGACGGAGATTACTATGGATTCTGCATTCCCTTTATATTGTATTGCTAACATCGTAAGGTCATCACTCTGCTCTGCCTCCCCTACAAATGCTTTCACCGCTTCGTTCATGGATGTGACCACTCGCCTGGGCTCCAGCAATTGTTCCTGTTGCATCCGTGTGGCTGTTTGCAGGATGCGGTCATCGCCAAAGAGTTGTTTTTCCGTATTCTTTGCCTCTGTCAGCCCGTCGGTATAGAGGAGTAGGGTGGTCTGAGGCTGCAGTGTCGTTTCCATAGCCGTATAAGAAGTGGAGTCTAACGAACCTGCCGCCAGAATAGGCTTCAGCGGCAACCAACTCACCTTGCTGCCCATCAGCAGAGGCGGCACATGGCCTGCATTGCAATAAGCCAGATGTCCCGTCTGCAAGTCGAGCACTCCGATAATCATGGTGACAAACCATCCGGCGTCATTACCGTCACACAACGATGCGTTGATGCGGTTCATCATGCGCTCTGGGTACTGTTCCTCATTGGCAAGGGTGCGGAAGAGACTGCGCGTGACGGCCATCAACAGGGCAGCGGGAATCCCCTTTCCCGAAACATCACCGATACAGAAGTAGAGGCGATTGTCACGAATCAGGAAGTCGTAGAGGTCGCCTCCCACCTCCCTGGCGGGTATCATCGTGCCATAGATATCGATATCCTCACGTTCCGGAAATGCCGGGTAAGATTCAGGCACCATGGCCATCTGTATATCGCGGGCAATGGCAAGCTCACTCTCAATGGAGGCTTTCTCGGCGGTCGTTCTCTTGAGTTCTTCGATATAACCGGCCAGCGATTGCTGCATGTTGGCAAACGAGTCGCGCAACTGGCAGATTTCATCATTATGCCTCAACGATGGCAGCGGGGCATTGAAGTTTCCCTTGGCCACCTCGTCGGTACTCAAGGCCAGCGCCTGAAGGGGTTTCGCGGAACGGCGGATGGTAATACGACTGATGATATATACCGCCAACAGCACCAATGCTATCGCCAGCAACATGATGATGCCAAAGAAGATTACGGGCAGCCATATCAGCCAACGGTTGACCACAAAGCCCATGGTCCATCCCGTGTTGTGCAGGTCTTCGTAGAACACATAAACCTGCTCCCCGTCGAGTCTCACCTGTTGCATTCCTTCTTTCTGCTTGGTAAAGTCGATGCCCGAAAACTTGTCTTTCAGCACGCGCTTCTTGTCGGGGTGCACGATATAGGTGCCGCCACGGCCCACGATAAAGGTAAAGGCCCTGTTGGGGTTGTCTTCTTCAAGCCGCAGGCGCTTGGTGTTGGCTTTTTCGTCTATTTCCTGCAACTGCTGGTACAGCCAGTCGAGCGACACGTCGGCTCCAAACACGCCCACCTTGTTCCCCTTGGCATCGCGCAGGGGTATGGCATAGGTGCAGAGCGGGAACCCTGTACCCGTATCGTCCAGGTAAGGCTCCGACCAGTAGCCGTCATCGCTCTGCAATGCTTTCTGATACCACTCGCTCCTAAGGTAGTCGTGAGACTGGCTTCCCACCTGTTTCCTGACGATGGAGTCGCCCTGGCGCACGGCGTAAGGCTCGAACCACCGTCCCTGACCGGGATAGCGGTCGGCCTCGAAGGCGGTAAAGAATCCTGCAATGTGGGGGTGGTTGCGAAGTTCCTTTTCTAGGGCCGCATGCAAGGTAGCGGGTGTGGCCATGGCCTCTTCGATATCGCCGACACTGCTGCTGACAGACAATTCCACACCATAGAGCATCTTCTCGACGATCTCGCTCTGCACATCCATCACGCTATATATACCATCCTCGTACAGCATTTGGGTGATTCCCACAGTGAAATAGTAGATGATGGCAAACAGCACAGCAAGCGTCAGCGTCAAGGCTAGCACGATGCGGCGTGTGAGTCGTTTGGAAAAGGAGAGGAACTTTCTGTTCATATCGCGGCAAAGATACGTGTTTTCTTTTTAACTTCCAAACATTTCAAGTTTTTTTCGAGCAACAACAAAACAAGAAGGCTTCCCGCGGGAGGAAGCCTTCTTTGTGAGTTGATGAAACGGTGGGATTATAAGTCCATCACGAGGCGTACCTGCATGCACCAGTTGTCTTTTTCATTGGCACGGACTCCGAATGAGTCTTGTCTGATGCCTACGTGGCCCTTACCCGGGAGCAGGAACTCTGCTACTGTGCCGTGACCTTTGCTCTCGTAGTCGTAGTAGAAATATACGTCCTCCGATACCCAGTTATCTATCTTCTGAAGTTCATAGATGTGCCAGCCTGTCCATTTCAGATTGAATCCTGATGCGCCGCCCTCTTGCATGCGCTCACCAAACTTGTTATTCACACCGTCGCTGCTCACGGTTGCCATCATGTTCTCGTATTCTGCAGCCTTGGCCACGTGCCATCCAGAGGGGAGGCTGGCATTCTTGAGGCTCTCATAGGTGAAATATACCTCGCCCTTCTCTACCTTCGTGCCATAGCGGTTTTTGACATTACTGCCGTGAGGTATCTTGCCGTTGTAGTTCTCGCGTGTCCAGACGTGGTTGCCGACCTTTACGACAGGGTAGTCATACGCGGTGCTTTCCCTCGGTAGTGGAGCGGTCAATGAGCTCGTAGAGGGGCCACATCTGCTGTGAGTTGTTTTGGCTGAGGTTGATGACGGCGAGGTTCTCCTCGTCCTTCAGCGACTGAATCCATGCGTTCACGTTCTTGTCGTCATCCTCGCATGCTACGGCTGCTGTCTCCTCGTATCCGCCACCGGCTGCGCTCACGCTCTTCACGAGGTGCTTCTTGTTCTTCTCGTAGGTGCTCTTATACTCGTCGCTGGCCTTGGCGCTCATCTCCATTACCTTGTTCTTATAGCTCATGTTCGCATGGGCCTTCAGTTCGTTGACGTTGCTGCAGTACTGCTTGTCGATGGTGGAACCGTAGCGCAGGCGTCCGCCAAGGTCGGTGCTCAGAATCAGGTGTGAGCCGTAGTCGCTGATAAGTTGCTTAAAGCCTTTGTTGTCAGAGGGATAGGCTTTGCCGGTGCCGCCGATGGCCTTCTTGGCGTCAGGCGTCATGTACTCGCGGAAGTTGTTGCGGTCGAGTCCCTGCAGCATGGCCTGTCCGATGTTGACGTTGGCAATGGTCAGGCAGAACAGGTTGTTCGTATTGCTCTTCTGCGTGTTGGTGAACGTAGCGTCTGCCTCGGCAGAGAAACCGCCCTTGGAGCCCTTCAGCGTGCAGCTCAACGACATGGTGTTCGAGATCTCCGTCAGGCTGCTGCCCGCGTAGCTCTCCACGCTGATGCTGTACTCGCCCTTGCGGAACGTGGGGCCGTAGCCGTTGCCAGTGTCCTTCAGCAGTTGCAGTGCGATGATGGGACGGCTGGAGATGGCCTTGCTGCCCGGCTTCATGTTGACGTTGTAGCCATAGCCCACGGCGGTGACAATGTCACCCTTGTCCTTGACGGGGGCGTTTTCTTCGGTCTTCTCCTCGCCCTCAGCGCTGCCGCGCGTCTTGTACATATTATATTGGGGGTTGTCCAGGTTGCACTTTTGCTGGAGAGCGATGATCTGGGTGTTCTGCGGATTCTCCAGGTCGGTGATAACCAACTGTGCATTGTTGCGCTCGTTCGTCCAGTTGTCGAGCATACAGAGCTTAATCATGGCGGAGCCGTGACCTTCCGAGCGGTTCAGGTAGCAGAACTGGTAGTCGTCTTTCTCAAACTTCAGTTCAGCCTTCCAGTTGCCCTGTGCGTTCACCTGTACGGGGACGGCATAGCTGTACTGTTCCAGGCTCATGAATACGGAACTGTTTGTGTTCGTGGGAGCGGAAGCACCCTCGTTGTTGATTTCGTCGCTGCATGCCGTGAAAGCTGTTGCGAAAATACCTGCGGTCAGGATGTTCATGAACATCGTCTTAACCAAATTCTTTTTTGTTGTCATACTTTTAAAATTTTTATTTGTTAATACAATAATTATTTGTTACTTGTTTTTGTCATCTGTCGTTTTTGGAGTTTATGGAGTCCGTTCGACTGATTGACGTATGCCCAAACTCACTGGGCGCTCATGCCTTATCTTTGCATAGACTCGGCAAAATGAAAAGAAATCTTACAACTCAGTTTCCCTTCTATTTTTCAAGCAAAAATCTTCAAAAACCTCAACAAAACAATGATTATTCTATGCGGATTCTCAACCAACCACCCCTAACCCCTCCTAAGAACCCACCCCTGCCCCTCCCGAAGGGAGGGGTAATTTGATTAATTCGTCAAATTCGTTGTTTTTTATTGAGATTTTCGTAGATTTTTGTCCATAAAAGTTCGATAAATTCGGTAAATTCATTGTTTTTTAATGACCTGCAAAACCCTATGATTTCAATTACAAATCATAGGGTTTTTCTATGCAACTCCGCCAGAGTTGCACCTCAAATCCTTATCTTTTGAAAATGAAATCCTATTTATTTCGACTCAAAATCCTATTCTTTTGCCTCCGAAATCCTTATTATTTGTCCGAGAACCACTGTTTTCTTTCGTATTCAGGCAAAGGAAACAGTCTTGCCCTCATAGGTTATGTTTTCTAAAAATCTTTACATTTCCATACCCGCTTATCAACCCATAGCCACAGCAATTGGTTGTCAATGAAGTATTCTCCTTGTTCTGAAGAAAAGATTGTCTATAAAGATTGTTAAAACAAAGGAGGGTTGTTTGCTTTATAATAAGATTATAATTATCTTTGCATAAAGAATTATAATTGTTATCTATTTGCCATGACTGTTTCTAATCCATTCATCACCAACGGTTATCTTTCTCCTCACTACTTTTGTGACCGTGAGGAAGAAACGCGACGTCTGATCAGTTCCATAACCAATGGCAACAACGTTGCACTGATATCTCCTCGTCGATTAGGCAAAACGGGACTTATCTACCACAGTTTTGAGCAAGAGTCTATCAAGAAAAACTACTACACATTTGTTGTAGATATCTATGCCACGAAAAATCTTCAGGAGTTTGTCTATGAAATGGGTAAAACGGTTTTGGGAGTGCTGAAATCAAGAGGGCGCAAGACTTGGGAACGCTTCCTGAATACCCTTACATCGCTTCGGAGCAGCATTTCGTTTGACATCAATGGCAATCCTGAGTGGGGGCTGGGCATAGGTGACATTCAAGTGCCACAAGTGACATTAGACGAAATCTTTTCATATTTGGAACAGGCCGACAAACCCTGTATTGTTGCTGTTGATGAATTCCAGGTCATTACAAACTATCCAGAGAACAATACCGAAGCCCTTCTTCGTACACACATCCAAAGATGTCATAACACAAGGTTCATTTTCGCCGGTTCCCAACGTCACATGATGTCTGAGATATTCGTCTCGCCATCCCGTCCTTTCTACCAAAGTACAAGTATGATGTCCATAGACCCCATCAGCAGCAATCACTATGTGGCGTTTGCCCAACAACTGTTCAGGGAATACCAGAAAGATATTACTGCAGATGCGGTGATGGCTGTTTACCAGCAATACGAAGGGGTTACGTGGTATGTGCAATCTGTACTTAATGCTCTTTTTTCACA
Organism: Prevotella sp.; assembly: GCA_017428925.1. Lineage (GTDB taxonomy): Bacteria > Bacteroidota > Bacteroidia > Bacteroidales > Bacteroidaceae > Prevotella. Next base: position 14,300 of record JAFRPY010000001.1, on the reverse strand, counting down.
GACGGAACGCGGTGCAACGTGTACACCGGATATGATAGGGGCTGCCGTACAACAAATCATCACTCAGCAGAGTTTTGCCTACAAAGCATTAATCTTTCAGTTGCCACCAAAACAAAAAGAAGTGCTGACGGCCATTTGCAAGGAAGGCAAAACTACTAATATCACTTCCCGTCCGTTCCTGCAGAAGCATCATCTGACAGCCAGCATGGTGCAGGCTGCCGTTAAAGGACTATTGGATAAGGATTTCATCACTCAAGACATGGGTATATACAGTCTTTATGATCAGTTTTTTGCCCAGTGGCTACTACAGCAGTATGTGGTGTAATTTGAATAGGGGTTGTCGCTTGAAATCTAAATGATGCGCTTGGCAAAGTATCTCACGGGATACCATACGGCAAGCCATCCCACGGCAAGCACAGTAAAGAAAATCAGAATGATGTCCTGCGGGTGAACACTCACGGGATAGGCATTAATGATAAACGAACCTTCTGTCTGTCCAAGGTGCACGATGCCGTAGGTCTGTTGAATCCAGCAGAGCAGCAGGCCGATGATAATGCCGATGACGGCACCAATGGCTGAAATCATGCGGCCTTCGAACAGAAATATCTGGGTGATTTGTTTGTCGTTGGCTCCCAGGTTGCGCAGCGTCACCACATCGTCTTTCTTGTCAATCATGAGCATCGAGAGCGAACTGATGATGTTGAAACAGGCCACGATGAGGATGAACGTAAGGAAGATGTAGGCAATGAATTTCTCCACCTTCATGATTTTGAAGGTGTCCGCCTGCTGCTCATAGCGGTCCAGCACCTTGTATTTCGTCCCGGCAATCTTCTGCATCTTGGATTTCACGGCATCGATGTCGCTGCCGGGTTTTACGCGCATTTCCAACGAGGAGAGCATGCCCTGCTGGTCGAACAGACTGCGGGCGAAGCTGATGGAGGTGATGATATAGTTGCGGTCGTAGACCGACTGCTGAACGGAAAACACCACACCCGGCGAAATCAGCGAGTCTTCCACAAAACCTTCGGTAGGGTTCATCATGTCGAGCTGCCCTTCACGTTGTGGTGCATAGATTTTCAGATAACCCGGCCAGCTGGCGTTCATGCCCAACGTCTGGGCAAGCCGGATGCCTAATGTGCCGTATTGCAGGTTGGCGGCCCTGAGCTGGAACGAACCGTCGCCATAAAGTATCTCGTTGATATGGGTGAGTTCCGAGAAATTATCGTCTACGCCCTTAATCTTTACCATCGACTGGCGGTTGTTGTAGACGGCCAGTGCCTGGTCTTCCACGGTTTCGGTGGCTACGTCAACTTCGGGCAACTGACGTATCTCGGTAAGTATCGGGTCGTCAGCCGCCACGGTCTTGCCTTCGGTGGGCACCACTTGCAGTTGCGGGTCGAAGGCCGTGAACAGTGTTGCCACAAGGTCGTGGAATCCGTTGAAGACCGAAAGCGTCACCACCAGGGCAATGGTGGCTATGGCCACACCCACCACCGAGATGGCCGAAATCAGGTTGATGACGTTCGTCGATTTTTTCGAGAACAGATACCTTTTGGCAATGTAAAACGGGAAGCTCATTCCTAACTCCTAACTCTTCAACAGTTCGTCAATGCGGTCGATATAATCCAGCGAGTCATCGATGAAGAAGCGCAGTTCGGGAATGATGCGCACCTGGTTGCGGATGCGCTGCCCCAGGTCGTAGCGGATGGTCTTCGCGTTCGCGTTAACGTTTTTCAGAATCTCCTCACCTTTCTCTGACGGGAACACGCTCAGATAGGCGGTGCACACACTAAGGTCGGGAGAAATTTTCACGCGCGTAACGCTTACCATCACCCCGTGCATCATCCGCGTCTGGCTCTGGAAAATCTGCGCCAGTTCTTTTTGCAGAAGGCGTGATATTTTTGCTTGTCTTGTCTCTTGCATATTCTATTTTTATTAAAGATTATCCAACGTCACGTTCTCCACTACAATCTGCTCGTGAAGAAACACCTGTGCGGATTCCTTGAATTTTTCGGGATTCTCTGTGGTGAGGTAATGCACGGAACCTGTCTTTGTTATTGCCTGCTCAATATCGGGATGAAGACCGAGGTAGGTCTTCAGGCTGTTGGCAACATATTCTCCCTGCGGAACAATCTTCACGCCGCGCGGCACATACTTGAGAATACTGTTGAACAACAGCGGATAATGGGTGCATCCGAGGATGATGGTGTCAATCTCGGAATCTTTGAGCATCAGCTGCGTAATGCGCTTCTTAACAAAATAGTCGGCACCAGGGGAGTCGGCTTCGTTGGCTTCGACGATAGCCGCCCAAAGGGGACAGGCTACACCCGAAACCTTGATGTCGGGGTGAAGTTTTCCTATCTCCAGGTCGTAGCTCTCGCTGCGTATCGTGCCTTCTGTGGCCAATATGCCGACATGGCGGGTGCGGGTAATGCCACCGATGCACTCTGCCGTCGGACGGATGATGCCCAACACCCGACGGGAGGCATCCCATTGCGGAATATCGTTCTGCTGAATAGTACGGAGAGCCTTTGCCGAAGCCGTGTTACAAGCCAGGATGACCAAATGGCACCCCATGGAAAAAAGCTTCCCGACAGCTTGCCTTGTAAACTTATACACCACGTCGAAAGAACGTGAACCGTAGGGAGCACGGGCGTTGTCGCCCAGATACAAATAATCGTATTGCGGCAGAATCTGCCGCATTTGGTGAAGGATGGTCAGGCCGCCATAGCCTGAATCGAACACACCAATAGGTCCTGGACTACTTGGTAAATTCACGTTTCACGTATTCCGTTACGTCTTCACCCTGAGTGGTATCCACGTACGGCAGTGCATCGCCATCGGTATTGAGGATGAAAGCCAGTCCGCGCTCCTGTCCCACCTTTGCCATGGCCGCAGAAAGTTTCTCGCGCAGGGGCTTCATGGCATCGGCCTCAGCATTCTTGAGCAAACGGAGGGCTTCCTGCTTGAAGGCCATGTTCTTCTCCATGAGATCCTGCAACTCGCTCTGGCGCTTGTTGCGGATAGACACGGCAAAATCGTTCATGCCTTCGAGAAACTCCTCATATTTCTTGTTGAATTCCTCCTCAGCACGCTTCATCTCGGCGTCGAACTGCTGGCGCAGGGTATCGACATTCGACTTCGCTTCGGAATAACCGGGCATCGCCTGAATCGTCTGGCTATATGAGAGATAGCCGAAGCGCACCTGTGCCGAAGAGTGAAGAATGAAGAGTGAAGAGTGAAGAATCATTAGCAATGCTAATGTCGTCAGTCGTTTGTAAAGTACCCTTTTTGTCATTGTAGTTTCTTTTCTCATTGATCCTTCATTCTTCATTCCATCTCACATATCACCCCCTCCCCCATAGAGAGGGACGGGGTGGTTATCGTTTATTTACTTCAGTTTCTGAATCTCGGCCTTCACGTCGGCAGTAACGTCCTTCGAGAGCGTTGCGCTGATGTAAGGCAGACTCTGGGCCTGCATGATGTAGACGTAGCCGCCGTTCTTACCCACGTTCTCCACAGCCTGGAACACCTTCTGCTGGATGGGGGCCATCTTCTCCTGCTGGAGCTGCTGGAACTTCTGAGCATTGTCCTGCTGAGCCTGCTGGTACTTGTTCATCAGGTCCTGGATGGTCTTCTCGGTTTCCTGCTGCTTGGTGGCGTTCATCGTGCTCTTGGTCTTCTCGTAATCATCATACTTGCGCTGGATTTCGTCCTGCATGCCTTTCAGCTCATTCTCGAATTCCTGAGCCTTGGCCTTGAGTTCGCCCTCAGCACGAGTATACTCGGGAAGAGAACTGATAACAGCCTGCACGTCAACATGCCCAAATTTCTGTGCGAATGCGGCCATGGGGGCCAACATCATCAACACTACTAAAACTTTCTTCATTTCTTTCTTTTTTATTGATATTAAACTTGTATTTACTAATAAACGGTATTTCCAGTTTACCGATGTTTATTTTAATTCGTAGAATAGCCCAATTTGGCAAGCACCTCGTTGGATATGTCCACCTTCGGCGAACCATAGATGATGCCCGTGTCGGAAGCGCGGTCGATGACCAGCGAATATCCGCGCAGGTCGCTGATGTCCTTCACGGCATTGTAGATTTCTTCCTGGATAGGCGTCATCAGGGCCTCACGTTTCTTGTAGAGCTCGCCTTCAGGTCCAAAGTACTTTTTTTTCAGGTCGCTGGCTTCCTTCTCTTTCTGCATGATGGCTTCCTGCTTGGCCTTTTTCTGCTCCTGTGAGAGGAACACCACTTCGTTCTGATAGTTCTTATACATGGTCTGGGCTTCGTTGTTAAGCACCTCCACCTCAAGCTGCCACTTCTTGCTTACCTGCGACAGCTGCTCGTTAGCACGTTCATAGGCCGGGACGTTCTTCAGTATGTACTCCATGTCCACGAGTGCAAACTTCTGGGCCGATGCCGTGGCAAAGGAACAGATTGCACATATTGTACAGACGATGATTTTCTTCATAACGTTTTCCTTTTTAAGTTAAAAATGTTGTTTGACGGTGCAAATTTACATCTTCTTTTTATATTTCCAATAGGGAAACCACTATTTTCTTTGCGGAAACCCCTAATGACAGTTTATCACTTATCACTCATCACTCCAATCAGAACTCCTGACCGAGCACGAAGTGGAACTGGCTGCCGCCCTTTGAACCGTACACCTTGTCGAAGCCGTAGGCCCAGTCGATACCCATCAGACCCACCATAGGCAGGAAAATGCGCAGACCGACACCAGCCGAGCGCTTCATGTCGAAGGGATTGAATTTCTTGGCCTCTGACCAGGCATTACCAGCCTCAGCGAAGGTCAGTCCGTATATCGTGGTGTTACCCAAGAGGAACGGATAGCGAAGCTCAAGGGCAAAACGGTCGTAGGCATAACCCTCGGAGCCGTATGGTGTGAGCGAACCGTTTTCGTAGCCGCGCAGACCGATGGTCTCTTCAGCATAGCTTGTAGAATAGCCCGACATGCCGTCGCCACCCATATAGTAGGTTTCAAACGGCGACTTCTTATATTGGTTGAAACAGCCCAAAATACCCAGTTCCACACGAGTCATCAGCACCAGACACTTAGTGCCTCCGGTCAGTGCGGTATAGGTACGGCTCTTGAACTTCCACTTGTGATACTCCACCCAGCGGTAACGCTCCTGTTGGGCAGCACTGGCGGCATCTGTCAGTTTTCCGGTTGCCTTGACTTCCGACGTATAAATGTCGTTTAGACTCTTGTAGTCTTTATTGTCAAAGACCGACCATGGCGGCGTGATGGTGACACTGGCCAAGAACTCCGAACCACGACGTGGGAACAGCTGGTTGTCGGTAGAAGTACGCGATAGCGACACGCTCAGGTTCAGGTTGTTACAGTTACCGTTCTGCACCAGGAAGTAGCGCCATTGTTTCAGCATATATCGTGTATAGGCCAGCTGTATGCCAAGCTGGAAATAGTCGTCGGGCCAGCGCAGTCGCTTACCCCATCCGAGACTGACACCAAAGAGCTGGATATACTTGTCGGGGTCGTAGTAGTTCTCGTAGCTGTTATAATAGCTCGACCCCACTCCACCATACATGTATGTGTAGTAGTTGTTGAAGTAGGCGCTGTTATAATAGTTGCTCGACACGTCGGTCTGCTTGGAATAGTAGGCACCGACAGAGAACTGTATGGGGCGCTTGTTGCCGAACCAGTTGGTCGAATAGCTGGCGTTATACGACTGGTAGTAGGTTCCGTTGGTCTGGGCACCGATGCTCAGCACCTCACCATCGCCGATAGGCATGATACCACGATGTTCCCTGTTTTTCCTGAACAGGTTACGCATGGAGAAGTTGTTGAGCTTGAGTCCGATACGTCCGATGACACCCGTTTGGCCCCAACCCAGCGAGAATTCAATTTGGTCATTCGATTTCTGCACCAGATCCCAGTTGATGTCCACCGATCCGTCATCGTAGTTAGGTTTCACATCAGGAGAAACCTGCTCGGGGTCGAAATGTCCCATCGAGGCCAGTTCACGGGCCGAACGCATCAAGGCTTCCTTGTTGAAGAGATCGCCCGGCTTCGTGCGTAGCTCGCGGCGCACCACGTTCTCGTAGAGACGGTCGTTACCATTGATGCGCACACGGCTGATGTGAGCCTGCTGTCCTTCGAAGATACGCATCTCCAGGTCGACAGAGTCGCCCACAATGTTCACTTCCGTCGGTTGCAGGTTATAGAACAGGTATCCGTTGTTCCAGTAGAGGTTGCCCACGGCATCATCGTCTTCTGTCAGTCGTTTGTTCATCAGTTTCTGGTTATACACGTCACCTTTTTTCATGCCAAGGACATCACTCAGACCAGGTTTGTTACCTATTCTGTTGGTGGGATAAACGGTGTTACCCACCCACGTGATGTTGCGGATGTAATATTTCTTTCCCTCGTCAACCTTGATATAGACATTCACGTGCTTGGGATCGTTGGTCCACACAGAGTCTTCCACGATGAAGGCGTCACGATAGCCCAGTTCATAGTATTTGTTGATAAGGTTCTCCTTGTCGGCCTTGTAGCGCTCGGGGGTGTACTTCTTCGACTTGAAGAAATTGGCCAGTTTTCCGGCCTCATGGGTTTTCGTCAGGGCACCCTTCGTAAACAACGTGCCTTTAATCTTCTTGTCCGACAGGTTGTCATTGCCTTCGATAATGATTTTCCTGATTTTTATCTTTTCCTTCTTGTCTACAGTCACGTCGAGGTACACCTGATTCTTCTTGCTGTGGTCATCGCGCTGTACGATGGAAATGTCGGCATTTCTGTAGCCTTTGTCGTCGAAATACTTCTTGGCCAGTATTTTTGCGCGGTCAATCATGTTGGGCGTAATCTGGTTGCCTTTCAGCAATCCGAGTTTCTGCTCCATGTCCTCGCGTTCCGACTTCTTCAGTCCGATATAGTTGATGTCGGTCACACGCGGGCGAATGGTCAGGTGGATATGCAGATACACCTTGTCGCCAATCAGCGAGTCAGCGGTGATGGCCACGTTCGAGAACAGGCCGTGCTTCCAGTAACGCTTCACGGCCTCGGTAATCTGAGAACCAGGCAGTTCAATCTCGTCGCCTACAGCAAGTCCTGAAATGTTCGTCAGCACATAGTCTTCATAGCCATCAATGCCCGAAACGGCAAGTCCCGCAATGGTGCATGTACGTGGCGAACCGGCATAGGTGATTTCGGGGTTCACAATCTTCTCCTGAGCAGCGATGCTGCTGAATGAAAAGAGGAAAAGTAGAACCCACCCCCATCCCCTCCCTATGATGGAGGGGAGTGAAATGTCTCCTGTCCTATCTGTTATATATCTTATCATAATTGTCATATTTTCCTTTAAAAGTAATTACTCCCCTCCATCATAGGGAGGGGATGGGGGTGGGGCTTTCCTCCACCTGAGCCTCGGTCTTGCCGAAACGGCGCTGGCGACCCTGATAGCTGGCGATGGCCTTGTGCAGGTCTTCCTCCGAGAAGTCTGGCCAGTAGGTGTCGCAGAAATACAGTTCCGAATAGGCTATCTGCCAGAGCAGGTAGTTCGATATGCGCAATTCGCCGCCCGTGCGGATGAGCAGGTCGGGATCGGGCATGAAATTGGTCTGCAAGTGCTGGCTGATGAAATCCTCGGTGATTTCCTCCGGAAGTTCCTCCATGTCATGCACCTCCGCTACAATATTTCTGACGGCCTCGGTAATCTCCCACCGACTGCTGTAACTCAGTGCCACCACCATCGTCATGGCATCGTTGCCAGCCGTATGTTCCATAGTTTCACTGAGTTTCAGCTGCACATCGTCGGGCAGTCGCTTCATGTCGCCGATGACACGGAAGCGAACATTGTTCTTCATGAAGATCTCTTCTTCAAGCGAAGAGAGCACCAGTCCCATCAGTGCCGAAATCTCATCGGCAGGACGGTTCCAGTTCTCGGTAGAGAACGTGTAGAGCGTGAGATATTTCACGCCGAGGCGTACACACTCGGTTGTGATACGGCGCACCGTCTCAACCCCGGCCTGATGACCGAAAGAACGCTCACGTCCCCGCTCGGTGGCCCATCGTCCGTTGCCATCCATAATAATGGCAATGTGCCCGGGAACACCAGTCCCCTGCCCTCCCTGTGGGAGAGGGTTCTGGCTACCGTCTTTGCGCTTATCAATCTCCATATAATATTTTATATTATAATTTCAAAATCCAAATCCCTCCCTTCGGGAGGGGCAGGGGTGGGTTTTATTCATCCTCATTATGGCAGGTCCTGCATTTTGCCATGAAACTGTACGACAGTGTCAGTTGCAACGTCGAATAGCAGTCCGTGTTCTTGAACGCCCCCGAGGATGTTGTCCAGTAAGGGTCCTTCGCCCCGTCGAGCTTATCGTTCAGCGTGAAGTGCATGGCCCATTCCAGTCCCACATTCATACGCGCCCCAACCTTATATTTTACGCCCACGCCGATGGGAACGTTGGCGGTGACCACATTCACATCGTCGGTCTTCACGAAGGTGCCGCCCAGTCCTAACAGGATATAGGGCGTGAGTCGCTTCGCACCGCGATAGTCGCGCCCTGTGCCGTATGGCCAGAAGTTATACTCGTAAGTAACGTTCAGGTCCAGCAGCATATTGTCGAACTTGTACTCGCGGCCGGCATATTCGGGATAATAGGTATCTTCGTTCACCAATGAGCCTTTTATCTTTCCGTATGAGAGAGCAGCCTTAAAACCCATATAGGGATTCAGGTTGTTGCGCAGCAGCACACTGGCCATAGGCTCAAGGTTCTTGTTCAGCTTACCGTTGAAATCGCCCAGGTATCCCATCAGTCCTACTCCACCTCCCACTTCCATGCGGTATTCCACATCGTCCTGTGCACTGGCATCGGCAACAGCCAGCACCATCGTGAGAAGGAGGAGAAGGAAATGTTTACTCATAGACGAAATACTGGTTTTCAGCCCATCCGTATTTGTTCAGCCGTCCGCGCCACACCTGACCGGTTCCGCTGCAAATCAGCCACAGGTAATGATCGTCGTCGACAACCATCCTGACGTCGGTGGCCGACTTGTCGAAACCCGAGGGCAGCGATATGAGTCCGTTGCGCCTCCAGTTCACACCATTGTCGAAACTGGCATAGATGCCATCGTATGCACTCGTCGTACAGTCGTCCATACCTTTGCCGCCCACGGCCAGCATATATTCGCCATAGTGCACCATACAGAGATGGCTCAGCTTTGGCAGCGCAAAGCGATCATCCGAGTCGTGGCTGATGAGCGACCACCCGTTTTCGTGTGCTCCTGTGCCATGTTCCTCGTATTTGAACCAGCACAGCGCATTTTTCTTGTCGGCATCACCCGTACCCACCAAGAGCAGATACTCGGTGCCGGCATTGGTGCTGACAGACTTGCAGGCGAAGTTCACATTGTAGCCAGGCAGCAGTGCTGCATCGCTGTCGAGCGTCTCCACCGTCCAGGTGGCACCATTGTCTGTCGACATCTTCAGCTGCCCGTCTTCCAGTTTATAGCGGTTCACCGAACTACCGTCGACGGGAACATACGAGGGAACGTAACCGCTGGTCACGCGCGTCCACCGGAAACTGTCGGCCTCTTCCTTGTGCACATTCACCGAGACCGTATAGGCACGGTAAGCATTTCCGCTGTTGGCATACACACGGAATTCACGCTGGGTAGTGAAGTCGATGGAATCGCTGCTCGAATAATACCTCAACGTATCGCTCGTCAGACTCTTGATGGTCACCACGCCACTGTTCTTGCTCGACACATTGCACAGCACATGGGCCACATCGGTTCCCTTGGGCAGCGAATCGACGTTATAGATTCGGTTTGCCTGCTGGTCGATATAGAATTTGTAGGTGCTTCCCGTAACGGTTGTCTTGTAGGTGCTGTCGGTCACACCATCCTTAGCCTTGGTGGTGACATATCTGTTCAGCGTCCCCAAAGAGAAGCTTGCAATTGCAGTATCGTTATAGGTTGTCGTCTCTTCATCGCTCGATTTCAGGCACGATGCCAAGAGCAGGGAAGCCACAGCAATCACTACGGGCACTATTCTAATTTTCATTCTAACAGAAATTTTGTTTGCAAAGGTAAGGAGATTTCCGCAAATAAACGGAAAATTACACATTTTATTAGTGAATTTATGGATTATATAGTCGTTTTTTAACAAAAATCACAATAAAAACAACGAATTCAACAAATTTAACTCCCCTCCTTGGAAAGGAGGGGCCGGGGGTGGTTGAAAAAAACAACGAATTAACCGAATTTATCGAATGTTTATGGACAAAAATCTTCAAAAATCTAAATAAAACAGCGAATTGAACGAATTTAACTAATTTCTCCCCCTCCTTAGAAGGAGGGGCTGGGGGTGGTTGATTTCACTGAGGGGCCAGGGGTGGTTGATTCCACTAAGGGATCAGGGGTGGTTGATTCCACTAAGGGGCCAGGGGTGGTTGATACTCCCCTCCCCTCGGGAGGGGTTGGGGGTGGGCGTTAGGTGTTAGGGGCTGGGTGTTAGGTGTTGCCTAGACACAAAAAAAAGAGGGCGATATGATCACTCACGTCGACCTCCTGAAAACATTTAACGGATGTTGGTGTTAACCAAAGCAACAATACCAAGTATTGTTAGAACTGCTGTCAGCGCCAGCATCACGTTTGTTTCAAAATCTAATAACATAATCTTTACCTTAAATCTATCAAACTACTAACCTATGAAAACTTTTGGATGCTTTCTCCCGAAAGCGATGCAAAGATACAAACTTTTGTGCACCCACACAAATCTTTTAAAAACCTTTTGCAATTATTTAGTGTATTTTTGACATAAATCAATTTTGGAAACCTTCCAACCCACCCCTGCCCCATTGCTTTCCCCTTCGGCCAGCGACCGTTGGTTCCCGAGGGGAGGGGTTTGGAGGGGGTTCTCTTTCTAAGGAGGGGGAGAAATTAGTTAAATTCGTTCAATTCGCTGTTTTATTTAGATTTTTGAAGATTTTTGTCCATAAATATCCGCACAATTCGCTGTTATTATGATTAAGATTTTCGTAGATTTTTGTCTACAAATTCGAATCATTCGCTGTAATGAATATCAGGGGAAAAGTAATTTAGACTAAATTGGAAAGTAATTTAGACTAAATTACTAAGTAAATTAGACTAAATTACTTTCCAAAAGATGATCATTTGCTACACACCCAATCTATACATTGGGCAATGTTGATCTGCACGGGCAAAAAATCCCCTACAAATCAACATAGAGCCGATATCAAAGTTTCGGGCCTGCAGCGACAAGAGCCTTACCAGCCTCGTTGCCCTCGTACTTCTTAAAGTTCTTGATGAAGCGGGCAGCCAAATCCTTGGCCTTCTCCTCCCACTCGTCGCGGTTCTGGTAAGTGTCGCGAGGATCCAGGATGCCCCAGGCCACACCATTCAGCTGTGTGGGAACCTCGAAGTCGAAGTAAGGAATCTTCTTGGTGGGAGCATTCAGGATGTCACCGCCCAGGATAGCGTCGATGATACCGCGGGTATCCTTAATCGAAATACGCTTGCCGGTACCGTTCCAACCGGTGTTCACCAGATAAGCCTTGGCACCGCTCTTCTCCATCTTCTTCACCAGTTCCTCGGCATACTTTGTGGGGTGCAGCTCAAGGAAAGCCTGTCCGAAGCAGGCACTGAAGGTTGGAGTGGGCTCGGTGATGCCGCGCTCTGTTCCAGCCAACTTTGCGGTGAAACCAGAGAGGAAGTAGTATTTCGTCTGCTCGGGAGTCAGAATGCTGACCGGGGGCAGCACGCCGAATGCGTCGGCAGAGAGGAAGATCACGTTCTTGGCCTCGGGACCAGCACTCTTCTGGTTCACCTTCTGGGCAATCTTCTCGATGTGGTTGATAGGATAGCTTACGCGAGTGTTCTCGGTCACGCTCTTGTCAGCGAAGTCGATCTTGCCGGCCTCGTCAACAGTAACGTTTTCCAACAGGGCATCGCGGCGGATGGCGTTGTAGATATCGGGCTCGCTCTCCTTGTCCAGGTTGATCACCTTGGCATAGCAGCCGCCCTCGAAATTGAACACGCCCTCGTCGTCCCATCCGTGCTCGTCGTCACCAATCAGCAGACGCTTCGGATCGGTACTCAGCGTGGTCTTACCAGTTCCCGACAGACCGAAGAAGATAGCGGTATTCTTACCTTCCATATCGGTGTTGGCAGAGCAGTGCATGGAAGCGATACCCTGCAGGGGCAGGTAGTAGTTCATCATGGAGAACATACCCTTCTTCATTTCACCACCGTACCAAGTGTTGATAATACACTGCTCACGAGTGGTAGTGTTGAAGGCCACACAGGTCTCAGAGTTCAGTCCCAGTGCTTTGTAATCCTCAACCTTAGCCTTCGAAGCATTGTAAATCACGAAGTTAGGCTCAAAGTTCTCCAGTTCCTCGGCAGTGGGCTGGATGAACATGTTCTTCACGAAGTGAGCCTGCCAAGCCACCTCAACGATGAAGCGCACGCGCAGACGGGTAGCCTCGTTGGCACCACAGAAAGCATCCATCACATACAGATTCTTATTGCAGAGTTCCTTGATGGCAATCTCCTTAACCTTTGCCCATACCTCCTCGCTCATGGGGTGGTTGTCGTTCTTGTATTCATCAGATGTCCACCACACCTTGTCCTCGCTCTGTGCATCCTTCACGATGTACTTGTCCTTAGGCGAACGGCCGGTATAGATACCTGTCATCACGTTGACAGCGTCCAATTCGGTCAACTGACCCTTGTCATAGCCGGTCAGTTCAGATTTCATCTCCTCCTCAAAGAGGAACTCATACGACGGATTGTGGGCGATCACGGTTGAACCGGTGATGCCATACTGTGTCAAATCTAACTTTGCCATATTATATATATTAAAGATGTGAATAATCTTTTACCCTAAACCATCCGGGCGCAATGCACCGGTTGCGGTTGCAAAGTTACTCATTTTTCGCTGACTGACAAAGCGATAGCCGTCCAAAATTTTCTTTTTCCACACGTTTTTCGGTTAAAGTATTTAAAAATGTCATGGCCGCAAACAAATTTGGAAACTCCACTTTGCAAAAATATTCAATACAACTAACCAAACAGCGAAGTTATATTTAAACAACGAATGGAACGAATATATCGAATGTTTATGGACAAAAATCTAAATACAACAGCGAATTGAACGAATTTAACTAATTTCTCCTCCCCTCGGGAGGGGTTGGGGGTGGGCTCACTCCCCTCCTTAGAAGGAGGGGCAGGGGTGGTTGATTATCCGCGTATATTTCTGGTCGCTACGCTCGAAATTATATTTAAAATTATATTTAGAATTATACTCAGTAAGGCGACACAAAAAAAATTTAAACTTAATTTTAAATTTAATTTCAAGGGCGTAGCCCGATCATTAGATTGATGCTTCAATCTATTCATGCGAATTACATTTTTTCTTCTTTTTCGTTGTGATTTAGAATAAAATATGTATATTTGCACCGAGATTATCAATAATAGTTAACGCAATAAAAATATGGCAAGACAAAATACTATCACTCCTCCAACATCGACAGCTGAGATTTCACCAGTCGATGCACTTTGGGTGCTTATTCAGAGCCAGACAAAGGCTGTGCGTAAAGCTTTGACCAAACGTCTGATCGAAGACGAACAGGGTGCAAAGGCCAAGCAGGAGGCGATGGTGAAGGATACCTTAACTAAAGCCTTCGAACAACTACATGCCGGTGAAGTGTATGATGATGCTCGTTCGTTGTTTAATGAGTAAGGCAAAGAAGTGTGAAGGTAAAGTTCAAATATCTTGCTGAGTTCGAGAGATTGGCAAAAGACTTGAAAAAGAAATACAAGTCTTTCAAGGATGATTATGATTCGTTTCTTGACGAGCTTGAACGAAATCCATTCAGCGGAGAGCCCCTCGGACACCATACCTATAAAAACAGGATGGCTATATCTTCCAAGGGAAAAGGGAAGAGCGCTGGTGCACGAATTATTACCTATAACATCGAGAAAGTAGCAGATGAAGAAGTTGTAATAACGCTGATGACCATCTACGACAAAAGTGAAATCAGTAACGTGTCGGATGCATACCTTCGCAGTTTGGTACGACTGATAGAGAAAAAGTAAACTTCTCTTTTCCTTATTTCTGGTCGCTACGCTCGAAATTATATTTAATTCAACTTTCGGGAGTTCATTTGATGAAGAAAAAAACAATAAAAACCCCTTCTGTGGGATTGACGCTCATTCTGAGCCTCTGTGCCAAGTGTTATGACTCTGTCTTTAAAAGCATGCTTTTACGCCAGAGTCACACC
>JAFRPY010000091.1 GCA_017428925.1 Prevotella sp. | reverse complement strand
TCCCCAAAACTACAAAAAAGCCCCTGAAAAGCAATCGCTTTCAGGGGTCATTTTTATTTTGCCGCAGAGGGTCAATGAATTTTTGCCCACAGGGGTCATCGTCGCTTGCCCTCGGGGGTCAAACTCGCGCGGCTTTTCCAGCACATACCCAGATCGTGGAACATACGCTGATAACGGTCGGCCTTGCGCTCCAACTTCATGGGGTAGGCGCGCGACGAACTGGGCATGCGATAGAGGCGTAACTGCCGGCCTTCAAAATTGAATTCTGTGAAAGAACCCACCTTGGGCTGCACGATTTGGAACTGGGCAGCGAAGACATCGGCGGCCTTCTGCCCCGTGACAACTACCGCCCGGCATTCAGGCAACTGCCGAAGCAGGGCCTTGATATCAGTAGGTGTCACCACTTCCAAATCTTTATCCGAAGCCGTCCCCTTTGTGCGGACCACGGCTGATGCAGTATCATATAGGGCGACTCCTTTTTCCGTGAGGAATTCCTCAATCAAATCTTTGCGGAACGTTTTCCGCTCCACATCCACAAAATAATCCTTGTCGCCAAAAAAGCAAAGCCCGTAAACGCGCCACATATCGTTGATATAATTAGGATAGAAGAAGTCCATCGACCAACGACTACGGGCCGGCGGGAAACTCCCCAGCATGAGCAATCGCGCATGCTGGGGAGTAAATGGTTTCAGTGGGTGCTGCTCAACGTCAGCAGACTGTATTTCTTTATCCATTCACATTCGGTTGCTATTATTTCTACCACGAATCTGATAAGACAACAGGCGAGAATTACCCCACCCCTGCCCCTCCCCTACAAGGGAGGGGAGTTCTATCACCTCTTACGCTATCTGCTCCCTCCCTCATAGGGAGGGCTGGGGTGGGTCTTCTATCTCTGCTCCTTCACCAGATAGATAACCGTGGGCAGGTGGTCGCTGTAGCCGTCAAGCCAAACGCCACCGGCATGTGTACGCTTGGGGTTGCCCTTGTAGCGGCCTTCGGTCTGAATCAGATAGTTGCGACGCTGTATCTGGCATTTCCAGTACTTCAGCGTGGTGTAGTCTTTCTTCCCGCTAAAGTCGAGCACGTTAGGCGTCATCAGAATCTGGTCGAAAAGGTTCCATGAACCTCCGTAGGCCAGGGTTCCCTGTCCGTCCTTTGCCAGAATGTTATACCAGGGATTATACATGTCACCTTCTTTCACATCCTTGATTTCAGCCTTTCCGCGGAGTCCCTCGGTCACGCTCTTATTGGTAGGATCGTCGTTAAGGTCGCCCATCACGAAAATCTTATTGTCAGGGTTCTTTGCCAGCAGGTCTTCCACAATCTTATGCACCTGCTGTCCTGCCCATTCACGGCGCTCAGAGCCATTGAAACGGCTGGGCCAGTGGCACACGATGATTGTGACGGTCTCGCCTGCCAGCTTTCCGGTGATGGTAAGGAATCCACGGGTGTGCGACACATTCTTCGGCAGCCCTGTTTCCACTACGGTCGTGTCAAGTTTGGCACTGTCGGCCATTGCCTTCTGCTCATCAGTGAGTTTCACTGTCTCTTCGACCTCTTCTGGTGCCACATCTTTATTGATATAATAATGGTAGGCAGTATCGGTGGGAGTAAACAATGCCGGATTATAGAGCAAAGCGCAGTCGACACCACGCATGTCAGGACCTTCCACCAATATATATTTAAAATTGCGCGCGCGTAGAGGTTCCTCTGCCGTCAAGTCGTCAAGTGCTTTGCAGTTCTCCACCTCAGAGACACCGATGACGGCACAACCTACATTAGGAAGCACATCAGTACCAAGATCAGCCAATGCTCGCGACATGTTGCGCAGCTTGCTCTTATACTTACGGGCATTCCAGCGGTAAGAGCCGTTGGGCAGGAAGTCGAAATCGCGTTTACCCACATCGTGACAAGTATCGAACAGGTTCTCCAAGTTGTAGAACCCGACGGCATAAACTGAAAATTTCTTTTGGGCTAAAGCATTCATAGCGAAGCCACAAAGGATGACAATGAATAGTAGTCTGAGGTTTTTCATATTGATATGTTGTTTGTTGCTGGCAAAGATACATTAAAAAGCAGATAACTCAAAATATTTTTTTATTTTTATTTTGCGTTTTTACAAAAAATGTACTATCTTTGCCCATTATTAGTAACAAAATTATCAACCTATGAAGAAAAAGCTTAAATTGACTGCCATCGCCCTCTGTTGCGCGTTGACCTCCTTCGCCCAAACGACGGAAACCAATCCAGAGGGGCAAAACAATGGTGCTGCTATCAACGAGTCGGCTTTTACGTTCACTGAGGCTCAATTGGGCGAAGACGACAACTCGTCGCAAAACGTAACTATTGTGGGATCAAACTCCAATGTTTATGCCAGCGAGGTGGGCTACAGGTTCAGCCCTGTCCGTTTCCGCTACAGGGCTTTCAACCAGAAGTACAATCACATATATGTGAACGGAAACCCCATCAACGATGCCGAGAGCGGACAATTCAGATACTCGCTCGTTGGAGGTCTGAACAATCAGACGCGTACTGCCGAATCCTCGCTTCCCTTCGAAGACAACATGTTTGCCATGCCTGGAATGGCCGGAAGCAACAACTACAATTTCCGTCCGTCGCAGTTTGCCGCCGGCCACCGTGTTTCGCTCGCAGGAGCCAACCGTAACTACACCATTCGCGGCATGTACACCTACAACAGCGGACTGAGCAACGCAGGATGGGCTTGGAGTGCCAGCCTCACCTACCGCTGGGCTAACATGGAGACGGCCCAGATTGAGGGTACTTTCTATAATGCCCTCTCCTATTTCTTCGGTGTGGAGAAAGTCAGCGAAGACGGTTCGCACTCGGTATCACTCGTCACCTGGGGTAATCCCACGGAACGTGCCTCGCAAGGCGCTTCTACCGACGAAATGTACTGGCTGGCCAACAACAACTACTACAACCCCTATTGGGGCTACCAAAACGGCAAAAAGCGTAATTCGCGCATCGTGAACGACTTTGCACCTTCGGCCCTGCTCACATGGGACTGGAAAATCAGTGAAGACAGTAAACTCACCACCAGTCTTTTCGGCAAGTATGCCATGTACAGCAGTTCTAAGCTGAACTACAACAACAGCACTAATCCGCAGCCCGACTACTACAGTCTGATGCCCAGTTATTATTATGATGTTTGGGGACATTCTGGAGCGATTATCGACGTGGACAACTGGCAAGCCGCTTATGACTATCTGAGCGCATCAAAAGAAAACCGGCAGCTTAACTGGGACAAGTTGTACTACGCCAACCGAATGGCCAGTATTCAGGGAGCCGACGCCATGTACTATCAGCAAGCCTATCACAACGACATGCTCTCACTTAGCCTTGCCTCCACGTTCCACAAGCAGCTCACCAATCATTCAACGATTACTGCCGGATTGAATCTTGCAGCCAACAAGGGTATGCACTACCAGACGATGGAAGACCTGCTCGGTGCTTCGTTCTTCCACAACACCAACTATTATCTTGTAGGAACCAACTCGTTAGCGTCTGATGCCATTCAATACGACATGAACAACCCCAATAAAGAAATCAAAGTTGGCGACCGCTTTGGCTACGACTACAATCTCTTGGTGAACAAGGGCAATCTGTGGGCTACATACGCCGATAACGTCGGACCGCTCCACTACCATATTTCCGGACGTCTCGGCGGCACCACCATGCAGCGCGACGGTAAGATGCGCAACGGTCTGGCTCCCGAGAACTCCTATGGCAAAAGCGGAACGGCCAAGTTCCTCGACGGAGGCGGCAAGATTGGCGGTACGCTGAACATCGGACGCGGCAACACGATTATTTTCGGTGCAGGCTACGAGAAGCGCGCCCCTGAAGCCAGGACAGCATTCACCGCTCCTGAAATCAACAACGACTTCGTCAACAACCTGAAGAATGAAGACATCATGAGCTTCGAGTTAGGCTACCAACTGCAGAACAACTGGGTAAAGGCCAACCTGAACGGATTCTTCAGCGACATCAGGAACATCACCGAATACAGCATGTTCTACTACGACAGCGAGAACTCTTTTTCTTACGTTTCGATGACAGGCATCAAGAAACAGTACTATGGTGCCGAACTTGGACTTAACTTCAAAGTCAACTCTGCCTTCAACGTCATTGCACTGGCCACCTATAGCGACGCGCTCTACAAGAACAACGCCGACGTGCGCTACATGCTCTCCAACAACGGAAAATATCAGGACGACGTGGTGCTCAGCAAGGATATGCGCGAAAGCGGCACGCCGCTCTCGGCCTATAGCATTGACTTAAGCTACCACAGTCGAGGCTGGTATATCGACCTGATCGGAAACTACTACGACCGCATCTATCTGAGCTATACTCCCGTAACACGCTACGAGAGCCAGTTCCCCATGAGTCTTTCTGGCGACGGCACACGCGACTATTCCACCTGCCCCGAACAGGCAAAGGGTAAAGGCGGTTTCATGCTCGATGCCAGCATCGGACGCAGCATATACCTCAAAAAAGGCTCGCTCAGCATCAACCTGATGCTCACCAATATTTTGAACAATACGAAAATCTGCACCGGAGGTTACGAACAGAGCCGCCGCGATGTGGATGCTCAGGGTGAGTCCATCCGAACCTACTCTTTCTTGAACAATCCCAAGAAGTTCTATGCCAACGGCATCAATGGTATGCTCATTGTCTCTTACAAATTCTAAAAATCCCCAAGAATATGAAAACAATCAAATATATACTGATGATTATGGTCTGTGCATCGCTTTCAGCATGCATGGAGAACGACTGGGAATCTGACGGGTGGAGCCAGCCAGACTTGAACAAATCTCTCTATGGCAACAATAATATCACGGAGAGCAATGTCATTACCATTGCCGAGCTCATTAAAATGTACCCCAATGTGTTCGCAAGCACTGACCAGAACAAGGTAATAACCGAAAACATCCAAATCAAAGCCCGTGTAACAGGTAACGACCTGGGGGGTAACCTCTACAAGCAGTTTGCCATTCAGGATGCCTCGGGAGCACTGATTGTGGCCGTCAACCAGAATGGTCTGAACGGTTATCTTGCAGAAGGTCAGGAGATTCTCATCGACCTGAAAGGACTCTATATCGGCGGTTACCGCAAGCAGCCCGAACTGGGTGCGCCCTATAACGGCAACAGCATCGGACGTATGTCGAAGGATATCTGGCAACAGCACTTCAAGGCTGTAGGCAGTATCAGTGACATTAACCCCTATGCCATCCAGCCCGTGGAGTTCACCAAAGAGTTTGCCAAAGACTACGACAACAACTGCGGAAAACTTGTGGTATTGAAGAATGTGCATTTTGCCAATGCCGATGGAAAAAACACCCTGACCACAGGAACTACAACAGGCGGTAACTATGTGAACCAAACGCTGAAGGAGTTCGGCAGCAACGTGATGGTACGCACCAGCACCTACGCCGACTTCGGAGCCATGGTGATGCCTACGGGAGCCGTCACGCTCACCGGTATTGCCACGCGCTATAACAACAACTGGCAGATACTGATTCGCAAGACCAGCGACATACAATATTAAATAAAGAAGTAAAAAAACAAAAACAAAAAAATATGAAAAAGAAAATTTATTCCTTGTTGATGCTGGCCATAGCGGCTTTTGCATTCACCAGTTGTGAGGACGTGCCCATGCCTTACGACAAGCCAGGTTTTGCTTCCGAGACAGACGAACCGATGGTACTACTTACGGGAGACGGTACAGTGGAAAATCCATATAGTGTGGCAAGCGCGCTGTACCTCATTACCGAAGGAAAAATTACTGAGGATAAGGTTTATGTGGAGGGTACCATCTCGAAGATAGACGAAATAGACACCAGCACCCAATATGGCAACGCCACTTACTACATCTCCGACGACGGATCAACTACGAGCCAGTTGGAAGTATTTCGCGGCTACAATCTCGGCGGTGCAAAATTCAAGAGCAATACGGATATCAAGGTCGGCGACAAAGTAATCATCTATGGACAACTGGTTTATTATAACCAGAAGACTCCAGAGTTTACCCAGGGAAGTTCTATCTACTCTCTCAACGGACAAACAGCCGGTGGCGACGAGCCTGCCGGTGAGGCAAAAGGTTCCGGAACACAGGCTGACCCGTTCAATGTGGCAGGTGCTATAGCCAAGTGTAAGGAGATTGGAACTACTGCTCCAAGTGAGACGTACTATGTTAAGGGGACTGTTGTGGAAGGTGCAACTGCTGATGAATCGTTTAACAATATTACTTTCGACATCGCCGACACAGATGGTGGTGCGAAGTTCAAATGTTATCAAGTGAAAGGCACCGACGGCAAAGATTTACCCAAAGGTTTCTCTGTCAATAAGGGCGATGAAGTGGTGGTCTGCGGACCTATCTACAACTATAGCGGCAATACCCCCGAGACCGCAGGTAAGAGTGCGGCTTACATCGTAAGTGTCAATGGAAAGGCAACAAGCGAAGGTGGCAGTGATACCCCGCAGCCTTCCGGCAGTTCGACCATCGACAATCCATACACGGTGGAAAAAGCTTTGGAGATGATTAACGCCCTGAGCGACAACGAATCAACTACCGAAAGCTTCTACATCAAGGGCAAGGTAACCCGCAAGGCCAACACCGCCGACGAGATTGGTCCTAATTCCTCTAAGAAGTACAAGGACATGAACTACTACATCTCTGACGACGGTTCAAAGTCGTACGAACTTTACGTCTATCGTGGCAAATACCTCGAAGGAGCCGACTTTACTGATTACGAGCAGTTGAAAGAAAACGACGAGGTTATCATCTATGGCCAGCTTCAGAAGTATATCGACACTAAGAACGGCAACGCTGTCGTTCCCGAGGTGAAAAACAGCAAGATTGTGAAACTCAACGGAAAGACTACAGATGGCGGATCTGGCGAACAGAGCGGTCCTGGCACAATTTCCGGCAACACCATCACCGTAAACGCTATCGACTTTGGAGTGTCCAACGGTGTTGCCATGGGTACACAGACACTGGCTGACGGTACGAAACTCGAATTCGACGGTGGCGGTAATAGCAATGCCCCCAAATACTACGACACAGGCACCAATATCCGTATGTATCCAAAGAATTCCGTAACCATCACAGCATCAAAGGACATTGAAAAAGTTGTGTTTAACTGTGATGAATACCAAGGAACCATCTGCAATGCAAGCGGAGATATTACTGCTTCACCTGGAACCGTGACCGTTGATGGAAAAGTTGTTACAGTAAAGCAAGTCAATTCCAAGACCTCTACGATTACAAACACATCTTCATCCACAGGAGCTGCCAGTCAGATACGTATTATTTCTATTGAAATTACATACGCAAATTAGAAAAAACTTCTGAAATATTTGGCGGGCTGCAAAATTCTTTGTACTTTTGCAGCCCGAAATATTTTTAATTAATCAATAAACAAGAAAATGAAAAAAGGTATTCATCCCGAAAACTATCGCCCCGTCGTGTTTAAGGACATGTCCAACGGCGATATGTTCCTGTCACGTTCCACATGCAAGACTTCAGAGACAGTGGAATTTGAAGGCGAAACTTACCCACTGGTAAAACTCGAAATCTCCAGCACCTCTCACCCGTTCTATACTGGTAAGAGCAAGCTCGTTGACACTGCCGGTCGCGTCGACCGCTTCATGAGCCGCTACGGTAAGAGCACCAAGAAGTAATATCTTTTCAAAAGATAAACCAAAAACCGAATGCGTCAGCGTGTAGTTGCATATGCACGCTGGCGCATTCCCTTTTCACATACCGGACAACTATGAATTACAAACGCCTATTCCCCATCCTCTTCGTCACGCTGGCAGCATGCGGCGGAAGCGACGAAGACAGTTCTGGTGGCAACGGCGGCAGCAGCACGCCCACTACCATAAACGCCAACAAGAACGACACTGGTTATGATGCCCGCTACGGCCGGCTGGAGTTTCCCAAGCTTGCTGCAACTAATAGCGTGATCGTCATCCATACCACTTCCGACAACGTCGACCCCGACCGTGTGAACTACAGCGTGGAATGGGACTACTCGAAGAAGTCCCAGCGATGGACATGCTATCAAATGACCAAGGCCACCACCATTCAGAACACCAATCGCTATCAGGGCAACCCACAATATCCCATCGATCCCGACCTGGCAAAAATCAATCCCAGCTACTATTTCGATGCCCCGTCGGCCGACTACACCACACGCGACTACTTCTGGAACTCAGGTTTCGACCACGGCCACATCTGTGCTTCCTACGACCGCTTGTACTCAAAGGACGCTAATTACCAGACGTTCTACCTGACCAACATGCAGCCACAATACAACAAGTTCAATGCCGGCCTTTGGCTCTACATGGAGAATTTCGTGCAGAAAGTGGCCAATTCGCTGACATCTGCCGACACCATGTGGGTATGCAAGGGAGGCACCATCGCCAATGTGAAACTCAATGGGAAAGAAGAATACGGCATCTTGCAATACATCAGCAATAAGCTCATCGTTCCCAAGTATTTCTTTGCCACCTTCATCGTGAAGAAAAACGGACAATATGGAGCTTTCGCCTTCTGGGCCCAGAACGAAAATAGCAACCGCAGCTACGAAGCCCTAAACGACTACATCATCAGCATCGACGAACTGGAACAGCGCACGGGCATTGACTTCTTCTGCAACTTCCCTGATGACGTTGAGAACCGATGCGAGGCCATGACCGCTGAACAGATCTGTACGGCCTGGAAAAACTACGGTCAGTTTAATTGACTGAAAAAAAACGACAAAATCATTCGTCTGCAATCAAAGTATGATTGCGAGACACGGAAAGCCCCACGAGGCGATATGCTTCATGGGGCTTTTATCAATATTCCATTTGAGAAAAGAATTCTTGTTTATTCCCTCATACGGAACACGCGCTCAGGTTTTTCCAAAGTATGTGGTGTCGCACGGGTTTCGTCAACTACACTGTTCTGCTTGCCGTAATAATAGTAATCATTCCAGTAGTAGTCTCCCCAGTAATCCCATCCATAATAATAGTTATCCCAATTTCGAGAGGAAGTTTTGCGCAGGCTAAAACTAACCTTTTTATTGTCATAAGTATAGATATACCCTTCAAAATAGCGGTCATTCAAAGAGTAGTCATAGATTGTCACTTCATAATCATCCTCCTCAAAATAAACTATTATATCCCTATTTCTGACCTTCCAGCTGATATGGTTGGCAATATAGCTGCCCCAAGGTGCATTCCTGTATTCGTCTACCCAATACCCATAGCCTCGCGCATTTCTGTATATATCACGATCGAAATAGATATAGGAATGAGAGGCATCATAATACCGACCATCCCACCTATGGCTTACATAGATATTACCTTCCCAAGTACCATCGAGGGTATAGGCAATTGCTTCATCCTCGTCGCATGACGTGAAAGTAAACGACAGAGCTGCTATCGCAACCATTGTCAATAAAGTGTGTAATCTTTTCATATCTCAAAAGTATTAATGTTATTTACAATGCAAAGATAAGGCTAAAAATGTTAAAGGCCAAGAGAAAAACCATATTCTTCATAGGGAAATCCCCATTTACTTTCTGCAAAAGAACAGGAAAAAGGGGATTCATAGACGCCTAAAACCTTAAAATTCAATAATTCTTCATTCATCATTCTTCATTCTTCATTTATTTAATGTATCTTTGTGGGTGAAATTTATTTCAAACAAACACGACTAAAGAAAATGAAAACAGTTTATGATTTCGCTGTCAAGGACAGAAAGGGAGGCACCGTTTCCCTCAAAGAGTATGCCAACGAAGTGTTGCTCATCGTGAACACCGCCACCAAGTGCGGATTCACCCCTCAGTACGACGAACTTGAAGCCCTCTACGAGAAGTATCATTCACAGGGATTCACTATCCTTGACTTCCCATGCAACCAGTTCGGCCAACAGGCACCAGGCACCGACGAGAGCATCCACGAATTCTGCAAGCTGAACTTTGGCACCGAATTTCCGCGTTTCAAGAAAGTTAAGGTGAACGGCGAAGATGCCGACCCGCTCTTCAAGTTCCTGCAGGAACAGAAAGGTTTTGCCGGATGGGACATGGAACACCCCATTGCCCACATCCTCGACGACATGCTCTCGAAGGCCGACCCCGACTATGCTCAGAAGCCCGACATCAAGTGGAACTTCACCAAGTTCCTCGTCAACAAGAAGGGAATGGTGGTAGCACGCTTCGAGCCCACCGAGAAAATGGAGAACATTGAGAAGCAGATTGAGGAACTGCTGAAAGACTAATGGAACACATCAAATGTCTGATTATAGGCAGCGGCCCTGCCGGCTATACGGCTGCCATCTATGCAGGAAGAGCCAACCTGGCCCCTGTGCAATACTGTGGACTGCAAGTGGGCGGTCAGCTCACACAGACCACCATCGTTGAAAACTTCCCGGGCTACCCCGACGGTGTGGACGCCAACCAGATGATGATGGAACTGCGCCAGCAGGCTGAACGATTCGGAGCCGACATCCGCGACGGGGTCATCACAGAGGCCGACTTCTCAGCCCGCCCCTACGTGCTGACCACCGACGACGGCACCCAGCTGGAAGCCGACACGGTGATCATCGCCACCGGGGCATCGGCCAAATATCTCGGACTGGAAGACGAGAAAAAATACAACGGTCAGGGCGTTTCGGCCTGTGCCACCTGCGACGGCTTTTTCTACCGCAAAAAAGTGGTGGCCGTAGTTGGCGGAGGCGACACTGCATGCGAAGAGGCCACCTATCTGGCACAACTCTGCTCGAAGGTCTACATGATTGTCCGCAAGAACTACCTGCGCGCATCCGACATCATGAAGCAACGCGTGGCCGACAATCCTAAGATTGAGATATTGTTCGAGCACAATGCCGTGGGACTCTACGGAGAAAACGGCGTGGAAGGTGTCCATCTTGTCAAGCGCAAGGGCGAGTCCGACGAATCGTTCTACGACCTGCCCATCGACGGATTTTTCCTGGCCATCGGCCATAAACCCAACACCGAAGTCTTCAGCCAATGGCTGGAACTCGACGAGACTGGTTACATCAAAACCCAGGGCGACTCTCCCCGCACCAACATTCCCGGGGTGTTTGCCGCCGGCGACTGTGCCGACCCGCACTACCGCCAAGCCATTGTAGCCGCCGGCAGTGGCTGTAAGGCAGCACTCGAGGCAGAGCGTTATTTGCAGACGCTCTGACCTCAAAACGCTAACCACCATCCATAAAGCATGAAAACTGTAGGAAAAGAAAAAAGAAACGAGAAATTCAAATTAGACGATTTCGGGGAATACCTTAACCAAGGCGACAAAGAAATCACCGAAAGAGCCTATGTTTGGGCAGCAGCCATCGGACTGCAGGCCACCGACGGACTGAGAACCTCCAATATGCTGCGGCAGACAGCTCGCCAGCATATCGAGAGCCTCATCACTCTTGACGAGGCCAAACGGCAAGTGTGGAGTTTCTACGACGAAAATCCGCCCGCAACTCCAGAAAAAGCCAAGGAGCAGGAAGCCGACAAGACGGCCTGCAACATTGCCGACGTTCTTTTCAACAAGCAGTTGGATTTCTCCACCGAAGGCTATCTGAACCTGCACCGCCAGATATTCGACGGCGTCTACGAACATGCCGGACAACTGCGTGAAAACGACCTCGTGAAAAACGAATGGGTGCTCGAAAAAGACACCGTCGTCTATCTGCATTGGGAAGAACTGCGCATCGCCCTCGATTGTAACTTCGAGTTCGACCGCAACATCAACTACCACGAGCTGCGTGGCGAAGAACTGGTGGAATGGATATCGCTCTTCACGGCCGGCATCTGGCACATCCACCCCTTCAACGAGGGCAACACCCGAACCACCGCCGTGCTCGCCATCCTGCTGCTCCGTCCCCTCGGCTTCGGCATCCACACCGATGTCTTTGCCGACCATTCCTGGTATTTCCGCAATGCAATGGTCCGCGCCAACTACATGAACGAGCTCAAGAACATCAAGGTGAATCCCCTCTTCCTCATTCGTTTCTATCGCAACTGGATATTCGGTGAACGTTGGGACTTGCGCAACCGCTACCTGGCCATTCACCCCACCCTTGCCTGGCTCGAACAACCTAATCTGGCCGACGAATAAAAACGACGACGTCATTTATTGTTGAAAAATTTGTCCTGTTTTTTGATACCATTTTTGAAAGAAAAAGAAGCTTGGGAGATAGGGAAAATAAGGATTTTGAGAGCAAATAATAAGGATTTTGTGGGCAAATAATAAGGATTTGAACTCGAAATAAATAGGATTTCATTTTCAAAAGATTAGGATTTGATGTGCAACTCAGACAGAGTTACAAAGCAAAACCCTATGATTTGCAGATGAAATCATAGGGTTTTACTGGGCGAAAACAAAGGAAGAATGGGGCTGTTATGGGGTTGTTAAGAGGTTGTTTTGTGGTTACAGATGACGGGAACATCTCATCATCACGGCAACCTTCTTCAAGCCAGACTTGTCGTGTATTTTCATAAAAGTATCAGGTTTTTGTTTTCATTTTTATATCCTTTTTTTTATACAAAGATAAGGTGTAAGTGCCCAATGAGTTTGGACAAAGCCACACTTCTTTCGTTTTAGGAATGTAAACAGGAGGGGATTCCTCTTAAATTATCCTAAATAGGATTATTCAAATTAGGATAATTTCTATAAAAAACATACTTTTGCGTTAAAAATGAGAATGTTATGGATATTTAAAAAGTCACGAATAATGCTGAAAAGAATTCCGCTGATTCTGCTCCTTTTCCTCTCGGCAACCAACATGTTTGCCGACAATTGGTTGGTGCGCTTCATCGACCAGTTGGATGATATCGATTCCGCCTACATCGAACCACAACACTATCCGGGCACGCTGATGCTTCAGAATTCATACGTGTTCGACCGTATTTGTCTGGACGATGGAAAAGACAAGATGGTCTTCGCGCCCGATTTGTCAGTCGAGCTGGGACCCTTTGGTGGCTACAAATACTTTTTCGGCGGCTATTCCGTCGATTTGAAGTCTTTCTTCAAGTCGAAAGACCGCACGAACTTTGTTTTTTCAATCTTCACCAACCCCTTCATTATCGACGTTTTCTACAGAAAAGCGGGCAACGACTTTAAACTGCGGAAAATAACCGATGATGACCTGAAAATCATCGAAGGCATGGAATGCACCGCTATAAAAACGCGAAACGCGGGCGTCACGTTCAGTTATATACTCAACCACAAACGCTATTCTGCAGCTGCTGCCTTCGGACAGTCCACCAACCAGCTGCGCAATGCCGGCTCGCTGATTCTGGGGGCGGGATTTATGCGGACAAAATTCGACCTGAACATTTCAGAGTTGGTCGTCGACATGATGAAGAAAACCTTCCACGACGGAACCTTTGACGAACTGGTACAGAATGATATGGATAATCCAGACTCATCGACAGAACTGGAAGGCGACATGTTGGTGACAAGAAATGCCCGTTTCAACACCATTTCGCTCACCGGCGGCTATGGCTATAACTGGGTGTTTGCACACAACTGGGTGATGGGTGCCGCTGCCTTCGCAAGTCCGGGACTGAAGACCTGCGAAGCACATTTCGAGAAATTAAGTGACGTCACCAACAACGTAATCACCGGGAATCATGGCAGTAACGAATATCTAACCGTAGAAGAATATCACCACACGGGCATTAACCTCGATTTCAAAGCACATTTGGGCATCACCTACAACAACTCGCACTGGTATGCCGGTGCCACCGCTGCATTTTATGACAACCACTACAACGCCCACGACTACCACCTGCGCAACACATACGGTTCGGTAAATCTCTTCGCCGGCTTCTATTTCGGAAAACGGAATAAATGATGGAAAAAATCACTTTTTCATTTCTATGGAAAAATTACTGCCACTTAGCCAAAGACCGACGAAGGTGAGCAGGCCGTTGAGCATCAGCAGCTCGTAGCCGAAACTGTAGCCGGTGGCATGCGACACTATTTGGTCTAATAGAAAGCATACAATCGGAGAGGCCACGGCAATATATGGAACAAGGCGCCCGTTGACACCACGGCGAGTCAGCAAGGCGTATGCAAAGAGTCCAAGAAGCGGACCATAGGTGTAGGAGCAGAGAATGTAGATGGCATCAATGACGCTGGGGGAATCTACAGCCTTCACCATCAAAATCAATATGGCAAAGACAACGGCCATGCCGATATGCACGCGCTTGCGCAACCGTTCGTCGTTGGCCCTGCCCTTAATGTCGACACAAAAGCTGGTGGTCATAGCCGTCAGGGCACTATCGGCACTCGAAAACGAAGCCGCCACGATGCCTATGGTGAACAGAACGGTCAATGCACCGCCTGCCCCTTCGACATACATCGGCAGCAGGTCGTCGCCCTTGGCTGGAAGTTCCAGCCCCTGCTGGCGGAACAAAATAACAAGCAGCACGCCCAGCGCCATGAACAACAAGTTGGCAGGCACGAAGGCAAAACCGTAGGTGCACATATCTTTCTGGGCTTCGCGTAGCGTTTTGCAGGTCAGGTTTTTCTGCATCATGTCCTGGTCGAGTCCCGTCATGACAATAACGATAAAGATACCGCTGAGAAACTGCTTCCAGAAATTCTGGCGCGACACCCAGTCGTCGAAGACAAACACCCGGCTATGGCTGTCGGCAGCAATGGCCCTGGCCGCATCGCCCACCGACATGTTGAGATCGCCCATCACATTATAAATGATGAGGATCAGGGCGGTGAACATACAAACGGTTTGGAAAGTGTCGGTCCAAACCAGCGTCTTGATGCCTCCCCTGCGCGTATAAAGCCATATCAGCAGCACCATGCCCACCACGGTTACGGCAAAAGGAACACCATGGGGCTGGAACACAAACCGCTGGAGGATGATGCAGACCACATAGAATCGCACGGCGGCACCCGTCATCTTCGATAACAGAAAGAACCAGGCTCCGATATGATAGCTATGGCGACCCAAGCGGCGGTCGAGCACACTATAGATGGTGGTAAGGTTCAGGCGATAATAGACGGGCAGCAACAAGAAGGCCACCAGATAATAGCCGAAGATGAATCCGAGGCAGGTCTGCAAATAGGTCATATCCATTTTGAGCACCATCCCGGGCACCGAGACGAACGTGATGCCCGAAATAGAGGCTCCCACCATGCCGAACGCCACCATGTACCAGGGCGACTGCCGGTTGCCGCGATAGAAAGTATCGTTGTTGGCATGCCTTGAAGTCCATCTGCTAAAAGCAAATAAACAGAGAAAATATGCAATAATAGTAAGAAATATCAACATATTGGCGACAAAATTACAAAAAAATGCTGATATATAAAATTATTTTGCTACATTTGCAACGGAGATTCCTATAACACAATCCAACAAAATCATGAAACAAAAGAAATTCATTCTCCAAGAAAGTGAACTGCCTACGCAGTGGTACAACATCCAGGCCGACATGGTGAACAAGCCATTACCGCCGCTGAATCCTGCAACCCACGAGCCGCTCAAGGCCGAGGATCTCTTCCCCATCTTTGCCGAAGAGTGCTGTCGTCAGGAACTCGACCAGGAACATGCCTGGATTGATATTCCCGAGGAAGTGCAGGAGAAATACCGCTTCTACCGCAGTACACCGCTTGTACGCGCTTACGAACTGGAAAAAGCCATCGACACACCAGCCCACATCTACTTCAAGAACGAAAGTACCAATCCGCTGGGCTCCCACAAGGTGAACTCTGCCATCCCGCAGTGCTACTACTGCAAGAAACAGGGAGTGACCAATGTTACCACCGAGACTGGTGCCGGACAATGGGGTGCTGCCCTGGCTTATGCCGCCAAGATATTCGGTATTGAGGCAGCTGTCTATCAGGTGAAGCTCACCATGCAGCAGAAACCTTACCGCAGCAGCATCATGCGCACTTTCGGCGCATCCGTAGAAGGTTCACCTTCGATGTCTACCCGTGCTGGTAAAGATATACTCACCGTCGACCCGACGCATCCCGGTTCGTTAGGCACAGCCATCTCGGAAGCCATCGAGCTGGCCATGTCGACGCCAAACTGTAAATACACCTTAGGTTCGGTGCTCAGCCACGTTACGCTCCACCAGTCGATTATCGGTCTGGAAGCTGAGAAGCAGATGGCCATGACCGGCGAATATCCCGACATTATCATCGGCTGCTTTGGCGGTGGAAGTAACTTTGGCGGCATATCGTTCCCCTTCATGCGTCACAACATCCTCGACGGCTACAAGACTCAGTTTATCGCTGCCGAGCCTAACAGTTGTCCGAAACTTACACGCGGAAAATTCGAATACGACTTCGGCGACTCATCAGGCTACACTCCACTGCTGCCGATGTACACACTGGGACACAAATTCAAGCCCGCTAACATCCATGCCGGCGGACTGCGCTATCATGGTGCAGGAACCATCGTGAGCCAACTGTTGAAAGACAAGATGATGTCGGCCGTGGATATCCCACAGCTTGAGACCTTCGATGCCGGTATTCTCTTTGCCCGTACAGAAGGTATCATACCGGCACCTGAGAGCTGCCACGCCATTGCAGCCACTATCCGCGAGGCAAAAAAATGCAAGGAGAGCGGCGAGGAGAAGGTTATACTCTTCAATCTCTCGGGCCACGGACTTATCGACATGCCGAGCTACGACCAGTACATCAACGGCGACCTGCGTAACTACACCGTCACCGACGAGGAAATTGAAGGCTTCCTGGAGTCAGTTCCAAAGATTTAATGGAATAATCCTTACGACAAGCCTACCACTCCGAACGAACAAAAACGGAGCAAACATAGAAAAAGCGCAAGACTCACAATCTTGCGCTTTTTATTAATTCAAGCCAATAATAATGGCTGAAAAAGCCTATAATAACGAGTTTTAACATTAATTTATATTTTATGGGAAAGAAGTCGAATTTTGGAATTGTTTCCGAACACAATGACCGTTTTTTGTATTTTGTTGCGAATGATGAAAAAGCCGATAAACACTGTAATCGCACACAGTTTTGAGTGTGAAAAAGCATCTCATTTGTATAAATAAATCAAAAATATTATCTTTGCATCATACAAAAACACACTATCAATAAAACGTGGTTGGAATCTCAAAAAACAAGCTATTCCACAAGTACACATAAAAGACTCGTTGTATCGAGTAATTTGGTTAAAGTTTAAGTAACAAGCGGAGCGCTGTGGAGCGATCCGCTTTGTTCATTTTTATCCTTCGACCGATTTGGCGATGCTCCTCATTATATTCACGGCCGATTCCACCGAACTGATGCCTTTGACCACCATACTCCGTTTGCCCTTGATTTCGCGAAGGCTGCAAGCCCTGGGATTTTCAGCCACATAGTCTAGCACATCGCCAAAAGCCTTACTCCTGTAAAAAGCACTCAAGGGATTGCTCACGAAATACATCATCATCTGATCCTGCTTCAGCGTGATTTTCTCACACCCCAGTTCACGCCCCAGGCGCCGGAGTGGAACCACCTGAAGCAACTCCAGTCCTTCATGGGGAATCTCGCCGAAACGATCCCGAAGCCGCGACTTGTATTTCTCCAGGTCATCATCGTTCTTGATGTTCTCCAGCTCACGATAAAGCAACATGCGCTCGCTCGACGATGGAACATACTGATCGGGAAGATACATCTCCAAGTCGCTCTCAATCGAACAGTCGTCTACGAAATCGTTGCCCGACACTTGCTGCCCTTCGCTTATCTTCTCCTCGTACATGTCGCTGAACTCATCGTTCTTCAGTTCGGTGACGGCCTGCGAGAGAATCTTCTGGTAGGTCTCGTAGCCCAGGTCTTCCATGAAACCGCTCTGCTCGGCACCCAGCAGATTGCCCGCCCCGCGAATGTCGAGGTCCTGCATGGAAAGGTTGAAACCACATCCAAGTCCGGAGAATGTCTCCAGAGCCTCCAGCCTGCGGCGGGCCTCAGCCGTAAGATTAGCCAATGGCGGAGCTAATAGATAGCAGAAAGCCTTCTTGTTGCTGCGCCCTACCCTGCCACGCATCTGGTGAAGGTCCGACAGCCCGTATCGATGGGCATCGTTGATGATAATGGTATTGGCATTCGAGACGTCGATGCCGTTCTCCACGATAGTGGTGGATAGCAGCACATCGTAGTCGTAGTTCATGAATCCCATCACTATCTTCTCCAGTTCCTCGGGCTTCAACTGGCCGTGACCGATAGCCACCCGCGCATCGGGAACGTGCTTCTGAATAAGCAGCGCCAGCTCGGGAAGATTGGAGATACGGTCGTTGACGAAGAACACCTGTCCGTTGCGCGACATCTCGAAATTGATGGCTTCGGCGATGATTTCACTGTTGAAAGAATGTACTTCCGTCTGGATAGGATAACGGTTGGGAGGCGGAGTCTGGATGATGCTCATGTCACGTGCACCCATCAGCGAGAACTGTAACGTGCGGGGTATGGGCGTCGCACTCATGGTGAGGGTATCGACATTGGTCTTCATCTTGCGCAATTTCTCTTTGACTGATACACCAAACTTCTGCTCTTCATCTATGATGAGCAACCCCAAGTCCTTCCACTTCACGGCCTTGCCGATCAGTTTATGCGTACCAATCAATATGTCAATCTTTCCGGCTTCCAGATCGGCAAGCACTTCCTTCGTCTGCTTCGCACTACGTGCCCTCGACAGATAGTCAACGCGTACGGGAAGATTCTGAAGCCTCGACTTGAAGGTCTGGGAATGCTGATAGGCCAGTACCGTGGTAGGCACCAGCACAGCCACCTGTTTGGAGTCGCAGGCAGCCTTAAAGGCAGCACGGACGGCCACTTCGGTCTTTCCAAATCCCACATCGCCGCAAACCAGACGGTCCATCGGGCGGTGGCTCTCCATATCGGCCTTCACCTCGTTGGTGGCTTTCAACTGGTCAGGGGTGTCTTCATAGAGGAACGAAGCCTCCAATTCGTGCTGCATGAACGTATCGGCACTAAACGAAAAACCTTTCTCGCGGCGGCGTGCGGCATAGAGTTTTATCAAGTCGCGGGCAATGTCCTTAATGCGCGTCTTCGTTCGTTCCTTCAGCCGCTCCCATGCACCGGTGCCAAGCGTAGACAGGCGCGGCTGTACTTCGCTATCCTTCCGCTTGTATTTCGAAATCTTGTAGAGCGAATGGATACTCACGTCCACCTTGTCGTTATTGGCATAGATGATGCGGATTACCTCCTGATATTGCGTACTGTTGGGCAGAGGCACCCTGACCAATCCACCAAACTTTCCGATTCCCAAGTCCACATGGACAATATAATCACCTGGCTCCATCTCCTGCAATTCCTTCATCGTGAGTGCCATCTTACCGTTGCGGGCAGCATCCGAACGCAGGTTGTACTTATGAAAGCGGTCGAAAATCTGATGGTCGGTAAAGAAGCACAACTTCAGGGCATTGTTGGCAAAACCCTCGTGCAACGTATGGTCTACGGGGGTGAAGGTAATCGGGGTGTTGGGTGTTGGGTGTTGGGTGTCGGTAGACGACTGGGGCACAAGCGAGTCGAAGATGTCGCGCAGACGTTCCTGCTGTTTCTGGCTGTCGGCCAGAATATACAGCCGATAACCCTTTTGAAGATAATCCTGAAGAGTGGGTATCAGCAGTTCAAAGTTCTTGTGGAACAACGGCTGGGGAGTGATGTCGCACCGAACCGTGGCGTCGGGCCGCTCGGAAGGTTTCACGCCAAAACATACATGGCGGAAAGCACTTGTCTCAGCTTCAAACCGGGTGCCTGTTATCAACTTACGCTCGGCATTCATCTCTTGAAGAATCTGCTGTTTCTCCATCTCGGTCACCCCTTCCAAGCGCTCCGTCAATGCCTGGGAAGAGAAGCCCTCCTGATAGATGCGGCAGATGGTGTCGGTGACAAAGTTGAAGTCCTTGGCGGCCAGCACAGTGCCGGCAGGAAGGAACTTCGTGAAAGGGATAAGTTCGGAACTCGTGGCAACTAGTTCAGGTACAATCTCAATCATGTCGCGGCGTTCATGCGACAATTGGCTTTCCACCTCAAAGGTGCGGATGGAATCCACCTCGTCACCGAAAAAGTCGATGCGGAACGGCAGTTCGTGGCTGAACGAATAGATATCCAGGATACTGCCTCTAAGAGCGAACTGCCCAGGTTCGTAAACATAGTCCACTTCCTGAAAGCCGAACTCGCGCAACCGTTGCTCAAGTGCCGTCACCGCCAAGACATCACCGACGTGCAGCTGCATCGACCGCTCTTCAAACTTCCGTTTGGAAACCACCAGTTCCGAAAGAGCATCCGGGTAGGTGACGATATAGAGAGCCTCCCCCTTGCCCCCTCCCGTAGAGGGGGAATTGGAAAGCCGTGACAGCACTTCCGTACGCAGGATCTCGTTAGCTGCGTCGCGCTGCCCGTATTTCACCTGCCGTCGATAGCTCGACGGGAAGAACAAAACACTCGGAGAATTATTATGCTGAGAGTTATCACTCCCCTCTTTCTTCTGGTGTGTCTCCAGCATCTGCACCAAATCCTGATAGAAATAGCCGGCCTCGTCGGCATCAGGAAGAATGAAGAGAATGGTTTGTGGAGTGCGACGAGTAACCGACGCGAAAAGCACGGCAGCGGCAGAGCCAGTTAGTCCCTGCACGAAAATGTTTTTCACCGAAACATTCCCGAGTGCTTTTGCCAGGGCCGCCGACTGAGGCGAACGGGCATAAAGGTCTATCAGTTCCTCTATCTTCAAAACAGTCCACAAAGATACAAAAAAATACGATTAAGTAAGAGCAGAAAAATGGATTTTTCTGTAGAACGGGTGTAATTTATGTAATAAGCGCGAAAAACATTCGAAAAAATCATGTCTAATTATAGAACTAAACTTAAAATAGAAGTGGAAAAGTTTGCGGCGGACAAAAAAATTACCTACCTTTGCATTGCAATGAAAAATTCAATCCACCAATGAACGAAAGCGACAGCATTGTCATCATCCCAACCTACAACGAGAAGGAGAACATTGAGAAGATTATCCGGGCGGTGTTCGGGCTGGAAAAATGTTTCCATATTCTGGTCATCGATGACGGCTCGCCCGACGGGACGGCTCAAATCGTGAAAGGCCTGATGGGCAGCGAATTTGCCGACCGGCTCTTCATCCTGGAGCGGAGCGGAAAGCTCGGACTGGGAACGGCATACATCATGGGCTTCAAATGGGCACTGGAACACCAATACGACTACATCTTCGAAATGGATGCTGACTTCAGCCACGACCCCAACGACCTGCCACGGCTCTACGCCGCCTGTCACGACGAAGGCTTCGA
The DNA here is from genome assembly GCA_017428925.1 of Prevotella sp. Lineage (GTDB taxonomy): Bacteria > Bacteroidota > Bacteroidia > Bacteroidales > Bacteroidaceae > Prevotella. Next base: position 22,186 of record JAFRPY010000091.1, on the reverse strand, counting down.
CCTGGCCATCGGCTCGCGCTACATCTCGGGTGTGAACGTGGTGAACTGGCCCATGGGACGGGTGCTGATGAGTTACTTCGCGTCGAAATACGTGCGCTTCGTGACGGGTTTCAAGATTCACGACACCACGGCCGGTTTCAAGTGCTACAAGCGCAGGGTGCTGGAAACCATCGAACTTGACAAAATCCGCTTCAAGGGTTATGGATTCCAGATTGAGATGAAATACACGGCCTATAAAATCGGCTTCAAAATCAAGGAGGTTCCCGTCATCTTCGTCAACCGGCGCGAGGGAACCAGCAAGATGAGCGGAGGCATCTTCGGTGAGGCTTTCTTTGGCGTGATGCGACTGCGCTGGGACGGATGGTTCCGTAAGTATCCGAAGATCAGTTGAATTTAGAATTTAGAGTTTAGAATTTAGAATTAAGGTTAAGAATTAAGAATTTTGAGTTAAGGTTATGGTTACCTTACTATATAGAATTTATCAGTTGTTTATTGCCATCCCGCTGATTGTGCTCCACACGATATTCACGGCCATCATCGTGAGTCTCGGCACCACCTTGGGCAACGCCCATTTCTGGGGATTCTACCCGGGACAGTGGTGGGGTGCATTTATCTGCCGCATTCTGTTGCTGCCGGTGAAGGTGGAAGGCCGCGAGAACCTGAAGGAAGGACAGTCGTATGTGTTTGTTTCGAACCATCAGGGGGCATTCGACATTTTCCTCATCTACGGCTTCCTGCATCGCAACTTCAAGTGGATGATGAAATACCAGATTGGCAAGATTCCGTTTGTGGGCTATGCCTGCCAGAAGAGTCACCAGATATTCATTAACCGCAGCGGTGTGAAGAAAATCAAGGCCAGCTACGATCAGGCGCGTGAAATCCTGAAAGACGGCATTTCGGTGACGGTATTTCCCGAAGGTGCCCGCTCGTTTACGGGCCACATGGGAATATTCCGCCGCGGTGCCTTCATGCTTGCCGACGAGCTGCAGCTGCCCGTGGTTCCGCTGACCATCAACGGAAGCATCAACGTGATGCCACGAACCCGCGACTGGCGCTTTGCCATCTGGCACCCCCTACACCTCACCATCCACACCCCTATCCCACCGCAGGGCCAGGGACCGGAGAACGTGAAACACGCTATGGACGAGAGTTATAAAACGATTATGTCGGCGCTGCCCAAAGAATTGCAGGGGTATCAGGAGAATCCGGATCAGTAATTAACAACAAACCCAACAGACCCTCCCCCTGCCCCTCCCTATATGGAGGGGAGTAGATTGTTAATACGTTCTTTTATAGTGCCCTTCGGGCAGAAATCTGACAATTTTAGACAAAATATTATCTCTTAGTTATTGGCATTTTGATTAGATTTGTATAATTTCTCGCCGAAGGCGACTCCAAAAAAACTTCCTAAAATAAAAAAAGCATCTCGTGTGAGATGCTTCTTGTGTGTTCTGCACTGGGTTCGAACCAGTGACCTCCGCCCTGTCAAGGCGGCGCTCTAAACCAACTGAGCTAGCAGAACAATCAGATAGACGATTCGCCTTTTGCGGATGCAAAGGTAATACTAATTTTCGTAACCTGCAACTTTTTTTGCAAAATTCTGTTGAACCGTTGCCACAAACCGTCAACGCTGGAGCGTAAGGACAACAAATTCAGGCGTAACGCCAAAACGGAATAGAACAAGCCCGCCCAGTCCCGAACTGACGCATATCGCCCGTTTATTCTCCTGATACATTCCACCATACTCATCGTAGGTAATCATCGCGGGGTTTAATCCGAACAGCTGGATTTGTCCTCCGTGGGTATGCCCGCTAAGCGTCAGCTGGGCATTCGTTTCGGGAAGAACGGCACGTTTCCACGCCGACGGATCGTGTTGCAACATAATCACGAAGGCATCGTCTTTCACACCCTCCATCGTCTTCTCCAAGTCACCACGCGTCTGCTCTGGTTTTAGGCTGAGATTCTCCATACCCGCCAGTACAATCTTGTCGCTGCCGCGTTTGATGACGGTGCTCTCGTTGAGCAGCAAGTGCCATCCCATAGCGTGCTGCTTCTGCTTCATCATCTCCTCGTTGATGGAAGCCGTGGGAAAATCGACATCCAAATAGAAAGAATAATCGTGGTTGCCCAAAATGCTGTAGACGCCGTCTTTAGCTTCCAGACGGCTCAGAATAGGCATCACGGCATCGAGCTCGCTGGGGCGCAAGTTCTGCAGGTCGCCCGTGAAAACAATCAGGTCGGGCTTCTGAGCATTCATGCTGTCGACTGCCCTTTCGAGCAGGCTGACGGGAATGCTTCCCACGTGGGCATCGCTGAACTGAACGATGCGATAGCCGTCGAAGGCCTGGGGCAGTTCCTTCGAGACGAATGTCTCGTGGCGCACTTCCAGCCGACGGGAACCGATGAAATAGCTGTAAAGCGAAACATAGACTGCGAAGACCGCCAGCAAGAACCCGATGAGGTTGCCGTAGTTCTGCTTTGAGTGGACCAGGCGGCAATAAATCAGTCCGGTCATCGAACAGATGGCAAACAGAACCTTGGGAATAACCAAAACGCCCAGCAACAAGAGGTAGATGTCAAGGAGATAATGGTTCTCGGGGGCAAAGTGGGGCTGGCAAGCCAACACAAATGTATAGGCAAGCATCAGCAGACAGGGCATCCACCATAGCAGCCGTCTGAGCGAACCATAATGCTTCTTACGGCGCTTGTAGTGCCAGTAGACGTAGAGGTCGGGCAATGCGATGAGCAGCACGAGAGGTATCAGTATTCGGGCAATCATAATCTAATCATTTATTAGGCTATTGGAAAGAAACCGGCGCATCAGCTCGACGGGCACACCGCGGCGTGCAGCATAGTCGCGCAACTGGTCTTCACCGATTATCCCGAGGTTGAAATAACGGGCTTTGGGGTGTGAAATCATCAGTCCGCTCACCGATGCATGGGGCATCATCATCCCGCTTTCGGTCAGGCGAATCCCTATCTGCTTCATGTCAAGCAAGTCCGACAGGATGAAGTTGATGCTAGTATCGGGAAGCGACGGGTAGCCGATGGCAGGACGGATGCCCTGGAAAGCCTCAATATGGAGTTGCTGGATGGTGAGCCGCTCGTCAGGGGCATAGCCCCAATAGCAGGTGCGAACCTCCTGGTGCATTTTCTCTGCCGCCGCCTCAGCAAGTCTGTCGGCCAACGTCTGGGACATCATCTTACGGTAAGGATCGTCGGTGGCGAAATCCTTTTCAAGAGCGGCATCTACGGTTGTGGCAAACACCCCCACTTGGTCAGGTATTCCTTTTGAGAGCGGACGGACGAAATCGGCCAGACAGAGGTTGGAATGCCGGGCATCAGATTCGTGCTGCTGGCGTAGCATCGGAACGCGCACGCCGTCTATCAGGATATCGTCGCCATCACTATTGGCCGTAAATATGCCGAACAGCGCATGGGCCGAATAGCGGCCATCAATCTCAGCCAGCATGGCGTCGGCCTCATGGCGCAGGCGCGAACGCTCGTTCCTACCCTTGCTGCCCACACCCCATGCGTAGTCGAAGTAAGGCCAGTTGATATATGGCTTTAGTTCGCCAAAATTATATATTATATGGTGCACTTTGCTGTTCATCCCTGTCTAAACCTTACGGCCTCGCCCCGATATGCGTCGTCGAAGCCTGCCGGGCTCAGCAGATGATGTCCGTTGCAGAACACATCGCGAACCTGCCAACGATACTCATGGCCCTCCATCGGGCTCCACTTGCATTTGCTCTGTATGATTTCGGGAGTGACGGTCCAGGGCTCCGTTCGGCGGATAATAACGATATCAGCACGATATCCCGGACGGAGGAATCCGCGACCGGAGACATCGAACAAGCGCGCCGGATTATGACACATCAGTTCTACCAGGCGTTCGATGCCCAGCACTTCCTGATCGACAAGTTCCAACATCGTCAGGAGCGAGAACTGAATCATCGGCATACCTGAAACCGCACGTGCTGCCCCACCCTGTTTCTCGCTAAGCAGATGGGGGGCGTGGTCTGTGCTGACAACGGCAATACGCCCATCGGATAATCCATCGCGCAACGCTTGGCAATCCCAGAAGTTCTTGATGGCGGGATTGACTTTTATCCGTGCCCCCAGCCGCTTGTAGTCAACCATCGAGAAAACGAGATGCCCAACGGTAGCCTCGGCGGTAATCATCGAAGTAAATGGGGGAAAAAGTTCAAGTTCGGCAGCCGTCGTCACATGGGCAACATGCAGGCGGGCATCGTGGCGGATGGCCAGTTCGATGGCTTTCACGGTGGATTCCAGACAGGCTTCCTCACTGCGTATTAGGGGATGAGACCAAATCTCGGGATCGTCGCCGTAACGAGCCTTGAAATCGGCCATGTTACGATTGATAATGCCCGTATCTTCGCAATGGGCCATGATAGGCAGCGGAGCGGCGCTGGCAAAGATATGGTTGAGCGCCTCGTCGCGGTCTACCAGCATATTGCCGGTACTGCTGCCCATGAAGAGCTTGATGCCAGGAATACGATGAGGGTCAAGACTGGCGAACAAAGGGTAATTGTCGTTGGTGGCACCGAAGAAGAAGGAATAGTTCACGTGACTATTCCGGGCTCCGAGCCGGAACTTCTCGTCGAGCGTTTCCAGGGTTGTGGTCTGGGGATTGGTGTTGGGCATGTCGAAATAGGTGGTCACGCCCCCGTAGGCAGCCGCACGACTCTCACTCTCGATGTCGGCTTTATGGGTAAGTCCAGGCTCACGGAAATGCACATGGTCGTCGATAACGCCCGGGATGACATAGCAGCCGGAAGCATCGACAACACAATCAGGACTACAGTTATCGGGCGTCCCCTCGATAACCTCTGCTATACGATTGTCTTCAATGAGCAGGTGCCCCTTGAAGGAGCGTCCTTCATTAACCAGCGTAGCGTCCTTGACAAGTGTTTTCATCTGTATTCGTTTTAACAAGAAACACGAAAACGCAAAGTCTACGAGCAGCAATCTACATGTTACGCCGTCTCCTTTGCGTCTTCGTGTCTTAGGGTTTCATTATAAAATCAGTTGGTGAGGGAATCTATGGGCGCGCCCAACTGGTTGGGTGTGGGCGGAGCCGGAATAGATGGCATCGGCTGGGCTTCGGGCATCGGCTGGTCGGCCGTTCCGTTCATGATAGCCTCGTTCTGTTTTGCCTTTTCATAGTAGTCCTTCACGTATGAATCGTTCTTGAAATTGTCGGTGGCCTTGCTCATCAGCGCTTCTATCCAAGGTGACAACTCGGGATAAGGATAGCCAGCCGTGATGATAAAGAAAACCCCGGGACCAAGCACATTGTCGAAGTTCTCTTCGATGAAAGTGGTCTGCAACTCATCTTTCTTCTGTGCTATTTCCATGGCTTCCTTGTTCAGCCGCTCGTTCACTTCGTTCTCGTCTTCACCATCCATGATGGCTTGGCTTTGCTTGTGGCCCAAGTCGACCACCTGATTGTCCAACCTATTGTATTCATCAATGAACTTGAACAATTTCTCGTTGAGCGTCGTACCTGTCGCGCTAAGCTGGGTGTTGTCAATCTTCACCGTGATGTCTCCACTCTCCAGCACCACCGGCATCACGCTCTTGTCGTCCATGAAAAGCGTGGTCATCTTTGCGCTGTCTACGGTGCCCTGGAAGTGGAACTGTCCGTGAATCACCTCACAAGAGTCTACGTTCTTTAGTTCGCCATCATTATAGACCTTCAGATACAACATACGTCCATCGAGGATTGAGACGTTGCTCGATCCCTGAATATTGTAGTAGTTAGCACACGAAGTCAGCGTAGCAAAAGCCAAGAGTGCGTAGAGAATTCTGCTCATAATAATATATGGTAGTCTTAAAACCGCCACAAATGTACAATCTATTATCGAAGAAAGGAAAAATTTTTATTCAATTTAAAACAATTCCCCAACTTTTATAGTTTTTTTGCCTCTTTTGAGAGCTCATTGGAGATTCTGTGCATTGAATAGAGTTCAAGAACAGCCGCCACGAAAAGCACCAGCACCCAGTTGTTGTGAGCCACATATTGAGCATAATAGGTTAATCCCTGAATGCCGTTCTTCTGGAAAAGCGGAAGCAGGAACTGGCAAGTCTGCTCGACCATGAGCAGGCCCGCGACGATGAAAAGCACGTCGGCCAGAATCATCATCCGGCGCAACCGGCGAATCACCACGCTCTTCCCGTCGTATTGCTGCATCATCTGCAACACGCCGAAACAGACGGCTCCCACGAGGAACATCCATGAACCAACCATCGGGTAACTGAAGAAATTCAAGGCTATGCCGATAACCATCAGCAAGCCTCCTGCAATAAAGATGATGTTTTGCAGGCTATTTAGCTGTCTCATTTGTAGATACGGGGGTTATATCGTCGCTCAACACAAAGATGTCTTCATCGTCGGCCTTCATAAAATAACGCTCGCGGGCTATCTTCGTGATAGCATGCGGATTGCGGCGGAGATCCTTCAGCTTGGCCTGGTCTCTCTCGTATTGGCCATTATAGTCGGCAATCTGTTCCTTCAAATCGCGAATCTGCATCTCCAATTTCAGGCGCTGCATCACGCTATTCTCATCGATGACCACCGTTATCAGCACACCAATAATAATCACAAGCCAATATTTATTGTGACTCAGGAAGCTCCATATAGGGTTTGAACGACTCAATTTACGTACTGTTTGATGATTGAATTTTGTGCAAAGGTAGAAAAATATTTTTGATTATCTAACACTTCAATGGATAAATTTGAAAAAAAATGATTATCTTTGCGGTCAAATCGGAAAAGATAAACAAAACACGAATCAACAAATTGTCAAACCTCTAATATAAAAAGATGGATTATATAGTCTCAGCGCGCAAATACCGGCCCATGACTTTCGACTCTGTGGTGGGACAGTCGGCTCTGACCACCACGCTGAAAAATGCGGTGAAAAGCGGAAAGCTGGCGCATGCTTATCTGTTCTGTGGTCCCCGTGGTGTGGGCAAGACCACCTGTGCCCGCATTTTCGCCAAAGCCATCAATTGCGAGCACCCGACAGCCGAAGGAGATGCCTGCAACGAGTGCGAAAGCTGTAAGGCATTCTTGGAGCAGCGCTCATATAACATGTTTGAGCTCGACGGTGCTTCCAACAACGGCGTCGAACAAATCAAGGCGCTCATGGAGCAAACGCGCATCCCGGCCCAGGTGGGACGCTACAAGGTGTTTATCATCGACGAGGTGCACATGCTCTCATCGAATGCTTTCAACGCATTCCTGAAGACACTTGAAGAGCCGCCAGCACACGTCATCTTCATCCTGGCCACCACCGAGAAACACAAGATTCTGCCCACCATCATCTCGCGTTGCCAAATCTACGATTTCGAGCGGATGACCGTCAACGACATCATCAACCACCTGAAGATGGTGGCAAACAATGAAAACGTGACCTACGAGGAAGAAGCCCTCAACGTGATTGCCGAGAAAGCCGACGGCGGTATGCGCGATGCCCTCTCCATCTTCGACCAGGCCGTCTCTTTCTGCCAGGGGAACATCACTTACCAGAAAGTCATCGAAGACCTCAACGTGCTCGATGCCGAGAACTATTTCAATATTATCGACTATTCGCTTGAGAACAAAGTCAGCGATGTGATGGTGTTGCTCAACAATGTCATTTCGAAAGGTTTCGACGGCGGCCATCTCATCAACGGACTGGCACAACACGTGCGCAACGTGCTGATGGCCAAAGATGAACAAACACTGCCCCTACTCGAGGTAAGCCAGCAACAGGCAGAGAGATTCAAGGAGCAGGCCAAGAAATGCCCCACCAAGTTCCTCTATACCGCTTTGAGGCTGATGAACCAATGCGACCAGGGTTACAGGCAGAGCAGCAACAAGAGACTGCTCGTGGAACTCACGCTCATCGAGATTGCCCAGATTACCCAGGAAGAAGATTCGCCTGAGGCGGGGCGTAGCCCTAAACGATTAAAATCCCTGTTCAAAAGACTTTCCAGAAACGTTCAGCCAAGAAAAGCGGCTCAGCAGGTGGCTGCGGCTGAACAGAAACCTTTGCCAACCGCAAAGGAACAACCGACTACGCCCGAAACCAAAGCCCCGGAACCCGAAACGCCCAAGATAAGACTCAAGTCAGTTGGCGTTTCGTTTGCCAGTCTGCAAAAAGACAAGAACAAACAACAAACTTCCGATATCGAAGAAGCAGCACCCGCCACCGGAGAAGGCGAGCAGAAACAGTTCACCGAGACGGAACTGATTACCCAATGGGTGGACATGTGCCAACGTATGCCCCAGCAAATGGCAGGAATAAGTGCCCGAATGCGCAACATGAAGCCCACCATCGTCGACTACCCCCACATTGAGGTCATCGTTGAAAATCAGATTCTACTCGAGCAGATGAACCGCATCCAGGGAAGAATCCGCAACACTCTGGCGAAATATCTCCACAACGACGGCATCACCCTTAAGCTCCGTCTGGCAAGTGTTGATGAAGTCACTAAAGTGCTGACAAGAAAAGAACTGTTCGAGGTTATCAGCAAAAAAAATCCCGCAATTGAAAAATTGCGGGGATTGCTCGATCTGGAGTTTGCCTGATCAAATTATTTTTATACCCAATTTCTCACATTCTTTGCGCATATCGTCGGGCCAGATACTGGCTTGAATCTCTCCGAGGTGCGCCTTATGGAGAAGCACCATGCAAAGACGACTCTGACCGATACCGCCACCAATACTCAGCGGCAGCTGGTCGTTCAGCAGTTTCTGGTGGAAGAACAGCTGCTCGCGCTCTTCTTTTCCCGTCAACTTCAACTGTCGCAGCAGACTCTCCTTGTCGACACGTATTCCCATTGACGACAGTTCTACCGAACGCCCCAAAACGGGATACCAAATCAAGATATCACCATTCAGTCCCAAGAAACCGTCTTCGTTGGGTGTTGTCCAGTCGTCATAGTCGGGAGCTCGACCATCGTGCGGCTCTCCGTTCGAGAGCTTGCCGCCTATACCAATGATAAACACCGCACCATAGGCTTTGGCTATCAAATCCTCACGCTCTTTCACCGTTTTATCAGGATACATGCAGAGCAACTCTTCAGCATGAATGAAATGTATCTCCTGAGGAAGGAAGGGCTTCAGCTTGCAATAGCGCTCACATACCAGAAACTCTGTTCGCAAAATGGAGGCATAGATGCGGCTAACGATATCTTTAAGGCATTTCAGCGAACGGTCTTTCTTGCAGATAACGGCTTCCCAGTCCCACTGGTCCACATAGAGCGAATGCAGGTTGTCCAGTTCCTCGTCGGCTCGGATAGCATTCATGTCGGTATAGATGCCGTAGCCCGGCTCCACCTCATACTCAGCCAGCGTCAGTCGTTTCCACTTAGCCAGCGAGTGAACAACCTCTGCTTTTTGGTCGCCCAAATCCTTGATGGGAAATGTCACGGGGCGCTCCACTCCGTTCAAGTCATCATTAATGCCCAATCCTTTCAGCACAAAGAGCGGAGCCGTCACACGGCGCAAACGCAACTCCGTGCTCAAGTTCTGCTGGAAAAACTCCTTGATCAGCTTGATACCCTGCTCTGTCTGTCGCATGTCGAGTACAGGCTGATAGTCGACAGGCTTTAAAATCTTACTCATTTTCTTGCTTGAATTATAGCTTTTCATCGCAATTCGTAACATCAGTTTGCTCACCGAACTGCAATTTCGGGTGCAAAGGTACACATTAATTATTAACTTGCAAACATTTATCCTGAAAATTTACGCATTTTGTTTTTATTTTTTGTTTTTTCCTTACATATTGTATTATCTTTTCGCATTTCTCAATTATTTGGAAAAATAACAAATTGCGTTTAAGATATGTCATTAGAAAAAGAAAAAGAATCAAATAACCAACAGCAGGAAACATACAGGAAAGCCTGTGAAACAAAAGACAATCGTTTTTCTTCGGTTATTATGTAATTTTGCACTCAAAAACCAGAATTATTATTAACCAATAGAGTAAAATGAAGAAAATCAACCTGCTGATCATGGGACTGCTCTGCAGCCTGTCAGTTTCAGCACAGAACCCCTACCTCCCCCTTTGGGAACATTTGCCCGACGGAGAACCCCGGGTATTTGAAGATCCCGACAATCCAGGGAAGTTTCGTGCCTACATCATCGGTTCGCACGATGTGACCTACACCGCTTATTGCGGTCCTGACATCCGTATGTGGTCGGCACCCGTCGAAGACCTCACCCAGTGGCGCGACGAAGGCCCCATCTTCTCGTGGTTCGTCAACGGACAATGGGACACCATGTATGCCCCCGACCTCGTAGAAGTCAAAGACAAGGCCACGGGCAAGAAGACCTACTGGCTCTATCCCCACAGCCGCGGATGGCGTCGTACCCCGATGGTATGCAAGAGCGATCGTCCCGATGGTCCCTTCGTGCCCGTCAACCTTACAGAAGATGGAACACAATGCCTGCCGGGTTCGTTTATCGACTTCGACCCCTCGGTGTTTATCGAGCCTGTCACCGACAAGAAAGACAAGGACTACGACAAGGGTTTCCGTGCCTATGTGTTCTACGGCTTCCAGCATTCCACGGCTGTCGAACTGGACCAGAACACCATGTATTCCAAGCGCGAAGGCACAGAGCCCATCGATCCCTTCATCCCTGCCAGCAGTGCCGATGGCCGACTGCTCGACAAGCCAGGCAGTGAGTACAAGGCGCTCTATGAAGGGCAGAACCCGTTGGACTTCAACTTCTTCGAGGCCAGCAGCATCCGTCAGGTGGGCAACAAATACGTGATGGTGTTTTCCGGTTATAGCGGCAAGGAGTATGGTATGGGCAACACCAATTCCGCCCTCCGCTATGCCTTCGGCGACTCTCCTCTCGGCCCCTGGCGTTCTGGTGGCGTATTGGTGGATTCCCGTGGTATCGTGCTCAACGAGGACGGCTCGAAACTGATTGAGACCAATGCCGCCCACAACACCCACGGCTCCCTGCAGGAGATCAACGGCCAGTGGTATGTGTTCTATCATCGTCCTCCCCGTGGTTTCGGCAATGCCCGTCAGGCTATGGTCGCTCCCGTCAAGATTACGTGGGACAAGAAACCCGTTGCCAAAGGCGGCGTGGTGAAGATTACAGGTTATGACCCCTATGCCAAGAATAATGAGTGGGTGGCTGCTGCCGCTGACGGCAATACCTATACAGGTGCCGAAGTGACCAGCGAGGGTTTCCAGATCTTCGGTCTGCCACCTTATAATTATTATAGTGCCGGTTATGCCTGCTTTATGTATGGCCCCAACAGCAATAACTGGATGCAGGATAACCACGACGTATGGAACAACTCCATGGACCTGGCCGGTATCCAGAATGGTGGCATCATCGGCTTCAAATACTTCGGCTTCGGTGGTCTTGCCAAGGACACCAAGGGCGTGAAGGCCTTCGAGGGTGTCAAGAAGGGTGACAATGTCCACCTTAACATTAACTTGACGACAAGTGGCAAGGGCGCATTTAAGATTCATGTGCTTTTGGATAATCCCTGGAAAGGTAAAGAGGTGGCTGTGGTTGATGTTCCCGACAACTTCCCCGCTAACAAGCCACTCACCATTTCTCACTTAATTCCTGCTTTGGAGGGTCTGACTGGTAAACATGCCATTTATCTGGTGGTTGACGGCCCGGAGATAAAGCAGCCCGAACAGCCACAACGCGGTCCTTGGGGCCGTCGTCCGCAAGAGCCACAACGCCCACAGGGTCTCTTCGACCTCCACGGCATCGGCTTTAAGAAGGAATCTGGTGCACAGCCCGCTTTCGTTCCCGAGGTAACGATTACGGTTGATGGCAAGAAACTGAACATTCCTGAGAGGCCCGTCATGTCCACCAACGCCAACGGTTATACCGAGTGTAACCACTATCAACTCTATGCCCCGATCAAGGAAGGCTCCAAGGTGCAGGCCACTTGCGAGAAGGCTCCTGATGCAGTCCAGTTTGAGGTTAGTCCTGTGTCCGCTGGTCGTGCTACGGTCAAGGCTACCTATAGGGGTAAGGAGAAGATATTCCTGATTAACTAAAAAAAATGCCTTTTGCCTTTTAAAAGACCTGCCGAAGTTTCTGATGGTGATTGCGAGTGAAACTGATGTGAAAATGCAGTTTCACTCGTATCACTTTGTATATTAGAACGTTATGTCAAGGTGAAACAGTCATGCTGGAAATGGCTTTTTGAAAAAGGAAAATGACATCATCAAATAAAAACTTTGTCGTTTTCTTAGATGTTTTAAATTAATTTTGTAACTTGGGAAAAAAGTAATCTTTCTTTATTAAAGGCTGTTCGGAGGATTGAGAAAAACCGCTATTACGTAAACTTTAGCAGTGAGGAAGATATGTGCTTTTTGAAGATGTATGAGCGTTCTGGCATGACAAACAAGTCCGCATTTATCAAGTCGCGAATCTTCGGGGAACCATTCCATTTGGTGTCATTTGACAAGAGTCAACATGGATATTATACGAAGTTAAGTGACTTTCATGCCCAGTTCATAATGGTGGGCAACAATTACAATCAGACTTTGAAGGAACTGAAAAACCACTTCTCAGAGCGTAGGGCAATGGCACTTGTATGTAAGTTGGAGAAGTACATGATGCAGTTGGTGCAGGTAATAAGCATAGTTACAGAATTGACAGACGAGTATAAAGAACGTGTAAACAGTAAGCAAAATTGAAGATAAAAACATTTTTTCTACTTAGTAATACTAGATTTTTGCTCAAATAACACTGTCTTTATGTATTTTTATGTAAATTTGTAGCCAAATAAAGAATGAAATGGAACGTAAACGAATAAACCGCCTAAAGGTGGTACTGGCAGAGAAAGGAATGACCAACAAACAGCTGTCGGAAATCCTTGATAAAGACCCTGCTGTTATTTCTAAATGGGTGACCAATGCCGCCCAGCCCAATGTTGAGATGTTCATCCAATTATCGAAGATATTGGGTGTGAGTGTAGATGATTTACTTTGGACAGAAGATTAAAACAAGAGAACAATATGAGCAACAAAGAATCCGGTTACGTATATATACTGACCAATCCCAGCTTCCGCGAGGATTGGGTGAAGATTGGCAAAAGCAGTCGTCCTGTGGATGTGCGCTCAAAGGAACTGGATAATACTGCCGTCCCTTTGCCTTTCGAGATATTCGCCACGATGAAGACCACGAAATACAATGAGGTAGAAAAACTGGTACATAAAACCATCGATCGCCTCACTGACCTTCGCATCCGTCAAAACCGCGAGTTCTTCAATGTCGCTCCACAGATGGCACTCGACATCTTCCGTGATATTGCCATGACGATAGACAATGCAGAGGTGACACTCTACGAAGACAACAAACCCATCGTGGAAAATGAACACAAGGAACCCCAGAAGCGTGAGGTGAAACGCCCCGCTTCAAGTTCTCTATGTGTGGCATCAAGATTGGCGAACAGGTCACTTTTGATCCTACGGGTATCGTCGTAAAAGTTGCTTCCGATGACAGCATCGAGTACGAAGGGCGTATATATAAGCTCTCCCCATTTGTCGGAACTTTTATGCCAGAGGAACACCGCAACACTTCTGGCGCCTATCAAGGTGCCAAGTATTTCTCGTATAACGAGAAAGTGTTGGATGAAATAAGGAAAGAAATAGAAGAATAATTCAAACAATAGTTAACAAATGAAGGACTATATACAAATAGGAATTGAAAAAGGTCTTATCTCGTTTAATGAAGATAAGTCCAGGATTACATACATTTTCCAAAAGAAGGAACGCAATTACAACAATCCAGAAGAGAAAGTACAGGCTGAGACGTTCCTTAGGCTGATTTTGGATTATAATTACCCAGTAAGCCGAATCAGGCTGTTTGTTCCTGTTACAATGGGCAGCGAAATTAAAGAAGCTGATATTATTGTATATGATGATGATATGTGTTTAGCACCACACATCGTAGTCGAATGCAAACGTCATGATATTAGTGAGGCAGAATTTTTGCAAGCAATAGAACAAGCATATAGTTACGCATTCTCATTACCTTGTAACGTCAAATATATATGGGTTACGTCAGGAATTCGAAACGAGTTCTATGAAGTTGATAAGAACTTAAATACGAGAAATCAAATTCCAGATATACCCAGTTTCGGACATAATATATTGAATAGGAAGCCTTATAGATATGTGTACAAGGCTGCAAGCGTTCATGATCAAGAAGGCTGTGAGTTGTTAAGAGATATCGAAACAATAGATCAGGCTGACTTAACACGACGTTTTAAACTGGCTCATCAAACTTTATGGAATGGTGGCGAACTTGAGCCATCTGATGCTTTTGACGAATTAGACAAGCTTATCTTTTGTAAAATATGGGACGAAAGAAAAGACAGACATGCAGGCGATCCTTATGACTTTCAAATTTTCTATATTAACAAAGAAGACATAAAGGATGAAGATAAACGCCGGAAAAAAGAAAACGAAGATTTGTACAAACGTATTACAACTCTTTATGAAGAAGGTCGTAAAAGAGACAAAGAAGTATTTCGTGATGACATTCAGCTTTCCCCAGAGAAGTTGCGAGCCGTCGTCGGATATATTGAAGGCGTTAATCTAAACAAGACAGATCTTGATGCAAAAGGAAGGGCTTTCGAAACCTTCATTGGCTCTTTCTTTAGAGGTGATTTTGGTCAATATTTTACACCAAGACCTATAGTAGATTTTATTGTCGATGTATTGCCTATTAACAATCAATCAAGGGTTTTGGATACTTCATGCGGAAGTGGAGGATTTCTTTTGTATGCACTAAACAAGGTTCGAGAACAAGCTACTTCTTATTACCCTGAATACGAAAAAGATCCAGAAGATAGACTAAGATGGCATAATCATTGGCATGGATTTGCAGAAAACAATCTTTATGGAATTGAATTAAGTAAAAAAATCTCCAGGACTGCAAAAATGAATATGATTATTCATGATGATGGCCATACTAACGTGGTAAGGAATGATGGACTGGAATCACCGTCACAAATAAAGCAAAACACGGATAATGGTAATTTCTTATATGACAGTTTTGATTTCATTATTACAAATCCCCCCTTTGGGAGCAGTATTCGTCAAAGCGAACAAGCATATTTAAAAAATTATCAATTAGGAAAGAAAGAAGAAGATTGGTTAGCGGTAAAAGCGCAACCAAAGAGCACTCGTGATAGCCAGTCAACAGAAGTTCTTTTTATTGAACAGGATTATAAGTTCCTGAAAGAGGGTGGCTATTTGGCTATAGTCCTTCCAGATGGTATCCTTACAAATAGCAGTATGCAATATGTCAGAACCCAGATTGAAGACTGGTTCCGTATTGTTGCAGTTGTCAGTATGCCCCAAACTGCATTTGCTGCGAATGGCGCAGGCGTGAAAAGTTCTGTGCTCTTCCTTCGTAAATGGAAGAACGAAGAGACAAAAGAACTCGTTGAAACCAAAAAGAATATTGAAAACGAACTTTTGAGGGATAGCGATTATTTGGCTTTACGTACCCAGTGGGACAAAGAGATAAAACAAAAGCAAAAACTCAAAGCTGATGAGATAAAAGACAAGCAACGTATCTCTACGACCGCAGCCAAACAAACGGAAGAATACAAGTCTTGGAACTCAGTAATACTCGAAGAGTATGCCACAAAGATTGACACATTGAAAACAAGTCTGACGGAGCAGTACCAACAAGCAAAACAAAAGAAACTTCCTAATTATCC
The DNA here is from genome assembly GCA_017428925.1 of Prevotella sp. Lineage (GTDB taxonomy): Bacteria > Bacteroidota > Bacteroidia > Bacteroidales > Bacteroidaceae > Prevotella. The sequence continues at coordinate 6,446 of JAFRPY010000091.1, read as the reverse complement.
TATCTTCATGGCAATTGCCGAAGAGATTGGTTATGATGCTACTGGCAAGAAAACTGCCACGAATGAGTTGGATGTGATTGGTGAAGAACTTAAGAAGTTTATTGCTACGTTATGAGTTACCAAGTTCCCCAACATATTAGCAAAAACAAAATCTTCATCGTCAATCGGTCGGAGATTGAAGGAAGGTTAGATCCCAAAATGGCATTGTACAATCGTAAAGTGCAGAATTGGTCATACCCCAAGGTTCGATTGAAAGACCTTTTATTGGGTAAACCGCAATATGGTGCCGCAGAGTCAGGGATAACCAGAACCGATATAAAGTCACCTCGGTATATCAGAATTACCGACATTGATGAATATGGTCTGATTTCTCATAATGATTTAGGAGCAACTGCCAATACGATAGAAGATCAATATATTCTTCATAAAAATGATCTCTTGATAGCACGCAGCGGGGCTACTGTTGGCAAAGCTTATATCCATAAAGACTGTCCTTATACATGTTTCTTTGCGGGATACCTGATTCGATTTGTTATAAATCCGCAGATTGCATTGCCTGACTATGTCTTTGCATTTACGCAAACAAATACATATAAAGAATGGGTAAGTGCTGTTCAGCGCCCAAGCGGACAACCTAATATTAATTCTGAAGAATATCAGTCTCTTGAAATACCACTTCCTCCAACAAACATTCAAAATGAAATTGTCTCGATAATCCAAACTGCATATTCAAAAAAGCAAGAAAAGGAATCGGAGGCCAAGAAACTCCTTGAAAGCATTGATACATTTATACTTAACGAGATTGGTGTTTCGTTGCCAGAATATAATACTACTTTAAAGGATAGAACGTTTATTATAAATCGAAAGTCTTTAGATAGTCGTTGGGATCCCTATTATTCACAACAATATTTCAGAGACGCATTTGCTGCATTAGAATCATGTAAATATCCCATCGTTAATCTAAAAAAAATTGCAAAACTCATTACGAGCGGTGTCACTCCAAAATCAGGAGGTGACGCATATACTAAGGACAAAGAGAACGGTGTTCCTTTTGTTCGAAGCGGAAACATTTCGATTGAAGGTGAATTAGACTTTGATGACTTGTTGTATTTAAATCCTGAAATTCATGAAACATTGATGTGCTCATCTCAATTACAAAAGAATGATATTCTTATAGCCATTGTAGGTGCTACTATTGGGCAGGTTGGAATCTATCCTTATGATGGTGAAGCCAACATTAATCAGGCAATAGCACTTGTACGATTAAAAGATGGATATAATGTTCAATTCATAAAGGAATTGATAAAGTCAAGTATAGGTCAACTTTCTCTTAATCGACTGAAGCGTCCTGTTGCTAGAGCCAATATCAATTTAGAGGAAATATCTACCATTAAGGTGGTTTTACCTCCATTGGACAAACAACAGGAAATCGCCGAACACATCGCAGACATTCGCAAAAAGGCAAGAGCCTTGCAGGAAGAAGGAAAAGACATATTGGAGCAAGCAAAGAGAGAAGTAGAACGAATGATTTTACAATAGTTATTCTATGATTCAAGAGATAAAATAAATTATGATAGAGTTAGAAGTAAAAGATTGGATTTCAATTGCAAGCATCGTGGCTTCTTTAATCACTGCTACTTGCACAGCTTTGTTTTTCTACAAACGTCAGTCAATTATTAACAAGTTTGACAGAGAGCTGGAATCGCATAAAGCCAAACTAGCAAAAGACATTGCAAGAAGTAGTACAACGTTAGAAGAACGAATCAAGGTGATGAAGGAAGTTCTTCGTTCTATTGCGAAGCTAAACCAAGACGTCAACCGGCTATACTCTTTTAACCTTTATGAATGTAAAGGCAATGTGAAGTTTACAAAGAAGGAGATGTGCAACCATGAATGTGACAAAAACTGTATTGTCAATTCATGGAAATATATATGCAAATTAAATGAAGACATCCGTTCGTTTGATGAATATGTTACAAGTGTTATGCCATTACTTTCAGACAGTGCCGAACTAACATTAAAATCATATATCATGCTTGTAACTGCTATGAGAAGAAAGGCTATTGAGAAAGGTGTCAATGTTCAAAGCACCCATAAAGAAAACATGTTGGCTGCAATATCAACATTTACAGCAGATAGTTTGGAAGCAATGAAAGAAACGTATGATAAACTTGTGTTTATGTATAGGTTCATGCTTGATGTGCCAATAGAGGAATATCCAATGAAAAAATTGTCTGAGGTAATCCATAAAAACAACAGCATTGTGGAACAAATACTGCAACATAATTCAACAAATTAAAGGCAGCTATAAAAATGAAACAAGAATACAGCCACCTTCGAAATCTGATAGATTCGGCAAAAACTTTGCTGACAGGAATCTCCATAAACTATAATACTGAAATAGGCCCACGGACGAGGCAACTTGTAGAGTTCTCTAACCAAATATTTCCTATCGTGAAAGAAGACCACCCCACAATTGCTGATATTCTGCAAAATGCAACTCGAACTATTGTTAATAGGCAAGCTGTTCCAATTGGACCGTATGGCCAGATGGTCTATAAAGATTTTATAAATGCGTATTCTTTTGGAGAGTTAAAGGCTGCTATTAAAGTCATAGACTCTTTGTATTCAGATAAATCGCTAAATGCAAGAGTCGGGCGAAAGATATTCATTAGTCATGCATCGGATGATGAAACAATAGTTAAAGCCTTCATAAAAGAAATTTTAATGCTGGGATGCCGTTTTTCCACTCAAGATATATTCTGTACATTAGACCATACGGCTATTCGTACAGGAGATGACTTTAGAGATATAATTGTAGATAATATGAAAAGCTGCGATTATGTTATTTGCATTATTTCTGAGAACTATAGAAAGAGTGAAGTGTGCCAGAATGAAATGGGTGCAGCATGGGCTATGGAAAATAAAAGGGTATTGCCTTTTAAGTTTCCTAATCTATCATTCAAAGAAATTGGCTTCTTGAATGTAGTCAAGCAAGCGGCAGATATTACAGATGAATCCAAATTGGATGAACTATATGTGGAACTTTGCAAATACTATGACTTGCAACAAGATTTGATTAATTTCAATCAAAGGAAAGCCGATTTTATAAATGTGGTTAATAAATACGTTTCTTCTTAAACGATACTGAGTTACTGGTTAATTCATCAGAGTTAGTGGGTAACTGCAATATAGATAGTGGGTAACTCGAAATGAGATGGTTTTGAATAAAAAAATGGACAAAACGATATGGAAGAAAACAAAGGGCAGATATTACTCTATCAAACTCCTGACGGGGAGTCGCGCATAGAAGTGCGGCTGGAAGGGGAAACGGTATGGCTCAGTCTGGAGCAGATGGCTGAACTGTTTCAGCGCAACAAGTCTACCATTTCCCGACACATCAAAAATGTGTTCGAGGAGGGGGAACTGGACAGGGAAGTGGTAGTTGCAAAATATGCAACTACCACTCAGCACGGTGCCATTGAGGGTAAATCACAGACGCATCAGGTGGAGTTTTATAACCTTGATATGATTATCAGCGTGGGCTATCGTGTTCATTCCTATCGTGGCGTGCAGTTCAGAATGTGGGCAACGAAAGTTCTGAAAGAGTATATCGTTAAAGGCTTTGCGCTGAACGACGACCTGTTGAAACGGGCTGGTGGCGGCAATTACTTCGATGAACTGCTGGCCCGTATTCGTGATATCCGCTCGTCGGAAAAGGTTTTCTATAGGAAGGTGCTGGAGATATATGCGCTTAGCATTGACTACGACCCGAGGGTAGAAATGACACAGGAGTTCTTCAAGACGGTACAGAACAAGATGCACTATTCGGTGCATGGACATACGGCAGCAGAAATCGTCTATGAGCGTGCTGATGCACAGAAAGACTTTATGGGACTGACAACATGGACTGGTGCGATGCCCAAGAAGACTGATGCCGAGATTGCAAAGAACTACCTGTCACAAGAAGAGATTACGACGCTCAACCGTATCGTCAGCCTGTATCTGGACTTCGCTGAACTACAGGCAGAGGAGCATCGGCCTATGTATATGAAAGACTGGATTGCAATTCTCGATGACTTCCTGCGTATATCCCGCAAGGACATCCTGACTCATGCAGGACAGATTTCTGCACAACTCGCCAAGGCGAAGGCTGATGCGGAATACGGCAAGTTCAAGGAGCGGACAAAGAACGAACTGACACCTGTTGAGATTCATTTCATAGATCAATTTGAACGGGAACAGAAGAAACTGAGCGACAAGAGGAATCAATAAAATATGAGTAAGGTATCAATTCGGTTTTATAAAGACCATAAGGTACGTGCTGTATGGAACGAAGAGCAGGAAGAAAGCCTATACGCTATGGGAAAGCGATCTGGTGGCCGACAAAGATGTGGGCAAGGTAAAGGCTCTACAGCAGATTCATGCATACCTTTTTGGCGGACTATACGACTTTGCTGGTAAGATTCGCACCAAGACCATTGCCAAGGGTAATATGCTGTTCTGCCTAACCGGGCATTTACACAGCTATCTGAAGACCGTAGAAACGATGCCTGAAACAACCTTCGACGAGATAGTGGATAAGCTTGACCTTATTTTCAAGAAGCGCATGAAAAAGTGTGTGGATTGGAGCAAGATAAACAAGAAAGACTATCTGGACGCCATGATTGCCAGCCAATTGGACAGCACACGAATCCGCGAGCTATTGAAACAGGCCTTGACCGATAGGATTGATGATCGTGAGATTTTCATGAAGGGCATCGATTACTCGTACTACTACGAGCAAGAGGAATAAACTCTTTGAAAGGAACTCAATATGTATTCATCAGCAATATAGATAGTGGGTAACTCGAAATGAGATGGTTTTGAACTAAAAAGAAGAATAACGGAATATGAACAACGAGATACAATTCATACTGTATCAATTGCCTGATGAGGAAGGCAGGGTGCAGGTGGTGATAAAAGATGAGACGATATGGGCTACGCAGAAAGCGATGGCGCAGTTGTTTGGCGTGGGTGTGCCTGCTATCAGCAAACATCTGACACACATCTTTGACGAGGGGGAACTTGACAAAAGCACGACTGTTTCCAAAATGGAAATAGTCGTAAACAGGGGGTTCCGAGGGGAAGTATCCGAACACGTGAGTTTTACCAGATGATACAGAACCGCTTCCATTATGCCATTACAGGACGGACGGCTCCAGAAATCATCTTCACTCGTGCAGACCATACTAAGGAGCACATGGGGTTGCAGACCTGGAAGAATGCACCAGAAGGGAGAGTGTTGCTGAGTGACACGAAGGTTGCCAAGAACTATTTGCCAGAAAAGGAGATACGACAATTGGAAAGAGCCGTGACGGGCTATTTTGACTATATAGAAGATTTGATAGAACGGGAGAATGCCTTTAACATGGAGCAGTTTGCCGCTTCTGTCAACGAGTTTCTGTCTTTCCGCAGATATGCGCTACTGCCTGATAAGGGAAAGGTGAGCGGGGAAGAGGCTGACCGTAAGGCGGAAGAAGAATATCGTTTGTTTAATCCGACACAGCGCATCGACTCTGATTTTGACAAAGAAATCCGGGGACTGTTTGGTGTGGAATAACTGTTTGATGGAATAGAATACCAGATGTTGAAAGTGGAGTGTCTTGGCAATCGGGAACTGCTGAAACTGAAGAAGACGGCTTTCATGGCATCGAGCACCATCTCGTCGGAGACGGTGCTGCGGTGCTATGACTGGGCAACGGAGATGCGCAATCAAGGGGAATGTGTCGTCAGCGGATTTAGTTCCAAGTTAGAGCAAGATGTCCTTCACTTCCTGCTGAAAGGTTGCCAGCCTATCATCCTCGTCTTGGCCCGACGAATGTATCGGAATATTCCCGATGAATTGAAATGGGCATCTCTCAAAGCGTAATGGCACAATATATCAGTGGAAAAAAGAAAGCCAGTGGATCCTGGCTTAAACGAATTCTTGACACCTTCCGTGAGATGGCCATGAACTTGTTACTGTTTAGTGCTGTTTGCCGTTTTATTGATATCGCCCAAACTCATTAGGCAGTAGAGGGGTATATTTGCATAAATTTTGACGTGTTGATGAACGATAGTGAATAATTTGGAATTTTGATGTGTTCTCGCTTCGCTGCGAGTAAGAAGTAAAATGTTCGTCCAGTTGGTGAAACGTCAAGAAAATTCTGAATTTTCGTGTGCTGAGAATTGCGCGAGAGTCAGCAAACGGGGTTTTGGCGGCAAATATGCGAGTTTTGAGGCGTTTTCTGCAAGTTGTTGATAATAAAATCTTTACGTGGAAGATTTTGTTTTTAGGCTTTCATTTTTAATTCCCCGAACTTTAAAGGTTCATCCGAGAAATGACGTGATGTGGAGCTGGTACATAAAGAAATAGCTGGAAAAATCTTATCTTTGTAGCGACCAAACTATAAATGATATGATTA
>JAFRPY010000090.1 GCA_017428925.1 Prevotella sp. | reverse complement strand
GGTGTGACTCTGGCGTAAAAGCATGCTTTTAAAGACAGAGTCATAACACTTGGCACAGAGGCTCAGAATGAGCGTCAATCCCACAGAAGGGGTTTTTATTGTTTTTTTCTTCATCAAATGAACTCCCGAAAGTTGAATTAGTTAATAATTCATTGGCGTCCAATTAGGAGAAGCATGATGGCTTCAACCGGGTGCAAAAGTAATGGGTTTGTCGTAAATGTCAACAAATCAGCATGAACCGATTTGGCAATTTGCCTCATTGGTGCATTTCTGTCCAATTTTTGCCATTTTTGACACTGATTTTTAATGAATTTTTCCACAAATCACGGAACAAGTAAGTCCTCAGCGTCTATTATCTTTGGACAAAAATCTACGAAAATCTACAAAATAAAACAACGAATTCAACGAATTTTTCGAATTATTTTGGTCGCTTCGCTCGAAATTATATTTAAAATTATGTTTAGAATTATCAACCACCCCTGGCCCTCCCGAGGGGAGGGGGTAAATTCGTTGTTTTTGAAGAAACTTTCCACAAATCACCGAACAAAATCGCCACAAATCACCGAACGAAACCGCCACAAATCACCGAATAAAATCGCCACAAATCACCGAAAAGTTTGTTTTTCCTTTGGAGAAATAAGGAAAAAACTATAATTTTGCATCCAAAACAGTAACAAGATGACAGAATATAAACCACGTATTGCAGACAGAATCTTGGAACGCAAGGTTTGGGGGAAAGGTGCTGTCCTTATAGAGGGGCCAAAATGGTGCGGTAAGACTACCACGGCAAAGCAGCTTGCAAAAAGCATTCTTGACCTAGGCGACTCGTCGGAGTTGAAACGAAGTACACAAATGATGGAGATTAGCCCCAAGACATTGCTGGAGGGAATGACACCTCGTCTGATTGACGAGTGGCAGGCCCTGCCTCTTATTTGGGATTCCATCCGCAGCGAGGTGGACAGACGCGGCGAGCCGTCACAGTTTATCCTTACTGGCTCCTCTGTGCTACCGGACGCTGATGAGACGATTCACAGCGGTACGGGACGATTCGCCCACATCATGATGCGCCCGATGAGTCTGTTTGAATCCGGGGAATCGACCGGAACTGTCAGTCTTAGGGATTTGTTTGAGGGGAAAGTCCCTGAAATTCAACAAAACGAGTTGGATATAGACGACATTGCTTTTCTCACCTGCCGTGGCGGATGGCCCTGGGCAACATTGGTTCCAAAGGAAGTTGCCCTTGACCAGGCTTTCGACTATGTTGACTCTGTTGTTAAACGTGACATACAACGCGTTGATAAAGTGAAGAGAAACTCCGAACGTGCCAGGCTGCTCCTGCGTTCATACGCAAGAAATGTCTCGCAGCAGGCATCCTACTCCACTATTCGTAAAGACATGCTTTCGAATGAGGCAAGCAAGTTGGATGAGGATACGGTGGCCGACTATATTAAGGCGCTAAAGAAGTTGTTTGTAATAGAAGACCTTGCCGCTTGGAATCCAAACATACGCAGCAAGGCCGCTATCAGGACAAGTGACACGCGTCACTTTGTAGATCCAAGTATTGGAACTGCTGTTTTAGGGCTTGGTCCCCAAGACCTCATCAATGATCTGGATTCTTTCGGACTGTTTTTCGAGGATTTGGTTGTCAGAGACCTGCGTGTTTATGCCGAGGCATTGGATGGTGCGCTCTATCATTACAGAGACAGCAACGGGCTTGAATGTGATACCGTTCTCCATCGGCGCAACGGCAGTTATGCACTTCTTGAGGTGAAACTGGGAGGCGAAGAGCGAATCAATGAAGGTGCCGCCAGCATGATAGGTCTTGCCAACAATATAGATACGGATAAAATGCCCCAACCGTCCTTTATGGCAGTTATCGTTGGAGTCGGGAAATATGCTTATCAGAGAAAAGACGGAGTATATGTCATCCCGATAGGCTGCCTAAAGGATTAAGCAAATGGAGCCCACGCATAAGGCCCTAACACCCACCCCCAACCCCTCCCAGAGGGAGGGGAATCAACCACCCCTGGCCCCTCCTTCTTTCCCATAAACAGAATGGACATATTTATGTCGGTCCGCCGCAACCCTTGACAGACTATAGTTTTAAAATTTCAAGAAACACTTGGTACACCGAATGAAAAAAGCGCGGGTTGCTGTACCTGTTGCCCGTCCCGCACCACAGGCTCTAGCATTGCCCAATCTTGCCAAGAACGAGCAACGCAGAAGCCCACGCCATATGTACATATATACGTTTACAATGTGCCATAAAAAAGGCACAATTATGGCTGTCATATATATAACATACCCATGAACATCTACTGTTGCTTTGACTCTGTGGCAAGTTTGGTGAATTTGCTAGATTCGTGGTGCCAAAGAACAAAGCGTCAAGTAAACGCCTTAACATCAATGTAGTCCCACCCACCACGGCTCCTGCACGGTCAAGGCATACGAATACCGTCATTTTCCATGCGTTCAGCACCATGATAAATAAAAGACGATGCAAAGGTAAATAAAAAAAGGTAAAAACAAAAAAATATGCTGTTTTTTTTGATGTGTCCGTGGTCGGTCAAACGTCCGGGACAGTTCACCTTTGTCATTGCCGTGGAAAGGATGCTAGTGCCCAAACTCACTGGTCGCCCACACCTTATCTTTGCAGACGAAAATTCACAATAAAAGGAACAACGAATTTATCGAATTTATCGAATCTCCCCTCCCCTCGGGAAAGGCGACGGGTAGGCGAGCGAAGATCGGGAATGGGGTTGGGGGTGGGCTTTCTCCCCTCCTTTTAAGGAGGGGAGTTTTAAAACCCTATGATTTCGTTTGCAAATCATAGGGTTTTGCTTTGCAACTCTGCCTGAGTTGGACATCAATTCCTTATGATTTGAAGGGCAAATAAAGGTTTTTTCGTCATCAAATCCTTATGATTTGCTCTCGAAAACCCTATTAATTTGTTTGCCTACCCTTAGTCTTTACTTATGGATGAAACAAAATACAATAAATAGGTAAAGTCTGCGTTATTTCGTTGTGTTTAGACGATTTTTCTGGTTGCTGGTTCTGTGTGCCATTGCCACAATAGGGGCGAAGGCACAGTATGACCCGCACTTCAGCCATTACTATGGCATGGAGGCGGCCTATAACCCTGCGGCCGCGGGAAAAGACTCGAAACTGAACGTGGTGGGTGTCTATGCCATGAACCTGGCCGGCTTCGAGAACAATCCACGGACGTTTTATGTAGGCGGCGACATGCCGTTCTATGCCCTGAACAGCTATCATGGCGTGGGCATCAACCTGATGAGCGACCAGATAGGTATCTTCACCCACCAGCGGGTGGCCGTGCAATACTCGTATAAGCTGAAGATGATGGGGGGTACTTTGGGTATCGGTCTGCAGGCTGGTTTCCTCAACGAAAGCCTCAAGTCGTCGGACGTTGACCTTGAGACAAAGGGCGACCGGGCCTTCTCTTCATCCGACACAAACGGCAATGCCCTCGACTTAGGTGCCGGCGTTTATTACAAGCACGGAAGATGGTATGCCGGGGCTTCGGTGCAGCACCTGGCATCGCCCGTGGTGGAACTTGGCGAACTGAACGAGATTAAGATAGACAGAACTTATTATTTGACAGGCGGATACAATATTAAGCTAAGAAATCCGTTTTTATCAATACCCGTTACAGTGCTCGGGATGAGCGACGGCGTGTCGTACCGGGGTGACATTACAGCCCGTCTGGTGTACAACAGCGACAAGAGAACGCTGTCGGCCGGTGTGAGTTACAGCCCCACCAATTCGGTGACGGTGCTGGTGGGCGGCAGTTTCCACGGTATTAACGTGGGATACAGCTATGAGGCCTATACCAACGGCATTTCGCTGGGCAATGGCAGTCATGAACTCTTCGTGAGCTATCAGACTGACCTGAACCTTTATAAAAAAGGAAAAAACAAGCATAAGAGCGTAAGGCTTCTCTGATGATTCAGGAGCCGGCAGCTTAGGATTAAATAAATTTTATGATGACAGACAAAGAGATGAAAACAGAAAGCGAAAAGAACCGTGAGAAGATGGAGAGGATGATGCGGCAAGCATTCCTCGTTCTCTCATTTTCCGCGTTTCTCATGTTCTTCGTAGGTTGTGCAGGCAGCAAGCTGTCGTCGTCAGGACGCGGCGGCGAAGTGACAGGCGTAGGAGGCGGCAAGTCGTTCTCTGAACCTACTCCTTACGGCATGACGCTGGTGAAACGCGGTTTCCTAAAGATGGGTATCGAGAATGAAGACTCTCTTTGGGGCAAGCAGACTCCGGTGAAGGACATCTCTGTTGACGGTTTCTGGATGGACGAGACCGAGGTGACCAACTCTGAATACAAGCAGTTCGTCTATTGGGTGCGCGACTCTATCCTGCGCACTCGACTGGCCGACCCCTCGTACGGGGGTGACGAGACGTACATGATTACCGAAGACAAAAACGGCGATCCCGTGACTCCACACCTGAACTGGAAAAAGAGCCTGCCGCGAAAGCCCAACGAGGACGAGCAGCGCGCTATAGAAAGCCTTTATGAGGTGAACCCCGTGACGGGTGAAAGACTGCTCGACTGGCGACAGATGAACTATCGCTACGAGGTTTACGACTATACGGCTGCGGCACTGCGCAGAAACCGGCTGAACCCCGAAGAGCGCCAGTTCAACACGGACATCACCGTTGATCCCGACGAGGTGGTGATGATTTCGAAGGACACGGCCTATATCGACGACGAGGGCCGCATCGTCCGCGAGACCATCGACCGTCCGCTCTCTGGCCCATGGGACTTCCTCAACACTTATATCGTGAACATCTATCCCGACACGACCTGCTGGGTGAACGATTTCCAGAATTCTGAAAATGAGATGTACCTGCGCTACTATTTCAGCAATCCCACCTACAACAACTATCCCGTGGTAGGCGTAACATGGGAGCAGGCCAATGCCTTCTGCGCATGGCGCACCGACTACCTGCTGAAAGGACTTGGCGGCGAGGCACGCTACATTCAGCGCTACCGTCTGCCCACAGAAGCCGAGTGGGAGTTTGCGGCACGTGGCAAGGATGGCAACGAATTCCCTTGGGAAAACGAAGACATGAAGAGCGACCGGGGCTGCTATTATGCCAATTTCAAACCCGACCGCGGCAACTACACCAAGGACGGAAACCTGATTACTTCGAAAGTGGGCATCTACGGGGCCAACAGTAACGGACTGTTCGACATGGCCGGCAACGTGGCCGAATGGTGCAGCACCATCTATACCGAGGCAGGTGTGGAAGCCATGAACGACCTTAACCCCCAGTTGCGATATAATGCGGCTAAGGAAGACCCCTATAAGCTGAAGAAGAAGAGTGTGCGCGGAGGTTCATGGAAAGACCCTGAAAGCATGATCCGCTCGGCTTGGCGTTCGTGGGAATACCAGAACCAGCCCCGTTCGTATATCGGTTTCCGCTGCGTGAGGTCGCTGGCCAGCTCGTCGAGCGACAAGATTAAGACGAAGAAAAAGAAGTAACAACGTCTTAACGTCATATCGTAATAACGTCATAACGTCATATCGTCATAACGAAAAAAAAGAAAACAACGTGACACAGTATAGCAAATTCAATGTCATCTACCGTCTACAGAAGTGGATGGATAGCGTACCGGGACAGACCTTCCTGAACTACGCTTACAGCTGGGGTGCCTCAATCGTAATCTTAGGTACCTTGTTCAAACTGACTCACTTGCCGGGAGCAAACTTCTTCCTGTTCCTCGGAATGGGAACCGAAGTGTTCGTGTTCTTCCTGTCCGCCTTCGACCGTCCGTTCGACAAGACTGCCGATGGCATGGAGCTTCCCACTCATGTGGGTGGAGTAATAAAATCTTCTGAAGAGGCGGAGATTCCCGAAGGTGCCGAACAGTTGCAGCCTGCTGCCATCATCGGCGGCGGTGTACCCGTCGTTGAGGGCGGTACTCCCGTCGTGGGTGGCGGAACGATTATCATTGGCGGTGGAGGTGGAGCCGGAACGGGTGCCACAGGCAGTCATGTCGCAGCTTCAGCTGAAGGTAATGAAGAGGTTTCTCCTGTACGGGTGAACACCGAGGCCGTAGCCGCCGTATCGTCGTCGGTTGCTACCATGGCCGGATCTACTGCCGGCCAGCAACCGCTGCCTAAGATGGATCCAGAACTGGAACAGGCCACTACCGACTATGTGGCCGAACTGAAGCGTCTGACAGAAATGCTCTCGAAGGTTGCTGAGCAAAGCGAGAAACTGGGTCGCAACTCCGAGGAAATGGATAACCTCGACCGCACGCTGACGGGCATCTGCAAGGTTTACGAGATGCAGTTGAAGAGTGCCAGCTCGCAGATTGGAACCATCGACGAGATTAATGAGCAGACCAAGAAGATGGCCAAGCAGATAGAGGAACTGAATCGTATCTATACAAGGATGATTGAGGCCATGACCGTGAACATGCCCGCCGGAGCCGTGCGCCCGCAAGTGTGATGAAATTTGGGATTTGAGAATAAAGCATAAAGTTTAAAGTTGTGGCAATAAAGAAAAGACCGGTATCTCCTCGCCAGAAGATGATCAACCTGATGTACGTCGTCCTCATGGCTATGCTGGCACTCAACGTGTCCACCGAGGTGCTTGAGGGCTTCTCGCTGGTGGAAGAAAGCCTGAACCGAACCACGGCAAACTCCACCAAGCAGAACTCTGCCATCTATGGTGACTTTGAAACCCAGATGAAGAAAAATCCCGGAAAGGTGAAGCAATGGTTCGACAAGGCAACTCTGGTGAAGCAGATGAGCGACTCTCTATACAACTTCGCACAGCTGCTCAAGGAAGAGATTGTCGTAGAGGCCGACGGAAGCGACGGAGACCTGAAAAACATACGAAACAAGGAAGACCTGGAGGCCGCATCACAAGTGATGCTGGCACCCGGAACGGGAAAAGGCAAGCAACTCTACGATGCCATCAACTCGTTCCGCGAGCGCATCCTGAACATGGTCACCGATGAGCATCAGAAAGAGATTATTCGTGGAAACCTGACTACGGAACTGCCAAAGAATGCCCATGCCATGGGAAAGAACTGGCAAGAATATATGTTCGAGGGAATGCCCGTGGCCGCTGCCGTCACACTGCTCTCAAAGATTCAGAGTGACGTTCGCTATGCTGAGGGCGAGGTGCTTCATACGCTGGTTTCGAACATCGACCTGAAGGACATCCGTGTGAACAAACTCGATGCCTTTGTGATTCCAGAAAAGACAACGCTCTATCCTGGAGAACAGTTCACCGCCAATATCGTGATGGCTGCCGTGGATACCACACAGACACCCGAAATCTACGTGAATGGTGTGCGCATCAATTCCACCGGGAAATATTCGTTCTCAGCCGGATCGGTGGGCGAACATTCATTCCAGGGCTATCTGCTGACTCGTAATGCTGCAGGCGACGATATTCGCAGGAATTTCCTGCAAAAATACACCGTCATTCCGGCACCAAGCGGTGCCACGGTGGCTGCCGACCTGATGAACGTGCTCTATGCGGGATACAGCAACCCCATGAGCGTCAGCGTTCCTGGCGTACCTGCCAATGCCGTATCGGTAAGCATGTCGGGAGGTTCATTAACACCTAAGGGTGATGGCCACTACATTGCCGTTCCATCAGCCGTAGGCAAGGATGTGGTGTTCACCGTTACGGCCAACGACAAGGGAAAGACCCGCCAAATGGGACAGGCCACCTTCAAAGTGCGCAAACTGCCCGATCCTACGCCTTACATCGTTGTGGGTACAGACCGTTTCAAGGGTGGCCGACTGGCCAAGGCTTCACTGATGGGAGCCGGCGGCATCAAGGCAGCCATCGACGACGGACTGTTAGACATCGAGTTTAAGGTGACAGGCTTCGAAGCCGTCTTCTTCGACAATATGGGTAATGCCGTGCCAATGGTGAGCAACGGTGCGTCATTCTCGGAGCGGCAGAAGGACGCATTCCGCAAACTCTCGCGCGGTCGCCGTTTCTACATCTCACGTGTGACGGCAATTGGTCCTGACGGAATATCACGCAACCTGCCTTCTTCAATGGAAATCATTGTGAATTAAAGACCCCCTATCCCCCATACAGGGGGGACAATAAAGACCCCCTCTTATCCCCCTATAGGGGGAAGACAATATGTCTTTGAGACAGATGAGTGTAAAATTTATAGAAGATAAATAAGATATGAGTAAACTAATGAATAGTATGCCACGAGTAATAACTCCCTCCCTCATAGGGAGGGCGGGGGTGGGTCTCTTTTTCTTCCTGCTCCTCTCCCTTACTGTTTCGGCTCAGCCCAAAGCCCGCCAGCAGGCACAGCAGAACCAGCGGCAACAGGCCGGTCAGGCACTCTCCACGCGTGCCCAGATTTCGTTTCCCACTTCAGCAGTGATGTCGGAAGACGTTGTTTGGCGACGCGACATATACCGCGAGCTTGACCTCAACGACGACGCCAATGCCGGACTCTACTATCCTGTAGAGGCTGTGGGTTCACAGATGAACCTGTTTACCTATATCTTCAAACTGATGATGACAGGACAGGTGCGATGCTATGAATACCGGCTCGACGGCAATGAGGTTTTCACCGACTCGGCCCGGGTGAAGCCACTGGCTTTCCTCGACAACTATCATATCTTCTACGAGAAGGTGAACGGGCGCATCCGTCTCGACAATTCGGACATCCCATCACGCGAGGTGAAAGGCTATTACATCAAGGAAAGTGCCTACTACGACCAGACATCGGCAACATTCCACACCAAGGTGCTTGCACTATGTCCTATCATGAGCCGTGAAGACGATTTTGGCGACGGCACGGCAAAATATCCTCTTTTCTGGGTACAGTATGACGACATTGCTCCCTTCCTTTCGAAGCAGACCATCATGACCAGTAACCTGAACAATGCGGCAACAATGTCGGTTGACGACTATTTTACCAAGAACATGTATAAAGGTAAAATTTACAAAACCACCAACATGTTGGGCCGCACGCTGGCACAATATTGCAATACCGACTCTGCACTTACGAAGGAACAGAAACGTATTGAGCAGGAACTGGAGCAGTTTGAAAAGAACCTTTGGGGCGACACGGCCAAGAAGGATTCACTCGACAGCATTGCCAATGCACAAAAGGACGTGAAG
Organism: Prevotella sp.; assembly: GCA_017428925.1. GTDB lineage: Bacteria > Bacteroidota > Bacteroidia > Bacteroidales > Bacteroidaceae > Prevotella. The sequence continues at coordinate 40,057 of JAFRPY010000090.1, read as the reverse complement.
GGCACAAAGAAGGCGAAGCGGAACCGTCGGGCCAGTGGCGACACGAAGAAGGAAAAGGAAAAGACCGTGAAGTCGAAACCCTCTTCGGCAAGCGGCAGTTCGGCAAGAGTTTCCGTACGCCGTCAGAGACACTGATTGAATCTTTAAGTTTATTTAGAAATGGGACTGAATTGTATCAAAGACAGGAAATCGTCACTATGGGGTAAAGTTCTTTTATCTCTATGCCTTCTTGCCTTTTTGCCTGCTGACGCCGATGCCCAAGCCAAACTTGGCTTGAAAGGCGGTATCGACATTTCTGAAATGTCATTCAGCGAAGATGCGTTCAAGAAATCGAACCGTACAGGATATTACATTGGCCCTACTTTGAAATTTCCCGTGTTTGGACTGGGTTTCGACATCTCTGCCCTCTATTCATGGCGCAACGCAGAGGTGAAAGGTGTTTTGATGGACATAAACGATGAAGCTCAGGAAGGCAAATATAAGTTCAGCGACAAGCAGATTTTAGTACCCATACACGTACGCTATGGCATCGACTTCGGCGAGGGCGGCATTTTTGCCTTTGCCGGACCGCAGTTCGGCTTCAATATTGGCGACAAAGAAAAAAGCCTGAAAGACAATGTGGCCGAATGGCGCTCGCGTGATTCGAACCTCAGTTTCGATATAGGCGGCGGACTCACCTTAGGTCGGCTCGAACTGACCGTCAATTACAATATACCATTGGGAAGAGCGGGAGAAGTACGTCTGAAGGATGCCACCGACAAGGTGCTTACCAAGGGAACCTACAAGACATGGAAGATAAGTGCTGCCTATTACTTCTGACCCGTTGTCTGCACTTCTGCCATGAAGTACGTTGATGTTCTTCTTCCTTTACCGCTCGAAGGGCTGTTCACTTATGCCGTTCCTGAAGAAATGGAGGCGCATGTCGGTTTCGGCATGCGCGTGGTTGTTCCTTTGGGGCGAAACAAGACATACGTGGCACTGGCCATCAAAGTACATTCAGAAAAACCAGACTTTGCCGTGAAGCCCATCCTTCAGGTAATGGATACCACCCCGGTTCTCACTCCCCAGCAATACGAACTGTGGCAATGGATAGCCGAATATTACATGTCGCCTTTAGGTGAGGTATATAACGCTGCCCTACCCTTAGGACTGAAGCAGCGCGACGGTTTCAAACCGAAGATGGAAACCTACGTCGAACTCGCTCCGCAATACCACAACGAGCAGGCCCTCCATATAGCCCTCAATCAACTTGCACGTGCATCAAAACAAAAGAAAGTCTTTATCGACTATCTCATGCTGAGCCATTGGGACGAGGCGTTTTCGACGGAGAATGGAGAGTGCACTCTACACTCTACATTATCAGAAGTGTCACGCGACGAACTGATGAATTACAGTCATTGCACCTCGGCAATACTGAAGAGCCTCATCGAACGCAAGTTCCTGGTCACTTACGAGAAAGAAGTGGGAAGACTGAACCATGCCGGAGAACCCCATCTGGAAAATGTGAAATCGCTGAACGAGGCACAGCAAAACGCCTACAACCAAATATTGCTGTCGTTCTTGAAGCGCGACGTCACGCTTTTGCACGGAGTCACATCTTCAGGAAAGACGGAAATCTATATCCACCTTATCCGTCGCGCACTGGAGCGCCACGAACAGGTGCTCTATCTGTTGCCCGAAATTGCACTCACCGTACAGATTCGAGAACGGTTGCAGCAAGTTTTTGGCAGCCGGCTGGGCATCTATCACTCAAAATACAGCGATGCCGAACGTGTGGAAATTTGGAAGAAACAACTGTCAGGCCATCCCTATGATGTCATCTTGGGTGCCCGTTCTGCAGTTTTCCTCCCATTCCAGAAACTCGGACTGGTCATTATCGACGAAGAACACGAGACGTCCTTCCGGCAGCAAGAACCGGCTCCGCGCTATCATGCACGCAGTGTTGCCATCATGATGGCCCATCGGGCGGGTGCAAAAGTGCTGCTCGGAACGGCCACGCCATCCATGGAAAGCTATTTTAATGCTGTAGGACAAAAATATGGTCTGGTCACGCTCTCTTCCCGGTACAAGGATCTTCAGCTGCCCGAGATTCAGGTGGTCGACATCAAGGACTTGCAGAAACGGAAAATGATGCAGGGCCCTTATTCCCCACAATTGCTGAAGAGTATCAAGAAAGCGTTGGCTTCCGGTGAGCAGGTCATCCTGTTCCAAAACCGCCGCGGCTTTGTCCCCATGATTGAATGCCGCCAATGCGGATGGGTGCCCCATTGCACAAACTGTGATGTGTCGCTTACTTATCATAAAAACATCCAGCAACTCTCTTGCCACTATTGCGGCTATACCTATCAAGTGCCTGATGTCTGCCCCTGCTGCGGTTCTAAAGAACTGAAGGGACGTGGTTACGGCACAGAGAAAATCGAAGACCAGGTGATGGAAATATTCCCCGAAGCCCGCGTAGCCCGTATGGACCTCGACACCACACGAACCCGTTCTGCCTACGAACGCATCATCAACGACTTTTCGGCAGGCCGCACCAATCTGCTCATCGGCACTCAGATGGTTACAAAAGGATTGGATTTCGATAATGTTTCCGTGGTGGGTATACTGAATGCTGACACCATGCTCAACTATCCTGATTTCCGAGCCTACGAGCACGCCTTCATGATGATGGCACAGGTAAGCGGAAGGGCAGGACGAAAAGGTCGTCAGGGATTGGTGATTCTACAGACCAAGAGTCCGGAATTACCTGTCATCCAGCAGGTTGTCCGCAACGACTACGAAGGTTTCTTCCAAGATATGCTCGAAGAGCGTCGTGCGTTCCGCTATCCTCCCTTCTATCATCTTGTTTATGTTTACCTAAAGCATCGCCACGACTCCACAGTCAGTTCGGCAGCCTTCGACATGGGCAGTCGACTCCGGCAGTGGTTTGGCGAAAGGGTATTAGGACCCGACAAGCCTTCGATAGCCAAGGTGAAGCAGATGAATATCCGAAAGATTGTCCTTAAATTAGAAAACGGCATCGACATGAAACTGGCAAGAGAATACCTGCGCATGGCCCAAGACCAGATTGCCAAAGACTCTCGTTACAGTTCACTGCAAATCTACTTCGACGTAGACCCACTTTAGGCTGTCTTCCCATAAATAGGTATGACAGGAAGCCCTTTCATGCCTGAAAATAAAACACAAAAAACGTAAACTATAATTAAAAACGCAAAAACAGAACGTATTTGGTTGGGAAATGAACATTTTTTAACTACTTTTGCACGAGCAAAACCTCTTTCCTCTCCTCTTTCCTCCCTCCTCTAAAAGTTGAGAATGTGAAACATGCGAAACTTGTATTAAAAATAATCAATATGAAAAAAATCTTCGGTGTAGTGCTATTCATGGCACTAATGTCTACCGCTGCCCAAGCAGGTGGACTGATGACAAACACAAACTATCACATTGCCTTCGACCGTATGTTCGCACGCGGTGCCACATCCGAAATCGACGCCGCCTACTCTAACCCGGCTGGACTGGCCTGGGGACACGAGGGCTGGCAGGTTTCGCTCAACTTCCAGAAACCCTGGCAGTATCGTGACATCAAACTGGGTGACACCAAATACGAGGGTAAGGCTTCGGCTCCCATCGTTCCTGCCCTCTTCGCTTCTTACAAGAAAGACCGTCTGGCCATTTCTACGATGATAGGCATCGTAGGCAGTGGCGGATTCGTCGAATACAAACAGGGTGTTCCCATGTTCAACGTGCTGTTGCAAAGCATGCTCGCTGCCAACGGCATCATGCCGAATCAGTATACTCTAAATTCTGAGATGAAGGGTAAGCAGTACATCTATGGCGGACAACTGAATTTCACCTACAAGATTCTCGACTGTCTCTCGGCAGCAGCAGGCATCCGTGCCAATTATTACGACGGCTACTATCGCGGCCATGTCATTGCCAGCGACCATCCCCAGTTGGGAGAGGTGGCCAAACTTCTGCTCGACGTCGACCAGAAGGGATGGGGCTTCACTCCACTCGTAAGTCTCTCATACCATCAGGGACCCCTCACACTGTCGGCTCGCTATGAGTTTCGCACGAAAGTCAACCCCAAGAACGACACCAACGTTCTCGATGCCGGACTGGGCACTGCTACCATCGCTGCCATGATGGCTGCCGACCCTCAAGGCGCACAGGCAAAATTGCAAGCGTTGCAGGCACAGCTCGGCACCTACACCACTCCTTATCAAGACGGTGTTCGCACGCGCTACGACATGCCCGCACTGCTCAGTGTTGCTGCAGGCTATGAGTTCACCCCGAAATTGCGTGGTGCCTTGGAATACCATTTCTTCGATGACAGGAATGCAAAGATGGCCAACGACCGTCAGAAAGAACTGGAGCATGGCACGCATGAGTTCCTTGCCGGTGTCGAGTACGACATCAACGACAAGTTCACCGTCAGCTGTGGTGGCCAGCGCACTGACTACGGTCTCAGTGACGGCTACCAGCAGAACACCTCCTTCGCCTGCGACAGTTATTCTGTAGGACTCGGCGGTGCCTGGAACATCAACGAGAAGGTGCGCCTCAATGCCAGCTACTTCTGCAGCATCTACAGCGACTACGAGAAGCAGGCCTCATACGGCATGGAGACCTATAGCCGCACAAACCACGTAATCGGCGTGGGTATCGATTATAAATTCTAGGTATTAGAAGTTGGAATTTGGAGTTACGAATTACGAAGTACTTTTTACTTACAACTCGCCGAAGGCGACACATCGTAACTCTTCCTTCCAACTTCCAACTCCAAAAACAAAAAACCATCATCTACATAAACTAGAAACTGAGTTCCACACCCAGTCCTAATACACGATTGGTACGGGTGAACGAGTCGCCAACAACAGTTTCCCCTGTTGTGGGGTTGGTTGATGTTACCTTGTCGTAATCCTCGTAGTTGGTCTGGAAATAGGCTGCGGTCAGCTTAACGGCATCGCTCACCTTGTAACTCAAGCCAAAGCCCCAACTATAACTGTTGACCACAAACGACATGTCGTTCATATACTCGTCGGTAAGTTGATAGCGGGTGAGCTGTCCGCCTGCCGATACGTTCACACGCTCAGTGATGTCCCATTCAGCACCGGCCAGGTATTCATTGGTGCCACCATCGAGCAGTTTCTCGGAATGGTTATACCAATGGGCATTCTTGTCAAAATAGTGATGATATCCTAAGTTAAGTCGTATGTCGGGACGCACGCTCCACTGTGCACCGACGGTAAGCAATGCGGGTGCATCCTCATCAACCTCGGTGCCGTCCTGGTACTTATTGATGGCATCAATCTCCATAGCTTTCTCCACGGTGGAGTGGTTCTTCATTTTCATCTGCGTGTTAAACTCATACTTGGCAGCAAAGTTAAACTGCCCCGTCTTGAAGTCAATACCGATGATGGGAGCAATGCCAAATCCCGTCTGGTTGCTCATGATGTTCACACCCTGAGCGTACTTCTGTAGCGGTTCTAGCTTGCCAAGGGCAGCGTTGGCCTGAGCCTGTGCGGCAGCCAATTGCTCTGGTGTATAGACGCCCATCTGAGTGGCCAGCTCTGCCTGTCCCAACTGTTTGTTGATATCTGAGATGGCATTGTTGAGGAAACTATTGAAGTCCACATAGACGGCCTCATTATTGGCTCCAGCCATTTTTACGGCAATATTGCTCAGACGTGCCTTGTAGGAAGCATTGCCATAGAGGGCACGCAAACCGCCATAAACCGAGAAATGCTCGTTGATTTTGTAGGCTGCACCCAGTTGGAAACCGAAGAAATACTGGCGGCCTCGCATATAGGCGTCCACATCGTATCCCTGTGCACCTAAGGGTTCCAACTGTTTGGCAATCATACCCACGGCACTTTCGAATGATCCCAAACCGTTATCAAACTCGCAGACACCACCGCCACCAGGAATCGAGAAGTTGAACTGCAAGCTCAGGTCGCCTTTGTTGTAAGCAGCCTGAATGGAGGGAATGAAAGGAGCATCAGCTATTCCCTCGAAAACCTTCGATGACTTACCGTCATTTTTCTTGCCTAATGCAAAGATAGGATTGGTGGAATTGATGGTACGCGTCTGGTGGGCATACTGCCAGTTGATGGCCAGATGGAATCCTTCGGGCATAAAAACCACACCGGCGGGATTGGAATAGACACCGTCCAGTCCGATGGCTGCATCGCGGGCAGGATTTTTCAGAAAGTCAACGCTTTGATTGGTGTTTGTCAGAATACCACCGGCTAAAGCGGTGGTAGTGGTAGCCAGAAATACGGCTACACTGATAATTTTAACCTTATACATCTTAATTACCTTTAAAAAACTGGCTGCAAAGGTAATTATATTGTTCTAAATACAACTGTTATCGCACACAGAATTAACATTTTTTATGCACAATTCCCAAGAAAGTGTGCATTTCTCCTTGCGAAAAATACTTTTTATTGAAATTTCGGTTGTTAGTTCTTTGAAGATTCATGAAAACAATATATCTTTGCAAACGAGATTATAATGATATGGGCGTAACATTTGACGATACAGAAAAAAAGTTTGTGTTTGATTTCGAACACGACGGTGCTGAAGACATTGTAAGTCTTACTGGCAACGGCTATCAGGTAGAGGCATTTGGCAAGTGCTTCTACTATGGCTATGAATTCTCTGAACAAGTGGACAGTTCAGTACGCACAGCTTTTATTAAGTATGTGAAATTCACAGAAGCATTGCAGGACACCCCCAATTTGACCAACTTCATCAAGAAAGCGGTTGATAATCTTCATAAAAAGATTAATTTGTACAACTATGACCTTGTGGTTATGCCGGAGTCATCAAGTAAGGTGAATCAATATATGCTTCGCTATATCTACAGATTTGCCCAGCCAACACTATACAAGATGACACTCATCAAGGCTCTTCCCTCAAATATATCATTTGACATGAAAGCCTACGAAAAACAGTATCTTGACGATGTCTTGGAGAATGGAATGCCCCGTTATAGCCCAGCAGCAAAAGAGCAGGCAAAGAACTCTATTAACGCCATGCTGGAAATGATTCATCAGAAGGATTATTTCACCATAGCCAAGGATGTGAAGAAGAGTAGGCTTCGTCCGTATATCATGAACTTCCTGAGATTTGAATCAGAAGAAGAGCGTGAACTTTGTTCAATGATTCGTCAGCAGAACGTATTGGTCATTGACGATGTGACCACTAGTGGTTCAACTCTTAATGAGGCTCTCCGTACCCTCCGTATTCTCAATGAAGACAACGAAATAACCATCTTCAGCCTCATCGGTCGCAATGATTTGATGGCAGAGTCTCTATAGTATTTCTTAGAGACTCTTTTCATGTCCAAGTGCAAAGTGATTAAGAGCAGCATTCCATTGAAAATACAGCATTCAAAGCTATCAATGGAAGAATCCATCTTCTATCTGATATCCTACGCCTTCTTTTTCAACTCAGGATAGGAAATTCGGGTGTGGTAAATGCTCTTCAGCCGCTCAATGAGTACTTGCTTGGCCACGTTGATATCGTGGAAGGTGATGGGGCAATCCTCGAAATATCCTTCTTCCACCTGCCCGTCGATCAGTTTGTTCACCAGTGCTGAAATACTTTCCTCGGTGTATTCCGGCAACGAGCGCGACGCAGCTTCAACGGTGTCGGCCATCATCAGTATGGCCTGTTCGCGGGTGAAAGGATTAGGGCCTGGATAAGTGAACAGACTCTCATCGACTTCCTCCTTGGGATGCTCGTTCTTGTAAGAAATGAAGAAATACTTGGTCTTTCCCTGTCCGTGGTGGGTGGAGATGAAATCTTTGATGACGGTGGGCAGATTGTATTTCTCTGCTATCTTCAATCCCTCGGCGATATGCGAAATCACGATCTGTGCAGCATCGGGACGTTTCATTTTGTTGAGCGGGTTCACGCCAGCCTGGTTTTCGGTAAAGAACGCCGGGTTATACATTTTGCCGATGTCGTGATAGAGTGCTCCCGTACGTACCAGCTGGGCCTTGGCACCTATCTTATTGGCTATCTCGGCTCCCAGGTTGCCCACCATGATGGAGTGTTGGAAAGTACCGGGAGCCACTTCCGACAACTTGCGCAACAAGTCTTTCGACGTGTTCGAAAGTTCGATAAGCGTCACATTCGATACGAATCCAAAGGTCTTCTCTACGATGAGCATCAGCGGATAGGCGAAAAGTAGCAGCACGCCGTTCACGATGAAATACTTATACATATCGTGGTCCATCTGCAGGATGCTGTTGTCCTGCATCAGCTGCAGGGCGAAATAGATGATTCCGCTACTGAGGGTCACGAGGAATGCGGTACGGAAGAGCTGTGCACGCAACGACAATTCCCTCAGCGAATAGATGGCCACCAGTCCGGCAACGAGCTGGATGATGATGAATTCATACTGGTATTTCACGGCAGCCGCACAGATGAGCACCATAATGACATGCGAGATGAAAGCCGTTCGCGAGTCCATGAACACGCGCACGAAGATGGGCGTCATGGCAAACGGCAGCGCATAGACGCTGAAGATGCTGTGCTCCATCATCAGCGACACCATGATGGGAAATGCGGTAATCATCACATAGAGCATCGTGATGGCACGCGGCTTCTCGAAATAGTCGTTACGGAACAGGGCCAGGTAAATGGTGAACAAAGCCATCAAGATTGTGACGAAAATAATCTGTCCTGTAATGGTGCTGCTGAGGGTACTCGACGATGCCGACCGCCGTTTCATCTCGCGCTCGAAACTGGAGAGTACGCGATAGGTATGCTCGTCGACGATTTCACCGCGGTCAATGATTTTCTGGCCTGACAGCACCATGCCACTGGCAATAGGTATGGAACTGAGCATATCGTTTCGCTCGGTCTCCGAGCGTTCCTGGTCATAGACCAAGTTCGGCTGTATGTAGTCCACCAGGTTACACCGTTGCAAGGCCTGACGATAGGGAGCCAGTTTCTCGTCGGAAAGCAGTTTTTCGTAGGCTGCAAAGGTAGAATAGAAACAGTTGATGGGAGTGGTCTGTGCCGTCTTTCCACTTACCACACGCACCATGTTCATGGTATCTTTGGCAAGCTTTGAGTATTCAGGAGTGCGTATGATTCCAGCCTCATAGAGCCGATGCAGCCGGTCCACGATAATACTCATATAGTCGGCTGGTACCCCAGGGATGCCCGATTTGAAATTGTTGGTCAGTCGGGCAATCTGCTCGGTCTCCACCTCTTCCCTAAAATTATAATAAGGTTCGAAATGGTTCGTCAGACTGTCCTTCTCAGCCTGAATAGTCTCGTCGGTCTTATAGATGGGGAAGTCGAAGTTGGCTATCAGCGACGAATACATCCATGGCTTCTTCACGTCGTAGCGGAACTGAGGTCCGCTGTTGCGTGGCAAGAACCACACAATGATGACGACACTGGCGACAATCAGCGTCACACGAGTTATCACATTGCGCCAATAGGGAGAGAGCATATTCTTGTTTCTTGCCATTGTTTTTTAGGGGTATTTGGGTTTTACACTGCGAAATTACGAAAAAATCTCGCATAATTGGCAAAAAAATCGTACTTTTGCAAAAAATTTTGTAAATTTATGTCAGAAAGAAGAGTTAGAGTGCGTTTTGCACCCAGTCCGACGGGTGCTTTGCACATAGGAGGCGTACGTACGGCACTGTATAATTACCTGTTCGCTCGCCAGCACAACGGCGACTTGGTGTTCCGCATCGAGGACACCGATTCCAATCGTTTCGTGCCGGGGGCTGAGGACTATATCATCGAATCGTTCCGCTGGCTGAACATCACCTTCGACGAGGGTGTCTCCTTCGGCGGCAAGCATGGTCCCTATCGCCAGAGCGAGCGCCGCTATATCTACAAGAAATATGTTGACCAGCTGCTGGAGGCCGGCAAGGCATACATCGCCTTCGACACCCCCGAGGAACTGGAAGCCAAGCGCAACGAGATAAAGAATTTCCAGTATGATGCCTCCACACGTGGCATGATGCGCAATTCGCTCACCATGACGAAGGAGGAAGTCGACGAGCTTATCAAGGACGCCCAGCAGTATGTGGTGCGCTTCCTGGTGGAGCCGGGACAGGAAATTCACGTCCATGACCTTATCCGTGGCGAAGTTGTTGTCAAGAGCGAGATACTCGACGACAAGGTGCTCTATAAGAGTGCCGACGAACTGCCCACCTATCATCTGGCCAACATCGTCGACGATCACCTCATGGAAATCACCCATGTCATCCGCGGTGAGGAATGGCTCCCTTCTGCCCCACTCCACGTGCTGCTCTACAAAGCCTTCGGATGGGAGGACACGATGCCACAGTTTGCCCATCTGCCCCTGTTGCTGAAACCTGACGGAAAAGGCAAACTCTCCAAGCGCGACGGCGACCGTCTCGGCTTCCCCGTGTTCCCGTTGGAGTGGCACGACCCCAAGACCGGCGAGGTGAGCAACGGATTCCGCGAGCAAGGCTATTTCCCCGAGGCTGTCATCAACTTCCTTGCCCTGTTGGGATGGAACCCCGGCACCGAGCAGGAACTGTTCACGCTCGAAGAACTTGTCAAGGCCTTCGACATCTCCAAGTGCTCAAAGGCAGGTGCCAAGTTCGACTATCAGAAAGGAATATGGTTCAACCATGAGTATATCCTCCATAAGAATGACCAGGAGATTGCACGGCTTTTTGCCCCCATCGTGGCCAACAACGGTATCGACGAACCCATGGAGCGCATCGAACAAGTGGTCCACATGATGAAAGACCGCGTCAACTTCGTCAAGGAATTGTGGCCGCTCTGCTCGTTCTTCTTCATCCCACCGCTTGAATACGACGAGAAGACGGTGAAGAAACGCTGGAAGGAAGATTCCCCCAAGGTACTCGGCGAACTCTGCGAAGTGCTCGAAGGCATCAGCGATTTCAGTGTCGAGGGACAGGAAACGGTGGTGAAGGAATGGATAGAAAAGCAGGGCTATAAACTGGGCGACATCATGAATGCGTGGCGACTGGCACTGGTTGGCATTGGCAAGGGTCCCGGCATGTTCGACATCTCTGCCTTCCTCGGCAAAGAGGAAACCATCCGCCGCACCCGCAGAGCGATTGAAGTGATTTCATAAAGTCGTCAAGCCGTTATAATGCAATAACGTAATAACGCAATAACGAAAAAACGAAAAAAACATCATCATGTACAACATTGCGATGTATTTCGTCCAGCTGGGAATCGCCATTGCCGCCATCTTCGACCATAAGGTTCGAGTGCTGTGGCGTGGCCAGCGTGCTGCCTTCAAGACGCTGAAACAGAAAGTAGACCCCAACGCCAAATATGTGTGGGTACATGCCGCCTCGCTTGGCGAGTTCGAGCAGGGACGCCCCATCATCGAGCGCATCCGTCTGGAGCATCCCGAATACAAGATTCTGCTCACCTTCTTCTCCCCCTCTGGTTATCAGGTAAGGAAAAACTATCAGGGTGCCGACATCATCACCTATCTGCCTATCGACACCGTGACCAATGCCCGCCGGTTCCTGCGTACCATCCGGCCCGTCATGGCATTCTTCATCAAGTACGAGTTCTGGTATAACTACCTACATATCCTGAAGCATCGCAACGTACCCACCTATAGCGTAAGTTCCATTTTCCGCCCCGACCAGATTTTCTTCCGTTGGTACGGACGTGCCTACTCACGTGTGCTGAAATGTTTCACCAAGTTCTTTGTGCAGAATGAGGAGAGTCGCCAACTGTTGGCCAAAATTGGCATCAAGGAAACCGAAATTGTGGGTGATACCCGATTCGACCGCGTCATGACCATCAAGTCGCTGGCCAAGCAACTACCGATAGTGGAGGCGTTTACAACCCCCCACCAACTCCCCCGAGGGGGAGAGCCGGCCGTTCAGGAAGCCTCCCCTCGGGGAGGTTTGGAGGGGGTGTTCGTTGCCGGCTCTTCATGGCCCCCCGACGAGGAAATCTTCATCCGCTACTTCAACGAGCACCGCGAATGGAAGCTCATCATTGCCCCGCACGTCATCGGCGAAGACCATCTGCAGCAGATTATCTCCAGACTCTCTCCCTCGGGAGCGACGGAGGGAAGTCGCCGAATCGTACGCTTCACCCAGACAACCCGCGAGGAGGCTGCAAAGGCCGACACGCTCATCATCGACTGTTTCGGACTGCTGAGCAGCATCTATAATTATGGCGACGTGGCCTATATCGGCGGCGGTTTCGGCGTGGGCATCCACAACACACTCGAGGCAGCCGTGTGGGACATGCCCGTCATCTTTGGTCCGAACAACAAGAAATTCCAGGAGGCACAGGGACTAAAGGCCTGCGGCGGCGGCTTCGAAATCAAAGACTACGACGAGTTTGCCGCCCTGATGCAGCGCTTCGCCACCGACGAATCATTCCTGAAACAGAGCGGCAGTCAGGCCGGACACTTCGTGAAAGACCAGGCCGGCGCCACCGACAAAGTGCTGGATTCCGTCAAGCTGTAATCACTTCTTTCAGAAGAAATCATGAAGAAGCAACTTTGGATTACAGTTAAACAGTTTCTGCTCTTTCTGCTCCTGAGCCAGGGAATTATGGCCCTTGGCATCATTGTTGTCTTTATTCAAGCCTTTGCGGCGGGTGTCGAAAGGAACGAGGAAGCATTATTAAAGTTTGCTGTCGAATCAGACATTGTCGGTTGGTCGCAAGTACTGGGATATGTGCTCACCATTGCGGTATTTCTGGGCAAGCGTTATGTCAGGATTTCAATGGGACGCATTGAGCGCAGCACATTTGGGATGATGGCATGCATGGCGGTATTTATCAGCCTGGGGTGGATGTTCACCGAGGTGTCCATCCTGCAACTTGCTGAAGCAGATAAACTCTTTGCCGATGACTGGGAGGAATTAGAAGAGTTTGAGAAAATGATGGGGGGCACACTGGGAGCCATCTCGGTGGGCATACTGGCACCGATAGCCGAGGAAATAGGATTCAGGGGAGTGTTGATAGGCGGACTGCTCAGGATGCGCTGTAAGCCATGGTTGGCTATCATATTGTCGGCCATCGTATTCTCATTCTTCCATGGCACCTACCTGCAACTCTTGGGCACCATGGTGTTCGGCATCATCACCGGCTGGCTCTTCTGGCGCACACGAAGTCTCCTGCCGGGCATGATTATCCACATCTTTAACAACTCCACGGCCGTAATCTTGGAGAAGTTTATCCCCGACTGGGAGCCCGACAAGACGGCATGCGTGATGTTCATTGCGGTTTGCCTGCCGATACTGCTGATCGGTTTGAGATGGTTCAAGCAGTCACGCTATCGCTCCCCACAATAGCCGCCGCCCCTCTCGCCGCCCAAATGCCGTCAGGTGTTATGCGGTAGCACCTCGGAAAAAATCCGACAACGCCTTTTCCCCATCTAGGATTCCCCACCCGTTGAAAAGCCCTGGAAAATCATTTCAAGACCGTAAAATCTGCATTTATTCGTCGTTTAAAGTCCATTTGCCGATGAAAAAGACTCTATTTCATCAGCAAATAAAGTTCATTTGCCAGTCAAATAATAATCGTTTGCCGCAAAAAATCTAGAGAATTTCGTCCAATTAATAGGCTTTTCAACCGTCCGCCGCCTTCAGAACCTCCTGAAATTTCCATAACTCATTCTTTACCAAAGCATTAGCAAAACCCGCTCAAAACTCGCGAATTTGCGTCCCTCTCCACGTTTCCTGCCGAAAACGCGAGTTTTACCCCCTGAAATTCAGAATAAATTTTACAATCAGACATTCCCCAAGTGAACGTAACGTATGCCTTCGTCGAGGGCGATTTGGCGGGCCTGCCTAAGCGTCTCTACAGGCGTGGGCGGAACATCCTTCATCCGATACTTGGGGAAGAAACGGCTGAAGTGGAGCGGAGTCCCGGCAAGTCCGTTGTCAGTCATCCACCGGCACATGCTGCGAATCATTTCCATGTCGTCGTTGATGCCGGGAATTACCAGATTGGTCAGTTCAATCCATACGCCGGCATCCCGCATGGCAAGGATGGTGTCGAGCACCGTGGACAGGCGTCCGCCGCTTACCCGATGGTATATTTCATCGCTGAACGACTTCAGGTCAACGTTGGCTGCGTCGAGATAGGGCAAGAGGTCGGCAAGGGGTTGCTGGCAGACGTAGCCCGCCGTGACGAGAATGTTCCACAATCCGCGTTCGTGCGCCAGGCGGGCGGCATCGGTTACGTATTCGATATAGGTGAGCGGCTCGGTGTAGGTGTAGGCAATGCCCGGACAATGGTGCTCTTCGCAGAGCGCCACCAGTTGCTCGGGCGAGAGCCGGTAGTGCGGCACCTGGTCGGGCGATGCCTGCGAAATGTCGTGGTTCTGACAGTTCAGGCAACGGAAGTTGCACCCGGTGCAGGCAACAGAGAGGCACTTCGTGCCCGGATGGAAATGATAGAGCGGCTTCTTCTCAACAGGGTCGATGGCCAGCGCGCAGGGTTTTCCGTATACCTCGCTATAAAGCACGCCGTTCCGGTTGCGCCGGCTGCGGCAGACGCCAGTCTTGCCGTCTGCTATATGACAATGGTGCGGGCAAAGCATACACTCCACCGTTCCATCATCCAACTGCCTATAATGGCTTGCCCGGTAATCATTATTATCCATCCTGCATTCCCCATTCTACATTAGAAAACAATGGCCTCGTAGACGTAGAGCTCGGCATTGCGCCATCCGTCCCATCCCAGTCCGGCCTTGTCGCGCGAGCAATGGCCCACGAACTCTTCCTTGGTCCAGTTCACCTGGTCGGCCACCTGCGGCAGGAAGGTGCCGCTGCGATGTCCCTTACGGATATAGATGCCATGTCGGTGCAGCTGGAATTCATCAAGACTCTGGATGCGCCGCATCGGGGTAAGCACAGAAATCTCGATGTCGGTATCCACCAGTTCTTCACGGCGCAAGGGCATAAAACGAGGGTCTTCGAAGGCCGCCGACCTGGCCATCACGGCAACAATCTCATGCAGGGGATAATCTTCGCCGAAATGCCCGATACACCCGCGCAGCTGTCCGTTCTTGTGGAGCGAGACAAACGCCCCGCATTTCTGCTGGAGTGTTGCATCCAGTTTATAGCGCGTCGCGTTTGAAATGGACTTTTCGTCGAGCGAGTCCTTGATGCTCTGCAGGGCAATCTCTTTCAGCAGGTGCTTGTCGGACTCCGTCAGCACAAAACCTTTCTCAGCCTCCTGCTTTTGGAACACGGCGAAAGCATGGTAGCCCACCACGCGGTCGGCATCGTCACCGATGATGTCGCCTGAGTTCTGATACATCAGGTGCCGCACCTCGTAGCTTTTGTCGAGCATCAGTAGCAGCGTGATGATGGGGAACTCACCACAGGCACTTGTCGCCAGGTTCCTGATGCCAAGGCTGTCGTTCTCCTCGATGACGTCAAGGAAACGGTTCACGTCGCCGCTGGCCACCGCCTCGCCAGTCCTTGCATCCACCTTGCAGGCATCCTTATATGCCGGATAGTGCGAGAAATCGCTGCTGATGACAAAAAGATTGTCGGGATTGAAATAAGGTTTCAGCACCTTTGCCATCCGCTCCAGTTTCTCGTAGTCGTTGGTAGAGATGATGATGGGCACAATGGGCGGCACCTCGCCAAGCCGGCGCTGCAGGAAGGGCAGCTGCACCTCCAGACAATGCTCGCGGTCGTGGGCCTTGGGCTGATAAAAGAACACGCTGTCGGCCTCAATCAGCCGTTTCACCGTCTCGGTGTCCACCTTAATCTCGCCCAACGGCGTCTCGTAATAATCCACTTCGCTGTCAACCGATGCCCCATCGAGCCATTCGTGATGGCTGGGACCCAACAGGAAAATGCGCTTGTAGGGCTGCTTGGGGTTCAGGGCCATATAGGCCGCAGCCGCCACATTGCCCGAATAATAATAGCCGGCATGGGGCACGATAATAGCTGCAGGACGCTCTTTGACACTGTCGTTGGCATGGAGGGCCAGAAAACTGTCCACTCCGTGGCTCAGCACCTGCGGGTCAGCTTCATAGAATCGTCCCGCCTGTGATGCCGGCCTCACCGTTGGCTGGTGAGTCTGTCCGTTACATGAGTTCATTATCATAGTCGTAATCAATAACAACATCGCTATGGCTTTCCTGCCCGGCAGGCATCTGCAAGCCAGGCCATCGCTTGTTAAGCAAGAAAGGATTTGCTGTTTTCGCATAAGCATGCCATATTATCTGTTTTCCGAGGACAAATATACGAAATATCGGGAACAAAACAATTGTAATTTCCGTATAACTTTATTAAATATTGTTATTTTCTCAATTATTTATAGTACTTTGTATTGCATAGTACTTAGTTTTTGCCTACATTTGCACCCGAAAACCATTTGTTATCATCAACATGAATATCGAAAATGCTAAATCACAGATGCGGAAGGGAATGCTGGAGTATTGCGTTTTACTGCTCCTCCGACATCGCCCGTCGTATGCCAGCGACATCATTCAGCAACTCAAACAGGCTGAACTGCTGGTGGTCGAGGGAACGCTCTATCCGCTATTGACTCGCCTGAAGAACGACGGACTGCTGCGCTACGAATGGCAGGAGTCCACACAGGGGCCTCCACGAAAATACTATGCGCTCAGTCCCGAAGGCGAACAGTTCCTCGAAGGTCTCGACGGAGCCTGGACCGAACTCTCTAACACAGTCAATTATCTCAAAAACACTCATCCCAACTTAACAGCATCAAAATGAAAAAGAACATTACCATCAACCTGTGCGGGCGCCTCTTCCAAATCGACGAGGATGCCTACGAGTTGTTACAGCAATACATTGAGTCGCTCCGGCAATCGTTCGGGCGGCAGGAAGACGGCAACGAAATCGTCAACGACATCGAAGCCCGCATCGCCGAACTGTTCGACGAACTGCGCCAGCAGGGCATCGAGGCCATCACCATCGACCATGTGAAAGACATCATCACCCGTATCGGCAAACCCGAAGAGCTAGCTGGCGAGGATGATGAAAGGAAAGACGAAGGAAACGAAGGTCATCGCTACGACTCGTTCAATTCTGCAGCCCAGGGTTTTATTAATAAAGTACGTGCCAAGACGGCTGGCAAACGACTCTTCCGCAATCCTAACGACAGGATGCTGGCCGGTGTGCTTTCTGGCTTTGCCGCATATACGGGAACAGATGTCACCTGGTGGCGCATCGGCTATGTGCTGCTTGTACTTGGTTCCAACATCTTCCTTTTCCCTCTGTTCAAGCTGTTTCACATCGGAGGATTCTTTTTCACCACCAACATCACCTTCATCCTACTCTATTTCGTGCTGGCTATTGCCATGCCCACCGTCTCTACACCCAAAGAAATGCTGGAAATGAAAGGCAAGGACGTGACGCCCCAGAATCTGGCCGATGTGGTCATCGACGAGAACAAGCCCGCACCGCAGCGCCGCGGTTGCTTAGCATCATTTTTCTCTGTAATCATGACCATTTTTGCAGGAATCTTCATATTCGTCGCCGCCACCTGCGGACTGTCGCTGCTGGTTTGCCTGTTCCTCATCATCGTGTCCATCGTCATCGCCTTCACCATTCCAGCGGCAAGCAATTGGGACCTGCCCTTCGCCATCGGCAACATGAACCTGCCCGAGTTGATTAACGTCCACCCTTGGGTGGTGATTACCTTCATCCTTGGCCTGCTGCTCACCCTCTTCATCCCCCTCTATGCCATCGGCCACATGCTGCTCACCAAGGCAGGCAAGACGCAGCCCATGGGCATCGCACAGCGCATTATATGGATAGTGCTCTGGGTGGCATCCCTGTGCTGCATGATACCTTCGCTCATCTGGATTCATGAAAAGGAATCCGAGAGATACCATGCCGAATACACCAAAACGCATACCTATCAGGGAGTGGTGATGAGCAACGACGACCGGGATTACCTGCGCCGAGGCGGATGGACACTGCTGAAACACGAGAACTGCGCCCACTACACCCAAAGCGGAGAATATTACAACGGCGACTATTACACCCGCTATCTTGATGCCTGGAACGAAAACTGCCAGGAAGTTTATCAGGCAGAGCGCAAGGAGGCCGTCAAGCCCGGCATTTATCAGTTAAGCTGCATAGCCCGCGCCGAGGGTCCCGGCCCATGCATCTATGCCATTGGCGCCGAGAAACACCTGATGCAGATTCCCGTCTATGGCAACAAAGGCGGTGAACTGGCCGAGCAGATACGTCAGCAGCTGACCGACAGCCTGACCGTCGCTACCGGCTCGCCCGTTGACAAAAAACAGAGCCAAGTGCGAATGATTATTCTGGGCATGCAAATCGAGGTGAACGACGACGAACTGAGAATCAACGACGAGGTAGTCGACCAGCACCGGATAAAAGAAGGCATGGGCTGGTCGGTAGTCACCATCGACAACATTGTGGTCACGGGCGACTCCATCACCTACGGTGTTTCAACCGATGCCGCCTTCACCGGACAGCCGTGCCGCGCCCAGTGGTTCTCTGCCACCGACTTCAAACTTACCAGAGTTACGAAGTAGGAGTTTGGAGTTACGAAGTACGAAGTAATACATCTCACTTCCACCTCGCCGAAGGCGACACATCGTACTTCGTAACTCCTATTTCGTAATCCTTTTTTTTCTTTTTCAAAAAAAAGTTTCGAAAACAGCGGGATATTTTTCAAAAGTTGTCGTATAACAAGTAGAAGTGAGACACAAAACGAAAACACCGACAGAAGGTGAAATCGTTAAAGCCGTCTGCGAAGGGCGGCGCGAGGGGCAGACCGAAATGGTCTGTCGCTACGCGGATCGTGTCTTCGCGATGATCGTCCGACAGGTGGGCAACGAGATGGATGCCCGGGAACTTACTCAAGACACCTTCCTGCGCGCCTTCAGTCACATCGGCAGTTATGACGCCCGGAAAGCCTCGCTCTCCACATGGCTCTGCCGCATCGGCTACCACCTGACACTCGACTTCCAGAAACGCCGCCGTCGGCAGATGATGTTCCTTGCAGAAACTGAAGAATTGCTGGACGATGTCAGCGACGAAATGCTGGAGACGGGATTGTCCACGGGCAAGGAAGAAAACATCCGGCGACTGGAACGACTGATAGACGATTTGACCGATGACGAACGGATGCTCGTCACGCTCTACTACTACGACGACCTCCCGCTGGCGGAGATTGCCTACATCATGGGCATCGAAGCCAAGCCGCTGGCCAAACGATTGTACAGAATACGTAAGAAACTCTATAAGAAACTGAAAGAAGATGCACGAGAAATATAAAGATACCGACCTGCGCGAGGCATTAAGACGCAAATATGGGGCCCACCCGTCGCCTTTCCCAAAGGGAGGGAAGTATGAGATACTTTCTGCCCTTAATGATAATGAAAAGAGGGTGGGTAAATCCTTCGGTTGGTGGGGACTTGCCGCCGCCTGTCTGCTCATCATCGTGGGTGTTGGATTGACGCTGCTACACAAAGAAAAACCAGCAAAAACAGAACGGATGATTGTGAAGCAGACTATGCCCGTGCCAGTTTTAAAGTCTGGAACCATCAGTTCTAAAGTCTGGAACTCTCAGTTCCAAAGTCTGAAACCATCAGTTCCAAAGTCTGGAACTGCACCGAAACAAGTTCCGATGAAACGAAAGGAGACTAAAACTAAGCCCGCTCCAGTGCAGGAAACAAATATAAAAGAAGTCGCAGACGACCCCAATCTGCACTTCACCGCACATACAACGGCGGAAGAAACGGTGCCCTATCAGAATCCTGCCCGCGTGGATGAATTCATCGAAAAGATGGCGGCCTACCACCATATAAAGGAGGGTGAACTGACGTGCGCTGCGACAAACGACAGCAATGTCGTTTCGAGGGTTTATGTATTCCCCGACAAAAAGGAAATCGACGTGTTCGGACGACTGTTGCAGGTAGCCTGCTGGTATAGCGACGAGACGCCCGGCTACCACCTGAATTTCTCGCACCAGCAGTTCTTCTTCGAACTGAAGGACCAGCGCAAACAACTGCAGTACAGATGGATAGCCGAGCGCATGAACGGCAAGATTCTGCTCTACTCCACCCATGCGCCCATCGGCGTAGAGGCATCGTCGGCCTGCTATCAGGAATTTCGCGACGAACTGATGCACACCAAGCCTGTTCAAACTAAAAACTTAAATATATGAAGAAGATCATTATCCTCAGCCTCATGGCATTCGTCGGTCTGGCGATGCAGGCACAAACAAAGAATGATGTGGTAACTCTGGCCAAAAGCAGCGGTTACTGGGTGCCGAAGCCTTCGGTTGCAATCGACAAGAAGAAGTCGGTTGCACGTTGGAACAGAACCGAGAAAGACGACTGGTTTGAGCCTTCCGGCCTGGTGGTTGAGAATGTCCCTACCGTCGATAAACTTGACGACGAACTGTTTACCGATTTTGTCAACGCCTCAAAGGATGTTCCCTACATGCCCATGCCTTGGAAGTTGACCGAAGAGAATGGCGAGACCGTGCTGCATTGCTATTTCCCGATGCCTGCCGACATAGTGGACAATTTTTGGTTGACTGACGAAGAGGGATGTATTCTCGACAAGGAGACGGGCATCAGTTACAGGGCGCGGCGCACAGCACCCGATTGCTACTACAAACGCTTCGGCATCAAGGGCAAGAAGGGGACGGTGCTCGACTTCAAGATTTTCTTTCCCAAACTGCCCGAGACCACTACCGATATTGCCATCTATGGCGTACCCAACTGGCAGTTAAGAGGCTACAGCGTGAAACTGAACCGCCAGCCATCAGGTCTCGTGTTTCACGGCGTGGCAAACTACTACGACCAGGCGCCCGAGTTCCACCATCCAACCCTCGTCACCGAGGCCAAGAACTACGATAAAGACAACTTTTTTACATGGTCTGAATACAAGGATGCCCACCTCATCAAGCCCATACCCGAGGGGACGATGGCGATGTGGCTGACACCCGAGGCCACCTACGTCGCCGTTTCCACCGAGATGAACTGGCGCCGAGAGTATTTCGGCCGTGGCGGCAACACCATTCTCATCGACAAGTCGGGGCACCAGTACAGGTGCAAGGACGTGATAGACTATCCCAACGACACGCTATTCTGGGTGCAAGGCTATTCGGGCGACTACTTTGCCGTCGTGCTCATCTTTGAACCCCTGCCGCTTAATCTCGAAACCATCACCTATATCGTTCCCGAGGGTGAGCCCTTCAAGGCCAATTTTGCCGATTGGAGCGGTGAAGTAAAAGCAGACCTCAGCATCAGGGAACTGCGCGACAACCAGAAACTGTTCAAGTATTTCCCGAGGGTAATGGTGGAATAATATGAGTTAAGAGTTAAGAATTTAGAATTAAGATGTATCGCTGCGCGAGTAAGAGTTAAGAATTATGATTTTATCTAATAAGCAAACAATTACCACCGCTCTGCTCGTCCTCGTCTGTATGATAGGGCAGGCACAGACAAAGACAGCAACCGTCACAGGTTATTCACCCGCACTGAAAAACGGCACGCTGGTGCTTGCTGGTACTGGTTCTTCGGGAACTGTTGTAGATACCGTTCAAAGCGGACATTTCGCCTACACCCTGCCCGTTGAGGAATTCACCGAGAGCAACCTCTCTTTCTATGGTGAAGGCTGCCCCAATCGGTATATAAACATTTTTCTGAAGCCTGATGTAACTGTGAAAGTAACGGGTAATGACCTTTTCGTCCCCTTATGGAAAGTGGAGAGCCCGATACCTGAACAGCAGACCCAGAACCGTCTAACGGAGTATTGCCGCGATGTCTTCATGGAATTTATCAATGTTGAACAGAGCAGAGATTGGAATAAGATAGACTCCATCAACATGGTGTTAATGAAGAAGGAGATGGACATCCTTCCCTCACTGCCTGTGGATGCAGCCACAATCCGTGCACTAATGCATATATCCGAATGGGCAATGATAACGGCAAAGGAAAGAAAAGACTTCCCATACATGGAACAGTTGAAAGAACTGGAAAAGACTGTCGCCGCACGTGCGCCAAAAGGATTTGAAGACATGCTGGCAGAGATTCATACCTATGTCTATGCGAAGGAGGAACAGCAGATAGCCGAGGAATTGGCCAGCAATGAGAGCGTGTTCTTCAAAAAATATGATGACATAGCTCCAGAAAACATCCTACAAACTATCCTCGACAAATATAAGGGCAAGGCTGTGCTCATCGATATTTGGGCTACATGGTGTGGTCCCTGTCGTGCTGGCCACAAGGCTATGGCACCGATGAAAGAGGAAATGAAAGGCCAGAACATCCAGTTTGTCTATATCACCCCACCCTCATCGCCTCCAACCACTTGGCAGGAAATGATTAAGGATATCGACGGTCACCACTACTACCTGACGGAGGATCAATACCACTATATCCTCAACAAGTACGAGGCTCCCGGTATTCCCACATACGCCATCTATAACACCAAGGGCAAGCAGACCTACAAGAGCATCGGCTTCCCTGGCTTAGACACCATTAAGAAAGAAATAGAGAAAGCACTGAAATGAACAAGAAATCTATCTTTACCGCACTGCTCGCCCTCGTCACAATGACGGGCTGGGCACAAGAGATCAAAATGAACGAGACAACTATCAACGACTACATCCCGATGCTTAATCAAAAAGGCTATCAGGCATATAGTTTTGATGTTAGTGCGATAAAAGGCAAGAATGTAACGTTCAACGTCAGGGAATTTGTAAATGGAAAAGAAGTGGAAGATTCCCCACGACTCTTGTTTCCTTATTACTTCCAGGCAAATGGCGACAAACTGATTTATGGCTTTCTCCCTTCTGATAACGATTCTACAGCCCTATGCTATTTTAATTGGGAGAATACGCTTCGATCTTCTTGGAGTCTAAAACTCAAGCAACTCTACTGGGAGAGTGAAAATAAATACGTTTACTCATATAGGTCGGATCCTTTCGAACCCACATCGCCATTAGAAAAGGATACTTTTATTCCACTTGTGTATTACGCTTCATTTTGGTATGATGCAGAGTATAAGGTAACCCGCTGTTGTGGCAGTATCTCCGACATTATCAAGCGAAGCCCTCATTACTATATCCTCGGAATCAAATATTATTAGAACAATGAACAAGCAAACTATCATCACCGCACTATTCGCCCTCGTTGCAATGGTTGGGCAGGCACAAACAAAGACTGCAACTATCACTGGCTATTCACCCGCACTGAAAGACGGCACACTGGTAATTGTTGGTGCTGGCAATTTAGGGAATATTGTAGACTCTGTTAAGGCAGGACATTTTACCCTGACTATTCCTGTAGAAGAACTCACTGTGGGTACTCTCGGTTGCTTTGGCGAAGGTTGCCCCAATTTATCTTTCTCCCTCATGCTGAAACCCGATGTGACGGTGAAATTGACAGGCACTGATTGTCTCTATCCACTATGGAAAGTGGAAAGCCCAGTTCCCGAACAGCAGACGCTGAACCGTATGACGGAGCATTGCCGCGACGTTATGATGGAATTCATCCAAATAGAACAGAGCAGAGACAGAGTTAGGCTTGACTCTATCAACATGGTGCTAATGAAGAAGGAGATGGACATCCTAACCTCGCTGCCTGTGGATGCTGCCTCAATCAGTAAACTAAGCAACATAGCCAGAATGCTGAAGAACATGAAAGACTTCCCATACGTGGAGCAGATTAAGAATCTGGAGAAGTCTTTTGCTGCCCGTGCACCGAAAGGATTCGAAGACCAATTGGCAGAGATACACGCCTATGTCTATCCTCCAAAACTCTTGCGGGTGGGCGATAAATACATCGATGCAGAACTCTTCGATATACAGGGCGGCAAGCATCGCTTGTCGGAAGCCTTCTCTGATGGGCGATACGTATTGCTCGACTTCTGGGGCATCGGTTGTGGCCCTTGCATGATGGCTGAGCCAGAGATGCGAGAGGTCTATGAGAGAATGAAAGGTAAGTTGGAGATTGTCGGCATCAACCAGAATACACGCTCTCAGTGGCAGAAGCACGAGTTCAGCAAGCGTATCGTTTGGAAGAACTGGAGCGATGGCAAAATGGGAAGCAGCATCAATGGTAGATACTGCGATGAAGGCGCCATACCTTATTATGTATTGATCTCGCCAGAAGGTCGCATTTTGTGGAAAGTTGTAGGCTATGGTGGTATAGGCTGGTTCTTTGGAATGGCCGAGGCCATCAATGGCCCCAAACAGGATAACAGTTCAAACTTAGGGTTTGTTGTTCGTCATGTCGAAGCCAATGCAGACGGCACCAAGGTCAGTTTCCGTAATTATACGAAGAAAGGCTATTGGTTCCGCATAGCCAAGGATTCCTATCTCACGGCTAATGGCAAGAAATACAAACTAACGGCAGCCGACGGCATCAAACTCGACGTTGACAACTATCCCGAAGTCAATGCCTTTACCGCCAAAGAAGACTACATAGGCGAAATAAACTACAGTGACTTCACGCTGACCTTCCAGCCGTTCGAAACCATTCCCGAAACCTTCGACTTCATAGAAGGTGACGTTCAAGGTGCTTTCGTCATCCGTAACATTTCGCTGAAATAAGAACGTAAATGAAACGACTGACACCATATCGCCAAAACGAAACATCCCTCTCGCCAGCGAGGGGGAGAGGGATGGTATATGGTGGATTGTTTACATTATCCGCTGATAAGCGAGACGAGCCATTTTATATACTTATCTGTCACACTGGAGATTTCGCCTTTGTCATAAATTGTAAGCAATGTAATCTCTGTAGAGTCATCTTCGTGCTGAATGACATTGAATGTGATAACACGAGCACCTCCGCTCTTGCCTTTCCCTTTCGAAGCAACGGCCATGCGCACCTTCCGGGTACCACTACCCAAATCGGATCCTTGAAAGGGTTTTTCTATCAGTTCCTGTTTGAAGGTGATAAAATCATCTTTCAACGACGGATACTTTTTGGCAAGGCGTTTGAACTGGCGCTTAAATTCATCACCCAAGACAATCTCAACTTTCATACGGCTTCTTCTGCTTCCAGTTCCTTGATGAAATCGTCAGCACTCTGTAGTTTGCGACCTTCACGACGAGCCTGCTTCATCTCGTCAAACGCTCTTTCGAGCGACTTCTTCACGTATGCCTGCTGGCGGAGCGTCTTTTTGTCGGGCTCATCCTTGGTCTTGAACACAGTAGTTGATGCTACACCGCGAAGCAACTCAATGGCCTTGCGTACATGCAGCGTTGTCGCATCCTCGTTTAATGTTACTAATATCTGCGTCATGATCGTAATCTTTTTGTTCTCGAGGGCAAAGATACAAAAATAATTCAAAATAATCATTCTAAACAAAAAAATATTTTATAAACAAGAAATCTATTGTTCATGGTGCCTTCATCATCCGCAATGTCTCTTTGAAATAACAACTTTGAGTTCTTGGGGTAACTAAGATACAAGAAAAAAGTTCCGGAATCATGCAATGTTTTTCCGCCTTGTGTGTATATATAGATAGAAGAGCATCATGGAACAAACGACAGATCTGTTCATCGGGCAACTGCGAAAGGGTGACCGCACCGCCTGCCAACGGTTAGTGAACGGCTACGGCCCCGCCGTATTCCGTTTGGTGCACCGCATCGTGGAGCGGCAGGAGGATGCCGAGGAAGTCTGGCAGGATGTGTTTGTCAAGGCCTTGCGAGGCATCGGCGGCTACGATAGCCGGAAGGCTTCGCTCGCCACATGGCTCTGCCGCATTGCCTACAATGAGTCAGTCAACTTCGTGCGCCGCCGCCAACCCGACATCGTCTATATGGACGAGCATAACCTGGGACTCAACAGCCTCGATGAAACACTTGAAGATGAAACTACCGACAGCCACACCGTCCAAGCACTTGAAGAAGCCTTGGAGATGCTCCCTCCCCACGAACAGGCCGTCATCACCATGTTCTACTACGACAACATGAGCCTCGCCGACATTGCATACGTCACTGGCTCCATCCCCTCTACCGTAGGCTCGCAACTGAGCCGGATACGCAAGAAACTCTACAAAATGATAAAAGCCATGCATCCATGAACGAGAACGATATCTACACCATGCTACAAGGCGACGACAACCTGCGCGAAGCCATCCGCCGCCGTGAGCAGAAGCAGCCACCGATGCCTGCCGGTCTGAACGAACGGCTGATGAAGCGATTAAAAAAGCCCACCCCCACCCCCTCCCCAAGGGAGGGGAGAACCAAGAGAATTCGATGGATGGCCGCTGCCGCTTTCCTGCTCGTCATCATAGGTATAGGCGTGACATTAATGCTGTCAAGGGAAAACCGCGACGAGGTGATGCCCCGCAAGCCAGTCGTGGTTCAGAAAGAAACCAAAGCGGATGCTCCGCTACCGAAAGCAGACATAACGGAAGCGCCAAAGGCCGTGGCAGTTGCAAAAAGCAAGCCAAAGAAGAAACTCAGAAGGGAAACGGCTCAAAGGAAAGATTCACTTCCATCGACAGAAGCGGTTACCACTGTAGCGCCTTGCCCGCAGCCGGAACAGCAGCCCGCCGTGCTGACTGAGCGCGACATCCCCATTACACGCCCGGAGAACTATCATTACACGCCGGAAGAAATCGCACTCCTGAAGAAGCAGGCCGACGATGCCTACGTGAAGTGGGTGCAATTGGAACTGGAAATTGCGAAATACAACTTGGAACAAATGGCACAGCAGTGATTTAACAACAACGAATTGATAGAATATGAAACGCATCATTATCATGCTGCTCATCGTCAGCAATGCAGCCGTGCCGACACTGGCACAATCAAAGTCTAAAACACAGGAGAAATACGACCTTACCGTCAAGATGAACAAGGAGTATCAGTATCCGCTCCGCGTGTTCCGTCTGCTCAGAGGCATTCGAGACAAGTTTGGCATGAGGAAGGGCCAAACCTATTCCGTTCTGAAGAATCCGAACACTGGCCTCATCGAGTCGGCCGAACGCATCACACGCTTCAGCTGCCTCGTCGATGAACTGAAGACCATCGACCGGGTGTTTATGGACGACGAACCGTTCAGCTATCAGATTCTGCACCTACTACCCGGCAACACCCAGCAGTTCGACATAAAGGTCGTTTCTGCCGACGGACAGCGCAGCTCGACCTTGCCTATCCGGACGAAGCCGACGCAGGAGATGTGGTATCTGGCAGCGAAGAACCTGGAGAACCCCCAGCTGCGCGACGTTTACGCCATCGTGTGGGAGACGGACGATCTCGGTGTTGAAGCCAAAGGCACCATCTATGGCATTTCCTCGCTGCGCCCAGACCTCTATACCAAGAACGTGGAGAGCAGTAAGCGGATGTTCAAGATTGAGGGACGGGTGGACGAGAACATCAAGGACTCGCTCTACAATATCTACATTGCCAACACGCACGAAGCTCTTAATGCCCTTGGCGACAATGAATACGTGGCTTGTGTGCCCGTTGTGAACAAGCGATTTGAATGGCAAACCGAACTCGACCATCCCTGCGTGGGCCGTCTGCGCTGCATCTTCCCCGATGGTTCGCTATGCTCCGCATGGATTGACCTCGACTTTGTACCAGGTGAAACCTATCATATAACCGTTCATAATGGCTACTATGACGATGACGTGGCCTATGAGCAACGGGTAGGTCGGCTTTCTGGAAAGAGCCTGATTACACCCCTCGAAAAGATAGATAGCCTGGAAACCGCTGATGAGTGGAGAAAGTCCTTGACGCAAGAGCAGATGGAAAAGGGAGAAATCATAAAAAACGCCATTAATGACGACATGGAGATGATCTATGAATACTATCAGCAAATAAAGAACGAATCGCAATCCCCCTCTACCCTATCTAGCAGAGACCGGGTGGATATGCTCTATAAGCTGATTATCAACAAGAACAAGAAGCTTGACTCGCACATCAAGGAACTTGTAAAAATTGCGAAAGACGTTCATGTGTCTGTGGATTTATATAAGACGATTCTGAAAATATACGGAGAGCAGAACCAGATAATCAACGAGTTGAGAAATAGCGAAGCGAGATTTACCAATAACGCAGAGAAACTACAGAAGTACATCACCAGCCAGATAGAAAAGTATCTGAACGATATGTCGAAGTTGTAACGACCACGAACTACTCTTATTTTTTAGGTCATCCCCGGGAAGCAGCATGGGCCGCAGCGATGCGTCCCATGCGTTTGCGCTTCTCATCTTAACAACTAAGAATTCAGGTTAAAGAAATGAAATGTCAGACAAATGTCAGGTTTTAAATTTCATGATACAAAAATCAAGACGTAACTTTGTTGCCAGAAAAGTCAAATCAAACATGAATAAAACTATCATTACACTTTTCCTCGCCCTCGTCGCAGTGGCAGGAAGCGCAAAGACATTTAAAACCATCAAGGCTCCGGAGGCTATGGCCTGCGTGAATGTAAACGGCGAACTGAAAGCGCGCCAAGTAATCATGAGGGATACGGCGACCACCGTGCTCTTTACGATGGCGTACCCGAAAGGACAGTATTTCCGCTTTGTCAGTTCGAGTTACCTGATGGACGAGGACGGCAACCGATATCCGCTGCGTTCGTGTGAAGGACTGGCCACCGACACGTGGGTGCAATCGCCAGAGAGTGGAACGATTGACTTTACGATGCACTTCCAGCCGATGCCGAAACGGGTGCAGATGTTCGACTTCATAGAAGGCGACGTGAAGGGTGCCTTCATGCTGCTGGGCATACACGACAAGAGGTATAAGATAAAGGCCCCGACGCTACAGCAGTTGTCTGATGCCAATCCCTATCAGGTGCCAGCCGACTGGTTCAAGACCGACACTATTACCATCCGTGGCCGCATAGAGGGCTATGATGCAGAGAAGTTCGGCTTCACGTCGATGGAGTGCTACTATGAAGACGTGTTCGAAAAGGACGCTGCCACACTGGTGTTCGACATTGCTGCCGACGGCACGTTCGAAAAGAAGTTCCAGGCCAGTTATCCCGTTTGCAACAAATTCTTCTGCAGAGAGACAAAGGTGGGGTTCAACGAAATTCCCTTCTATGCCCGCCCCGGCGAGACCATCGACATCACTATCCGTCCCAACGAGCAAGGCCGGTATGAGTGCTGTTATAATAATGGCAGCAGTAAGGATGTGGAACGGTGGCTGAAGTCGAGCCTGGATTTGTGGGATATTGCTTACCCCTTGCACATGTTCAAGGGCAAATTCAGCGAAGTCCCCGAGGTGACGGAGCGCACGTGGCAGAATATGCTCTATCGTTTGCAGATGGAGAGTCGCCGCAGCCATTTCACGCCACAGGAGATGCAATTGGCACTGGCCAATTTGCAGGTGAACTTTGCTTACGCCGTGATGAACTATGCCTCCTATCATGAGGATGCCGTCATGAAATATGAGGAGCGCGACGGTGGGTATCATCAGGTGATTCTCGACAGCGTGGAGTGGCAGGGGCTACGCCAGATGAAAAACTACCAAGCACTGCACCGTGTGGATTTCGAAAACCCACTGCTGCTGACATGCAGCCAATACCCCATCACGCTCAACCGCATTCAGTATGCCAGGCCCGTCAGGAGTCTTCAGTATGAAGGGCTTCTCGACGAGAATGGCGGATATGAGAATAACGTGGAAACCGATAAGAAGATACTTTCGAACGGTATTTTGGCCTACCGCGAACTGATGGGCAGCGAAGGAGATAACTTCATGGCACAAATGTGCATTTATAAGGACATGACCAGCTCGTTCAACATTTGGCGCAGCAATGAGACTGCCATTCCCAAAATTCTTGCCGACACGACGTTGACAGTTGCCGAACGCGAAGAGGGAGCAGCCACCATTCAGACACCAAGCAGAATGATGCCTCTCTATCTCGGTGTCTTCTCTAATCCTTACATCCACCAGAAGGCGGAGGCGTTCTATGCCTACAAGATGTCGCAGACGGAACTCTCCACACCGCTGTCTGCCGACAACGCTTCTGCCGAGCTCATCCGCTCGCTTTGTGCCAAATATCCTGGGCGTTATCTCGTCATTGATTTCTGGGGCATGGGTTGCGGGCCATGCAAAGCTGCCATTCAGAGCAGCAAGAGTCTGCGTGCCGAGATTGCCAAGCGCGACGATGTGAAACTGATTTTCATTGCCGGGGAACGTACGGCCGAGGGCAGCGATGCCTATCATCAATACGTCAAGGAATGGCTGGCCGACGAGGTGACCATCTGCATCACCAACAACGACTTTAGCCGTATGCAGGAACTCTTCCACTTCAACGGCATCCCCCACTATGAGACCATCACCCCCGACTGCCGCCGCGTGCGCGATGATCTCCGCCTGAACGGCTACTACAATTTTAATCAAGAACTGCAACAATTGAAGGAAAAACTTAAATAAAATTTGGTTTTTCGCTCACTAAATCGTAACTTTATGTCTCTTCGAGCCATGAAGTTAGGCTGCATTCGGGAAAAAACAAAAAATATTTTGGTTTTTCCGCTCATTTGCACTAACTTTGCCGAGAATTATTTCGTTAATAGTTAAGGGTAAAGATTTTATGAAAATGAAAAAGGCTTTATTATCAGTTTTGTTACTCGGTTGCACCTTGTGTATGGAAGCACAGCCGGCAGGGGGCTTCGGCGGTTTTCAGAAGCCCCAAGTGAAACTGGAAACCTCTCAAGAGTGGAAGGACGTGAACTATGCCGGCGACAACCAGGCGTTTCACACCTGCGACATCTACCTGCCCAAGCAGGAGAAAGAAAGTTATCCCGTGGTGATCCACATCTACGGCAGCGCGTGGTTCAGCAACAACAGCAAGGGCATGGCCGACCTTGGTACCATCGTCAAGGCACTGCTGGATGCTGGCTATGCCGTGGTGTGCCCCAACCACCGTTCGAGCATGGACGCCAAGTGGCCAGCTCAGCTGCATGACATCCGTGCCGTAATCCGTTTCGTTCGTGGCGAGGCGGCGAGGTATAAGTTCGACACTTCGTTTATCGCCACCTCGGGTTTCTCTTCGGGCGGCCACCTGGCGTCGACGGCTGCCACCACCAGCGGCATGAAGCAGACCAAGGTGGGCACGGTGGACATCGACCTGGAGGGATCGGTGGGTGACTACCTGCAGGAGAGCAGCAGCGTGAATGCAGCCTGCGACTGGTCGGGACCGGTTGACCTGACGGCAATGGACTGCGGCGAGCACATGCAAATGGGCGACAACAGCCCGGAGGACGTGCTGCTGGGTTCGAAACTCGCACAGGAGCCCGACAAGTACGTGAGCCTGAGTGCCGTGACGTATATCGACAGCAACGACCCGCCCGTCATCATCTTCCATGGCGAGAAAGACAATGTGGTGCCTTGCTGCCAGGGAAAGAAATTCTTTGAGTTGCTGAAGGCTGCCGGTGTGGAGACCGAAGCCACGTTCGTGCCCGAGGGTGGTCATGGCATGGGAATGTATGCCGAGGAGAACCTGCAGAAGATGGTGAACTTCCTGAATACGGCCCGTCAAGGCAGGTCGCGCATCGTGGAAGATGGCGGAACAGGCCCCTTCAAGGCTGTGATGAAAGAGGAGAGCAGTCTGACTGCCCACACCGTCTTTGTGCCCCAGGATCTGACGAAATTCGACGCCAATAATTCCTTGCCCGTGCTGGTATGGGGTAACGGTGCCTGCACCAATTCGCCCTGGGAGCATTATAAGTTCCTGAACGAGATTGCCTCGCATGGTTTCATCGTCGTGGCCACGGGCTATATTCCCATGGACGACGAGCCTTATCGCGGCCCGATGTCGACCACTCAGCAGCAGATAGAGAGCATTGACTGGGTAATTGCCCAGAATGCCAACCCGCAGTCGGCCTACTATCAGAAGATTGACGTGAATAACATCTGTGTGGCTGGTATGTCGTGCGGCGGACTGCAGACGCTCTTCAACTGCGCCGACCCGCGCATCACGTCGCTGATGATCTGCAACAGCGGACTCTTCAACCAGCAGAACGCCTCGCAGGCCGTGGGAGGAATGCCCATGCCACCAAAGGAGAAGCTGAACGAAATCCATACTCCTGTTATCTACATCCTGGGCGGTAAGACCGACATTGCCTACGAAAATGGCATGGACGACTTCCACCGCATCAGCCATGTGCCTGCCTGCGCCACCAACTTCCCCGTTGGTCACGGCGGTACCTATCGTGAACCTCACGGTGGCGAATTCACAGTTGTTGCACTGGCTTGGCTGCAGTGGCAGTTGAAGGGCGACAAAGAGGCCGCCAAGATGTTCAAGGGCAAGAACTGCCTCATCTCAAAACGTAAGGACTGGACCATCGAGAAAAACAGTAAGTTCAACAAACTGAAATGAAACAGCAGCACGCCGTCATTATACTCTTTGCACTGATTGTCTTATCGGGGCTGACGAGTCTGGGGAGTTATCGGGCCACAAAGCGGGTGATAACCGATGACATGAACCGTGCGTTGGCACTGACGATGGAAGAGCAGCAGAGTGACGTCATCAATGAGGACACCATCCGCACGTTCAACAGTCATTTGCAGATTGCGGCACTCCGTGGAAAAGCCACCCTGGCCGTTGACGCCCATGGGCAACAGTTCAAGGCATACGCTCACTGCTCGGAAGCCACAATCTTTAGCCTGTCAGACCAAAGACCGACAATGGTGATGTGGATGCTCACCCTGATATGGGCGGTCATACATTTTACTTCCATCTCGCCGATGGCGACACATCGTAACTCTTCCTTCCAACGTCCAACTCCAAACACCAAAAACCTATCACCCAAGACCATACAATATGGCGGTATGAACTATGCTGAATCCGAAGGGAATTTCTATGATGCGCAAGGGCAGCGAATCCGTCTGACACCCATGCAGCGGCAACTGATGGAAATGTTCTTCCGCGCTGACAACCATGTGCTGACAAAGGCGGAAATCTGTGATGCCCTGTGGCCCAAGAAAGACGATGCCAGCGACACGCTCTACACGCTCATCCGCAGACTGAAGCCCGTAGTTGAGCAACATTCCAACCTGAAAATCGAATCCGACAGAGGAAGGGCTTATGAGTTGAGGATTGGGAGCCCCTCCAACCTCCCCCAAGGGGAGGCTATCTGAGCGGCAGAGTCAAGTCCCCCTCCCTTCGGGAGGGGTTGGGGGTGGGCTCCTCCAATTTGTCAGACAAATGTCAGGCAAATTTTTCGGCCATTACAAATACTCTTCATACTTTTGCCGCGACAAGAAACAGTCACGAAAAAGTATGAAGAGATTTTTTATGCTCACCCTGCTGGTGGCCACGCTTCCTGCCACCGCACAGAAAGAGGTGGAACTGAACGAGGTAATCGTAAAAGGGTCAAGAACCGTTGAGCGCACCGACGGACAATGGATATACCCCAATCGTCAGCAACTGGACAACTCGACGAACGGCTATTCGCTTTTGGCCAAGATGGCACTACCCCATCTCCGCATAGACCCTACGATGCACACCATCACGCCACTGACCAACATAGGAGGCGTACAGGTGCGTATCAACGACATCGTGGCCACGCAGGAAGACCTGATGGCACTCGACGTGAAAGCCGTGCAGCGCATCGAATACATCGACAACCCTGGCGTACGCTATGGTGAAGGAATTGCATACGTCGTCAACATCGTCGTGAAGAAAGCTACGGGTGGCTACGTTGTGGGAACAGACCTGACGAATACGCTCACTGCCGTCAACGGCGACGAGAGTTTCTTCGTGAAAACCAACCGCGGCAAGAGCGAACTCGGAGTCAACTACACCATCGACTACCGGAACTTCAAGGGGATGCAATACGACGAGCAGACCGCCTACGAATTGGAGTCGGGCGACATTTACCACGTAAACCGACATTTGGTCGCCGGTCAGAACAAGAACCTGAACCACCGTACACAGATTACCTATAACCTAAGCGACTCCAACTATGTTTTTCAGGCCAAGCTGAGTGCTCGGCGAGATATCCAGCCTCAACGGAATTACTCTCAAATGCAGACGAACAACAATATTTTTGAAGACCATTCTTCGTCACGTTCCTCATCGCCCGTGCTCGACCTCTTTTTCAACCGTCGTTTCGCCCGCCATCAGTCACTGACGGCAAATGTCGTAGGCACTCATATCAAGACCGACACTTATACGGAGCACAACGAGGGAGGACACTACGAGTATGCGGTGGCTGGCAAGACTTGGTCGCTCTGGAGCGAAGCAATCTACGAGAACAAATTGAAGCCTTTCATGCTTTCCTTGGGCCTGCAATCGGGACAAAAGTATATCCATAACGAATATTCAGGCGACACCAAAGCATTGAACGACATCCACTCGTCGAACATCTACCTGTTCGGACAACTGAAGGGGCACCTCGGACAACTGGGCTATATGGCTGGCATGGGAGTAAGCAACTATTACTACCGGCAGGACAGCCACGACTATCGTTTCTGGCTATTCCGCCCCAAATTCACTGTGACCTGTCCGGTAGCCAAGGGACTGAAACTGAAATACGACTTCGAGGTGTCGCAGCACGTTTCGCAAATTGCTCTTGTCAGTAATGTCAGCATCAAGCAGAATGCCATGGAAACCTTGGTGGGCAATCCCGACATCCGTCCGAACAGGGTGACGTCGCACGACCTCCGCCTGACTTATTCCACTCCGCGACTGACCAGCCAACTGCAGGGTTACTATCGGATGAACGCTCATTGTAATATGGAGAAATACAGCCGCCAGGACGGACAATTCTATCAAACGCAGGACAATGCCGACAACAAGTGCAGTTTCTTCTTTCTACAAAGCTACAACCGATGGGACATCGTGCCCGAACACTTTTCAGCCACCGTCTATGGAACCGTCAGCCGATTTTTCAACTTTACCGACGACTATCGCCACACTTACACAGCCTTCATTGGAGGGGCCAGCATGGAAGCCTATCTTGGAAAATGGACGCTGGCCGCCTACTTTGACAGCGGATGGAATTTCATGGAGGGTGAACATCGTGGGCATCAGTCGGCAGACTGGTACTTGTCGGCATCTTATCGGCTGAAGAACCTGACGCTATCACTCTATGCCCAGCATCCTTTCTGCGAAAATCCTCGTAGCGACAAGGCCGAAGTGCTCAACCGCTACATCCATAAGGAGGTGACGAGGCACAACAGGGATTTCGGCAATATGATCACACTCAATGTCTCGTGGAACTTCTCCTCGGGACGGAAATATCGTGACATCCAGCGAACCATGAACCATCAAGACCAAGATACAGGTATTCTGCAAAGCAAATAACGATGAGAAAGGGCATCTTCATTTTCATCGCCGTCCTGATTGTGGCGGCAAACATCGACTGGATTGGCTCGTGCGAAACCGAAAGGACCGATGTCGAGCTCTTTGAGCATAACATCAACCACGCGAAAATGTACGAATGTAAAAGTGAAGACTATGGCTTCGCCATCGGCGTTCCCTCGTTTTTCAGCGAAGTGCCTGACTCGCTGAAGGAAGACCGTAGCCGGTTGCGCTTCAGGTTCAATACCAAATGGGAGACCGTGGTGATTGAGGGCTACACCATCTACAATGAAGGAAAAAGCCTAAAGGAAGGGATGGATTCGCTGGCCAAAACCCTACATTCCACCCATCAGAAACTGGGCAACGACAACTTCATTCTCTCTGGTCCTCAATACGAGAATGGGAACTACATCGAGGGCTATAGCTATTATTCAAAATTTGTGCAGAACTACAAACTATGGTATGTCTACACGATGGTCTATCCCGACCGCTACAAACCCGCCCTGAAACGAATGTTCAAGGAGATTGACGAATGGCAAGTATGGGAACGCCCTGGACTGAAACTGAAACAAGGTGAATCGCAGACACCAAGGCACAAAAGAAAATGAATGAATAGTTATCGCTATACAATGTCGAGCAACTGACTGAAATGCTCGATTCTGACCAGGCATTCATGATCGAACTCCTCGCTGTGCTCCAGTTGCCACTGCACGTGGAAAGGAATATGGACAGCAGAGGCTCCGATGCGGAGAGCAGGAGCAATGTCACTCTTAAACGAATTGCCCACCATCAACAGTTCTGCAGGAAGGATGCCCAGATGACTGCATAGCTGACGGAATTCCTGCTCGCTTTTGTCCGACGTGATTTCAACATGCGAGAAATAACCGTCAAGCCCCGAACGCTTCAGTTTGTTCTCCTGGTCTTGCAACTCGCCCTTGGTGAAAACGGCCAGACGATAGCGGCTTTCTGACAGATGACGAAGCGTAGACTCTACTTCAGGAAGCGGTGTGGCAGGCAGTTGCAGCAACTGTTTGCTGTGGGCAAGCAGCACCGAAAGTTCAGAAGCAGGAATCTTCTCGCCACCAACGCGAAGGGCTGTCTCAATCACCGAGATGGTAAACGCCTTGCAGCCATAGCCCAAATCAGCCATATTGCCACTCTCGGTCTTGAAGAGTTCCGCCTTCGGGTCATCGCAATAGGGAGCAATAAGACTGTAGAGATGCTGCTCCACATGATCGAAATGCGACTGGCAGTCCCACAGGGTGTCGTCGGCATCAAAGGCTATGACACGTATATTCTTGATATCTATCATCATCAACCTACACTCAGTTCAATATTCTCGATGCGGAGCTTCATCATTCCGGCAGGCACGCGAACTTCCACGACGTCGCCTACTTTCCGGTTAAGCAAAGCCTGAGCGATGGGTGACTTGATGGAAATCTTCCCTTCACGGATATTTGCTTCATGGGGGCTGGCTATGGTATAAGTCATACGGCGGTCTGTTGCCAGATTGGTCATCTCCACCTTACAAAGCAACTGCACAGTGTCTGCACTCAACCGCTTCGTGTCGACCACCCTTGCATGGGCCAGAACCTTCTGCATGAAACTGATTCGGCCGAGCAGTCGCGACTGTTCACGCTTGGCAGCATGATATTCGAAGTTTTCGCTGAGGTCGCCTTTGTCGCGAGCCTCGGCGATAGCCTCTCTCACCTGCGGCAGTTCCACGCTCTCCAGCTGGTGAAGTTCGGCCACGAGTTTGTCGTAGCCCTCTTGTGACATATATTCCATTTCTTCTTGCTGTTTTATGATTCCGACATTAGCGGGCTACGGCGCGCACGGAGCGGCCAAAGTAACGAACGGTGGCTACATCCCATCCAAAAGGTGGATGGACATTACCTCCATTAACATATCTTGTAGAAGAACTGTAGCCATAACGCCACGACAGACTCCATCCATAAGACGTATTACCAGTATTACACTGTGAACTCCAATAGGAAGCACCATGATCGTCACGATTTGAACTGTATCCAGGCGAACAGAGTGTAGAGCCACTCATATAACCTACAGATGGCAGGAAGATGTATTTTCCATTTGGACCGACAACACGATAACCATTTACACTGTTCTCACAAGTCCATATCCAAGAACACTTGTCACGAAGTTCTTCCATCTGCTCTTGGGTCGGCATTTTCCAGTTATTACCCATATTAATATAGGCTGCATCGTTGTTCGTTCCAGCAATATCACCATTATATCCAAGGTTTATACCACTATTCATGTAATTTTCGCTGGTATAAGTCTCCTTTACAGCCACTTCGCCCCATGCATAATAGTTGCCATAGTCCTCGGGCTTTGAGGCACCAACGTTCATATTCGCCCAAAGAGTACCCGACGGAAGTCCCAGGTCTACCTTCTCCCAACCCACATGATAAGCGGTACCGTAGACGACGGTGTCACCATATTCCAAATATGCACGATACCAGTAACCCATATTACCACTTATGGGCAATGTAGTCTGGAATCCCTCGTTCTGCGTGCTATGTCGGGTAAAGCGCAGGTCGGCCCGGTCGTTGCCCATGACGATATTGGCACTATCGCCCACAATGAAGCCTACATTGACACCCGACTCATTCACAGCAGTGGTACTGCTCCACTTTCCATAGATTGTCGCCTCCGAGTCATTCAGGTTCCATGTGCCCCTGAGCGTCTCAATGTTCATGATTGTTCCATCTTTGGCATTTGTGTTCGAGACAAATACGGCACGTATTGTCCTGCCGTAATAGCGGACAGTGGCTACATCCCATCCAAAAGGTGGATGGACATTACCTCCATTAACATATCTTGTAGAAGAACTGTAGCCATAACGCCACGACAAAGTCCAGTTATAAATACTGGTATCATCTCCTATAGTACCGCTTTGGTAACTTCCGCCATGGTTTGAATTGTTTGTGTCAGTGGAATCATATGACCGATTAGTGCCTATCATCAACCCCGAAGCAGGCAGGAAAATGCTGTTTTTATTAGGTCCTGTAACACGGAATCCACTGACGTTGTTCACTGATGTCCAAGTCCATGTACAGTAGTCACGCAATTCTTCTATTTGCACTCTGCTTGGCATTTGCCATGCATTGCCCATATTGACGTGGGCTGCATCTAACTCAGTGCCCATTATGTTGTAGTTCTCACCAATGTTTAGGTTCGTCGGACTGAACTGGTAAGTCGTCTCTGAGTAGTCATTCTTCGTAGCCGTCTCACCCCATGCGTAATAGTCGCCGTATTCTTCCGGACTGCTGGCACCAACGTTCATATTGGCCCACCTCGTACCCGACGGAAGTCCAAGGTCAACAATCTCAAGTCCGTAATGGCGGGCCTTGCCGTAGAAGATGGTGTCGCCGGTATCAACATATGCGCGGAACCAATAGCCGAAATTATCATGAACAACAATGGCTTCGCTATATGCACCAGCCATGTCGGTGTCGTGATGAAGATCATACAATACGGCAGGACTTCCCTTCACGATGGAATCGTTCTTACCAACGATGAATCCCCGTGTAATACTCTTCGTCAGAGGTGTCATGCTGCTGAGTGTTCCATAAAGCACCGCTTGCGTATCGTTCAAATTCCATTTAACGCTGTCTGTGGCAATGTTGACCACCAAACCGTCTTGTGTCGGGATGTTAGGCACCGCAACGGCACGGACAGGTCGTCCATAATAGCGAACGGTCGCCACATCCCAGCCAAATGGTGGATGAACGTTGCTGCCATTATAATACAACTGACCTGAGTTATAATCAGGATGCCAAGATAAAGTCCATGCAAATACACTGCTATTACCACCTTGGGAGGAAGTCCAATAACTGCCGCCAAGATTAACATTATCATGACTACTTTCCTTAACATACCCCGCAGCAGGCAGGAAGATACTCTTGTCGGTGTACCCCTTACGGTTGCTCGTCACACGATAGCCGCTGACATTGTCCAACGACGTGCGCACCCAAGTACAGCTGTCTCTAAGCTCCTTCATTTCCGAGTAGTTAGGCATGCGCCAGGCATTGCCCATCTTCACGTGGGCCACATCCTGGTCGGTTCCGGCTATATCCATGTCTTCACCAAGGTTCTGGTTGGTCCTGTACAAATAGGTCGAGGAAGAGTAATCATTCTTCGTTTCCGTCTCGCCCCAAGCATAATAGTTGCCGTAGTCGCTGGGTTGGTCGGCACCGATGTTCATATTCGCCCACTTCACTGACAGGCCAAGGTCAACCATCTCATAGCCATAGTGGCGAGCCTTGCCGTAGAAAACAGTGTCGCCAGTGTCGACAAAGGCACGGTAATAGTAGCCTATGTTATCGTAGACATCGAGTTTATCAAAGAATGTACCGCCCAAATTCGTCTTCTTAGACAGGATGAACCGATAGTGATCTTTGTCGATGGTTGTGCTGTCGCCAATGACAAAGCCCACCGTCACTTCGTCCTTAAACGGTGTGGTGCTACTCAGCGTACCAAAGAGCGTCGTCTCCGTATCACCGAGTTTCCAAGAAGCACTGTCGGTACTGATATTGTAGATTATACCGTCAGATGACATTCCATTAGGTGCTGCCACAGGACGGACGGAACGGCCATAATAACGAAGGGTTCCCATATCCCAGCCAAATGGTGGATGCACACCGCTACCTTCAAGATATCGCGTACAAGAATTATAATCCCTGTGCCATGATAGTGTCCAGTTATATGCACTGCGGTCGCCTGCCTGATTGGCTGTCTGGTAGCTCGCACCCACATTGGAACTGTTCAGGGATTGGCCAGCCATGTATCCTGCATCAGGAAGGAAGATGCGGT
>JAFRPY010000009.1 GCA_017428925.1 Prevotella sp. | reverse complement strand
GGCGCTGGATATGCGCATGATAAGCCCGAATTACGAAGACCATCCTGACAACAAGGCTTCGCACTGTGCCAAAATGATTGCGGATTATTACCGTCGCTTCGATGCACAGAAGGGAACACAGTTTGTCTTTTCGGATTTGGGAACGTGGCAGGGTAATGAGTGCTGGTCGGTGTATTCTGAAATCAAGCGTAAGCTGGTGGAGGACTACGGCATCCCTGCTAATGAAATCCGTTTCATACAGGAGCGCAAGAACGAGAAGGCACGTAAGGCGGTCATCTCTGCCATGAACGAGGGCTGTGTCCGTGTATTGTTCGGCTCCACGTCCATGCTCGGAACTGGTGTCAATGCCCAGAAAAGAGCAGTAGCGATTCATCATTTGGACACACCCTGGCGCCCGTCCGACTTGGAGCAGCGCAACGGTCGGGCGGTACGTGCAAGGAATGAGGTTGCCAAGCACTTTGCCGACAATAAGGTGGATGTCATCATCTATGCGGTGGAAAAGTCGCTCGATAGTTACAAGTTTAATCTTCTTCACTGCAAGCAGATGTTTATCTCTCAGTTGAAGAGCGGTGCACTCGGTGCCCGTACCATCGACGAGGGCGCAATGGATGAGAAGTCGGGCATGAACTTCTCGGAGTACATGGCAATCCTGTCGGGTAATACAGACCTGCTGGATAAGGCGAAGTTGGAGAAAAAGATAACTGCATTGGAGGGTGAACGCAAGTCGTTCAACAAGGCCCGTAACGAATCCGTGTGGAAACTGGAAAGCAGGCAGGTGGAAATGGAGCGTAATGACGGACTCATTGCCAAGTTGCAGGAGGACTTCGATAAGCATAAGGCTCAGCGTAAACTCGACGGCGAGGGTAATCTGCTTAATCCCATCCGACTGGACGGCTTCAAACCTACGGATGAAGAAAGCATTGGCAAGCAACTCCAGAAGATTGTCAAGGAACAGAATACCAAGGGCGAATACCGTCGTGTCGGTGAGATTCACGGCTTCCCCATCCTGATGTGCAGCGAACCGCTTGACAAGGACGGGCTGGGTATGTTCCAAAACAAGTTCTGCGTGGAAGGTAACTACAAGTATAGGTATAACAACGGCTTCATTGCCCTGTCTGATCCTATAGCCGCTGCCCGAAACTTCATCAACTCACTGGAGCGAATACCGCAGACTATCGAGCAGTACAAGGAAAAGAATGCCGTTCTTGAAAAGGACATTCCGCTCCTAAAGGAAATAGCAAATAAGCAGTGGAAGAAAGAAGATGAACTGAAAGGTTTGAAGTCCAAATTGGCTGCACTTGACCGAAAGATTCAACTGAGTTGGCGAAAGACAAAGAACCACAACAACAGCAAGCCGTGGCAAAGCTAGATTATCGCTGGTTTGTCACTTTTGACAACTATTTACGCAAAAAATAAAAAATTGTTAAAATCGACGGAATTTGAAAGTTTTTTGTTACCTTTGTAACGATTTTCCGCATTCTCTGTTGGATGACTGTCGTTTTAAGCGACTATTTGAAAACAAAACAGCTCACGCCGTGCTGAGAGAGGCGAAGTCTTCGGACGGAGTCGAACGAGGCGGGCAGCATCGGAAAAGCCGCAAGGCGATTCCGCCAGAGGTGGGAAGCGGGGAATGACATAGAAAGGCGTTTACTTGACGCTTTGTTTCAAGACGTATCGTAATCTCGCAAATTACAGTCATTAGAGTCTTGAACTTAGCAACGGTAGATGTCCTCGGGATGTGTTTATACGCATCCCCTTTGCCAAATATGGGCATATTATGTTCATCGGTAGAGGGGTGATATATTCATATCGGCGTGGGCTCTGACGTTGTCTGTTCAACTCTAATAGGCAATGCGAGAGCCTCGATACGTGGAATGGACAACAGCAGTTCCACGCTTTTTTGTGTCGAGCATCGAGCCAACACATTAAAGGTCCGATATGAGCACATTGTCTAATGTGGAAACTGGACGAGGCCAGGCAAATCCTCCAAGTGTCAGGGTTCTTCGAAGTATCGAAGCGACCGAAGGTCGATTAGCCCCTGATACCATCCCCGAAGCCAAAAGCTCATAAACAGGGGTGTCGGTGAATTATGTACCTACACCAGACAAAAGTTGGTATGTGTTCAGCGCCTCATACGGCAGGGAAGACCGGGCGAAGGACTATATTGTAGAAGATGGCACGTTTGTATATATCGCCAAACGCTATGTTCAAAAGACGGTAAACGGTAAACAAAAGAAGGTTCTGGAGACGTTAATCCCGAACCTTCTTTTCGTCTATACCACCGAGGACAAGGCTGAGGAGTATGTCAAGAACACACCAGCCCTGTCCTTTCTTACCTATTATTATAATCATTTTGAGTTGGACGATGACCGGAAGAATCCTCCGTTGACGGTTTCCCGCAAGGAGATGGAGAACTTCATCATTGCCACCTGCAACCAGAGTGAGCATCTGAAGTTTGTCACCGAGTCGCAGTGCCATTTCAAGGGGGGCGAGACGGTCAAGGTCATTGACGGTCTCTTCAAAGGGACTGAGGGAAGGGTGGCCCGGGTATCAGGACAACAGCGGGTAGTCCTCTCTTTGTCAAACGTCGGACTCATTTCAACAGCTTATATACCAACAGCCTTTATAAGGCCTATTGATAAAGAGTAATCAATGCATATAAGCATAAAGAACAACAATCTGACCAACAGGCTGATTCAGCGACTTATTATCGCTGTTGACTTTGTGGTACTATGGACGCTGCTCTTCTTTGTGGTAGGCACCATTCCCCAATCGGAAGGCTGGGACGAAGAAAAGGGCGGGGCCTTCTGGATGATATGCACCTTTGCCTTGATTGTTGCCGAGTATTTATTTCCCTCTGTCATTCATGAGCGTGTGGTGGGTGCCAACGACATACTGCGCCGCAGCACGATGCTTGTAGCGACACAAACCTTGCTGTCCTATCTGCTGTTGCGTGCCATTCACTTCATGTCCCGACTGGGCTGGCAACTGTTTGTCATGGGTCTTCTCACGCTTGTCTTCATCATCCTGCTGCGCTTCGTAGAGCGATGGTTGGTGAAGAAGTTCAGGCAGTCGGGCTACAATACACGTGACGTCACTCTTATAGGCGCAGACAAAGAATTGCTGAACCTATACCATAAACTGAAGAGCAACCCCACATACGGCTACAGGTTTCTCCACATCTACGGAGATATCGAGGAGCTGACGCCCGACGGCAGCATCAGCGATTTCAAAGCATTACTGTCACGACCGGAGAGCCTGAAGTTGGGCGACGAGGTCTATCTGTGCGTACCTCGTAGCGAGCGTGAACTGATTGAACAGACAGTCTGTCTGTGCGACCACCGCATGGCCAAGTTCTATTATCTGCCGACGGCAGAAGAGAAGCTGAACCTACAGCCCATCCTCATTGATGACATCGGGGTTATGACCACATATACCAGTCCGCTGGAAGAACCGTTGAACAGGTTTTTCAAGCGTTTGTCCGATATTTTCCTCTCCGTCATCTTCCTGCTGCCTACGGTCCTGCTGCTGCCGTTCATTGTGATGGTGATAAAACGGCAAAGTCCAGGACCTGTATTTTTCCGCCAGCTCCGCACCGGTCTCAACGGGCGCGATTTCTATTGCTACAAGTTCCGTTCCATGCATGTAAATAGTGATGCCGACCGTCTGCAAGCCACTGAGGACGATCCTCGCAAGTTCCCGTTCGGTGATTTCATGCGTAAGACCAACATCGATGAGCTGCCGCAATTCTGGAACGTCCTTATAGGCGATATGAGTATTGTGGGGCCACGACCTCACATGCTGGCTCATACTGAGCAGTACGATAAGCTCATCCAAAAGTATATGGTACGCCATTTCGTCAAGCCTGGCGTCACCGGCTGGGCACAGGTGACGGGCTTCCGTGGCGAGACCCGTGAACTGTGGCAGATGGAAGGTCGTGTGGAGCGCGACATCTGGTACATCCAGCACTGGAGCCTGTGGCTCGACCTGCGTATCATCTGGATGACTGTCAAGACTATCTTTAAGAGAGACGAAAAAGCCTATTGAAAGTAGAGAGTAAAAAAAAAGAAGCTACCAAAATCGGCTCAAATATTGAAAAGTATAATAAACATCAAGATGAAACAACCCATTGAAATGCGCAATCTCTACGAGCATGAGACTGACGCTTACAATCTGAAAGACTTCAAGCCCCAGATTGTTGATGCTGAGTACCTAAAGCAACTCGGCGTCACCATTGAACCCTCGGAGGAAACCCTGCAAGGACTTATCCGCGGGTCGAAACTGTTTATGAAACGCTTGGAGGAACACACTGTCATCCCCAAGTCGGTGCTCTACTTAGAGGACTGCGACCCCGACACCGTGGAGACCGAAATCCATAACTACACCGGCCGCTGCCCGACGCTGACCTTCGAGGTGAACCCCATCAAGGGCTGTCACGTAGGCTGCCAGTACTGCTTGGTGACCGACGGCGTACACGAACAGAAGCTGATAGCCTACGAGAACTACCACCTCTATGTGCGCAAGCTGTTGGAAGAGATGAACGGCGCTTGCAGCGAAAGGCTACGGGTAGGCGACGGTACGTCGGGAATGCAGCCCAACGCTGTGACCAAGGAGGACATCCAGGAGCGCAGCCGCCTGCTGCAGGAACTGGCCAAAGCCATCGTAGAAGCACCGGAGAAGAAGAAGGAGATAGAGCGGCAGATTGTGGCTCTGAGCCGCGGCAAGAACTGGAACCACTACTATTACTTCACCCCCAAGACCGAGGCCCTTCAGGAGCCTACGCTCTACACCGGCATTGCCCACCGTATCCTGCGTGAGTTTATTGCTCACTTCAAGAAGTACCCCAACTCCAATGCCCGCCTCTTCATTGCCTCGAAGGCCGGCACGAAGCACCTCTTAGTG
Organism: Prevotella sp.; assembly: GCA_017428925.1. GTDB lineage: Bacteria > Bacteroidota > Bacteroidia > Bacteroidales > Bacteroidaceae > Prevotella. The sequence continues at coordinate 4,772 of JAFRPY010000009.1, read as the reverse complement.
GAGAACGAGGGTGAGACCATCCTCGACCTTTTCGAGCAGCTGAAGGACAAGATGCAGTTCAACACCTCGGTGAGCATCATGCCCAAGTCCTTCCGCGACCTGCTGGAGCCCTACGCTGCTCCTATCGAGGAGCGACTGGCCGCAGTAAAAATGTGCCAGGAGCGCGGCATACAGGCCAACTCGGCACTGGTGCAGCCCATCTTCGTGCCCTACCTCACTGACGAACACATCAAGGAGTTCTTCGACATGCTCCACGATGCCGGCATCGTGAACTACAAGCCCGAGTTCCTTACTGCCTGTATGGAGAACCTGGCGCAGTTAGGGCAATGGCTGGGCTACTTCGACAAAACGATGGAGCGCGACCTCTACATGGACTATATCAGTCCGAAGAACGCCGACCACCGCAAGCAGCGCGGACGCACCGCCCCCAACCGTGCGCTCTCGATAGAGAACATACAGCGACTGATGAAATACACCGACACTATCGGCATGTCAACGAGCATCTGCTTCTGGGTGCGCAACCAGCTGAAGGTGCCCACCAGTATCATCCCCATCATCAACCGCAACGGCTTTCAGTGCTTAGGCTACCAGTCGAAACTTTGGGAGCCTCACCCCCAACCCCTCTCCCAAGGAGAGGGGAGTAAATAGACTTGCGAATAAATACTTCCGTTAAACACAATGAATAATCAGATTACAAAAGTAATCACTCCCCTCTCCAATCGGAGAGGGGTTGGGGGTGAGGCTTTTGAGGCTTTCTGTGACGAGGCTAAGTTAGCCTACTACCACCAGTGGTATCACGACCGCCCGATGCTGATTACATCGGAGCGGCGCGACGAGTTGCGGCGCATGCAGGCCCTGCTCTATAAGTGTATCGTCTATATGGCAGAGCACTACCGCGAGTGGGTGCCACGGTACATGCCCTTAGACGACAAGGTGATGGAGGTGTTGGACCGCCAAAGCCGCTACCCCTTCCGGGCAGGAGCCTACCGCCCCGACTATCTCATCAGCGAGGACGGACGGCTACTGCTGGTGGAAATCACCAGCCGCTTCTTCGGGCACGGCATTTGGGCCAACTATCCATCGGTGGTCAAGGCTGAGCAGTTTATGGCTGAGCATCCCGGCGCATCTTGGGTGAACCGCTACGACGAACTGCTGACCTACATGCGCGACGCCATCCCCGCAAATAGTCCTGTCTTTGTGCTGAAGAGCGGCGACCGGGGTAGCGAAAGTGCCTTCTACACAAAGTTCTATGAGTACTATGGCCATGAGGTGACCATCTATGAGGCCGACGAGGTGGAAGCGAATATTGACCAGTGGAGCCACGATGCCGTAGTGTTCAGCGCACTCAATCAGCAAGACCTGCTGTCGTTCCGCATGGAGACGCTGCAAGCCATGATAGATGCGCGGATGCTTAACGACTTCCGCACCATCTTCCTCGCTCACGACAAGCGTTTCCTCAGTCTCATCTTCGTCGATGAGTTCACCCGGCAGTGCCTCACGCAGGAAGAGAGGGACTTCTTGCGTGAGCATACCATTCCCACCTATTTATATAATAGCCACCCAGAGATATGGCAGGATGCCCTGACACATAAGGATAAATACATTTTGAAGCCCTACGACTTAGGCAAGAGTGAAGGGCTGTATGCCGGCGTGATGACCGATGAGAAAACGTGGAGGAAAACAATGTTCAATGTTCAATGTTCAATGTTCAATCCAGATTACATTCTGCAGCCCTTCATCCACCAGCGCACCTATCCCTGCGAATGGGAAAGGCTACGGGTAGGCGAGCTTTGCTCGGGAATGGGCAAACACTACGATGAGTATGTGTGCGGCATGATGCTGTGTATGGACGACCGCTATTTTGACAGCGGCGTGTTCCGCACCAGCAGCGCCCCCGTGACCAACAAGGTGGACGACCGCAAGATGTGCGTCATTCATAGTGACGATGAAGTATTAAAAAAAATCTGTTTTGTGTTATGATTGAAGGAAAAAAATGTATTGCCATTTGGCAACCGTACTTCTTTCCGTACATCGGCTATTGGCAAGTCATCCATGCCGCTGATTTGTTTTTTGTTGGCGACAATGCTCACTATATCAAAAACGGCTGGATACACCACAACCGTATCTTAGGTCAAGGATGCCAACCGCTGGACTTCGGCATCGAAGTCAGCCATGCTTCCGTAGATCGTTACATCTGTGAAACGAAACGTGTGGTCAACCTTAAACGGGCAGACAAAATGTGCCGGGTGTTGGAGTACTACTACAGCAAAGCGCCATATTACAACGAGGCGATGGAAATCATCAGGCCTATCATCATGGACGAAGAAACAGATTTGACTCGTTATCTCGTAAGGCAACTGAGGACCGTGGCCGAATATCTGGGCATCACGACAGAAATCAGGTTGCTCTCGGAAGTGTCAGCCCGATGGGATTGCAAGGCCCCAGAAGTTATCCGTCGTACATGTTTGCATTGCGGTTGTACGGATTATATCAACTCCATCACCGGAACGAAATTCTATGCCAAGGAAGCTTTCGGAGAGATGGGCATCGACCTCCACTTTATACGTCGTAACGATGACATCCGCTATAAGCAACGCTGTGACGAGTTCGTAGCTGACCTGAGCATCATCGACGCAATGATGTACTGTTCGCGCGATGAGTTGCATGACATGTTGGACCGTTATCATTTCGTATGAATCTATTAAACAAGAAAGACAATGATTAATGTTTATCAGCCTTCATTAGGAAAAGAGGAGCTTGATGCTCTCGAAAAAGTCTTTGAGTCAAACTGGCTTGGGAAAGGTAAACGAGTGGCAGAATTTGAAGAGAAGTATGCCGAGCATATTAAATCTTCAAAAGACCTGGTTCTGACGACTACCTGCTGCAGCGAGGGATTGTTCTCCTCCATGCATCTTTTGGATATAAACCCCGGTGACGAAGTCATTCTCCCTACCATCAGTTTTATTGGAGCCGGCAATGCCATTTGTGCTCATGGTGCCAAGATGATGCTCTGCGATGTGGACCCTCACACGCTGAATGCCCGTGCCGAAGATATTGAAAAGGTCATTACGCCCAAGACAAAAGCCCTTCTGCTTCTGCACTATGGAGGCATACCTTGTGAAATGGATGAAATCATGGCGCTTTGCAAGAAACATGATATTAAAGTCATCGAAGATGCCAATGCTGGCGTTTGTTCTTTCTACAAGGGGAAAGCTGTCGGTACTTTCGGTGACATGGGTATGTGGTCGTTTGATGCCATGAAGATCCTGGTCTGTGGAGATGGAGCCATGCTGCATTTCAACACACCGGAACTTCGCAAGAAGGCAGACCGCTGGCTCTATTTCGGCCTTGAGACCAAGAGCGGCTATGCGAACAGCGTGGCTCAGAAATGGTGGGAGTTCGATATATCTAGTTTTGGCCATCGTGCCATTATGAACGACATAACAGCTGCCATGGCATTGGAACAGCTGAAGAAACTACCTGCCTATATGAAAAGGCGTGCTGAGATACATCAATACTACAACGAGCATCTCAAGCCATTTTCATGGATAGATTTGCCACCAGCACTACCAGACTATGTAGAGACTTCTTACTACTTCTATCACATTCAGATTAAGAATGGCAAACGAGACCAGCTTGCGAGATTCCTGCGTGAGAATGGTATCTATACGACCTATAGATATTATCCCCTACACCGTGTGTCTGGTTATGGTGTGACTGGTGATTTCCCGAATGCAGATTATGCCGCGGACCACACACTGAACCTACCAATTCATCAGTCCATTACCGATAATGACTTGGAACTCATTATAGAGAAAGTCCGTGAATTTGACAACCTGTTCTGCAAATAGAAAAACGAATTTATGAAACTGTACGCAAGTGAAGACGAGGCCTATCAGATCCGTACAGGCCGTGAGATAGTAGAGGCTTATCCAGAAATCTACAATCCGTGGATTATCCAAAACATCAAGCAGAAGTTGGAAGCACGTGCCAAAACCAGACCCGACATAGCAGGCGGCAGAAGCATAGAGGACATCTTTGCCATTGCTACTTATGACTACTGGCAATATGGTATCGATACACCCGAAGAGTTCTCACACGAGCAGTTAGGAGCCTCCCACGACAAGAAGTGCCGGTATATCACCTGCAGAAACCGCTTCAAATACATCGATTATCTGAACAAGAAAGAGGACATGCACCTGCTCCGCAACAAGTGGCATGCCTACCTGTTGCTTAAGGACGCCTACCGGCGCGAGGTGCTGCTGCTCGAAAGCGAGCAGGACTTCCCTGCCTTCGAGGCATTCTGCCAGCGTCACCCCACATTCGTCGTCAAGCCTGTCGGTCTCGGTCTGTCGTTGGGAGTCCGCAAAGTGGATGTTGAAAACGCAAATCTCCACACGCTCTTCGACCAGTTGTTTATAGAAATAGAGACCGAAAACGGCCATTGGAATAGTGGCACCGAAAAGGGTGTACTGGTGGAGGAACTGATTGAGCAAGGCGAGGAAATGGCTATGCTTCATCCTGCCAGTGTCAACAGTGTTCGGATGCTCACCATCAATCTGGGAGATGGCGACATCCGTCTATGGTATCCTTACGTCCGTATCGGTGTGGGTGGGCATTTTATCAGTTCAGCAGCAACCGGTAGCATTGTTGCAGGCATCAATGCGGGTACAGGCGTGGTGGAGACTACTGGTTTTGACAAGTTAGGTAAGATTACGGATGTGCATCCAGACACCCATTTCACAATTAAGGGTATCAAGATTCCCCGATGG
>JAFRPY010000063.1 GCA_017428925.1 Prevotella sp. | reverse complement strand
CTCTTCGAGAGCATCACCATAGAACTGAAGGACAACAAAATAGTAGTGGAATAAGCCATGAGAAGAATCATTTTTACTTTCATCTGCTGTATGCTATTCATGGCGGCAACAGCTCAGCGTATTACACGCAAATATAATAATGTGTCGCTCAGCGAGGCTCTTCGCCAGTTGAATGAGCAAAGCGAAGAATACACCATCAGTTTCCTCTACAACGAGTTGGAGGACTTCCGCATCACGACATCAGTACATCATAAGACCATTCCCGAAGCCATCCGCCAGATGATAGGTTTCTATCCCATCCGCATGACTATTGAGCCGGGAATTGCAAATCCCAGCCAACAGGAAATCATCGTGGAATGCCCACAGAAATCCGCCCCCCGATACAAGGGCACCATTATTGACACCGACGGCCAGCCAGTAGCATACGCCAACATCGCCCTCCTCTCTCCCAAGGACTCTACGCTGATTACGGGTGGCGTATCGAACGAAAGCGGCCTCTTTGTTATTCCATGTGAGCAACGGCCCGTCCTCGCCCGCGTTTCATTCGTAGGCTATAAGACCGTATATAAACTATGCGAGACCACGGAAATCGGCGAAATCAGAATCAAGCCTGATACCTATACATTGAAGAACGTGACGGTGAAAGGCCATCGGCTGCTCTACACACCAACAGAAAGAGGACTTCAGGTTACCGTTCAGGGTACACCGTTGGAGCAGTTCGGCTCTGTTACGGATATGCTCACTCACCTGCCATTGATGATGAGCAATGGCGAGATTGCAGGTCACGGCAAACCAGAAGTCTATATCAACAATAAAAAGGTGCGCAATGAGGATGAGTTGAATCGCCTCCGTGCCGACGAGATCCTGTCAGCTGAGATAATTACAAACCCAGGCGTAGAGTATGGAGCAGAAGTCACCTCCGTCATCCGCCTCAAGACCATCCGCAAGACGGGCGAGGGCTGGAGCGGCAACTTCTCCACTGCCTACCGCCAAGGCAAGGAATACTATGCCAATGGCAATGCAGCCCTGAACTATCGCACCCGCAATGGCATGGACTTCTTTGCCCGAGGGTTTCTGACGAGCAACAACCAATACATCACCGCCACTGCCGCTGACCAACTACTGGCCTCTAGTACGTGGGACTTCAAGAAAGATGCTACCTATCTCAACCGCTACAACTACTATTTTGCCGACCTCGGCTGGAACTGGGAGATATCCGAGAAACATTCTCTCGGACTGACCTACACCGCCAACAACTATATCACCGATGCGACAGGTAGTCAAGAGACCGACGAGGAGGTGTGGCGTGACAGCCATTTCCATGAAGCGGAGACCAACAAGACGGTCACCTCACTAAAGCCCCGGATGGAGCATGCCGTGAATGCCTACTACATCGGCGAAATCGGCAAGTGGAAACTGGACTTCAGTGCCGACTACTACGGCGGACATTCCGAAAGTGAAATGGAAGGTGGCACCGTTGGCGAGAAGGGAGTCTGCAGCAAGACGCTGACCAAGAACAACCTGCTGGCAGAAAAACTCGTCGTTACTGCTCCCATCCCCACAGGCTTCCTGACCTTCGGCGAGGAAGTGTCAGGAGTGGACCGCAAAAGCGACTTTACCCAGAGCGGTTTCTCTGCCGACAACAGCGTACATCAACAGGCCTTGACGTGGTCACTGTTCGCCAACTATGCCCTGCAAATGAAGAAGTTCAGTCTTAATGCTGGATTGCGCTGGCAGAACGAGCACAATGACTACGAAACCAATGGCCGTAAAGATGCCGAGCAGAGCCCAGATTACCATGTGCTTATCCCTCGCCTCTCGCTGACCTACCGCACGAAGCAATGGACGCACACCTTCAGTTATCAGTGTACCCGCAACAATCCGCCTTATTCAATACTCAGCACAGCCATCCACTATCGCAGCAAATACGAGTACAGTACAGGTAATGCTTATCTCCAGCCACAGACAACACACAGTCTGTCGTGGACCTCGCAGTGGAAGTGGCTTTACATCCAGCCCTACTACAAGTATATGCACAATGTTGTGACTTCGTTCCAGACAGCCTACGACGATGTGAACCACCCAGGCGTAGTCATCATGGACTACCGTAACATACCCAAGATGCAAGACTACGGCATTATACTAAATTTCACGCCCAAGATTGGCATCTGGCAAATGGATTACACGGCGAGGTTCTTCTACAACAATATAGACTATGAGGCGATGGGCATCACCCATACTTGGAACGGTATGATTAGCGAGTTCACCCTCGACAATACATTCTCGTTTCCGAAAGACTGGCTTCTGAACATTCAGGGTTATATTAAACCGGCTCACGAAACAGGCTGCTCGCAGCGCAAAGCCTTAGGCGATATCAATCTGCGACTAAGTCGCCAGTTCCTCAAAGACAAGAGCCTTAGCGTAGCCATTATTGCCAACGACATCCTCCACACCCGTTATACCGAGATGACGGCTTACGGAGGTATCAATGTCCGTACCCAGTTCAGGGAGTATCGCGATACCCGCCGCATCGGCATCAACCTCTCATGGAAATTCAACGCCACCAAGAGCCGCTACAAAGGCAGCCATGCCGGACAGAGCGAGCGTAACCGACTATAAAATCTCTCTCGACAGGCGGGCAGTCGTCGGCCTCAGTGCCGACGCTGCCCACTTCAAAGAATAGAATATCGATTAAGAATATTTAACGCCCGACGATGCAGGATTTTCCGACAATTCGCGTTTATATAAACAGGAACATTAACAACAAATATCGAAATGAAAACAATGAAGATTTGGAGACTTGCCTTTGCGATGCTTGCTGCTTTCTCCCTTGCC
>JAFRPY010000062.1 GCA_017428925.1 Prevotella sp. | reverse complement strand
AGGAGCTTGACCCTAGTTTGGGTCAAGCTCCTGTCCCCACGACCCTACGGGGCGCACGGTCCGACCGTTGAAACGGGTGTTGTGGTACGTACCCACGTAATCACTGCGGTAGCGGAAGTTCCAAGCATAGTTCGTACCTGACTCGTCGAGAGTTGAAGACCAGTAATAGCCTCCATAGCCTGCGTCGGACACTTCGGCATCATAAAAGCCGCCCGCGGCGGGAAGAAATACGGAGGCACCATTAGGACCCGTGAACCTGCGACCATTTATGCCGTTCTCAGTAGTCCACTCCGATGTGCAGTTATCTACTAGTTCATTCAACTGATCTTTATTAGGCATCACCCACGAACTGCCCCAGTTCGCCGTGGCAGCGTCGTACTGGGTGCCGGCGATGTCCTTGCCAATGTCATGGCAAGTGGAAGACGAGCCGTCGCAATGGATGTAGGTGCTCCAGTTGTAGGTGCTCTTCTCCATAGTCTCTCCCCAAGCATAATAGCCACCATAGTCCTCAGGCTTCTGTGCCCCCACGTTGCAGCACGCCCACTTGGTGCCGCTCGGCAGGCCGAGGTCAATCATATGCGGGTGATGGTTGTCGGGGCAAGAACTTGCGGTCGCTTGCTGTTCAGAAACCATAACGAGGATAGCTGTCGTTTTTTGCGAACGCAAGTCTTCAAGAGTGACAGATGTAGAACCACCTTCTTTCTTGCCAACTATTTGTATATAATAGCTATCGCCATCTTGCTTCAGTTCTGCAGTACATACCGATTTATCTAAAACGGTTACGGTATAGTCCCCCCAACCACCATTGATAGCCACATTCTGCGCCTTATCCTTCTGCACCGTAATGGTGGTCGTTTCTAAAGAAACGGGGTGCGGGACGGTGAATTCGGCAACAGGACTGGCGGGGAACGTTCCGAAAATATTCTTCACAAGAGGACGAACTAAATATTTGCCCGAGGAATAATCAACCATATTGTGACCGACATACGTCGTTGTTGGCTTTTCCACATAATTATAAATGCTGATGTCTTCAGTTACCAGATTCTCAAGTTCGTCATACACGGCCATTCCAACATTTGTTGTAAACAGCGTGTTTCTTGATACTTCAGAGTACAATGATGTGGGGTTGAAATAACTATTGTTTTTTAATTCTGGCTTGGTAAACTTAGGAAAAAGATAAAAGTCAAACCTAAGCCAGTCTGGTGACAGCGAATAACCAAGCATATCAAACTTTTTTCCAAACACACTGGCTGACGATTCCGCTTTTAATTTGCCACCCAAAGAGAGTTTTGAATCTTTCAGCATGTCATAAGCATTGAAGCCGTATTCAGAGAGACCGTCAGAGCTTGCCACAATCTTACCAGAAAACTCAACACCCGGTTTCAGGTTGAATTTCACACATGGGAAACCTTTTTCATAAATAATATAAGCGCACACTTGAACGACAGGCCCACAGAAGAGGCTACCTTCCAAGTTTAACGAAATTTCCGGCTCTTCCCATCCGCTGTCAACCGAGTAGAAAAAACCATGGTTTTCATCTAACTTAGAATCGAATCCACAAGTGGTTTCTGTAGTATATGTCATATTTCCATCTAAAGACACACTTCCCTCTAAATCAAGGAATGCACCAAAACGAACCTTGATTCTCAAACCTGGTACTCCTGTTTCGATAGGGATAAAAGCCAAGTAATCCTCTATTGACTTGGATTTCTTTACTTTTATTTTATAGTCCAGTCCGTATTCAACTTTTGGCTTGGCAACTACCTTGAACTGGTTTTGGACTCCCTTCACATTATAAGACACTAGATAATCTACAGTAAGGCTTGGCTTGGCACTTAGATTGACGGATGCATCACTCCCGTCGGAAACTTTCAAAGAGAACTTTCCTAATGGAACATCTATTACGCCATTATCGTAAATCTTTATTTTGCGCGGTGCTCTGCTTTCTTTTGAATACTCTCCGTCATCTTCATAGGCATTGGTTTTTCCTACATAAATAAGTTGATCGTAAACATCACCAAGTCCAACTTCTTCACAGATTACTGCTATGGTTCCACCTCTATTGACAACACTTTTCACTCTTCCAGCAAAACCTATATCAAAGGGTGCATCATAAACATCAGTGATAACCACTTGCCCAACGCTTGGCAGCATGGAGGATGGAATGGATGATCTAAAGGTGACGGTAAGGTCTTCTACACTCACGGCGTATGGAAGATGGTCTTCCGTGATATGGAATATCCCTTCTTTTAGCTCGGGCTTCGGAGCACGGAATCCTATACTGTCGATGGCATTGATAGGGATGCGGTAAACGCTGTCGGGCGTCCATACTTCCTGAACTACGATATCATCGTGCTCCACGCCGTCTAAGTCTGTGCAACTGTAAGTTATCTTTTCTACGTCGGTATTCAACCACGCGTTGAACTGCCCGTCATTACGATAGTTGTAGATTGCATGTTGCTGACTTTCCTGAGCAAAGGCTGGTGCCATAGAAAGCAGGGCAACCATCAGGACAAACAGACGGGTTGCTATATGATTATGTATGCTGTGCGTTTTCATTTCTTCAAGATTTTATAGGTTTCATTGTTGAATCTCACGAAATAAATGCCGGCTGGAAGCATGTGCAGCGACACTTGTGCACTGCCGCTATAGCGTTGGCTCATCATGATCTTTCCTTCTGCATTATAGACATCCACAAGAGTATTTTCAGAAAGTCCGCTGAGGAACAGCATTTCTTTCTCCATGGACACAGGGTTTCCTTCATCCAGAGCGGGGGAAGATATGCCTGATGAAATGAATTTGCGGCCATAGCTCACCTGGTTCATGTTCTCTAAAACGTATGAGAGCACCATGCCATCCGTTTCAATAACAAGGTTGGGCTGCTCTATCGACACTTTAGTGTCCTTGTCAATCAGGTACTCAGCCTTACCTCCGTCAAGCGTTTTAATAATAATGGTTGTTCGCCACACGCCATCAGTTTGTTGAGCAGCAACTGATAACGAAAAAATCATCAACATGACAAGCAAGACCGTTGCTGCTGTCATCATCTTCATTAGTAGTGTCTTCATCATTTTCATTCGTATTTTTTGAGAATAAGAAAAGGCGTGCAACCATCCGATGCTTATTCTCTAATCTGGTACCGCCAAGTAACCGTGTGTATAAACAAGCGAGAAAAGTTCACGCCTTATCAGCGCGAACCTTCTGAACTGCTTGCTCCCATACACGAAATTTTATGGCGGATTCGATTAGAGAGAGACAAGAGCAGAAAGCTCAAGTATCTAAAAAGTACGAACGGGAACTACGCGCAATTCTATTGGGTTAGTAAAAAATGTTTGTCTTAAGGTTCCCTTTGGGGAGGGCGGCACCTGGTGCTGCAGTTTAAACTCCCCTAATCATGTTGTACTGTCTGGTTCTTATGTTTTGATTTAGTTCTACACTATTATATAATTAACGATTTTGCAGTATCTGCTTACATTTGTTGGCAAAAATAGACAAAATAAATGAGAAATACAAATATTTATTGTATTTTTGTCAACGGATTTTCGATTGATAAAGAATAAACATCATATCTGACATTTAGCATATTTCTTGCAATATATAGTTATGAGCAACAAAAAAGAAAACAAACGTCTGCTCTCGCTCGATGTGCTGAGGGGCATTACTGTGGCGGGCATGATTTTGGTGAATCATTGTGAAGGCGAAACTTTCACTCCCTTGAAGCATTCGAACTGGAACGGAATGACGCCATGCGACCTGGTGTTCCCCTTCTTTCTGTATATCATGGGTATTTCCACTTACCTCTCCCTCCGGAAGTACCAATTCAAATGGTCGGCAACCGTGGCACGAAAAATTGCCAAGCGCACCATCCTGATTTTCCTTATTGGACTGGGTATCAACTGGCTGAGTAACGTTTGCGACGGCGACTGGGGATGGAGCAACCTACGCATCATGGCGGTGCTGCAACGCATCGCACTCTGCTATTGTGCGGTGTCGCTGCTGGCCCTCTTTGTGAACCACAAGTACAGCCTGCACATCGTCTTCGGACTGCTGGTCATATACACCGTGATACTATTAACCGGCAATGGATACGCTCCCGACGATACGAACATTGCCGCCCGCATTGACTATGCCCTGTTGGGTAAAAGCCATCTGTACACTCACACCCCAATCGACCCCGAAGGACTTTTGGGCACAATATCTGCCATTGCCCACACGCTTATAGGTTTCTGGTGCGGACGAGCCATGATGAAATCAGAAACTACGAATGAGAAGGTGATGACATTCCTGCTTGCAGGAGCTGTTCTTGTGTTCGGTGGATACCTGCTATCATACGGTCTGCCGCTGAACAAAAGCATCTGGAGTCCCAGTTTTGTGTTGATGACATGCGGACTGGCATCGCTCCTACAAGGCATACTGATGTACTCCATCGATATCCAGAAACGCAGCCAATGGACGACACCATTTCTCATTTTCGGCGTCAATCCACTGTTTCTCTACGTACTAAGTGAGACGATGTCGATAGCGTTCTGGAAAACGGGAATCAACAGCCTGCTCTACGACGGCATTCATGCCATAGTGACAAACGACTGTTGGGCATCGCTCTGCTTTGCGCTGACCAACGTGATTATCTGCGGCATTGTAGGCTGGTGGCTCTACAAGCGCAAGATTTTCATAAAAATTTAGTTTGGGAATGAGAGATTAGGGCTTGAAACGGTATTCTACAAAGGCTTCCATTGCTTCGTAGCAGGCCAATCCAAGCCGGTCGTATGCCATAGCCGTCTCGCGGTTCCGATCCTCAGCACGCTGCCAGAAAAGGCGCTCGTCGTTACCAAGGAAGGGAGCACTCTCCATCTGACTCTGGTGCTTCAGTATGGCATTTCGCTTCTCGCGCAGTTCCTCGGGACTCATCGGCACGCACATCTCAATATCAGCCACATCCCATTCGGCCCATGCTCCCCGATACATCCAAACACGACAATCGTCAATCCATACGGCACCCGCCTTCTGCTCCTCATCGATGGCTGCCAACACAGCATCGGTGCATTTTCGGTGTGTGCCATGCGGATCAGCAAGGTCGGCAGCTACATAAACCTGATGGGGCTTAATGTCGGTCAAAAGGCGACGTATGGGTTCCACGTCGCGTTCCGTCATGGGAAGTTTCTCAATCTTCCCACTTTCGTAGAAAGGCAACTCAAGAAAATGAATATGTTCGCTCGGAATACCATTGTAGGCACATGCCAACCGGGCTTCTCCTTGCCTAATCAGGCTCTTCACCGCCAACACCTCAGTTGCTTCAGCCTCATCATCTTGCCTTTCGCGGATTGCGTCAAGAACATCCTGGCAGCGACTGATAATGACTTCGTCATCCGAAGCAAACAAGTTTTTAAATCCTCTGACGAAATGCAGATACCGGCGCACCTCCTCGTTGTCCACAGCAATGTCGCCACTGGTCTCGTAAGCAATATGCACCTCGTTGCCCTGCTGAATTAGTCGGCGGATGGTGCCTCCCATCGAGATAACATCATCGTCGGGATGGGGCGAGAACACAATAACGCGCTTAGGAAAAGGCAACGCACGCTCGGGACGCGTAGTATCGTCGGCATTGGGTTTACCACCAGGCCACCCGGTGATGGTGTGCTGCAATTCGTTGAACACCTCAATATTGACCAATGCTGCCGAACCGAAATGTTCCACCCAATGCATCATTCCGTTTTCGGCATAATCCCTAGTTGAAAGTTTAAGGAGCGGCTTGCCAACGGTTTGGCATAGTTTGACGATATCGCGCCGAAGCGGATATCTGTCAGTAGTGATGGTAGATGTAAGATTTAGATTCATATATATCTTTTTACATTATTCGCTAATCCATAACAAGCCAGGGCTGACAAGGTGACTACTGTTGCAAATGCAGATGCCAAGGTCAACTGGGAAACACTGGTCACAGTGTCGGCCAATAGTCCCTGAAGGGAACCCATCAAGGGAATCCAACCTTTGGTGAGAATGAAAACGGCCACAACGGCAATAGCACACACCGCTGTCCAGATTTTGTTCAGTCGTACTGAACGGTCTGGCAAACGGTGCATCACCCTATTGGTAAAACCATGGTCGGCAACATCGAAAGTTTGCTCAGCAAAGAATTTCCCGATGAGTTCTTCGTCGGAAATTGGTAATACTTGTTCTTGGGTTTCCTCTAATATTTCTTTACTCTTATCCATATCCGTTGTTTTTTAGAAAGTTGGCTAATTGTTTCTTACCTCTCGAGAGGTGGGACTTGACGGTGCCCTGCGGTAATTGCGTGATATCAGCAATCTTGTCGATGGGTAACCCGTCGATGAGTTGGAGGGTGATGCAGGTTCGCTCGTCGGGTTTCAACAGCGCGAGAGCTTCATATAAATCCATTTTAAGTCCTGCGGGTGTCTCGCTGGAAAGATTGACAAACTTATCCACATCGGTTGTTTGTTTCATCGACCTTCTGTAGTCGTAAAGCACATTATAGGCAATACGCATCAACCACGTTTGGAATCCAGCCATGCCCTTGAATGAGGCAATATGGGTGTAGACTTTAATGAAGGTATCTTGTGCCAGATCGTCACTCAGTTGTGTATCTCCCAAGGTCTGTGCTAAGAAGAAACGCCTCACAGGCGACTGGTATTTCCTGACAAGCTGGTCGAAGGCCCGCTTATTGTGAAATACAGCCACCTGTGCAACGAGAGAGATATCACTGAGTTGTTCCATCAGTAAGCTTTTACTGTTTCGACGGAATGATTAACCACAAAATGGGATAAAGGATGATTCCGCAAAAGGCTGTGAACAGCGTGAGTACGGCATAAGCCACGCGCATAACCGTTGGGTCAAGGTCTAAATACTCTGCAATTCCTGCACAAACACCGCCTAAGATACGGTCGTTAGAACGATAAAGTCTTTTATAGTTGCTCATATCTTTTTTAATTATTTCGTTATTGTTCATTTTTTAATCACTTATTGGTGTCGAGATCTTTCAGTTCTTCACTCTCTTCCAGCTCTTCTTTCTCACGCTTTTTACCAGAAGAACGAGCGATGATAGCCTGGCCGAAACCATAGAAAGCCATTACAACACCTATACCTTGCAACAAATCGCCGATGACAAAATGACCACAGGCTATCAGTCCCAATCCAAGAAAGAGGTTCTTGATGCCCTTTTTCCAAAGGTCAGCATCGGTATCTGCCGGAATGCTCAGTGCCTCATTGGGAATGGGCTGTCCAGTCTCCATTGCCTTTTCAGCGAGTTTCAGCCGCTGGTTACGGTTCTTGACGAGAATCCAGATGATGGCGATGATGGCAATCAGCGGAGCCAGAAGGAGAACTAACAAGAATAAGATTCCGCAGATGGCTACAATTGTACCGCCTACACCTACGTTCACCAGACTATTGAGGGCGGAGAAAGGATCGTCGTCAAAATCATCCCAGTCATTGTAGTTGCCGGGGAGTGGTGTCGTTACGCCAGATGTGTCAACACTGGTGGTATCACTATAGGCAACAATGCCTGTAGAGTCGGCGTCAGCAGGATTGTTGACGGCGGAAGAGTTAATTCCCGACTGGGAATTGTTCACGTTGACTGTCACATTGGGGTTGTGACGATGTTTTTGTCCAGATGCCTCGGCGGTGGTTGCCAGCGCGAGGATCATCATCAATGCTATCAGACTTTTCTTCATTTTCTCTTGGTTTTAAAGATTTATTTGTCTGTTAGACGATGCAAAGATAATAAAAGTTGCACGAATACGTTATATTTTTATAAAAAACTCATAATCGACAATATGAAAAGAGTCACAGGATTACTGGTGATGATGCTGACGATAGCAACTGCTATGGCGCAGATGCACGCCCCTGTTCACTTCTCTGTCAGCCAAAAACAGGTGTCAGCCAACGAAGTAGACGTTATCTTCACTGGCAAAATTGATGATGGGTGGCACGTCTATTCTACCGACCTTCCATCGGGAGGTCCTATTTCAGCTACCTTAACCACGGAAAAAGCAGATGGAGCCAAGGCCGAAGGCAAACTAAAGGCAAAAGGCAACGAAATAAAACATTTCGACCAGCTGTTTGGCATGGACCTGCGCTATTATGAGAATAGTGTAACCTTCGTGCAGCGTTTTAAAATCACTGGCGAGAAATACGACATCAAGGGATTCTTGGAATACGGTGCCTGCAACGACCGCACCTGCCTGCCTCCCACCCAAGTGGAATTCAATTTCCAGGGGGAAGGTGTAAAAGACAATGCCCAAAATAAAAAAAAAGAAGAACAACAGAAAAAAACCGAAACACCAGAGGAAGAAAAACAGCTCGTCGTCAGTGATGCTGACATCCCAACTAAAGATTCCACGGCAATAGCCGATACCACATCCATTGTTGCCAACGGAACATCAAATATCGGGACTGCACTTTGGGAACCCGTAACAGAAGAACTTAAACAATTTAGCAGTGAAAGCGACAGCAACCGCTCATGGCTATACATCTTCTTGATGGGTTTTGCGGGCGGACTTCTGGCTCTATTTACGCCTTGTGTATGGCCCATCATCCCCATGACAGTAAGTTTCTTTTTGAAACGATCGAAAGACGACAATCGGAAAGGCATCCGCGATGCCCTCATCTATGGTCTTTCCATCATCGTAGTCTATCTGGGACTTGGACTGCTCATTACGGCACTCTTCGGTGCTTCGTCGCTCAATGCGCTGGCCACCAATGCCGTTTTCAACATTTTCTTCTTCCTCCTGCTCGTGGTGTTTGCCCTCAGTTTCTTCGGATGGTTCGAACTGCGTTTGCCCTCGAAATGGAGCAATGCCGTTGACAATAAGGCCAGCAATACAAGCGGACTTCTCTCCATCTTCCTCATGGCATTTACGCTCACACTGGTAAGTTTCTCGTGCACAGGTCCCATCATCGGATTCCTATTGGTAGAAGTCAGTACCCAGAATAGCATTATTGGTCCAGCCATTGGTATGTTTGGATTTGCCTTGGCCCTGGCCCTTCCTTTCACACTCTTCGCCATCTTCCCCACATGGCTTAAACAGGCGCCAAAGTCTGGTTCATGGATGAACATTCTGAAAGTATCGCTGGGATTCATTGAACTGGCCTTCGCCCTAAAATTCTTCTCTGTAGCCGACCTCGCTTATGGGTGGAGACTTCTTGACCGCGAAGTATTCTTATCCCTTTGGATCGTTATTTTCGCAATGCTTGGTGCCTATCTCGTAGGTTGGCTTCGTTTTCAAAGCGACGAACCTTTGGCTGTTTCTATGTCCGAAACAGGAGAACCCTGTGGGGTGAAAGCACGCCCCGTCGTTTGCATCATGCTCGGAATGATTTCGCTGGCCTTCACTCTCTATATGGTTCCCGGACTATGGGGTGCTCCTTGCAAAGCCGTTAGTGCGTTTGCTCCGCCAATGTCGACTCAGGACTTCAATCTTTATAAAGCCAATGAGGTGCGCGCCCACTATACAGACTACGACGAAGGTATGGCTGCTGCCAAATCCTCTGGCAAGCCTGTTCTTATAGACTTCACGGGCTTCGGTTGCGTCAACTGCCGCAAAATGGAAGCCGCCGTCTGGACCGATCCATCGGTAAGCAGTATTCTAACAGATGACTACGTGCTCATTTCCCTCTTCGTTGACGATAAAACGCCACTGGATTCTACTCTGCAGATTACCGAAAACGGTAGCCAGCGTACGCTTCGCACCATAGGCGACAAATGGAGCTATCTGCAACGCAGCAAGTTTGGAGCCAATGCCCAGCCTTTCTACGTCGCACTCGACAACGAAGGACACGTGCTGACAGGCAGCTACAGCTACGACGAAGACATTTCAAAGTATACAGATTTTCTCGAACAGGGATTAAACAATTACAAAAGACAACGTTCCCAGCCGTGACGCCACTGCCTAAAGATTTTATAGAACAGACACGAGCCATTTTCGGCGAAGACCTGTGGCACGACTTCATCCGAGCGATGGAGGAAGAGCCGCCTGTGAGCATTCGGCTGAACCCATATAAAAACCATAACCGTTGGACGGTTACGGACGGTGAGCGTGTTCCCTGGTGCCGAAATGGTTACTATCTGGCCTCACGCCCCCAATTCACTTTCGACCCGCTTCTTCATGCGGGCGCCTATTACGTCCAGGAGGCATCATCGATGTTTCTTGACGAAGTGCTGCGGCAAAATATCAGCAATCCGAACGAAATCATTGCTCTTGACCTATGCGCCGCCCCGGGAGGGAAATCGACCGTGATGAGAGCGGCCTTAGGTCCCGACAGCATCCTGATAAGCAACGAGCCTAATGGCAAAAGGGCACAGATTCTGTCTGAGAACATTCAAAAATGGGGTGCGCCCAACATGTTTGTCACGAACAACTATCCCACGATTTTCCGGAAAAGCGGTTTGATGTTTGACCTGATACTTACCGACGTGCCCTGTTCTGGCGAAGGAATGTTTCGTAAAGACGAGGGTGCCATCGGGGAATGGAGTCTTGAAAATGTGGAACGGTGTCACCAACTACAACGTGAAATTGTGAACGAAGCTTGGTATTGCCTGCGGCCTGGTGGGCTGATGATTTATTCCACCTGTACGTTCAATACCCGTGAAGACGAAGAGAACGTGAAATGGATATTGGAAGAATTCGATGCCGAGATTATTCCTGTGAAAACAAAATCCGAATGGAACATCACGGGATCGTTGCTCAAGGGCTTCACGGAACCTGTCTATCGGTTCATCCCAGGAAGAGTGCGCGGTGAAGGACTCTTCATGGCGGTGATTAGGAAAAAGGGTAACCATTGCCTGACTCCCAAAGAAAAAAAACTGCAAGGCCTGCAAAAGCTAAAAGTCATTTACGAAGCCCGTAAACCAGAACCCACCCCACAAGTCGAACTCTCCTACGAACAGGCCTTACAATACCTTCGAAGAGAGGCATTGACGCTACCTAACGACACACCACGAGGCATACTCACCGTAACCTACCAAGGACTGCCCTTAGGACAAGTCAAGAACATAGGCAGCCGCGCCAACAATCTCTATCCCAAAGAATGGAGAATCAAAAGCACTCACATAGCCGATAAGGTCGTGGTGCTGAATCCGCAAAAGAACAACGAATTAGCAGAAAAATAAAACTGAAATAAAATGAAACAATACCTTGACATCCTTGACCGCATACTGAAAGAAGGCGTCAAGAAAGAAGACCGAACGGGAACAGGCACCCTGAGCATCTTCGGCACCCAAAGCAGATACGACCTTTCAGAAGGATTTCCACTGCTCACGACGAAGAAACTGCACTTGAAGTCGATTATCTACGAATTGCTATGGTTCCTTAAGGGCGACACCAACGTGCACTGGCTCCAAGAACACGGTGTAAGGATTTGGAACGAATGGGCCGACGAAAACGGAGAATTAGGGCCCGTCTATGGTCATCAATGGCGCTCATGGCCCGACTATGACGGTGGGACCATCGACCAGATAAAATATGTTCTCGACCAGATTGCGAACCATCCCAACTCTCGCCGCATGATTGTTTCGGCTTGGAACGTGGCCGAGGTGAACAAGATGGCATTGCCTCCATGCCATACGATGTTTCAGTTCTATGTAGCCGACGGAAAACTTTCGCTTCAACTCTATCAGCGTTCTGCCGATACGTTCCTTGGCGTTCCTTTCAACATCGCCTCCTACGCCTTGCTCTGCATGATGATGGCACAGGTGACAGGACTGAAACCCGGAACTTTCGTACATACCACAGGCGACACCCATCTCTACTTGAACCATCTTGAGCAGGCGCGCCTACAACTAACCCGCGAGCCACGACCGCTGCCCGTAATGAAACTTAATCCCGATGTGAAGTCCCTCTTCGACTTCAACTATGAGGACTTTCAACTGGAAAACTATGACCCCTGGCCCCACATCAAAGCTGAGGTCAGCGTATAACTAAAAAACGGATAAGCATGATCAGTATCATAGCCGCCCTGGCACGCAATCGCGCCATCGGATACCATAACAAACTCCTTTATTGGTTGCCCAACGATCTTAAGCGTTTTAAGGCACTTACCACCGGACACACTATCATTATGGGGCGCCGCACCTACGAATCACTGCCGAAAGGAGCCTTGCCCAACCGCCGCAACGTTGTGCTCACCCGCTCTGAAAAAGAATTCCCTGGATGTGAAGTGTTCCCCTCATTGGAAGAAGCGATTAAGCATTGCGACCCTGAAGAAGACGTTTTTATCATTGGAGGTGCTTCCGTCTACCGCCAAGCTCTCCCCTTTGCCGACCAGCTATGCCTCACGGAAATTGACAACGTTCCTGCCGAGGCCGATGCTTTCTTCCCGCCCTTCGAAGACGACTGGCAGGAAACTTATCGCGAAGAGCATGAAGCCGACGAGCGTCATGCCCACAACTATGCTTTCGTGGATTATTCGCCCAAGGGAAGATCGGCAACTGGCAACTGACGCTCGAAAGCTGAGCCGAAGGAGATTATCGTCTCGGAGCGTGCCAAACCAAGCGGCTGCAACTTGTCGTGGATAATCTGTAGCAGATGGTAGTTGTCGTTAGCGTATATCTTGATAAACATGTCGTAATCGCCCGTAGTGTAATGGCACTCCACCACTTCTGGAATCTTTAGCAGTGCGGTCACGACCGTATTAAACTTTTCTGGGTCTTTCAAGTTCAGTCCCATATAGGCACAAGTCTGATAGCCAATGGCTTCCGGGTCGATAATGAACTGCGAGCCCCTAAGCACACCCATTGCAGTCAGTTTCTGTATGCGCTGATGGATGGAAGCACCACTTACGTTGCAGGCACGAGCCACTTCGAGAAAGGGCACACGGGCATCTTGGGCTATCATGCGGATAATCTTCTTGTCGAGCGAGTCTAAATTGTAGTGAGCCATTGTTGTGGAAGGTATTATTTGTTAATTATTATCGGTTTTCACAGTTCCCGTCGCACTATAGTTGATACGATAGGCCTTGGCACGGCGTAAAGCCTGTTTCACCTCGGTGATAAGGTGCATGGGGGCAGAACGGTCGGCCCTGATGGAAACAGTCTGATTGCGGGCATCTTCAGGCAACATACGGGCGAGCTCCTCTTTCACATAGGTTTCCACTTCAGCAGGAGTGGCCAGTTCGTCATTCAGTTGTATGCGATAGTCATCGCCCACCTTTCCTATATAAATATAGGTGACGGTCGACTTTTTCACGAGTTTCGTAATTTCTGTTCCGGCAGGAACCTGATACTTCACTTTCATGGGTACACTTCTCATGTGAGTGACAATCATGAAAAAGAAGAGAACGGTGAATATGAGATCGGGCAGAGCCGCGGTATTCAGCCCTGGTATCTCTTTCTTCTCTCGCTTCCGGAACATCATTATTCTAACAATTTAATCATACGCCTCGGCTACTCGCTGAGGATAATATTTCATCAGCGTCTCGCGCTGTTCTTCTGAGCATTGTGCAAACGGGCGCCCATATACCTTTCGCGCCCGCTGTTCGCGCAATTGGGCATAGGCTGCCACAATCTCGTTCTGCATCTTGAAATAAGCGTCGTAGGTAGCGGAAGAATCCGTCTTCACCTGAAGAATGTGGATGGTGCGACGCTTTTCCTGGCCAACAAAACCAACGATATGATTCCTGAGCTGGCTGATGCTGAACAGACTGTCGTCGACAAGAAGACGGCTTTGGGCATCGAGCTGCAACTTCATCACATTGTCTTTGCTCACGTCCATAAGCTGTTCTTGCTTGTCGTCGTCGATTGGCGGCAACTGTCGCTTCAACCCCTGGTCACGGTCCATCGAGGTGGTCATCAGGAAGAAGATGAGCAGCATGAACGAGATGTCGGCCGTTGACGTCGTATTCAGCGCAGGTATTTTGTATGAACTATGCTTAAACATAGGGATAGCAATGCAATAACAAACAACACCATGATAGCGATAATGAACATATCGGGGACCGAACCGCCAATAAGCCAGCTGAGCAGCATCGTGACAACCACGAGCACAACTACCCCAACGGCAATGCGGTTGTGGAACCACGACTGTTCACGACTGCGAGAGGCCCTCCAAAGACTATAGGCGGTGGCACCCAAAGCCCCGGCAATCGCCACATACATCAATATGATAATCAGGTCTGTCATATCCTCTCATCAGCTAAGTTCATGAATTCTTCCTTTTCTCCAGAATATCCAAAAGCGTGATGGCCGACTCTTCCATCTGAGCCGTCAGATGGCTAATCTTAGAAAGAATGTAGTTATAGAATAGCTGCAGGATGAGTGCGACAATGATACCGAAGATGGTGGTGATAAGTGCCACCTTCATACCTCCGGCAACAATGTTCGGACTGATGTCGCCCGCAAATTCTATCTGGTCGAACGACATCACCATACCGATGACCGTTCCAAGAAATCCCAGCGATGGCGCGATGGCAATGGCAAGCGTTATCCACGAACATCCTTTCTCGAGCTTGGCAATCTGTACCGAACCATAGCTCTGGATAGAACGCTCTATACTGTCGAGGTCGTCGTTTATGCGAAGCAAACCCTGATAGCAGATGCTGGCCACAGGTCCGCGAGTGTTACGGCAGAGTTCACGTGCACCTTCCACATCGCCTTTCTCCACCTTCTCGGCAATATCATTCATCAGCCGCTTGGCATTGATTTCCGAGAGCGAAAGATAAATGATTCGCTCTATACAGAAAGCAAGACCAATGATTAAAGCGGCTGCCACAAGCGACATGAAGCTGCTGTTGCCTTCAATAAACTTGTCGCGAAGCGTCTGATGCAACCCCGCCTCTTCCTCCTGTGCCATCATGGGAAGAGCGGATAGCAGCAACATGAACGTCGCACCAGTTTTCATAAAAAGTTTCATCTTCAAACTTAAATTTGCGGATTATTTCTTAGTCCTTTATGTTTTATCGCTGCAAAGATACAACGTTTATGGGGAAATACAACCCCAAAAAGAAAAAAGTTGCTGAAAAATTGTGAAATGTGAAAGAAATGAAGTAATTTTGCAACCGCAAAACGAAGCGATAGCGCTTAGGAGAGATGCTCGAGTGGCTGAAGAGGCACGCCTGGAAAGCGTGTAAACCCCTAAAGGGTTTCCCGGGTTCGAATCCCGGTCTCTCCGCGAAAATCCCACAAAATCCGCTGATTTTCAGCGGGTTTTCTTTTACAAGCCTGAGGTTCCTATACAACTGAAATTCAAGTTCCTTCCATTCTTTTTATTTCTTTTCCTGTCTATGACATCGATTTCCGCTCAGCGGAAGGGATGTATCCGCTCAGTGGAAGCCAAGCTTCTGCTCAGTGGAAAGAGTGCTTCCGCTTAGTGGAAAGAAACGCCCCACCCCATCGTCACCAAAAACAATCTGTCACTTAAGACAGAAAAAGTTTGATGAAAACTTTGCATTCTGCTTTTTTTCATTTACCTTTGTGGGCAGAAATCTTCATTGAAAAACCGATGATGAAAAACTTGTATTTTACCAAAACAAAAAAGGCTAATATCTTGAACCACTTCAAGTTAAAATTGTCAATCACAATGTGTTTAGCAGTACCAATGATAAGTTGTAACACAGCTGTCGATATCGAACAGCAAGTCGACGACCTCTACAGTAAGATGTCGCAGGAAGAGCGTATCGCCCAGTTGAAAAGTATGTATATGGACGAACTTTTCAATGACAAGGGACAACTCGACACGGCCAAGTGCCGCGAGCTGATTCCCTATGGCATCGGTCACTTCTCTCAGTTTGCCATGCAGAAACCACGCGACCCCAACGAACTTCGCGACCGTGTGGCAGCCGTTCAGGACTGGCTGATGCACAACACCCCCAACGGCATTCCCGCCCTTTGTCATGAGGAAGTACTTTCGGGTGTCAATACGAAAGGTTCTACCATCTATCCGCAACAGATAGGTCAGGCCTGCTCATTCAACCCGGAATTGGCCGAGCTGAAGACGAGGCAGACAGGAATCACCATGAGGAAGATGGGCGGCGTGCTGGCACTCTCGCCGATGGTCGATGTCTGCCGCACACCAAGTTTCAACCGTCTGGAAGAATCGTATGGCGAAGACGGCTATCTTTCGGCTGTAATGGGCACGGCCTTCGTGAAAGGACTTCAGCAAGGTAATTTGAAAAAAGGCGTAGGAGCCAGCTCTAAGCACTATCTCGGCTACGGCGGCGGTGGTGATGCTGAAGAAAAGGAAATGATGGAAGAGATTATTATGCCCCACGAGGCCATGATTCGCTTGGCCGACAGCCACGTGCTCATGCCGGGTTATCATGCCGTCCACGGCACCAACTGCGTGGCAAGTAGCGAGATTCTGCAAGAAATTCTGCGCGACTATATCGGTTTCGATGGTATGGTGGTGAGCGACTATACGGCCATCGACCAGATTCCCGACCTCGACGAACCCATGCGCAAGGCAGCAGCTGCCATCAACGCAGGCTGTGACGTGGATTTCCCCAAAGGCGAAAACTACATGTTTTTGCAGAAAGCCATCGACGAAGGACTTGTGAAACCCGAGACGCTAGAAAGAGCCGTTAAAAACGTGCTGCGCCAGAAGGCCCGTGCCGGATTACTCGATAAGTACCCTTATCTTTATAGTAAAGAGCAAATTGTCCTTGACAGCCCTGAGGAACGCAAGACGTCGTATGACATTGCCACCCAATCTGTTGTGCTTCTGGAGAACAACGGCATTCTTCCGCTGAAGAACGCAAAGGAAATCTTGCTGACGGGACCCAACGCCAATTCGATGTGGGCCATGCTTGGTGACTATTCTTTCCCTGCAATGTCTTTCTTCTGGAAGATGGTGGAAAGCGACCTCGACCATCCTCATGTGATAGGACTGTTGGAAGGAATGAAGGAGAATAAGCCCGAGGGTGTGAACATCAAATACTCGCGCGGTTGCGACTGGACGGAAGAAATCGAAACCAAATACGGAGAAGGTGGTGACGAGCGTGCTTGGGAGTATGAAATCCTTCACCGCAAGGTGGACTCCGGCGAGAAAGCTGATAAGGCCGAAGCGCTCAACATGGCTAAAGAATGCGACGTGATTATAGCCGCCGTCGGCGAAAACGTCATGCTCTGCGGAGAGAATCGCGACCGTCAAGGACTGCGTCTGCCCGGAAAACAGGAGCAATTCGTCGAAGAGTTGATCAAGACGGGCAAGCCCGTGGTATTGGTTGTCTTCGGCGGTCGTGCCCAAGTCATTTCAGGCTTAGCCGAGAAATGTGCAGCCGTTATCCAGGCTTGGTACCCTGGCGAGGAAGGAGGTCATGCCGTTGCCGACATTCTCTATGGAAAGGTTTCACCTTCGGCCAAGCTATCCGTGAGCTATCCGAACGTTGAGTTATCCGAACCAATTTGCTACAACTACAGTTTAGAAAAGGATTTGCGCGTGCAATGGCCCTTTGGCTACGGACTCAGCTATACCACCTTCGAGTACAGCGACCTGAAAATCGAGGGAGATCCCACCACAGCTTCCCAAAGCATTAACCTTTCGTTTAAGGTGAAGAACTCAGGTAAAATGGCTGCCGACGAGATTTCCCAGATTTATCTTTCACCAACATCTGCCAATCAGAACATACGTCCTATCCAGTTGCAAGGCTTTGCCCGTGTGTCGCTTAATCCTGGAGAAGCCAAAACTGTCAAGGTAAAACTCTACACGGAGCAATTCGGTTTCTACAGCCACGACATCCAGCGCCAATGGAATATCAAGCCGGGCACCTTCGTGGTGAAGGTGGGTGCATCATCGGCCGATATCAAGTTGCAAAAAGAAGTCACGATAAAGGGAGAGCCCGTCAGCAAACCGCTGAGGGAGTTCTATTTTTCAGAGAGTGCGGTTGAATAGGCCTTTGTGAAGATGCGCTCCACATTGGCATTGGTGGCCTCGGCAACCACTTCAGGAGCTACGCCATAACTCAGGGCCATTTTGTCAAGGACGTACCGCACATAAGCACTTTCGTTGCGCTTTCCACGCATGGGAACAGGAGCCATATAGGGGCTGTCGGTCTCAAGCACAACCCGATTCAAGGGTACTGCATCTGCCAGAACTTCTGGCAGATGACTTTTTTTGAACGTCAGCACTCCGCCAATACCCAGAACGAACCGATCGAACTGTAGCAGTTCCTCGGCTTCTTTCTCATTTCCTGTAAAACAATGGAAAACGCCGCCTGGTAAATCGGCTTTGTATTTCTTAAGCAGACTGACCATTTCGTTCTGTGCCTTACGACAATGAATCATCAGCGGCAAACGTTTCTCGATGCTCCATTTCACCTGCTCTTCAAAGGCAGACAACTGTTCCGACTGAAACTCACGGCTCCAGTAAAAGTCAAGTCCCACTTCGCCAATCGCTATGAATAGGTCTTTCGCAGAAGCCAGCAACACCTTCATCTCATTCAACACTTCTTGCCAGTCGGCCTTCACTTCTTCGGGATGAAGTCCTATCATGGGATAGGCATAACCAGGAAACCTTCGGCAAACGTCAACAACAGTGGTCACCGAAGGGAGATCAATGGCAGGAACAAAAACTTTGCTGACGCCGGCATTCTGAGCACGCGAGATAACCTCAGGGAGATCGTCGCGGAACTCTTCTCCGTCTAAATGGGTATGAGTATCTATAAAGTTCATGGGATAACAGTCGAAATCAGAGTTCATGGGGTTCGTGGCGGCGGTAATAATAGACAACGCCCAACTCTCGGCACTTGTTGAATCGTACCTCCGCCGGCTCGTTTTCATAGTGCTTTTCTATCTGGTTCCACAAGCTAAGCAGTATTTCGTCGACCTCTGGCCGCAGTTTTTCCACTGCTGCCTGTGCTCTTTTTGTCCGTTCCTGCAGCTGCTTTTGCTGCTCGTAGATTTCGCGAAAAATATCGTAATGGGTGCTCACCATACCAATAGAAGGATTATAGACGGGTCGCCCACCGTTCTTTATCCTCTGCTTTTCACCTTCGGCAATTTTCTGTCCCCACTCCAGCAGATTTTCCGGGGTGTTCAGTTTCGGCAAAGTCATGGATTCTTCAGAAAAACCATAGAGCGGCAACATTTGCTTTTTAATTTCACCGCGCTCAACCGACATAAAAAGTACCTGAATGAAATGGCTCACATACATCAGAGCCGTCCGGTGGTATCGCTCAATTTTTTTACTATTACGAACCTGGGTGGCCAGCGTGAGCCGGTATTGTTCGGTAGCTGTCAGCAAACGGTCGTAGGCTGGCTGTGCTCGGTTCAGCGTCTGCCAGTCGATAAAACGGTTGCGAACCGTGTAAATGGCATTGTTGTCGAGCACCGTTTTCAGCGCCTTCAAACGAGCAGTATCAGTCTTTGGTAATCGGCGATAAGGCATTGGTTACAGCTGTTTTTCTACATTAATACGTCCTGTGCATCATCTTGTCGGTATAGGCTTTCAGTTCAGCCTTTCGCTCATCGCTGACACCGACGGCTTCCAAATACTTGCGGCTCTTTTCAAAATAATAGGCAATTTTCTGCTCAGCAAGTTCGCGTATTCCTATTACATTATAAAGGTGTGTGACGGCTGCTATCTTCTGCTTCGGATCAGGATTAGCAGCATTCACCCAGCGAGACAATTCCTCGCGTTGTCCATCGGTAGCAAGGTTGAAAGCGTTGATAAGCATGTATGTCTTCTTATTGCACATAATGTCGCCGCCAATGGCTTTTCCGAACACTTCAGGGTCACCATAGACATCGAGATAATCGTCTTGCAGCTGGAATGCAAGCCCCACCAACTCACCAAACTTATACAAATTGTCGGCATCTTCACTGGAAGCATCGGCAAGAATAGCCCCAATTTTCAGGGCACAGGCCAACAAGACACTGGTTTTCAACCGTATCATCTCAATGTATTCTTCCTCTCGAACATCGTTGCGCGTCTCGAACTCCATGTCATATTGTTGTCCCTCGCCAATCTCGAGTGCCGTTTCGGTGAAAAGGTCAAGCACCGGCTTCAACTTATCAACGGGGCACTGTGCCATGCGCTCATAGGCCAGCACCAACATCGAATCGCCTGAAAGGATAGCGGTATTGGCATCCCATTTCTTATGAACCGTAGGTTGACCCCGCCTTACCTCGGCGTTGTCCATCAAATCGTCGTGCAACAATGTATAGTTATGATAAGTTTCCAAGGCGATGGCTGAAGGCAATATGCTCTCGACATCGTCCTTATAAAGACCATAGGCCAGCATCATCAGCGTTGGCCTAATGCGCTTGCCACCAATGGAGAGCACATAACGAATGGGATTGTAGAGTCCCTGAGGTTTACGCTCGTAGGGCAACTTGTCAAGATAGTCATTGATTGACTCCAAAATTTCGTCTGCTGTCTTCATATCATTATCTTTTCCCAATTAATCAAATCATTATAATGCAAACACAACGGGGATGGCAATCATCGTATTGCATGGCTTACCATTGTCCTCGCCTGGTTTCCACTCGGGCATCATACGAATTACACGCAACGCCTCACGGTCCAAAAGCGGATGAACCTTGGTGATTACCTTAACGTCGGAAGTTTTTCCGTCGGCATTGACAATAAAAGAAACCACCACCTTGCCCTGGACCTTCTGTTGTCGGGCCATCTCAGGATAATTCAAGTTGCGTGTGAGCCACTTCATAAACTCCACCGAACCACCGGGAAATTCAGGGAGACGCTCAACGACGCGAAAGTTTAGCGGATTATCCTTATTGTCAACAGCCACTGGCGACAATGCCTTTGTCTGTTCCGTGGAGTCCTTCATCGCTCCTTCACTATCGAGCTGCGACTCCTGACTCTTCACCAACCGTTCAGGAATCTCCTGTGGTTTAGCCTCTTCCACGATGTTGATTTTTGCCTTTATTTCAGGGACCTTCGGCTTTGGTGTCTCGTAGGCTATCATATTGTCGGCAGGACGATCGGGTTTGAACTCCATGTCCTGAACGATGCTTTCCAGTAATTCGGCATCAATCTCATCATCGCCAGGCGTCAGCGGCACCATCAGTAAGAGTGCGAAAAGACCTCCAGCAATCAACAGACCTATCAGGAAAAACCATCCGCGACGGTGTTCAAGGTCGGCACTATATGTTTTTTTAGTTTCCACACTAAACGCGAAAAAAATCCGTTATTCATTCGAATGATTTTGCAAAAATAATGATAGATTTTGAAAAAATCTGTATCTTTGCAATTAAAATAAGCAAAAAGAGATGAAAAAAGTGGTATTTTCGATTCTCATGACACTGTTTTGCATGGCATTGAGTGCACAAGAGAGTCAGACGCAATATAATTTCCTGCGTCTGCCTGTCAGTGCCCATGCGGCAGCATTAGGAGGTGACAACATCTCCATCATCGAAGATGACCCTACCCTGACATTTCTCAATCCCGCTCTTTTAGGAAGTGTCAGCGACAATACCCTCAATCTCAATTTCATGACGTATATGGAAGGTGTTATCACCGGTAGTGCCTCGTTCTCCCGAGTTGTCAACGAAAAGGCATCATGGGCAGCAATGGCTCATTATATTGACTACGGAACGATGAAGGAGACCGATGCCAACAACATTCAGACGGGTGATTTTTCAGCCCGCGACATTGCCCTCAGCGGTGCTTTCAGCTATACACTTGCCAAGAATCTTGTGGGCGGAATTACCGCTAAATTCATCACCAGCTACATCGGCCATTATAATTCCATTGCCGTCGGTGTAGACCTTGGCATCAATTACTATAATCCCGACAATGAATGGAGCCTTTCAGCCGTCGCAAAGAACTTAGGAGGTGAACTCAAGGCTTACGACGAAGAGTATGGCAGCATGCCCATCGACGTTCAGATTGGTGCCACAAAACGGCTTGCCAACAGCCCCATCCGCTTGTCGGCATCTCTTGTCGACCTCAACCATTGGAATTACAAGTTCATCAATCACTGGGTGGTTGGTGTTGATCTGCTTTTGGGCGAACAGTTTTATTTAGCGGCAGGTTATAACTTCCGCCGTGCCAACGAAATGAAGATTGTGGCTAACGATGAAGAAAAAGGCAGTTCCCACGGCGCCGGACTCTCACTGGGTGCTGGATTGCAGCTCGACCGTTTCAAGCTGAACTTTGCTTATGGGAAATACCACGTCAGTTCATCCTCTCTCCTCATCAATCTCTCATATAGTCTATAACAAAAAGGGAATGTGCTTTTTCGACACATCCCCTTCCATATTGGATAGCCAAGCTATCCAGGAAACAAACAAATATCAATATTTTGTCGCCGGCAGCCTTACCAGTTAATCCACCGGTTAAGGTCAATTTTCTCATATTCAGCAGGAGCAATGCGCACTCTTGTATTCACATCTTTCTTGCCCAAGAGAAACTTGTCTAAATAAGCCTCAACCTCAGGATACTGGTCAGGATGCAACCGACAATGGCCATGACCAGGAACGATGGAATAGCCCACACGGTCTTCGATGCCAAACTTCTGCCATACTTTCAGCGCTGCATTCATTGACACATAAGCCGAAGGATCAGCCAACCACTTGTAATCGGGATTGCCTAACATAAGCAGCGCGCGAGGACATACCATGGCTACCAACTCATGATGGTCGTAGGGAAGATATGAAACTTCGTCACCACTATATTTTTCTTTCAGGCTCTCCATAAACCAATGATAATCAGTATTGTCCAGACACTCCACGGCTTCCACGCCAGGCTGGCCGTTGTGCCAGTGAGAATAACGCCAGGCAGCCGCACCGCCGCCGCCTGGCTCCTGAGTAATGGTCAGGGCAACACGCTCATCGAAAGCACCACAGAACAGCGCCATCTTTCCTGCATACGAGCAACCTGTCACACCGATGCGCTCCATGTTGATTTTCGTCACCTCTGGGCCAAGTTGCTGCAGACCGTCAATCAGTCGACTCAATCCCCATGCCCATTCGCTATATGCACCATTTTCCTTCAATTCGGGGTAAAGACGGTCGAAGGCATAGTTTCCACGTCCTGCTGGCTTTCCGAACTGCGAATAATTGTTCACTTGCCGTTCTGCAAATGTCATCCTTGCGATGGGACGGCCGTTGAAGACTTCTTTAGGCAGTGAAATACCACTCGTTCCAATCATCAAGGCGTATGGTGGCTCGCCCACTTCAGGATATGAAATAAGAGATTTCAGTTGTAATGTCTCGCTGTTCACCGTCACGGTCACTTTCAGTGTATCACCATCCATCTCTGCCTTTACCGCCCCGGGTGAAACCGTGGGTTTGGTTCCGATTTCATAGTTTTGTATCTCCTTGGCTATTTCACCACGACGCTTACTCCAGTCAGCGAATTTCTTCACCTTTCCCTTGCCGCTTGACCACTCGAAAGGATTGGTCAGCGATTCAACCTTCTTGGCCTTTTCCTTTGTGGGCAACTGGGGTTTAGCAGCCGCACCCGTATTCTCCACCTTGTACACCAGTGGAATTACACGCTGGGCCTGGGCCATTGTGGTCATCACAACTGACGAAAGAAACAGTATGAATATTCTTTTCATAATCGTTATGTTTAGTATAATAATAGTTGATAATTCAATATTTTCCGGTGCAAATTTATAAAAAAATCGACAAATATTCATTTTGTATCATTGCAAAAACGTTTTCGTTTGTCTATTACAATGGCAAAAAAGAGATTTTTCGCTATATCTTGCAAAAAGGATGTTATCAAGTTCAAGAGGAATTACGCAATTAATTGAAGCGTTTTTATTGGAGATTGAAAAAAAAGTAATATCTTTGCAAGTACAATTCGATAATATTTTATTCAAATGAAGAAAATTACTATTGCTATCGATGGGCACTCTTCGTGCGGAAAATCGACCATGGCCAAGGACTTGGCTAAACGTATAGGATATGTGTATGTAGACACAGGGGCGATGTATCGTTCGGTAACACTTTTTGCACTGCGCAATTCCCTCATCAATGAAGACGGTACCATAAAGACAGACGAACTGCAGCAACGCATGGATGATATAAAGATTTCGTTCAAGTTT
Source organism: Prevotella sp. (assembly GCA_017428925.1). Lineage (GTDB taxonomy): Bacteria > Bacteroidota > Bacteroidia > Bacteroidales > Bacteroidaceae > Prevotella. The sequence continues at coordinate 47,665 of JAFRPY010000062.1, read as the reverse complement.
AATCCCGAGACAGGACGTCCAGACACCTATCTTAACGACGAACTGGTGGAAAAAGAAATCCGCGGCATGGAAGTGTCCAACAATGTTTCTGCCATTTCAGCCATCGGCTTTGTGCGTGAGGCCATGGTGGAACAACAGCAACGTATGGGAACCGAAGGCGGAATTGTTATGGATGGCCGTGACATCGGCACGGTAGTGTTCCCGAATGCCGAGCTGAAGATTTTCGTAACCGCATCAGCAGAAGTCCGCGCCCAGCGCCGTTATGACGAACTGAAAGGCAAAGGCATGGAGGCTGACTTTGATGAGATTCTGAAGAACGTGCAGGAACGCGACTATTTAGATTCCCATCGCGAGGTGTCGCCACTGAAACAGGCCGAAGACGCTTTGCTCCTTGACAATTCGGAAATGACTATCCCCGAGCAGAACGAATGGCTGTATCAGCGCTTTGAAGAAGCCGTTAAGTAATCGCGGCATTGTTCCATCAGCCACTTGGGCGTGCTGGTGGCTCCACAGATTCCTATGGAGTTGATGCCCTCCAACCACGACGGGTCGATTTCACTTGCACCTTCTATGAGGTGGCTGTTGGGATTGACCCGTTGGCATTCTTCAAAGAGCACCCGTCCGTTACTGCTTTTCCGGCCACAGACGAAAAGAATAAGGTCGTGACGGGCAGCAAACTTAGAGATATTGGGCATACGATTTGCCACTTGACGGCAAATGGTGTCGAAACTCTTGAAACGGGAATCGGGCGAGATATGCTCCTGAATGTATTCAATGATGCGATGGAACTCGTCAAGACTTTTAGTCGTCTGCGAGTACAGGTAAATATCGCGCGAAAAATCCAATTTCTTCACGTCTTCGAAAGTGGCAATCACAATAGCCTGATTCTTCGTCTGTCCCACAAGTCCTAAAACTTCTGCATGACCAGGCTTTCCGAAAATAACGATGGAAGCATCCTTCACGCCTTCACCCACAGGGGAGTTTTCTTTGGGCACCTGACTCTCATACTGCCGCTTGATTTTCCTTTGCAGCTGCAATACCACCGGACAGGTGGCATCGATGATTTCTATGTTATTGCGCTTGGCCAACTCATAGGTTTCAGGTGGCTCTCCATGGGCACGAAGCAATACTTTCACATCGTGAAGTTTCTCCATCTGCTCATGGTCAATGGTGATGAGTCCGAGTTTCTTCAACCGCTCACACTCCATGCCGTTGTGCACAATATCGCCCAGACAATAGAGCAATCCTTTCTTTTCTCCATCCTGTGAAGATGAAGCCAACTCTTCCTCAGCCTTTCGGATGGCCGTTGTCACTCCGAAACAGAAGCCGCTACTATTGTCGATTTCAATCTGCATTACCCTTTCAGTTGCCTAAAATACATGTCAAGCAAGTCGCTTGCAGCCTTGAAGGATGTTTTCTCGCCACCAAGCACGCTCTGTTCTGCTTTCGTGATATTCTCAACGATAAGCGGATTGTTATAGAACGAGTTGCGCAAATGCTCATTGATGCTCTCATACATCCAGTATTTCGACTGCTCGTTGCGGCGATACTGGAAATATCCGTTCTGTTTCACAAAGTCAAGGTATTGGTAAATCATGTCCCAAACCTCCTTGATGCCATAGCCGTAGAAACCGCTGTAGCATAACACCTTGGGCTGCCATCCGCTCTCAGGCATAGGAAAGAAATGGAGGGCGTTGCGGAAATTGGTGGCGGCCATCTGGCAACGGTCCACATTCTCGCCATCACACTTATTGATAACGATACCGTCGGCAATCTCCATGATGCCACGCTTAATGCCTTGCAGCTCATCTCCCGTTCCCGCCAACTGAATAAGCAGGAAGAAATCCACCATCGAATGGCAGGCCGTCTCACTCTGCCCCACTCCGACGGTCTCCACAAAAATCTTGTCAAAACCTGCTGCCTCACAGAGGATGATTGTCTCACGAGTCTTTCGTGCTACACCACCCAATGAACCCGCCGTAGGCGAAGGACGGATGAAAGCCTCTTTTCTCAGCGAGAGTTTCTCCATGCGCGTCTTGTCACCAAGTATACTACCCTTACTGCGCTCGCTTGAAGGGTCAATGGCCAGCACTGCCAGTTTTCCGCTCGTCCGTTCCAGTACGTGGATACCGAACTCATCAATGCTGGTGCTTTTTCCGGCGCCTGGCACTCCACTGATGCCAATGCGAACAGAATTGCCGCTATAGGGCAGGCACTTGTCAATTACTTCCTGAGCCTTGGCGTAATGGTCGGGATTGACGCTCTCAACCAAGGTAACCGCCTGCGAAAGGATGGTGATATCACCTTTTATGATACCCTCAACCATCTCGGCAGCAGAATATTCACGACGACGGAAATGGCCACGCTTCAGGTAGGGATTCACAATGCTCTGGCTTTTTACTCCGGCATTAACCTGCAGTCCCTTGTATTCTTCACTATTCTCTGGATGTTCCATAATCGATTCTTGCGCCAAGGCGCATGGTTTCCTCTATTTTACGTTCACGTTGATAATGACCTTCGCCTTATTGGGGTCATTGGTAATCATCAGCACACGGGGCTTCGAGCGTGCTTTCTTTATGAGACGGGCATCGACGGTAATCTTCAGGCGTCCCTGCTCACCCTTCGCAAGCCTGGTCTTGTTGAGCTTCACCTGCATTCCTTCGGTAAACATCTGCAGCGAAGAAATCTCAAGTTCGGTGCGACCAGTATTCTCAATAATAATTGTCTCGCTCTTCTTGTTCTTGCCGTCGAACGAAATGTTCAGTTCCTCGGCCGAAAGTATCATACGCGGTGTATAGGCCATCTGCTGCTCAGTCATTTCGGTGAACGCTGGCAGCAACACCGTTGATACAGATATTTCCTTGTCGGGATGCACTTTGTCACCAGGATACATACCCAAGAACACACTCGTTTGCGTAAGTCCGTAATCACGAAGCTTACGCGAGTCGAGCATCAACGAAATCGTTCCCTGACGTCCGGGAGCCAGTGTGGTAGGCGATACAAAAGCCTGGAGATAAGGAGGCAGGTGCATCACAACTGGAGAAACACTCTTGGTAGAAGTGTTCTTGATATGAATCTTCTGAACGGGAATGTCGCCACGGTTCACATCGTCGAACTCAATATTGTTCACATCGGCCTTCACATCGGCGAAGGTATAAGGATACTGTCCAGAGAAGTCAACGATTTCCTCTACCACCACACCACGTATCTGCAAATAGAAGGGCTTCTGCGTAACGTTGCTATAGAGCGCAATGTCTTTATAGAAATGGCCCAACTGCCGGGAGTCATAGGTAGCATCCACGGTGAAGGAGCCGCCCACGGGAATCTCTCCCTTGGGATACTCCACCTGCGTACATCCGCACGAAGTCTTGATGTCCTTGATGACAAGAGGCTGAGTGCTCCTGTTCTGCAACTCGAACTTCGCGGTGACCGGATGCTCGTAAACCACGTTTCCGCAGTCGATGATTTCATTCTTCGCTGTAATCTGCTGGGCAGCAGCTGTAAGGGGCATAAGGGCAGAAAGGCAAAGCGTAAGCATCAGCTTGCCTATTGTCCCGTTCAAAAACATTTCCTTGATCTTGATTTTCATATTTGTTGTTTACTCTTTTATCTTGATTACCATGGCCTTTGCACGTGCGCTGTACTCTGGAGAGTAGGCACACTGTACGGTGCACGTTCCAGTCTGATAGGTGCCGGCGCGGTCAATGTAATACTCGTTCTCAATCACATGCTTGCCTTTTGCCAGACGGTCGAAATAGTAATTCGTGGTATAGTCCTTTGGGGCGATATAATAACCCCAGTGATAGCCACTCAGCTGACTGACGGGCTCCAGGCATGCAGCACGCTTGTCGGACACCTGAACGAAGTCGTAGTCGCGCTCTGCCTCTATGGTAAGACGAATCTTAACCCTGTCGCCCACCCTCAGTTCCTTGTCGGCGTTCAGAATCTCGCGGGTGACTTTTATGCCACTCTCGGCATCACTCACTTCCGTCGACGGCTGCATGAACTGTGCATAAAGTGCTCCCCAGCTGGTGCCATGCGAGGTCTTCTCTGCCGTAAAGGTGCTGTTCTTCAGGTTTCCATCATCATGGATGACGGTCTTCACATAGCCAAGTCCTGCAGTCGACTGCGGTGTCTCGATGACTTTGCCGTTCAGTTTCAAAACCGTCGGTTCCTTCTTCGCCAAGATTCCAGAACGTCCATTCAGGAAGGCATATATTGCATTCACGCTGCTGATGGGCGTGTCCCATGCCTGTGTGCGTTTCTCCTGCAAGAGCCAGCGCTGCATTTCCTCGATGAAGGTCTCATCCTCGTTTGAGATACTCCTCTGCCCTGCGGTCTTTCCTACCAACTGCAGGGCCTCGATGACAGCCGTCTGTGTGGGAATGCGGTAGTTGCACCAGCTATACCCAGCACGCGGCGTGTCATAGTAGCGTCCTTTCTCCTCGGTATACACCGTATATTCTTTCAGGCTCTTCAAGTATTCCAGTGCCTTCTCCATCTCACCGTCGCGAGCTAACACCACAGCCATCAGCGCCTTCGAATAGATGCTCTCTGTGCGGCGCTTAGTCTCCAGGTAGTTCATCAGATACTCCTTTGCCTCCTTTTCCGCAGAAGACAGTTTGTTGCCGCTAATGGCATTGATATATACCCACTGCAGCGCGTGGTAGTCGTAGATGTAGACGGGCTTGTTCTCGCGCTCAAGTTTCTTCATTTCCTTCACTTCCTTCACCACAATCTTGCCCAAGTACTTGTTGGCATCGGCAATGAGCGAGCGCGTTTGGGCATCATTTCCAGCAAGCAAGTTCAGGCGCGTCAAGAACTCCAATACCTCGGCCGTCATGCAGGGCGAGCCGTTCATGCCCTTCCACCACGAGAAGGAACCATCGCTGTTTTGCAGTTTTATCAATCCCTGGATAGCCTCCGAAAGACGGTAGTTGAGCGTGTTCTCATCGAAGAAGTTCACGAGGGCCTTGCGCTGCTCGGTTTCACGCTGGGCATCGGCCACCCATGGCGTCTCGTCGAGTACCAGATTCTTCAGTTCTTGATTCTTCTCCAACGCACTCTGCAGGGGCGAGTCTTTCTCGTCCATCGTCTGCCATTGGCGGAAGGTCTGTTCCACCGTGGGACATTGCGACAGTATGTATTTGCCCAACGAATTGGCATAATAGGCAGCAGCCAGCGAGATGGCATTGGCATCGTTGACATTGCCCACGAACGGCAGAGCCTGCACCATCAGCCATGCCGGCGAGTTGGTATATTCCACGGTCAGCCTTGCCTGCTGCGACTTGGTCACACTCGAGGGGATGAGCGCCGAAACGGCAATCTCTTTCGTGCCGGGCTTGTTCTGCGTGAACGGATAGGTATTGGTGACCAGTTCCATATTGGGAAGAACAGGCAGATAATGCTGCTCTCCGTCGGAGAACTTTGCACCTTCGGCCACAATCCGGCAGATATAGAGCGACTGACCATTGCCGGTAGCGAACTTACTTGTAGCGACATTGAAGGCCACGGTGCTCGTCTTATCGGGCTTCACGGCAAATGGTAACTTCTGCTCGTAGACCACCTTCTCGGTCTCGGGGTCGAGCAGCTGAAGCCGTGCCGTGCCCTTCACTTCCTGTTTCGAAGTATTTGCGATGCGGGCCGTGACGGTGGCCTCATCGCCCTCGCGGACAAAACGCGGCATATTGGGCATCACCATCACATCCTTCTTGGCAACGGCCTCGCCCTCGAGCATTCCGTGGTTCATATCCTTGTCGTGGGCCAGTCCGATGAAGCGCCATGTGGTTACACTTTCCGGCAGTGTGAACTTCAGGGCCACCCGTCCGCTGGCATCCGTCTCGAGCGCAGGATAGAAGAAGGCTGTCTCGCTGAGGTTCTCGCGCACCTGCGCACTCTCCTGCTTTGCGCTCTCTTTCTTCTTATCTTTCACCACCGAACCCGTGACAAGCGATTTCTTTTGCGTACCATAACCAACAACCACGACCTCATTAAGAGCGTCGTCGGCCATGGCACTTTCCTCCATGGCCATCGGTGCCGCTACTGCCTTCGAGTACATAACGTTACGGCCCATTGCAGCACGTGTGAAATATCTGTAGGCATTCAGTTTGGCATCGTCACAGAAATGAGAGAAAACCCATGAGTTCATGTTGAGTGGATTCTGCTTTCCCCTTCCGGTGGTTCCCATGCCTCTATAAGTATAGTATGTCCAACGGGTGTCGGGCAGGTTCTGGTATAATCCTAACGACAGCCCCCAGCTGTGCATGTCGAGCTGGTCGAGACTCTTGTCAAAGAGCGTGGCCAACAGCTGTGCCTTCGCCGGCTTCCCGTCGGGCCGCAGAATCTGCAGCGTCCATGTTTCCTTTTGTCCGGGAGTCAGACGGTCGCGGAAAGTGGTCCACTTCAGTTTCAGCTGCTTCTCGGGCAACGGCTTGCGGATGACGCTCCGGTGAGTGTACACCTTACCATTCTTCACCCATGCGTAGGTGAGCAGCAGTCCGCTGCAGTATTCTTCCTTATAGCTGTAGTCTATGCGATGTATGCTGTTGGAAACCACAAACGAACCATGGTCCAGTTCCTTGTTTCCTGAGAAGACGGAGTAGAACACCGTGACATCCTCTTCCGATGACCCCACGAGCACGCTGACGGGCTTGTCGCCAAACTCATCGCCGCTCTGATAGAACCAGTCGGGTGTTTCCGTGGGTGGCTGCCGGTCGTCGATGCCGAAAATCACGAAACTATGTTTCAGCGAGTCTTCTCCGCACTTGGCCTCCAGCAGGTGCCTGCCCGACGAGAGGCGGGCAAAGCCATACTTGGCATCCTTTGCCTGGAAGGCGGTGTTGGCCTTCACCGTGAATGGCTGGCCTCCGTCAATCGTATAGGTCACTTCACCATCAATTTCCTTTCCGGCGGCATTCATACGGGTGAACTTATACTCGCCAAGCTCGCCCTTTACAATTTTCGCAGGCATGTCGAGCGACAATGCCGTGGGACGCGTTCCCAACGGCAGCACGAAAGCACCGTGATGCGACTCCCCGGCCACGTCGGTCACGTCGGCCTCGATATGGAAATTGAAGAAACAGGCATCCCTGAGTTCCGAGTCGTCCACCTCCAGCGGCACCTTCACCTCGAAGGTTCCATCGTCGGCCGTAACGGTCTCGTCGTCGGTAATCTCCTCCACATCATTGGTGCTGCGCCACCACCAAATGGCCTCGCGCCTTGTAACGGTATATTTCACCTTTGCATTCTGCACCGGAATACCGGCATAGCTCAGAGCCTTACCTTTGACGGTCACTTCGTCGCCGGCCTTATACACTTCGTTCACCTTGTCGAAAGTCACTTCATACGTGGGACGCTTGTATTCCTCCACGCGAATGCCCGTATAGGCGCTATACCTGTCGACGCGCAGACTGAACATGCCCGTCAGTCCCTTTGCCGGCAGCGTGAAGTCGGCCGATGCCGAGCCATAGCTGTCGGTGGTCAGGTCTTTCTCGGCCACCTTTTTATTATTAGCATCAAAGAGCATCAGTTTCAACCCGGTGTCGGGCACGGCCTTCGTGTCGATACCCTTCTTGTTCACGAAACACACCACCGAGGCATGCACCTGCTGTCCCGGGCGGTATATCTTGCGGTCGGTATAGATGTTCACAATCCAGTTTTCCGACGACGGCTCACGATAATCGTACGAGCCCCATCCGGCGCTGACCATTGGCATGGCCTTGTCGGTATCGGTATAAGCCCTGTACGACGCGAGGCCTTGCTCTTCGCTACATTCCACCACGCCGTTGGCATCGGCCTTCTTCTTCACCGTGGGGTCGTTCTTCTTCGCATGGCGCCGCACAAATTCCATGTTGGCACCGCCGACGGGTTTTCCCGTCAGGGCATCCACCACGATGTAGCGCGTCCTGTCGTCGGGCAGGTTTTCCGAAATCACCTTCAGGTTGCTCACCCTATAGTCGACCGTGTCGGGCTCGATGGTCTGGTCGCCAGTGGTGAACTCCACCTTGTAGTGTCCCAACGGCAGCCGCGGAATCATCAGCGTGTCCTTGATTTTCTCGTAGGGTTTCAGATGGTCGTAGCGGCGCGTCACAGTCATCACGGTCTGCTTGGTCTTGGCATCAAAGACGCGCATCGTCAGGAATCCGATATTGCGGATTTCGTTCACATCAACCTTGCAGCTGTCGGCCAGTGTGCTGAGCGAGCGCTCAACATGAAACGAATAGAACGGACAGGTGAGTTCCTGCTGCACCTTCCTGAAGTAGTTGGTGTTGGCATAGGTGGGCCATGTCTTCAGCGCATAGTCGGCATACTCCATCTGTTCCTTGGCCGAGCCATAGCGCATCCTGCCCAGCTTTTTCTCGGCAAGCCATCCGCATTCCGGCAGATCCTGATAGGTGCGAATCAGCGAGTCGAGGTCGCTTTCCACCTCGTATGCCGTCAGCATGGCTGCCAGCCGGTTGCCCTGCTCTTTGTAGAATTTATGCATGATGCGGTAGGCCTCGCTGTAGCCGTTCTCGGCGGCATGATAGCCAATCACCGATAGCAGGTCGTGGTTGAACATCCGGCTGTCGATGCCCTTTTCTACGAAAGGCTCATAGTCGTCGGTCTTCGTCGATGCCAGCAGCAGCGGCTTGCTCAGCGACTTCTCCAGGCACGCCATGCCCTTCGTATAGTCGTCGTCGCCATACGAACTCTGCGAATGGTACACATGTCCCAGCACGGCATTCAGCACGGCAGCCATCACCGGCTGGGTGTTCTCATACCTCAACACCTGTTGCTCCAGGTCGCGGATGATATGGTCGAGCGAGTCGGGCGACACCTCCAGCTGCACCTTGGCATATTGCAGTTCCGCCTTCAGCAGGTGTCCGTAGTCCTCCCCTTTCGTGGCTTTGTCCACAATCTTCTGGAGGGCTTCCATCTGCGTCTTTGGCAGGTCTTTTTCTTCCGCATCCCTGACGGCTTCCCACAACTTATTATAATTCTGACCAAAAAGCATAACCATTGGCATTACGAGTAGAAATACTGTTGATAAAAATCTGTTTCTCATACTTCTCACCATTTATACTGCAAAGATAGTGCAAACGAGTGGAATATCAAAACAAAAAAACAATTTTTATGTTTTGTATTCCCGAGTGCCGCCTATCTTCACGGAGCGAAGCGACGTAAAGATAATGCAAACGAGGGAAAAAACAAAAATAAAAAACAATTTTTATATTTTTGGTTTTCCCGAGTGCAGCCTGATATTGGAAAGAAATTACCGTAATTACCATAATTTTCTTTCAACCGCCACCGCCGCTGCAAAAAAATAATTACGAAAATTACGAAAATTTCTTTCCTAATACCTAAAAAAATAATTATCTTTGCAATCAGAATCAATTAATCATTTATACTCACCTTAAAATGGAAAACAAAACTTACGGACATTTCGATGACGCCCACCGCGAGTACGTCATCACCGACCCCCAGACACCGTGGCCCTGGATTAACTACCTCGGCAACGAAGACTTCTTCTCACTAATCTCCAACACCGCCGGCGGCTACTCCTTTTTCAAGGACGCCAAGTTTCGCCGCATTACACGCTACCGCTACAATGGCGTTCCCATGGATAATGGCGGCCGCTATTTCTACATTGTTGACAACACACCAACACCCAACACCCAACACCCAACACCCACTATCTGGAATCCCGGATGGAAACCCTGCAAGACGCCATTGGACAAATACGAGTGCCGCCACGGCATGAGCTACACCCGTATCACGGGCCAGAAGAACGGCGTGGAGGCCTCGGTGCTCTTCTTCGTTCCCCTGAAGAAATGGTGCGAGGTGCAGAAACTCACGCTCAAGAACCTCACCGGCGAGACCAAGCGCCTGAAGCTGTTCTCGTTCGCCGAGTGGTGCCTCTGGAACGCTGCCACCGACATGGAGAACTTCCAGCGCAACTTCTCTACGGGCGAGGTCGAGATTGACGGCTCGGTCATCTATCACAAGACCGAATACAAGGAGCGCCGCAACCACTATGCCTACTACTCGGTGAACGTTCCCGTTCAGGGATTCGACACCGACCGCGAGTCGTTCATCGGACTCTACAACGAGTTTGCCAACCCCGACGCCGTGATGGAAGGCCGTCCCCGCAACTCGGTAGCCCACGGATGGAGCCCCATCGCCTCCCACTACATCGAGGTGGAGCTGCAGCCTGGCGAGCAGAAGGATTTCATCTTCGTGCTGGGCTACGTGGAGCAGCCGCAGGAAGAGAAATATGCCGGAAAGACGCCCGGACTGATCACCTCGCTTGGCGACCTCGACCGTACCTTTATAAATAAGGTAAGAGCCCAGCAGACCATTGCCGAGTTCGATACCGTGGAGAAAGTTGACAAGGCGTTTGCCGAACTCGCCAAGTTCTGGGACGACCTGCTCGACCGCTACACCGTGAAGACCGGCAACGAAAGCCTCGACCGCATGGTCAACATCTGGAACCAGTACCAGTGCATGGTGACGTTCAACTTCTCGCGCTCAGCCTCGTTCTTCGAGAGCGGCGTGGGCCGCGGCATGGGCTTCCGCGACAGCAACCAGGACCTCGTGGGCTTCGTGCACCAGATTCCCAGCCGTGCCCGCGAACGCATCATCGACATCGCCTCCACCCAGTTCCCCGATGGCGGCTGCTACCACCAGTACCAGCCACTCACCAAGCGCGGCAACAACGACATCGGCGGCGGCTTCAACGACGACCCCTGCTGGCTCATCTTCGGAACCGTGGCCTATATCAAGGAGACGGGCGACTTCTCCATCCTCGACGAGATGGTGCCCTGGGACAACGAGCCCGGCACCGAGGTATCGCTCTTCGACCACCTGCGCATCTCGTTCAACCACGTCGTGGAGAACCTTGGTCCCCACAAGCTTCCGCTCATTGGACGCGCCGACTGGAACGACTGCCTCAACCTGAACTGTTTCTCGTGGGATCCCAACGAGAGTTTCCAGACCACCGAGAACAACAGCGTAGGCTCCAAGGCCGAGTCGCTCATGATTGCCGGACTCTTCGTGGTCTGCGGCAAGGATTATGTGGAGCTTTGTCAGCAACTGTCTAGTAAAACTAGTAATACTAGTCAATCTAGTATCTACTCCGCCGAGGCCGCGCGCGCACAGAAGGAAATTGACGCCATGATAGAGGCCGTGAAGAAAGACGGATGGGACGGCGAGTGGTACCTGCGCGCCTACGACTTCTACGGCAACAAGATAGGCTCACACGAGAATGAGGAAGGCAAAATCTTCATCGAGTCGCAGGGATGGTGCGCCATGGCAGGCATCGGACAGGAAGAAGGCATGGTCGACAAGGCCCTCGACTCCTGCAAGCGCTACCTCGACTCCGAGCATGGCATGGTGCTCAACAACCCCGCCTTCACCACCTACCATGTAGAGATGGGCGAAATCAGCTCCTATCCCGCAGGCTACAAGGAGAATGCCGGCATCTTCTGCCACAACAACCCCTGGGTCATCATCGGCGAGACCGTGGCCTCGCGCGGCAACGATGCCTGGGAACTCTACCAGAAGATATCCCCCGTATTCATCAAGGACCAGACACTCCACAAGGTCGAGCCATACGTCAACTGCCAGATGGTAGCCGGCAAGGACGCCGCCCGTCCCGGCGAGGGCAAGAACTCATGGCTCACGGGCACCGCCGCCTGGATGTGGCTCACCGCCTCGCAATACATCCTTGGCATCAAGCCCACCTACGACGGCTTGCTCATCGACCCGTGCGTCCCCTCTTCGGCCAGAGAATACACCGTGAAGCGTAAGTTCCGCGGCGGCGAGTACCTCATCACCGTCAAGAACCCCGACGGCGTGCAGAAAGGCATCCGCCAGCTCATCGTCGACGGCCAGCCCGTCAGCGGCAACATCGTGCCCGCCACCGAAGGCCGCCACACCGTAGAGGCCATTATGGGATAAGTCCCCGTATATCAACACATTATAAAGGCTCCCGGAAGTTTTAGTTCCGGGAGCCTTTGAGAAAAGCCTAAATCACAATGATTACTGGAGAGATTAAAAACCGAATTGACAGCATTTGGGATACTTTTTGGACGGGAGGTATTACGAATTCCATCACTATATTGGAGCAGATGACGTATCTGTTCTTCATGAAGATGCTCGACGATGCCCAGCGCACGAAGGAGGCAAATGCCAATGCCTTTGGCGTGGCGGTGAAAGACCCGACGTTCAAAGACGGTATGTGGCACAATCCTGATACCGACAGGGACGTGGCCTACAACGACATGCGTTGGAGCGTGTTCAAGAACAAGGAACCTGAGACGATGTTCCGCACGGTGAGCCGGGATGTGTTCGTATTCATCAAGATGCTCAACGAGGGCAAGGATTCGGCATACAGCCGTTTCATGCAGAACGCCACGTTCCTTATTCAGAGTCCCCGGACATTGACAAAGATAGTGGAGGGCATCAATCACCTCGATATGAACAACCGCGACACGATGGGCGACACCTACGAGTATATCCTCGGCAAGATGGCGGCATCGGGCAATAATGGGCAGTTCCGCACACCGCGACATATCATCCGCATGATGGTGGAACTGATGCAGCCCACGCTAAAAGACACCATCTGCGACCCTGCAATGGGTAGTGCGGGATTCATCGTGGAGAGTGCGAAGTATATCCAGGAGCACTACAAGAGCGAACTCTTGAAGAAGGAGAATGCCGACCACTACAAGAACGGAATGCTTCACGGCTTTGATACCGACTTTACAATGCTTCGTATCGGAGCGATGAACCTGATGCTTCACGGTGTGGATAATCCCGATATTCAATACCGAGACAGCCTTTCCACAGACAATACCGACGAGAACCGCTATACGCTTTGCCTGGCAAATCCCCCGTTTACAGGAAGTCTTGACTACGAGGCGGTGAGCAAGTCGCTGCTTGCCATTACGAAGACGAAGAAGACGGAACTGCTGTTCGTCAGCCTGTTTATCCGTATGCTTCAAATGGGTGGCCGTTGTGCAAGTATTGTTCCTGATGGAGTGCTCTTCGGCAATAGCACGGCTCATAAGGCTCTGCGGAAAGAGTTGGTAGATAATCAACGTTTGCAAGCCGTTATCTCTATGCCGTCGGGTGTGTTCCAGCCCTATTCGGGAGTTTCTACCGCCGTTTTGGTTTTCACGAAGACCAACGCAGGAGGTACGGATAAGGTGTGGTTCTATGATATGAAGGCCGATGGCTATACGCTCGACCAGAAGCGCACGGAGTGCCAGGATAACGATATCCCCGATGTCATCGCCCGATTTAAGAACTTGGAGGCAGAGGCCGAGCGCACTCGCAAAGACCAGTCGTTCCTTGTCCCAGTGGAGGACATCAGAGAGAATGACTACGACCTCAGCATTAACAAATACAAGGAGGTGGAGCGCGAAAAGGTCGAGTACGATGCCCCCGAAGTCATCTTTGGAAGAATCGCCTCGCTGCAAGAGGAAATCAACAATGCAATGGCAGAGTTTAAGGAGAAGTATTTGTAGATTAAAAGAATGAATTTAAGAATTAATAGTAGGAGATGTTAATATGGAGTATTTAGGCATAGGTATTATCATCATATTAATCTTAATGATGGTAGCAAAAGGGATTGATAAGAATTTTGGTACGATAGGTTGTTTAGTAGTTTTTTTAATCGTTTTTGTTTGGATGTGTTCTGGCATTGAGAAAGAGGTTGAAGAAAACAAGGCAGCTCAAGAAAGAATGGATAAAGCGGTGGAGAAAATAAGAAAAGACAAGGAAGATTATAATAGGCAGCATAATATTCCTAATAAACAATACAACGAATAAATATAGTTTATGGAATACGTCATTTTATGGACATTGTTTGGAATTGGGATTACAACAGGATTTGTAGTCAAGGAGGGTGTGTTCAAACGAACAAACATAACGGATTCTGACCCTGCCGACTCAACAAAATTAAAGCGTTTCCTAAAGATATTATTCGCATATTTGATAGTATATCTATGCCTGAATATAATTGTGATGATACCTGTTGCTATCGGATTATGGAAAAAATATACAGATTATCGAGATATTATCATACTCATCAATCTAATTCTTGCAGGAGCAATTACTTTTTATTTAGTAAAGTATAAGCTAAAAAATCATTTCAAATGAAAGAGGGTTGGGAATATAAGAAGTTCAATGAAGTCTTTGACCTGCAAATGGGAAAGACACCTGACAGGAAAACGCCTCAATATTTTGAGGGGGACAATGTTTGGGTGTCTATTCGTGATATGGGGGCTAAAGAAATCTCTGATTCTAACGAGCACATTTCTGACGAAGCCATTGCTGCATCAAATATTCGCAAAGTAAAAAAGGGAACAGTTATAATGAGTTTCAAACTAACGGTGGGAAAATGTGCCATAGCTGCAAAAGATTTATATACCAATGAAGCAATTATGGCTTTCAATCTCAAAGAAGGCTATAATGTGAAATCAGACTTCCTATATTACTACCTTCGTGCTTATAAGTGGACTGGTGCAAATAAAGCAGTCATGGGAATGACTTTGAATAAGGCAACCATTTCTCAGCATAAGTTTAGCATTCCTCCCCTTTCCGAGCAAGAACGTATAGTTTCAGAACTTGACCTTCTTTCGAGTATCATCGAGAAGAAAAAGGCACAACTCCAAGAATACGACCAACTCGCCCAATCTATCTTCTATGATATGTTTGGAGATCCTGTGGAGAATGAAAAGGGATGGGAAGTGAAGAAGTTAGGAGAGGTTTGTGAAAATTGTGACTCGCTAAGAAAACCAATAACAGCAAAAGACAGAATACAAGGGACTATTCCATACTATGGAGCATCAGGTATTGTTGACTATGTTGAAGACTATATCTTTGAAGGGGATTATTTATTGATTTCTGAAGATGGAGCCAATTTATTAGCAAGAAGTACTCCTATTGCTTTTAGTATAAAAGGTAATGCATGGGTTAATAATCATGCTCATGTTCTAAAGTTTTCCAATTTATTCGTGCAGCAATATGTTGAGTACACAATTAATTTGAGAGACATATCTTCAATTATTACAGGATGCGCCCAACCTAAACTTACACAAGCAAATCTGAATAATATAACAATAGCCTTTCCCCCTCTCTCCCTCCAACAGCAATTTGCGGAGAAGATTGAGGCGATAGAGAAGCAGAAGGAGCAAATCAAGCAATCTATAGCGGAAGTGGAAACGCTGTTTAACAGCCGAATGGACTATTATTTCAACTAAACGCGTAAGATGGAAAAGAGCGAGACCAAAGGCAAGGTATTGAAGAAAGCGGTGGTATGGAAAGACCTCTATTTCTATCGCAAGAGCGATGCCATCTATCAGTTGACGGTGGAGTTCTGTAAACGTTTCTTGCCTGCCCGCGGCGACAGAACGGTAGATCAGATGGTACAGGCCGCCCGCTCAGGTAAGCAGAACATCGTGGAAGGCTCGGAGGATGGACTGACGAGTTCGGAGATGGAGATAAAACTGCTGAATGTGGCTCGTAGCAGTCTTCAGGAGTTGCGTGCCGACTACCACGACTATCTAAATACGCATCACCTTGCCGTCTGGCCCAAGGAGAGCGACCGCCAGCAACGCCTTCGCGACTTCTGCCATTCGCATAACGACTACAGCGACTATGAGCCGCTGATAGGAAAGATGACCGATGAGGAGATGGCTAACCTGCTGCTCACGCTTTGTCATCAGACCGACAAGATGATGTGCTCCTATATAGAGCACCTGGAAGAGCGCTTCGTAAAGGAAGGCGGCATCAAGGAGCGCATGTATGCAGCGCGCACCGGCTACCGCCAGCAGGATGAACGGCTGAAAGCCCTGGAAGCGGAAAACCAGCGCCTAAAAGCCGAAAACGAGGCGCTGAAGAAGAGGATTGAGAGGCTGGAAGGGGGGAGATAGGGGAACCTAGGGGAGCCTAGGGGAACCTAGAAAAAAAACAATAAAAAAAGATAAAGACTATGAGGAACTTTGACTATCTGAAGGAACTGGAGCTTAACGACCTCCATAACTTCTGTTCGGCAGCGGAGGAATTGCAAGTAAGCAATCCCGATCTGAGTGCTATCAGCGCGAGAAAGGCGCTGGAGTATATCGTCAGGGCGCTCTATATGATGAAAAACATTGAGATTCCGGAAAGGACTTCGCTGTTTGAACTTGTAGATGGCGAGGCTTTCCGTGAGTTTATCGGCGACGACCGGGTGATGATGGCCGTCCACTATGTGCGCAAGGTGGGCAATAACGGGGCGCACGGCATCAACGTTTCGAAGAAAGAGTCGTTCTTCTGTCTGCTGAACATCTATAATGTGGTTGCGGCCATTCTCCATAAACTGACGGTCATCAAGGAAATCGTTCCTTTCGACAAGACTTTGATTCCTAACCAGCCGCAATCCTCTGTACTGACTCCTACAACGGTAACGGTGACACCACAGTCAACCATCGTAGAGGCAGCCAGCAAAGAGGCTCTGGAGGACAATACTCCCGTTGAAGAAGTGGCTTCGGACATTTCGGAGGCAGAGACGCGCAAACTATATATCGACTTGATGCTGAAAGAAGCGGGATGGGATGTGCTGGATACTGAAGGCGCCATTCAGCCGTCGAAGGCTTGCATCGAGGTGGAGGTGGAAGGAATGCCCAACAACGAAGGGAAAGGCTATTGCGACTATGTGCTTTTCGGCAGCAACGGGCTGCCGCTTGCCGTTGTAGAGGCCAAGCGCACAAGCGTTTCTCCCGTGAAAGGCAAGCACCAGGCTGAACTCTATGCCGAATGCCTGGAAAGAAGGTACGGAGTAAAGCCCGTCATCTATTACACGAACGGCTTTGAGACCTATATTATAGACGGGCTGGGCTATCCTCCGCGCCGACTTTATGCCTTCCACGCTGAGAATGATTTGGAACTGCTCATCCAGAAAAGGCAGCGGCACGATATCAATGATTTCAGCGTGAAGGACAGCATCACCGACCGCCACTATCAGAAGACGGCCATCAAGTCGGTGTGTGAACATTTCAACACCAAGCACCGCCGAGGACTGCTGGTGATGGCTACGGGTACGGGAAAGACGAGGGTGGCCATTTCGCTGGTGGATGTGCTGGCACGCAACGGATGGATAAAGAACGTGCTTTTCCTTGCCGACAGAATACCGCTGGTGAGCCAGGCACACAAGAATTTCGTGAAGTTGCTGCCTCACATGACAACCTCGATACTGAGCGAGGACAAAGACCCCGATACGAATGCACGAATCACCTTCTCGACATATCAGACGATGATCAACTACATCGATACCGATGAGAAAGGCTTTTCGGTGGGAAGGTTCGACCTGATTATCATCGACGAGGCGCACAGGAGCATT
Source organism: Prevotella sp. (assembly GCA_017428925.1). Lineage (GTDB taxonomy): Bacteria > Bacteroidota > Bacteroidia > Bacteroidales > Bacteroidaceae > Prevotella. The sequence continues at coordinate 30,300 of JAFRPY010000062.1, read as the reverse complement.
TTTGGTAAATACTCGGCCATCTTCAACTACTTCGACAGCCTGCTTGTGGGACTGACGGCAACGCCGAGGGACGAGGTTGACCGCTCGACGTACGAGACATTCCAGATGGAACAGGGACAACCCAACTACGCCTACGAACTGGAGGATGCGGTGGCAGAAGGCTATCTGGTGAACTATCAGGGCTTCAAGCGCGGTTCGCTCATCCTGAACGAAGGCATCAAATACAACAACCTGAGCGAAGAGGAAAAAGAGCAACTGGAAAAGGTATGGGAATATGAAGTGACCAGAAAGGCTGTCGACGGAGAAGGCGGCACTCACTATACCTATCGGATGGAAGAACCTGAATTCGGAGAAGGCAAGGTGGCCGAAAAAACTCAAAGCAATTTCCACCGAGATATTGAGAACAACGAGATATTCAGCTATATCTTCAATATCGACACCATCGACCATGTGTTGCAAGACCTGATGGAGAACGGCTTGAAGGTGCAGAGCGGCGAACGGATAGGCAAGACCATCATCTTCGCCTATAACCACCGGCATGCCGAGATGATCGTGGAACGTTTCTATGCGCTCTATCCCGAGTATGCAAGCGAAGGGAGCGTGTTCTGCGCGCTCATCGACAACTACGTCACCTATTCGAAAGACCTCATCGACAGGTTTGAGATACGCGACGGCAATCCGCAGATAGCGGTATCGGTGGATATGCTCGACACGGGCATCGATGTTCCCGATGTGCTGAATCTGGTATTCTTCAAAATTGTGAAGAGCAGCATCAAGTTCATGCAGATGATAGGCCGAGGCACCCGACTTTCGAAGGATATCTTCGGAACGGGAGAAGACAAGGAATGCTTCTACATCTTCGACTGGTGCCGTAACTTTGAGTATTTCGACAAGAATCCCGAAGGGAACATGGTGGCGGCAGTCCAGTCGCTGACGGAGCGAATCTTCTCGCTCAGGGCGAAGGTAGCCTTCCATCTGCAACATCAGAAATGGCAGGAAGACGCATACACCAAGGGCCTTCACGATGAGATAAAAGCCATCATGAAGGAACAGGTGGGCGAACTCTCCGACAGCCATATTTCAGTGAGGGAGAAGTGGGCCGACGTAAGTCATTTCAAGGATGCGGAATCGTGGGTTTATCTGTCGGAAGTAGATGTGAACACCCTTTGCACGGAGATAGCGCCCATGCTCCCGAAGAACACTTTGGATGAAGGAGCGAAGAAGTTTGACGTGCTGGTTCTGGTTGTTGAATTGTCGTTGCTTGACGGTGAAACCAAGTCTGTGAAGGCAGCCCGTTCGATACAGACCATTGCCGAGGTGCTGCAAGGGAAAGCCACGTTGCCGCAAGTGCAGGCAAAGATGGGAACCATCAAGGAAGTACTGTCGGAAGTGGCGTGGCAGAACCTGTCGTTAAACTGGCTTGAAAAGGTAAGGGAAGACTTGCGCGACTTGATAAAATTCCTGACGGGGCAAGAGAACAAATGGTTCAAGGTGAACATCGAGGACGAGGTTTCGGATGAAGGAGAAGTGGGTGGCGTGCTGCCGCGAATGTCGTACAAGCAGAGTGTCGTGGACTTCCTTTCGAAGAACAGGAATTTGCCCGTCCTACAGAAGATATACGACATGGAACAACTGACGGCCGAGGACTTTGCCGAATTGGAACGTATCTTGTGGGAAGAATTGGGCAGCAAAGACGACTATAACCGATTTACGCAAGGGATGCCCTGCGGAAGCAATGTGGCCATCTTTGTGCGCTCGATGGTGGGCGTTGACAGAAAGAATGCCGTCAGACGTTTCTCGGAGTTTATTTCGGGCAACGAACTGAATGCTGAGCAGGAGGATTTCCTGATGACGATTATCTCGTATGTATGCGAGAACGGCGACATCACAAAGGAGATTGTTGTCAACGAAGCGCCTTTCGACGAGCGGCTGACGGTGTTCACGCCGTATATGCTGCCCCTTGCAAAATACATCGACACCATCCATGCTGTCGTTATTCCGATGACGGCGTGATGAAATAGCCGACAGTTACGGACTGTCTGGCTATTTTTTTGCCCCCGTTAAATATCGGTTTTATAGCAATCTATTTTTGGTAAAAAAGTAATTTAGTCTAAATTGCAAAGTAATTTAGTCTAAATTGCAAAGTAAATTAGACTAAATTGCAAAGTAAATTAGACTAAATTACTTTTGCGTTCAACTTCGATTGGCGAGACAAGACCGTGCTCGAATATAAAAAAAGCCCACCCGAAGGTGAGCCGATTGTTGGCAAGGAAAATGATTAAAAGCTGAACTTGCGGCCATTCCACTTCAGCGTCTTCTGCGTCTTCTTGCCGTTTTTGTCCCACTTGTTGACGATAATGTCCTTGCCTGTGCGCGGCAGCGAATAGGTGGCATGGTCGTAATCCACCCGGAAGCCGGGGTCTTCGTAATGCTTCATGATCTTGGTGGCATTGTTGTAACGGTAGAAGGTAACGCAGTCGTACTGGCCCTGGGCGGGCTTGCCGTTCTCGTAATACCAATTGCTGTAGGCGAAAAGCTTGTGCTTGCCGTCGGACTCGTTCCAGTAGCACATCTCGGTACGCACCATGCTGCCGTCGTCCCACTTTCTCTCGTAGAGGATGTAGCCGTTCTTCTGGTCGACGGTGATCGTCTCGCCTTCTTCCAGAGGAATGCCTTTGCGATAGTTGTACAGGGCCTGGGAGACGCCTGCCGTGGCTTCCGCGTCTTCTTCGGGTTCGTCGGCCACGTCGGGGGTGAGGTACGCCCATGCGAAGTCGACGATGGAGGGCTTTGCGCCCTTATAGTTCACGCGGATTGTTTCCTGTGCCGACAACGCCATAGTGAAGCAGGCAAGGATGATGGCCAATGCTGTTCTTTTCATATTGTTGGATTTTAATGTTATTCTCGTTGCAAATTTACGATTTTATTTTGATACAACAAGTGTTTTTGAGCAAAAAAAACTCCCATCCCTTCGGGAAAGGCTACGGGTAGGCGAGCTTGCTCGGGAATGGGGTTGGGGGTAGGCCTGCTGACAAATTGTCAGTTTTTTCGTGTCGGCATACGTTTTGAAGGATTGTGGGTAGAATAAAAAATTAAAAATAAGGAGGTAATTATGACACTCGACAACTTTACAATCAAGGCACAGGAGGCGGTGCAAGAGGCCGTGAACACGGCACAAAGAGCCTCACAACAGGTGATTGAGCCTGTACACATACTGAAGGGGGTGATGGAAAAGGCCCCCGACGTGGTGACGTTCATCTTCCAAAAGCTGGGAGTGAACAGCCGACATATTGCCCAGCTGGTGGACAGCGAACTGCAACACCTGCCGCGCGTGCAGGGCGGTCAGCCATATCTCTCGAACGAGGCAAATCAGGTGCTGGTGAAGGCACAGGACATCTCGAAGAAATGGGGCGACCAGTTCGTGAGCGTGGAGCCGGTGCTGATGGCGCTGCTGGAGGTGAACTCCACGGCATCGCGCATTCTGAAGGATGCAGGCATGAACACCGCCGACACGGAGAAGGCCATCCAGGAACTGAGGCAGGGACAGAAGGTGCAGACGCAGAGCGCCGACGAGAACTACCAGAGCCTGTCGAAGTATGCCAAGAATCTGGTGGAAGACGCCCGTGCGGGAAAGCTTGACCCCGTGATCGGCCGCGACGACGAAATCAGGCGCGTGCTGCAGATCCTGTCACGACGCACGAAGAACAACCCTATTCTGATTGGTGAGCCGGGAACGGGTAAGACGGCCATTGTGGAAGGACTGGCGCAAAGAATCGTGCGCGGCGACGTGCCCGAGAACCTGAAGGACAAGCAGCTGTTCTCGCTCGACATGGGTCAGCTGATTGCCGGCGCGAAGTACAAGGGCGAATTCGAGGAGCGACTGAAGAGCGTGGTGAACGAGGTGACCAAGAGCGAGGGTCGCATCATCCTCTTCATCGACGAAATCCACACGCTGGTGGGTGCTGGAGCATCGGAGGGCGCAATGGACGCCGCCAACATCCTGAAGCCCGCACTCTCGAGAGGTGAGCTGCGCGCCATAGGTGCCACCACGCTGAACGAATACCAGAAGTATTTCGAGAAGGACAAGGCACTGGAACGCCGATTCCAGACGGTGATGGTGGACGAGCCCGACGAGCTGTCGGCCATCTCGATTCTGCGCGGACTGAAGGAACGCTACGAGAACCACCATAAGGTACGTATCCAGGACGATGCCTGCATAGCCGCCGTGAAACTCTCGGAGCGCTACATCAGCGACCGCTTCCTGCCCGACAAGGCCATCGACCTGATGGATGAGGCTGCTGCCAAGCTGCGCATGGAGCGCGACTCGGTGCCCGAGGAACTAGACGACATCACGCGCCAGAGGGCCCAGCTGGAGATTGAGCGCGAGGCCATCAAGCGTGAAAACGACACCGAGAAGATTGCACAACTGGACAAGGAAATCGCCGAACTGCGCGAGCAGGAAGACAACTTCCGCGCTAAGTGGGAAAGCGAGAAGGCCCAAATTGAGAAGGTGCAGCAGGCCAAGCAGACCATCGAGCAACTGAGATTCGAGGCTGAGCGCGCCGAACGCGAGGGCGACTATGCCAAGGTGGCAGAGATTCGCTACGGCAAGTTGAAGGAACTGGAAGACCAGATTGCAGCCATCGCGGGGAAGTCGAGCGAATCGGACAACCCGCTCATACGCGAGGAGGTGACGGCCGACGACATTGCCGAGGTGGTGAGCCGCTGGACGGGAATCCCCGTGAGCCGCATGCTGCAAAGCGAGAAGGACAAGCTGCTCCATCTGGAAGAGGAACTCCACAAGCGCGTCATCGGTCAGGACGAGGCCATAAGTGCCGTATCGGATGCCGTGCGACGCAGCCGTGCCGGACTGCAAGACCCGAAGCGGCCTATCGCATCGTTCATCTTCCTGGGCACCACGGGTGTGGGTAAGACGGAACTTGCGAAGACGCTGGCCGACTATATGTTCAACGACGAGTCGATGATGACGCGTATCGACATGTCTGAATACCAGGAGAAGCACACCGTCTCGAGACTGATTGGTGCGCCTCCGGGCTACATCGGCTACGACGAAGGCGGACAACTGACCGAGGCCGTGCGCAGAAAGCCTTACTCGGTGGTGCTCTTCGACGAGATTGAGAAGGCGCATCCCGACGTGTTCAACACGCTGCTGCAAGTGCTCGACGACGGCCGTCTGACCGACAACAAGGGCCGCACGGTGAACTTCAAGAACACCATCATCATCATGACGTCGAACGCCACGCTGGAGCGGCTGCACCAGATTATGCGCCCGGAGTTCCTGAACCGTATCGACGAAATCATCACCTTTACGCAACTGACCAAGGAGCAGATTGCCGACGTGGTGCGCCTGCAGGTGAAGAAGGTGCAGCAGATGCTGGAGGAGCAGGACGTGGAGCTGCAGGTGACGCCGCAGGCCATCGACTATCTGGCAGAGGTGGGTTACGATCCCGACTTCGGCGCACGTCCCGTGAAGCGTGCCATCCAGCAGTATATGCTGAACGACCTGTCGAAGAAACTGCTCTCCGGCGATGTGAACCGCGAGAAGCCCATCATCGTAGACTGTTTCGGCGAGGGGTTGGTGTTTAGGAATTAAAAATAAAAAAACAAACCCTACAGACCCTCCCCCGCCCTCCCTATGAGGGAGGGAGCAAATACCATAAAGGCGAGGAAGCTACAGTATAAGCCATCTACTCCCCTCCATATAGGGAGGGGCCGGGGGTGGGTCTGTAGGCCGGGGGTGGGTCTAATTTGCAAAGTCGGTTTTGCAAACAGGGCGAACAAGCAAAATTGTTCGCCTTATTTTTTGCTCATTCAATAGAAATTCACTAATTTTGCACGTCCTTTTTCATGGTGTTGATGCTGGCGGGCATCAGACGGTGCGGAAGGGGCAAGGGTAGAAATAACTTTAACTATTATATTCAAAGAGTAGCATGTATAAGATTTTTACAGGATTCCACCTCGTAGAGGCTTATCACAAGGCCCGTCGCGAGCAGCATGTTGATCCAAAGAGAGTTCTCAAGAAACTCATTTACGCAGCCATTGTGCTTGTCGTAACCCTCTTCCTCTGGAATGCACCGGCAGATATGTTCGGCATTCAGAACCTGACCGTCATCCAGCAGCGCATCATTGCCATCTTCGCCTTCGCCACATTGATGTGGATTTTCGAGGTAGTGCCGTCGTGGGCAACCTCGGTGGGCATTATCGGACTCATGCTGCTGACCACTTCGACGAGCGGCATCAAGCCGATGATGTATGAAGGTGCAGGCGAACCCCTACCCTACAAAGAAATCATGGCCACATTTGCCGACCCCGTCATCATGCTGTTCATCGGCGGTTTCATCCTTGCCATTGCCGCTTCGAAGACTGGACTTGATGCCCAGCTGGCCAAAGTTTTGCTGAAACCCTTCGGTTCGAAGTCGGACAACGTGCTACTGGGCTTTATCCTGATAACAGGCGTTTTCTCGATGTTCGTCAGCAACACGGCCACAGCAGCCATGATGCTTACCTTCCTGGCACCTGTGTTCAAGCAACTGCCGCCCGAAGGAAAGGGTCGTATCGCGCTGACACTTTCCATCCCCGTGGCCGCTAACCTTGGTGGTATGGCAACGCCCATCGGAACGCCCCCGAATGCCATTGCCCTGAAATACCTGAACGACCCCTCAGGACTGAACCTGAACCTCGGCTTCGGCGAGTGGGTGATGTTCATGCTGCCGCTGGTGCTCGTGCTGCTCTTCATCGGATGGCTGCTGCTGCGCACCATCTTCCCCTTCTCGCAGAAGACCGTCAACCTGGAAATTGAAGGCTCGATGAAGAAGGGTTTCCACACGTGGGTGGTCATCGTGACTTTCATCGTCACCGTGCTGCTCTGGATGACCGACAAGCTCACTGGCATCAACTCGTACACCGTGGCGCTGATTCCGTTCGTTGTCTTCGCGCTGACGGGTGTTATCAACAAATACGACCTCGAGGAAATCAACTGGAGCGTCATCTGGATGGTTGCCGGTGGTTTTGCGCTGGGATATGGACTGAATGCCTCGGGACTGGCTGCCAACGCCGTGGAGAGCATTCCGTTCGGCACATGGTCGCCGATGGTGATACTGGTTATCTCGGGTATCATCTGCTACCTGCTCTCCAACTTCATCTCCAACTCTGCCACCGCAGCCCTGCTGATGCCAATTCTGGCCGTGGTATGCTCAGGCATGGGCGACAAACTCTCGGCCATCGGCGGCACACCCACTGTGCTCATCGGTATTGCCGTGGCAGCATCGAGTGCCATGGTGCTCCCCATCTCTACGCCGCCGAATGCCCTCGCCTTCTCCACCAATCTGGTAAAGCAGAACGACATGGTGAAAATTGGTATCATCATGGGCGTTATCTCGATGGTGCTCGGCTACGGCCTGCTCTTCTTCCTTGGCGAAATGCACCTTATCTGATTCTCCATAGGTAAAACATATATAAAAAGCAAGGTGGCTGCACGGTTTGATGCAGCCACCTCTTTTATTGCTTGATGACAAGACTAAGGCTTGATGACCAGTCCGCCCATGGCGGGAATCACGACCTTTGCCTGTCCTTTCTTGCCAACCTTGATCTGCTTGAGCGACTGCTCATCGATGTAGAGGTTGCAGGTCTTTCCTGAGAGCATCGGCAAGTCGAGCGTGAGGCTCAACGTCTCGCCTGTGCCATTAAGACCGGCAATGTACCAGTCGGAACCATGACGGCGTGCCATAACGATATAGCGGCCGGGATATCCGTCGATGAAACGAGTTTCGTCCCATGTGGTAGGCACGGTACGTAGGTAGTCGAGTTCAAACTCAGGCAGCTCGCTGAGGTTGTTGGGCTGAATGGCAATACAGTTGACGGCACACTGGTTGGTGATGGTTGTTGCCAATTCGAAGATGTCGTTGGTGTATCGCTTGTGGCGGCTCTTGTTATCCTTCGAGATGAATTTGTTCATGATGACGCCGCCCCAGTCCATCGATGCCACGGTGTTGCGGATGAAGGGATGCATCGTGAGTTCAAAACCTTCCTGGCGAGCATGATGGTCGCTGAAGAATACGTTCTCGGAGGCCAGCACAGCCTCGCTGCCCACGAAGTTAGGATACATACGCTCCCATCCGCGCGGCAAGGTGCAGCCGTGGAAAATCACCTGCAATCCGTAGCGGTTGGCATCGGAAAGGATGTCTTCGTAGAGCTGAAGCGTCTGCTGTTTGTCGCCTCCGAAGAAGTCCACCTTGATGCCTTTCACGCCGATGCTTTTCAGCCATTTCATCTCGCGTTCGCGGGCAATGGCGGTATGCATGCAGTCGCGGGGACTTTGGGGCGCATCGTTCCAGAATCCGTTACTGTTGTACCACAACAGCAAATGAACGCCCTTCTGCTGTGCATACTTCGAGAGTTCAGCCATACGGTCGCGACCGATGTTCTGGTCCCAAGCAGCGTCTACGAGACAGTATTCGATATTCATCTTCGATGCCAAGTCGATGAACTGCACCTGGTCTTCGTAGTTAATGCTGTTGTCTTGCCAGATGAGCCAGCTCCAGGTATAGCGACCACCCTTATAGGCCTCGGAAGCAGCATAAAGCGGCTCCACAACATCAAAGGCCACAGTGGTCTCGACGATAGGTTTCAGCGACGAACCCACGGTGATGGTGCGCCACGGCGTTGAGCCGGGCAACGATATGGTGGCAAACTCCGAGCCGAAGCCATTGTTCTCGCCCTTGTCGGGGAAGTTGATGGTATATCCGCCCTCCTGCCAGTCGCTCAGATGGCTTCCGCAGTAGCCTCCCGTAACACCCGTCTCGCTAATCAGCGTCCAGAATGTGGAAGGAGTCTTTTTCTTGTCACTACCAGGCAGAGTGGTCTTGAAAAGGCAAGGGAAGGTATAGCCGCGGCCGAATCTCGACTTCACTTTCATCTCATCTTCAGCCTTGTAGTCCTCTTCGTAGCTGGGCTTTGTGTTCTCCCATCCTGTCTCAGGACCAATCTGTGGACAGATGAAAGTCTTCGTCCCGTCGGCAAGATTGAAGGCGGTGCTCTCACCATAGATGATGGCACGCTTGGGATTGTCTTTTGCCGGACGTGGCAACGTATAGCGGAATGCAACGTCGTTGTTGCTCACCTGAAACGTCACGAGCAGTCGAAGGTCGTCGGCATTCTTGTATTCCAGCACCAGTTGGTTGGCCTCATACTTGATATGCGAAGCCTTTGCCTGGCGCATATCGTATTCTTCGGAAATCGCTTTTTCATGGCAATTCACATACTGCAGGCCCTGTGTGAAATCGCCCGCACTCGTCTTCAGGCCCAAGGCAGAAGGCTGAATCACCTGACAGCCATCGTATTCCACACTGTACTTCATGTTCTCTACCGTCACCATGAGACGGCCATCAGGCGAAGCCACCGTCACATGCCCGGCAAAAGCCGACAGCGGTCCTCGACCCACGAAAAATGACAGCACTAAAGCCATCGTCATAAAGGTTCTTTTCATCATACTTGTCTTCATTCGGTTCAAAGGTTTTTAATTTTGACTACAAAAGTAAATAAAATTTCCGAAAAATCTTGCTGGCGTCAATATCTTTTTTGCTTTTGTCCAAAATAATCATCAAAATGATACATTTGATTACTTAATGACATTCCAGACAGACAAAAAAAGAAATCCTCCCGAAGCGGAAGGATTTCCCTGTAAGATTCCTGTATGCTGTAATGGCATTACTTCTTCTCGATGTCCTTGAAGTATTTGTAGGTGGCCACCTTCAGCTCGTCGCAAGCCGGCTCGTCGGCAACGATAATGCCATGTTGGTGCATCTGCAGGGCTGAGATGGTCCATTCCTGACAAACGGCACCCTCAACGGCTGCCTTCATGGCGCGTGCCTTGTGATGACCATTCACCAGAATCATCACCTCCTTGGCATCCATCACGGTGCCGACACCAACGGTGAGTGCGCTCTTGGGCACTTTGTTCACGTCGTTGTCGAAGAAACGAGAATTGGCAATGATGGTGTCGGTGGTCAGCGTCTTCTGTCGCGTGCGACTTGAGAGCGAAGAGAAGGGTTCGTTGAAGGCGATATGACCGTCGGGACCGATGCCGCCAATGAAAAGGTCGATACCTCCGGCTTCGGCAATCATCTGCTCATAGTGGGCACACTCAGCAACCAGGTCTTCGGCATTTCCATTCAGGATGTGCACATTCTTCTTGTCGATATCAATGTGGTCGAACAAGTTGCGGGCCATGAAAGAGTGATAGCTCTCGGGATGGTCTTCGGCAAGTCCTACATACTCATCCATATTAAATGTAATCACGTTCTTGAACGAGACGCGGCCCTCCTTGTTGGCTTTCACCAGGGCTGCATACATTCCCTCGGGCGAAGAACCTGTGGGGAGACCAAGAACAAATTTTTTTTCAGGGGTCGGATTGAAAGCATTGATACGCTCAATGACATGCTCGGCTGCCCACTGGGACATTGCCTGATAATCCTTTTCAATAATTACTCTCATAGTGTTTGTTTTGTTTAATAAAAAAATCTGGGTGCAAAAATAAGAATAATCTGCCTATCCTATATCAACGCTGCCGAAAAATTAACAAAAAAAAACTTGCTGACAACGAGAAAAACCACACCATACGGCATGCTTTCTCCAATCATTCTGATTGGCAGTAGCAATCGTTTTAATTGCCAAAGCCCTTCATTCTGTTTGTAATTTAATTGAAATTGGTCAGCAATTTAATTGAAATTACCGAGCAATTTAATTGAAATTGGTCTGTAATTTAATTGAAATTACAACTCGAACAAACCGATAAGGCAAGTCGAAACATCATTAGATGAAACAAAAACGGACTGTTCAGACAACCATAATAAAAGAAAAAAAGCCTCGACATCACGTCGAAGCTATTTCCATTAATTAAATGTCTTAGCAGTTAGTATTATGTAGCATGTATTCTGAAAATCAGTATGTTGTTTGTCTTAACTGATGCAAAGATAAGAATAAAATCTTGATTTAAATCAATTTTGAAACAAAAAAAACGAAAAAGTTACGAAAACGTTTACGGCAAAACGCTTTTTCTTCATCATTTTTTCCCAGCTCAACAAAGTAAATAAAAATTCCTCGGTTTTTCGCCGCTCCAAAATTTGCATTTGTGCCCGCGAATGCGTATCTTTGTCCCCAATATTAACAAATAACCATAAATGAAAGAATTCGTAATATCCGAAGTCAAGGCCGAGACCGCCGTGCTGGTGGGACTCATCACACAACAGCAGAATGAGGCCAAGACCAAGGAATATCTCGACGAGCTGGAATTTCTGGCCGACACGGCAGGAGCCGTCACCGTGAAACGATTCACTCAGAAGTTGAACGGACCGAACCAGACTTCATACGTGGGAAAGGGAAAGCTCGAAGAAATCAAGCAATATATCAAGCAATGCGAGGATGCTGCCGACGATTATGAACAAGCGCTGGAGAACGGCGAGTGTGAAGCGGTGGAGAATCCTCCGCAGCCTGTGGGCATGGTTATCTTCGACGATGAGCTGTCAGCTAAGCAAATTCGGAACATCGAGCAAGAATTGAAGGTAAAAATCCTCGACCGCACCACACTGATTCTCGACATCTTCGCCATGCGTGCGCAGACGGCCAATGCCAAGACGCAGGTGGAGCTGGCACAATACCGCTATATGCTGCCCCGACTGCAGCGACTATGGACGCACCTTGAACGCCAAGGTGGCGGATCAGGCTCAGGAGGCGGAAAAGGAAGCGTAGGACTTCGCGGTCCAGGTGAGACTCAGTTGGAAATGGACCGCCGAATCATACTTCAGCGCATCACCCTGCTAAAGCAAAGACTGGTGGAGATTGACAAACAGAAAACCACACAGCGCAAGAATCGTGGGCGGCTTATCCGTGCTGCACTGGTGGGCTACACCAACGTCGGGAAAAGCACCATCATGAATTTGCTGGCAAAAAGCGACGTGTTTGCCGAAAACAAACTGTTTGCCACGCTCGACACAACGGTTCGCAAAGTTGTGGTAGAAAATCTTCCCTTCCTGCTTGCCGACACCGTAGGCTTCATCAGGAAACTGCCCACCGACCTTGTCGATTCGTTTAAAAGTACGCTCGACGAAGTGCGCGAGGCCGATCTGCTCATCCATGTGGTGGACATCTCCCACCCCGACTTCGAAGAACAGATTCAGGTGGTGAACCAGACGCTGAAGGAATTAGATGCTGCCGACAAACCCATGATGATGGTATTCAACAAAATAGATGCCTACACATGGGTGGACAAAGAACCCGACGACCTGACTCCCCCAACGCGGGAGAATGTCACGCTGGAGGAACTGAAACACACATGGATGGCCAAGACCGACACCGCGAAGTCGGCACCCAACACCTTCCCCCCCATTTTCATTTCTGCCCGTCAGAAGATTAACATCGAACAGCTGCGCAACACTTTATATAAGAAGGTACGCGAACTGCACGTGCAGAAATACCCCTACAACGATTTCCTATACGACATTGAAGATTAACAATCAAACAAGCACAAATATGAAAGAATACAGATTCCTAAGAGAAGAAGAGATCCAAGTCCTCGAACAGAACGCCTGTTGGGCTGAAGACTGGTCAAGAGTGATGGTTGACGAAGCGTTCAAGCCATATAATTTCCACCGAGTGGTGTTCTATGGAGACATCCGGCTGGGTAAATTCGAGAAGCAAATAGAAGTTACCAACGGTTTTATGAAACACTCAGGCATCAACGACGCCACCCTGCGCAACGTATGGGTAGGCGACGACTGCCTCATTGAGAAAGTTGGCAACTTTATCAACAACTATACCATCGGCGACGACTGCTACATCTCGAACATCTCAACGATGGAGACGCTTGAGGGTGCCAGCTATGGTGCAGGTTCCGTCATCTCCGTGCTCAACGAGATGGGCGACGGCAACGTGGTGCTCTTTCGCGAGCTGAACTCCCAGCTGGCCGCCTTCATGGTGAAGTATCATGAAGACAAGGTGCTGATGAACATCCTAAAACAGCTCATCGATGACGAGGTGCGCGTATCGGCTCCTGAACGGGGAACCATCGGCAACAACGTGAAAATCATCAACACGAAGGAAATCACGAATACTGTCGTCAAGGGTGACTGCGAGATAAGCGGAGCTGCCCGACTGGCCGACTGTACGATTATGTCGTCGAAAGATGCTTCGGTTTACATTGGAACAGGTGTAATCTGCGAGAACTCCATCATTTGCGACGGTTGCAGCATCACGAATTCTGTGAAGATGCAGGATTGCTTTGTGGGCGAAGCCTGCCAGATTACCAATGGATTCACGGCCGAGGCCTCGCTTTTCTTTGCCAACTCGTTCATGGCCAATGGCGAGGCATGCGCCGCCTTCTGCGGTCCGTTCTCAGCCAGCCACCACAAGAGTTCGCTGCTCATTGGCGGACAGTTCTCATTCTATAATGCTGGTTCAAACACCAACTTCTCGAACCATGCCTACAAGATGGGACCTTTGCACTACGGCACACTTGAACGCGGCACAAAAACCGCCAGCGGCTCTTATATACTGATGCCAGCTACCATCGGTGCATTCTCGGTTTGTTTCGGCAAACTGATGCACCATCCCGACACCTGCAACCTTCCGTTCTCCTACCTCATTGCCTACGGAGAAACGATGTATCTTTCTCCTGGACGCAATATCACCACCGTCGGCCTCTACCGTGACATCAAGAAATGGCCCAAGCGCGACAAGCGAAGCAAGCAGTCAAAGAAGTCCATCATCAACTTCGACTGGCTCTCCCCCTTCACCGTGGGCGAGATTCTCGAAGGCCGTAAGATACTTGAAAACCTCCGCCACGCCAGCGGCGACAATGTCTCCACCTACAATTTCCACGAATATGTCATCAATGCCTCTTCGCTAAGAAAGGGATTGAAATACTACGACATTGCCCTGCGCATCTATATGGGTGCCGTACTGAAGCGTGCCGTAAAGGAAGGATTCCTCGGCAAACCCAAGACTGATGTCGGAAAAGGACGATGGGTTGACCTCTCAGGACTATTGTTGCCTGAAAGCGAGGAGAAACGGCTTGCCACCGACATCGTCGAAGGTAACATCGACAACATTCAGCAGGTGCTCAGCCGCTTTGAAGAAATCAACGACCACTACAGCGACTATCGCTGGGCATGGAGCTATCAGCTCATTCTCGACTACTACCAGCTGGAGGAACTCGACGAGAATGCCATCCTGCACATCCGCGAGGACTACATCAAGGCCCGCCGTGCTTGGATTGCCGAAATCCGCAAGGATGCCGACAAGGAGTTTGCCATGGGTGACGTGGAAGAAGAAGTCTATGAGAACTTCATCCAGCAGCTCGACCACGAAGTAGATTATGAGAATTAAGAGCCCCTCCCCTGCCCTCCCCCTAGGGAGGGAATAAATTGAATAAACAACAAATAAAAAAATGAAGAATATTAAAAGCATCTTAGCAATTGGCTTGTTGCTGTTTGGAATGAACGCAATTGCCAAAGATTTTAAGTACGAGACCGTACCAGGCGACGCCATGCAGACGCGCATCTACACCCTTGACAACGGACTGAAAGTCTATCTTTCCGTTAACAAGGAGAAACCGCGCATCCAGACTTATATCGCCGTACGCACGGGTTCAAAGAATGACCCCGCTGAGACAACAGGCTTAGCCCACTATCTGGAGCACCTGATGTTTAAAGGCACAAAACAGTTCGGCACCAATAATCCCGAAGCGGAAAAACCGCTTCTCGACGAGATTACCAGCCGCTACGAGGAATACCGACTCATTAAGGACCCCGAACTTCGCAAGCAGAAATATCATGAGATTGACTCTGTATCACAGGTGGCAGCTCAATATTTCATCCCGAACGAATACGACAAGCTGATGGCCACCATCGGAGCAGAAGGCACAAATGCCTTCACCAGCTACGACGTGACGTGCTACACCGAAGACATTCCCAGCAACGAGATTGAAAACTGGGCAAAGATTCAGAGCGACCGCTTCCAGAACATGGTCATTCGCGGATTCCATACCGAGCTGGAAGCCGTCTATGAGGAGTATAACATCGGCCTTTCGAACGACATGAACAAGAGCTTTGATGCCCTCATGGCCAAGGCTTTCCCCAACCACCCCTATGGCACCCAGACGGTCATCGGCACCCAGGATCACCTGAAGAACCCGTCAATCGTCAACATCGAGAACTATTTCAAGAAATGGTATGTGCCCAATAATGTGGCTGTATGTATGGCAGGCGACTTCGACCCCGACAAGACCATCGCCATCATTGACCAGTATTTCGGCGGTTGGAAACCCGGTGCTGATGTGCGTCAGCCTGTGTTCCCCAAACTGAAAGCCCTCACGGCACCCGTCGACACCACCGTTATTGGCCAGCAGGCAGAATCCATATTCATGGCATGGGCCGCAGAGCGTGGCGCTTCGTTGCAATGCGATACACTTGAGATTATCGGCGATATCCTCAACAACGGCAAGGCCGGACTCTTCGACCTCAACCTCAACCAAGCCATGAAGGTGCAAAGTGCAGATGCCGGACTGGAAACACTTCAAGACTATTCGGGCTTTTTGCTCATAGGTACTCCCAAGCAAGGACAGGACCTCAAAGAGGTACGCCAACTTATGCTCGGCGAGATTGAAAAGCTGAAGAAAGGCGATTTCTCCGACGACTTGTTGCCTTCCGTCATCAACAACAGGAAACTGAACTATTTCCGTTCACTCGACAACAACCGCAACCGCGTTTCACAGTTCATGGAGGCCTTTATCAATGGAGTAGAATGGGAACAGGCTGTGAAGCGACTCGACCGCATGAGCGGCATGACCAAGGAACAAATCGTATCTTTTGCCAACCGTTTCTTCACCGACGGATACGTTACCGTATTCAAGCGTCAAGGCGTGGATTCCCTGCAAAAGAAAATCGACAAGCCGGCCATTACCGCCATTCCCACCAACCGCGACCAAGTCAGCCAGTTCGTAAAAGACATCCAGAACACCAAAGTTGACCCCATTCAGCCCGTATTCCTGGATTTCCAGAAAGACCTTAACGTCAGCAAGACAAAGCGTGGACTGCCCTTACTCTACAAGCAGAACACCACCGACGGACTGTTCTATCTTACGTTCCGCTATGACTTCGGCCATGAAGACGACAACCGATACGACGTGGCTTCAAACTACCTCAACTACTTAGGCACCGACAAACTGACTGCCACGCAAGTAAAACAGCAGTTCTACAAGATGGCCTGCAACATGAACGTCGGCGTGAACGGTGATGTCATCAACATCTCTCTTAGCGGTCTAAGCGAGAACATGCCAAAGGCTCTTGAGCTAATGGAAAACGTGCTCACCAATGCAAAGGTCGACAAAGACGCTTACAATCAATATGTTGACCTCATTCTGAAAAACCGCGAAGACGCTAAGAAAGACCAGCGCAGCTGTTTCGACTACCTTTATTACTATGCCGTCTATGGTCCCCACAACTTGCGTCGTGGCGATATGACGGAACAGCAACTCCGCGAGACCGATCCGAAGGTCTTTACCGACTTGCTGAAAAATATCTCCGGCTACGAGCACACCGTCTTATATTATGGACCGCTCAGCGAGAAAGAACTGTCTGATGTGGTCGGTAAACTCCACAAGACAGGCAAGAAACTGGCCGCCACCCCACAGGGACAGCCCTATACCATGCAGCTGACTCCTAAGAATGAGATTTGGATTGCGCCTTATGAGGCCAAGAACATCTACATGCGCATGTTCCACAACGAAGGCCGCGCCTGGAATCCCGAAAAGCAAGGAGTGACTACACTCTTCAACGAATACTACGGCGGTGGCATGAACGGCATCGTGTTCCAGGAACTCCGCGAGGCCCGCGGTCTGGCATACAACGCCTATGCCCTTTACAACCGTCCAAGCAGAACAGGTGAAACCGAGAGTTTCTTCACGCACATCATCACACAGAACGACAAGATGATGGACTGCGTCAAGCAATTCCACGAGATTCTCGACAACATGCCGCAGAGTGAAGCAGCTTTCCAGATAGCCAAGGATGCAGCTATGAAACAGATTGCCAGCCAGCGCACCACAAAATTCTCGGTGCTCAATGCCTATCTGAATGCACAGCGACTGGGACTCAACTACGACATCTATGAGAAAATCTATAATCTCCTGCCCAGCCTCAAGTTGCAAGACATCGTTGACTTCGAGAAGCAGAACATGAGTAACAAGCCTTATCGCTATGTTATTCTCGGCGACGAAAAAGAGCTCGACATCAAGGCACTTGAACAAATCGCTCCCATCCGTCGTCTCACGCTCGAAGAAATTTTCGGCTATTGATTTTCTTTCAATAAACCATCTGAAAGCAGGGCAAACACCAATGCCCTGCTTTTTCTTTTGTTTCCACAGTTCAGAAGCATTGCTTCCGCTGAGTGGAAACCTTGCTTCCGCTGAGCGGAAAGACTGCTTCTGCTTATCAAAACATCAGAACCGCTCCCACGAGAATGATGAAAAGGATTAATAAAAAGAAAAAAACTGATTAAAAATTGGTATTTAGCCGTTTTATTTATATCTTTGTACTCAGTATATCAACTAACAACATCAAAATACACCAAGCATTATGGCAACACCAGATTTTAAGTATGCTCCTATGTTCCAGTTGGGAAAGGATGATACTGAATACCGACTGCTTACCAAGGAAGGAGTAAGTACAAGTGAGTTTGAGGGTCATAAGATTCTCAAGGTTTCGAAGGAAGTGCTGACGCTGCTCGCACAGCAAGCTTTCCATGACTGTGAGTTCATGCTGCGCCGTGCCCACAACGAGCAGGTGGCAGCCATCCTAAACGACCCTGAAGCTTCGGAAAACGACAAGTACGTAGCCCTGCAGTTCCTCAGAAATGCTGAAACTTCCGTTAAGGGTATCCTTCCCTTCTGTCAAGACACGGGCACCGCTATCATTCACGGCGAGAAAGGTCAGCAGGTGTGGACAGGATTCGAGGACGAGGAAGCATTGTCGCTCGGCGTCTACAATACTTACACACAGGACAACCTGCGCTATTCGCAGAATGCCCCGCTTAACATGTACGACGAGGTGAATACCCGCTGCAATCTGCCTGCGCAGATAGACATCGAGGCTTGCGAAGGTGCTGAATACCGCTTTATCATGGTTGCCAAAGGTGGCGGATCAGCCAACAAGACCTATTTCTATCCGATGACCAAGGCCACCATACAAAACGAAGGTACGCTGCTCCCCTTCCTCGTGGAGAAAATGAAGACTCTCGGAACGGCTGCCTGCCCGCCTTATCATATCGCGTTTGTCATCGGCGGCACTTCGGCAGAAAAGAACCTGCTCACCGTTAAGCTGGCCAGCATTAAGTATTACGATAGCCTGCCCACTACCGGAGACGAGACGGGACGTGCATTCCGCGACATCGAACTTGAGAAGAAACTGCTGCTCGAAGCCCACAAAATCGGACTCGGCGCTCAGTTCGGTGGTAAGCATATTGCTCACGACATCCGCGTGATTCGCCTGCCGCGTCACGGTGCCTCCTGCCCCATCGGCATGGGTGTAAGCTGCTCGGCCGACCGTAATATCAAGGCTAAGATTAACGAAGACGGTGTTTGGCTTGAAAAGATGGACGACAACCCCACCGAACTGATTCCTGAGGAGTTCCGTCGCCCAGGTGAAGGAACGAAGGGAATTGAGATTGACCTCGACAAGGGTATCGATGCCGTTCGTGCTGAACTCACGAAGTATCCCGTCAGCACCCGAGTGAACCTGAAGGGTACGATTATTGTAGCACGCGACATTGCCCATGCCAAACTGAAGGCCCGCCTGGATGCTGGTGAGGGTATACCACAATACTTCAAAGACCATCCCGTGCTCTATGCTGGTCCGGCAAAGACTCCCGAGGGATATCCTTGTGGCTCAATGGGTCCGACTACAGCCAACCGTATGGATCCCTATGTAGACGAATTCCAGGCCAACGGCGCTTCATTGGTGATGATTGCAAAGGGCAATCGTTCACAGGAGGTTACTGATGCCTGTAAGAAACATGGTGGTTTCTATCTTGGCTCTATCGGTGGTGTTGCCGCCGTGCTCTCACAGTCGAGCATCAAGAGCATCGAGTGCGTGGAATATCCCGAACTGGGAATGGAGGCAATCTGGAAGATTACCGTTGAGGACTTCCCGGCCTTCATCCTCGTCGACGACAAGGGCAACGACTTCTTCAAGCAACTGAAGCCCTGGCCGGCCACTTGCTGATGCAAATTAATTAGCCGCACATCGTTAAAAATGTAGAGCAGAAAGGTCCGTAAGGATTTTTCTGCTCTCTTTTCATAATGTGCCTTTCTGCATAAACATCCTGTCAGAAACGCAAAAAAAAACTTATTCGTTCTTCTTTGTGCTATTTATTTATTACCTTTGCAGCCGATTTACAAACAGTAAATTAAGGGGTGTCCGCCGTGGGCGGGCTGAGATTAGACCCTCGAACCTGATCCGGGTAATGCCGGCGTAGGAAATAGAAGGCATAAAGGTTGCCCTTTTTATGTGTATTTTAATTAAGGTAAAATGAACAGAAAGATTGTGATGGCTGCTGCATTGCTCGGGATGAGCGTGACGGTCGTGAATGCTGACAACGAGGCGGATGGAGATTCGCTGCGCATGGAACAGCTGCAGGAAGTGGTTGTAAAAGGTGTGTGGGTACAAAAAAATGCGCCGTTCGCCGTGGCTAACATCAAGAAAGACGAGTTGCAGAAGTTCTCGAAGACAGGAAAGGAACTGCCTTTCCTCTTTGCTCAGACGCCAGGTATCTTAGCATGGGGCGAGAACGGACTGGGCACGGGAACCAGTTATCTGCGCATCCGTGGTGCCGGTGACTCACGTATCAATGTGACACTCGACGGCGTGCCCATGAATTCACCTGAAGACCAGTGCGTGTTCTGGGCCAATATGAACTCCTACAGTTCACTGCTTGGCGGAGTGCAGATTCAGCGCGGCGTGGGAACGAGCACCAACGGTGACGGTGCTTTCGGCGGAACGGTGGCCCTCTCATCCAAGACTCCTTCCGAGAAAGCGGGCGGTGAGGTGAACTTCTCCTACGGTTCGTATAACACATTCAATGTGGGTGGTTCGTTCTCCACAGGTCTGCTCTGGAACCATCTGATCTTCGACGGTGCCTACCACGAGACCAATACCGACGGCTACATCCACGGCACCAGCGGACGATCAGGGTCGTACTATGGCGGACTGACTTGGTTGGATGACCATTTCACCATCCGCTATAAGAATATCGGAAACTTCGAGAAGACCGGACAGGCCTGGAACGGCATCACGGCAGGCGACAACGACATGAGTCTGATGGACGGAACTTACGGCATGAAGACCGGCATCAAGGACTACGAAGACCTTTATAAGGTCGGCCTCGGCAAATACAACACACTCTACGAGACCTTGGCCTACGATGCCGACGGCAATTTCAAGAAAGATGCCGACGGCAACTATGTGACCGAACGCTATAAGATGGCAGACGGCTCACTATGGGACAAGACCACCGACAACTTCTGGCAGAACCACAACATTCTGTCGGCAGCATGGGACATCAACGAACGATGGAGCACTACGGCTTCGCTCCACTACACCCACGGCTATGGCTACTACAAGGAGTTCCGGCTGAACAACAAACTGAAGAAATTCGGACTGAATAACTATACGCTCTCCGACGGTTCTACGCTGAAGAAGACCGACTTCGTACGCAAGAAGGGACTGAAACAAGACACCTACGGAGTGGTGGGAAACATAAACTATAAAGACGAGAACTGGGACATCATCGGCGGACTCTCCGTACAGCAGTTTGACGGCAATCATTTTGGACATCTCACCTATATCAAGAACGAAGAACTGCGCCAGCATCTGATGAACGGCAACGACTATCAGTATTATGATTCCGACGCCCATAAACTAGATGCAAGTGCTTTTATCAAGGCTCTTTACCGCATTACCGACAGTTGGGATGTGTTTGCCGATATGCAGTATCGTCACGTGGGCTACAAGACCGACGGCTACAACGACAAGTTCTATGAGGACGGCAACACCGGCGAAATCAAGAAACACTATCTTGACATCAACAACAAATACGACTTCTTCAATCCCAAGGCCGGCGTGAGTTTCCATCAGGACGGTCATCGCGCTTTCTTCTCAGCAGCCCTGAGCCATCGTGAGCCGGAACGCAACAACTTCACCGACAACGGTTCCTACCCCGCCCCGAAGGCAGAGTCGCTGCTCGACTTCGAACTGGGCTACAGTTACTCGGCACAAAACTGGCGTGCCGGTGCCACACTTTATTATATGGACTACACCGACCAGTTTGTGCAGACCGGTGCACAGAGCGATATCGGCGAGGCCCTGACCACCAACATCAAGGACTCCTACCGCATGGGTGTGGAACTTACCGCAGGCGTGGACATCACCCCCTGGCTCTCCATCGAAGGCAATGCAGCATTGAGCCAGAACAAGATCAAGGACTTCGACGAGGTGGTGGAAGATTGGGATAACGGTTCTCAAACCATCCATTACGACAACTCCACACTGGCCTTCTCACCCTCCACGATCCTGAACGGATTCGTGAACTTCCACCAGAAAAGATGGACAGCCACCTGGCATACGGGCTATGTGAGCCGCATGTATCTCGACAACACGGAATGCAAGGACCGTTCGCTGCCTGGCTATTCGGTGAGCAATTTCAATGTGAACTACGCGCTGCCCGTCAAGAAATTTCTCAAGGAGATTGTGTTCGGAGCCAACCTGAACAACATTTTCAATAAGCATTTTGCCCAGAGCGGATGGGTCTATAGTGCCATCTACAGCAGTGGCGGCCATCCTAACGACAACCGCTACTATCAGATTGGTTTCGTGCCTTCTGCAGGCTTTACGGCTATGGGCAGTATTACGCTGAAATTCTAATCACGCATGGAACTGCATCCATTCATTACAGAGCACGGCCTCGACATCTTCACAACGATGTTAGGCCTGCTCTATATATGGCTTGAATACAGGGCACATATTGCCGTATGGCTGGTGGGTATCATTATGCCTGCTCTTGACATTTATCTGTATTTCAGCCATGGACTATACGGTGATGCAGGCATGGCCACCTATTATACGGTAGCAGGCATCTATGGCTTTGCCGTGTGGAAATACGGTAAGAAACGGGGACAGAAGGAAGATGAGGAAATGCCCATCACCCACATGCCGCGCCGTCTCTACCTCCCCACCCTGCTGGCTTTTCTGGCCATCTGGGCCGCCACATATTATGTACTGGTGACATGGACCAACTCCACCGTGCCTTTGCAGGATGCCTTCACCAATGCATTAAGTTTCGTCGGACTATGGGCTTTGGCACAGAAATATGTGGAGCAATGGATTTTCTGGATTGTTGTAGATGTTGTCTGCACCTATCTCTACATTGTGAAGGGCATTCCCTTCAAAGCTTTACTCTACGGACTCTATGTTGTCATTGCCGTCATGGGCTATTTCAAGTGGAAAAAAATGATGAAAGACTCCCCTTCTTCTTTGGGCTAAATAATAATAGGAAAGCAAATTCGCTTTCCTATTGTTTCTTCAGTTTGAAGGATTGTTCAATGCTGTCAAGCTCTGTCTGAAAAGCATTATCCACCTTAAGACGCTGGATAATGGTATTACAGCTATGAATAACTGTACTGTGATCGCGTCCACCTACCAGTTTTCCAATACGCGAAGCGGGCATCTTGGTGTACTTCTGTGCTAAATACATAGAAATCTGACGCACCAAGACAATATCGTGTTTTCGACTCTTGCTTGCCAATGCTGACTCGGGAACATTGTAGTGGTTGCATACTGTTCCCACAATCTCGTCAACAGTAAGCGGTTTGTCGTCAATCTTCACTGCACGCTTTACAATACGCTCGGCAAGACGCATATTGATGCTGGCATTGTCGACAATGGAATAGGCCAGGAGCGAATTAATCACACCTTCAAGATCTCGCACACTACCGTTTGCTGTCTCAGCAATAAACTGAACTACTTCAGCAGGTATCTTCAGTCCGTCACGCTTAATTTTACTATTCAGGATATCGACACACAATTGGGTATTGGGCTTCTCCACCTCGGCAATAAGACCACACGAAAAACGCGTAATCAGCCGCTCGGGCATTCCCTTCAAATCAACAGGAGGACGATCGCTTGCCAGAATAATGCGCTTACCATTGCGACAAAGATGGTCAAATATGTGGAAGAATGTCTGTTGAGTCTTAGGTGCTGTCATCCACTCTTGAATATCATCCACGATGAGCACATCAATGGTTTGGTAGAATGCGATGAAGTCATTAGTGCGGTTCTGCATCACAGAATTGGAATACTGAACCTGAAAGAGGCGCGCACTAACGTATAACACACGCTTCTGCGGATAAAGTTCCTTTGTCCGGACGCCTATAGCATTGATAAGATGAGTTTTGCCACATCCGGATGGTCCATAAATGAACATAGGATTAAATTGCGTGCTGTTAGGATGCTCTGCAATGGATAATCCTACAGAGCGCGATAACCTATTGCTATCGCCTTCTATAAAATTGGCAAAAGTGTGATGGGGATCAAGTTGCGAGTCAATGTCCTGAGGACGTGCAGCATCAAGTACAGACGGCGGCTGGTTCCCACGAGTTTTGGGCAATGGTGAATCAATGTCAGCAGGCTGCTCGCCTTCAATACTCTGCTTGATACCATTCTGCCTGTCTGTAACAACACTATAGTTGAGTTTTGTGCCCTCGCCGTAAAAACGTGTAAGCGTTTTGCGCAGTAAGTCAACATAGTTCTCCTCCAAGTATTCGTAAACGAACATACTTGGAACTTCAACCAAAATCTCCCTCGTAGCCGGTTTAAACGACCTGAAGACAATTGGCTTGAACCAGGTGGCGAACTGCTGTTCCGAGACATTGTCTTTGATAATAGCCAGACAATTTTCCCAGAGCATGCGGGGGTTAATACTCATTTATATTGTTAAGTTAATATCGTTTGATTTCGTGATGCAAAATTAATTCAAATTCTTCAAAATAACAAATCGTAATTTTTATCTTTTTTTAATGAATAAGTTGTAAAATGCGTTATTGTGGCACTTTAGGACTTACAGCAACAAATATTACAACTATAGGGTATTGCAAAAATACAAACAACTTAATATCAACACTTTACAAAACAGCAACAATAAAATAATTACTTCAAGTATTTAGTCTAAGAAATGAACCGAAATGCGGTAACTTCGGTTAGTTAGGAAACTTCCTTAATGATTTAAGGCAGACGCTTTCTTATTTAGACTATTTTTAAATTAGCTACTTTTTAGGCGTTTTTTCCTTCCTTCCAAAAAGTGAAAAATGGACATATCGTTTGGGGTGTGCCTTAAGGTCAATCAGCAGCGAGTCAGCATCGTTTGCAGTTGAACTCAAATGATTGTAGAGCGATGCATCACGCATGAGTAATCCCAGCGTGCCATCATTGGAATTCAACTTATCTGTCATGGCCTGAACGTTCTGCATGGTAGCATCAACCTTGGCCAAAGTTGTAGCAACATCGAGCTGCGCAAGATTACCTGTCAGTGTCTGGGTGTTGTCAAGCACGCCATTTGCTTTTTTGACCAATCCTGGCACCTGCCCATTAAGACCTGCCATCAATCGGTTCAGTTCATTGGTGGTAGCAGTTAAGTTATGTGTAGTTACTTGGATGTTCTGCAATGATTGTGCAATAGCAGGATTTGCAAGCAGGGTGTTAATGCTCGTCAAAATACTATCGAGTTTGGGTAGCATCTTCTCAACAACCGGGATAAGTGTGGCCGCTTTTGCCATTAGTCCCGTAGCCATATCGCCAGGAATCACTTCCCCAGGCATCACCTTCTCCCGCGGATTATTGGCTAATAACAAGTTGACGCGAACGTTACCTAACATATCACTCTCGATAACTGCCGACGAACCTTTAGGGATTCTCATCTTAGGGTCAATGTCGATGGTCACCTTTGTCTTGCCCTCATGACTATAGTCGTAATCGATGGAACGTACAGTGCCTACAGGATAACCGTCGGCATATATAGGACTCGACGAGGCTAATCCCGACACATCCTGAAATGAAATATAGTACACATCACCTTTAGAGAATATGTTTAATCCTTTAAGGAAATTCATTCCTACAAAAAGAACGAATACCCCCAAAAGCGCCACAAGGGCTATCTTCACTTCTTTACCGTGTTTCTGCTCCATTATTTATTCTTATATGTTTTGTATTCCCTGATTGCCTGCTGAACATCCATCTTCTCACCATTCTTGAAAGCTATAATAAACGCCTCTGGGAACTTACTGAGCAATGTCTTGCGCAACTGATAGATTTCCTGATAGTTTGTAGAACTACCAACGGTATATTTTATAAGATTACCTTCCTGATAGCTGTCAACACCTTTCTCACCCTTAAAACGATTGTCAGTCATACGAAGTGAACGACCACTGGTCAGAATCTGCACTTTGAATACAGGACGGTTTTCAGTAGACTGAGACACCGGACGAACAGGTTGCACCGGTTCTGGTTGAGGCTTTATTTCTTCAACTGTAGACTGCAATTCACGAGGAGGCATCTGTTCCATACTCTCCCTTTGTTTTTGCTCACGTTTGGGAGGTTCATTTCTTTTTATTGGTTCCTCTTGCGGCACTATTGTCGGCACGCTTACCGTTTCCTTTTGGGGTGCTTCGTATGGTACTACTATCGCTTCGCTGTGTTTTTTTTTATAGCGGTTGAAAGCCTGGAAGATACCACGCGCATGTGCTTCTATGCCTTGCTCTGAATTAAGAAGGTTTTCTTCGTCACGTGTGGTAATAAATCCCAATTCTATCAAGCAACTGGGCATTGATGTAGCTCTAAGCACAAGAAAACCAGCTTGATGGACACCTTTATTAGGACGGTTGGCCTGAGCACACACCTCCTTCTGAATCATCTTTGCCAGTTCAACGCTTTTGGCCATATTACGGTCCTGCATGAATTCGAAGATGATATAACTCTCTGAAGACCTTGGATCGAAACCTTCATAACGCTGTTTATAGTTCTTCTCTTCCAAAATCACAGAATTCTCGCGCTTAGCCACTTCCAAGTTATCAGCAGCGCGGTGCATACCCAAAGTATAGACTTCAAAGCCACGTGCAATTTTTCCATGAGGCAAAGCGTTGGTATGTATGCTGATAAAAAGATCTGCCTTCGCCCTATTGGCAATATTTGCCCGTTCATCAAGAGGAATAAAAACATCGGTCTTGCGCGTATAGATTACCTTCACATCTGGACAATTACGCTCTACCATCCTTCCAAAAGCCAACGCCACTTTCAGGTTGATATTCTTCTCCTTTGAAGAACTACCCAAGGCACCAGCATCGTGACCTCCATGGCCAGGGTCAATAACGAGCGTGAAACGATTTCCTGCCATAACCGAAATAGTCATGGCAAACATTATTATCAAAGTGAAAATCCATCTTCTGCTCATTATCGGTTGCAAAATTAAGTAATTCTATTCAAAAATGAAAGAAAACAAAGTATTAAAATGCCCAAAACACTATCTGTGTAAAGAGCAATGTACTGTAGCTCCTTCACAGTCGGCCCTCATCGGCGGATTGCATTTGGTGATCTCGACCTCAGCAACCTCAGCTTCAGGAAAAGCCTTGAAAATGCTTTCGCCAATCCTGCCCACCACATGTTCGAGCAGACAGGATGGCTTCTGCATCACCTTATTTATGATTTGATATATGTCGGCATAGTTCAATGTATCATTCACATTGTCGGTTTCCAACGCACGCGATATGTTATAGTGTACGCGCAAGTTGACCACATAGTCCCCACCCACAATTTTTTCTTGTGGCAGCACGCCATGCCTGGCATGAAAGCGAAGACCTTTCAGCTCTATATAACTACTTTCAACTCTCATCACTTAAAATTTTCATTTTTCTATAAACCCCTCCCCTCGGGAGGGGCAGGGGTGGGTTCTATCCACATCTTGAAGCCCCGCAATTGGTACAAATCAAGCATCCTTCCTGATAAACAAGGGTTTCCTGGCCACAGTTAGGACATTTCTGTCCCGATGCCACCGTACCGTCGGTTACATATTTTTTCAGAGCACGTTCCACTCCATTCTTCCAAGTATTAATGCTCTCACTCTTCAGTTGCAACGAACCCACAAGTTTCATCACATGGTCTATCGGCATGCGGTATCTCAGCACACCTGAAATAAGCTTGGCATAGTTCCAGTATTCAGGGTTAAATTTCTCCGAAAGTCCTTCTACTGTGGTTTTATAGCCGCGCTTGTTCTCAAACTGGAAGTCATAGCGGTGGCTGCCGTCGGGATTTGTCTGTTTGATAATCTTTCCCTTCGTGACTGTCTTTGGTAAAACGATACCCTCCTCGTCGTCCTGAAGACCTGTAAATATCTCGTAGGGATAACCATTGAGCAGTCCGACAAAAGCCACCCACTTTTCTTTGTTGTTTTGGAAACGTACCACATCGCACTCCAAAGTCTGAGGACGAACTTCGGTAACCTCGGGATGCTTACAGGGCACTGCCGAAGAATCCTTCTCTTTTGCGGCAGCCGTTGGGTCCTTCTTCTTTTTCTTTTCATTCACCTGAACCATCACACCTGCACGAGAACCGTCTCGATAGATGGTACAGCCCTTACAACCACTCTTCCATGCTTCCACATAAAGACGGTTCACCAAAGCCTCGTCAACATCGTTCGGAAGGTTGACGGTCACCGATATACTATGGTCTACCCATTTCTGAATGGCTCCTTGCATCTTCACCTTCATCAGCCAGTCCACGTCGTTGGCCGTTGCCTTATAGTATGGTGAGCGAGCCACCAGGTCATCTATTTCTTCCTTCGTGTATCGTTTCTCGGTGTCGATACCGTTAATCTTCATCCACTCTAAGAACTTCTGATGATAAACGATATATTCTTCAAAAGAATCACCTACCTCGTCAACGAAATCCACATGAACGTTGGTATCGTTGGGATTTACCTTACGCCTACGCATATAGACGGGCATGAAAACGGGTTCAATGCCACTCGTGGTTTGTGTCATCAATGATGTTGTACCCGTCGGGGCAATGGTCAGGCAAGCGATGTTTCGTCGGCCATACTTCTGCATATCTTCCCATAACTGGGGATCGTTCTCTTTGATGCGCAACACAAACGGGTTGGCAGCTTCGCGCTTTGCGTCGTAAATTTCGAAAGCACCACGTTCCTTAGCCATAGTCACACTCGACCGATATGCACTCAGTGCCAATGTGCGATGGACGTTGACGGAAAAGTCTGTAGCCTCTTGCGTTCCATAGCACAGTCCCATAGCAGCAATCATGTCACCCTCAGCAGTAATACCTACACCGGTACGACGTCCCATAAGACTCTTTCTCCGGATTTTCTCCCACAAGTGATACTCAGCTCCCTTAACTTCCTGATTCTGAGGATCGTTCTTGATCTTGCTCATAATCAGGTCAATCTTCTCCATTTCCAAATCCACGATATCGTCCATGATGCGCTGGGCCAACTGCACATGCTTCTTGAACTTATCGTAGTCGAAATAGGCATTCTTGGTGAAAGGATTCACCACGTATGAATAAAGATTTATGCTCAACAGACGGCACGAATCGTAAGGACAGAGCGGAATCTCGCCGCATGGATTCGTCGAGACCGTACGGAATCCTAAGTCGGCATAACAATCAGGAATGCTTTCCCTCAGAATAGTATCCCAGAACAACACACCCGGCTCTGCGCTCTTCCATGCATTGTGAACAATCTTGTTCCACAAAGCCTTGGCATCGATAGTTTTCCTAAGCCTTAGTTTCTCTTCTTCTTTTTCATAGTCGCTGTCGGTTACGGGAAACTGTTGCACATACTCACCATCGGTTGTTGCCGCCTTCATGAAATCGTCGTCAATTTTAACACTCACGTTAGCACCCGTCACGCGACCTTCAGTCATTTTCGCATCTATAAATGCCTCAGCATCAGGATGTTTGATGCTTACAGAAAGCATCAGCGCACCTCGGCGGCCATCCTGTGCCACCTCGCGTGTACTATTACTATAACGCTCCATGAAAGGCACCAAACCGGTGGAAGTCAGCGCAGAATTGTTCACCGGACTGCCTTTAGGGCGGATATGACTCAAATCGTGCCCTACCCCACCACGGCGTTTCATCAACTGAACCTGCTCCTCATCGATGCGCATCACCGCTCCGTATGAGTCGGCGTTGCCGTCGAGACCAATCACAAAACAATTTGACAACGAAGCCACCTGATAACTGTTGCCAATACCCGTCATGGGCGAACCGGCAGGAACCACATAGCGGAAATGATCAAGCAATTCAAAAATCTGCTCTTCGGTAAGCGGATTCTCATACTTATTCTCTATGCGGGCCACCTCTCGGGCAATGCGCCAATGCATGTCTTCGGGCGATTGCTCATAGATATTGCCATAGCTATCCTTCATGGCATATTTATTTACCCACACACGGGCGGCAA
This sequence comes from Prevotella sp., assembly GCA_017428925.1. Lineage (GTDB taxonomy): Bacteria > Bacteroidota > Bacteroidia > Bacteroidales > Bacteroidaceae > Prevotella. The sequence continues at coordinate 714 of JAFRPY010000062.1, read as the reverse complement.
GCTCGTCGCCGCCAAAATAATCCAAGGAAGCAGCAAAAGCCTCCTCGTAAGAGTAAGTTTTCTTTTCCATGACGTTTCAGATGATTTCTGGATGCAAAGTTAGTGTAAAAAATCGATTTAACGAAGAGAATACAAAAATATTTCTATCCAAAAATGAAAATTTATATTCCGTTGCGGAGAAGAAAGTTTTCCAAAAAGGAAAACATTCCCCGTCCATTCCCGTCAAAAGTTTCACAAAAAAAAGGAGAAGCATGGCACAAGGCCCACCCCCAACCCCTCCCAAGAGGAGGGGAGGAATTCGAAAATTTCGTTGTTATATTTTTATAAGATTTAAGTTTCGGTTGTTGATTTTGAACAAAAACCTTGAAAACCCCTTGCTGAGAAAGATACTCTTGTCAGAGTATTAACGCATTTGTTGTAATTCTGCTTGTGTGCAAGCACCCAGCCTGCCTTCCAACAAATACCGTTATCCCTTTCAGGGACTCTTTCTCAGCAAGGAAAAACCCAAAATACAAGCTGCACATGCAGTTAATCCTGCTATGCAATGAGAGAAACGGTTTTCTCTGTTTTTCCCTCTGTGGGATTGAACCACGGCAGTGGTTGTGTCGAGTGGTGTGACTCTGGCGTAAAAGCATGCTTTTAAAGACAGAGTCATAACACTTGGCACAGAGGCTCAGAATGAGCGTCAATCCCACAGAAGGGGTTTTTATTGTT
>JAFRPY010000008.1 GCA_017428925.1 Prevotella sp. | reverse complement strand
GACAAAAGAATCGCATCAATACAAGCTAAAATCAATGCAAGACCGAGAGAAAAACTAAATTTCCTCACACCAAATGAGGCATTTTTCAAACATTATGCCTAACTTTGCAGCCTACTTGCACTTGCTGGTTGACTCTATAGAGTTGCCATGTTTTGATGTTTTCTTGCTCTTTTTTAGTCATTTTGTTTGTTGTTTCAAAATTTATGGTTATCTTTGCAAGCGAAAGACGGTTTGAGGTCTGCCGGCGGGACGGCTATCCCATTAGCAGCTCATTCCGTCTTTCGCTTTTTCAGGGAGTAGGGCCTTTCCTCCATTCTGTGGTGATCGTTTTTGACGGCTTCGCATTTCAGCTCATAGAGTGTATCGTCAATCTCTAACTCATAAACGACGAAATGCCTCACTCCTTCCTTGATTTTCCTTTTGTAGTTTTTGCGGCTCATGTCGATGGGCAGGTACTTTCCGTCCTTGATTTTAGGGATGAGGAGGTGCAGCAGTTGTGCTGCATCCAGCTCGTCATCGTCGAATGCGTGCCAGAGTATGGCATCCACGTCATCATGGGTGTAGATAAGCCTGCCTGTATAGAACCTTTTATCCACCAAGTTGAGCGGTGTGTGGCCGCTCATGGTCTCTCTGGCCTCTTCCTGAAGGAATCGGAAGAGTTCTTTGTTCGTCTTTGGTGTGACGGGTTCCGTGGCCTTGTCAATGCAGGCGTTGACGTAGGGGCAGTTGTTACAGTGCTTTTCCTGCTGTGCTCGGAAGATGTTTGCGAGGCGGGCCTTGATGGTGGGGTTATAGAATGGGCAGTGCTTACAGTCGGTGGGGAAATAGGGGTGGTCATCGGAAAAGACGGCCTGGCTCTTGCCCGGATTGTCCTTTAGGCCGGGCTGGGGGTTGTTTCCCGACGGAGAACCGTCGGGCACAGTGGCTGGAACGGGGGTGGCGGGCTCGTCGGTGGAGGTGAGGTCGCACTTGCAGTTCCAGCGGTCTCCTGGTCGGTGTTGGTCCCAGAAGGGGTGGTCGACGGGTAGGATTGTGTTCCAGAACTGTCGGTGGTCAGCCCCCGGATTTGGCGACGTGGAGGGGAGCCACTTGAGGTTTGGGAGTATGTCCTTTTCTGCCTGGAACTGCTGCCAGTTGGCGGCCTGACGTGCGCGTAGAACGGCAGTGTTGTATTCCGTCTGAAGCCAGTTGTTGCACTGGTGCGAGGCGATAGGCAGCACCTCTTCCTTCCACTGTTTGAATGGCTTTAGATTGCCGTTCGAATCGAGGAGGTGGGCGGCCATGTCATTCTGTGCGCGGTGTAAACGTTGGATGCTGAACTTTTTGGTGGATTTTCTTGCAGTTTTTCAGTCCTTCTGGCAATAATTCCGAAAAAATGCACTACCTTTGCAAACGTATGAAGAGAATTCTCGCCTTTACGGCAATGTTGGTGCTGCTGGCATCCTCATGCCATCGTGAGAGCAGGAAGTTAGATAGCGACCTGCCCGTCGACACCATCCCCATGATGGTGATGCAGATTCAGAAATGCTCGAAACTTTACACGGCCGAATACCATCTGCACAAGATTGTGACGCACAAGGACCAGATGCGGCTGAAAGGCACAATACTGGCACAGAAGTTCGACATCACGCTGCCCGTGGGCAACCGCCGAATAGCCATCCCGATGGATGCTACGCTGAAGGCCTACATCGACTTCAACGGGTTCTCGGAAAAGAACATACGCCGCCGCGGAGAGAAAATCGAGGTGACGCTGCCCGATCCCAAAGTGGAACTGACATCGAGCCGAATCAACCATCAGGAAATAAAGAAACAGCTGAGCATCCTGCGCAAGAACTTCAGCGACGAGGAAATGACAAACTACGAGAAGCAGGGGCGTGCGGCCATACTGAACGAGATTCCGAACCTGGGCATCATCGAGATGGCCCGCGAAAGTGCTGCCAACACGCTCATTCCCATGATTTGCCAACTGGGCTACAAGGAGGAAGACATCACCATCACCTTCCGCAAGAAGTACACCTCCGACGACTTCCCCATTCTGCTTGACACTAAATCGTTTGGAAAATGAACGAGATAGAACAAAAAAAGAAAGAATACCAGGCACCGAAGACGAACATCCTCGGTTCCATCGTCAAATGGCTGTTCATCCTTTGCACGGCCATCGTTCTTGTCATTGCCGCCATCTTCTATCTCGGCTACAGGGCCATCAACGACAATGGGGCACAAATAGAAGTTGACGATGGCATCGGCGTAACGCCAACCCACGTGGAAATGATGAAACACATCGGGGAATGGGAATTCCTCTCCATCGCCGACGAGGAACTGGTTGACACGATGCGGCCGGGATTCTTCAGCGACGACGAACTGATACGCATCTACTACGGAACGCTCAGGCTGGGCATCAACATGCACAAGACCAAGCCCCACTTCATCACCAAGAAGAACGACAGCCTGCTGGTGACGCTGCCCCCGATAGAACTGCTCGACGAGAACTTCATCGACGAGGCACGTACGGAATCGTTCTACGAAAGCGGTACATGGGACGATAAGGTTCGCGAGGATATGTACCACCGGGCAATAGCGAAGATGAAGGAACGCTGCCTGACGGGAACCAACATCGGCAGCGCTCGTGAGAATGCCTCGCGGCAGTTCTACCATCTGATGCGCTCGCTGGGCTACGAGAATGTGTCCATCACGTTCGAGGACCTGCAACCGTAGTCCGTTTGGCTGCTGGAAAACGTAATAAATCACTTGTTCAGAAATCAAATCACACAGAAATGGATACGCTAAACCAACTGTTTGCCGACCTGAGCGGATTGTTATGGGGATGGCCCATGATTATCCTTTTGCTGGGCACTCATATTTATCTCACCATAAGGCTGCGCTTCCCTCAGATGTATATCTGGAAAGCTATCAAGCTGACGCTCCATCGCGACAAGGAATCCGATGGCGACGTGTCGCAGTTTGGTGCGCTGGCCACGGCTCTTGCTGCCACCATTGGTACGGGTAACATCGTGGGTGTGGCCACAGCCGTAGCACTCGGAGGACCAGGTGCCGTGCTGTGGTGCTGGCTCACGGGACTGTTCGGCATCTCGACGAAGTATGCTGAAGGTTTGCTCGCGGTGAAATATCGCGTAAAGAAGGAGAACGGGAAAGTGTATGGGGGCCCGATGTATGCGCTGGAGCGCGGACTGGGATGGAAGTGGATGGCTGTGCTGTTTGCCGTCTTCACCGCTGTGGCAGCATTTGGTATCGGCAACACCGTTCAGGCCAACGCCATTGCCACGCTGACGGCTGAGACTTATTCCGTTTCGCCCGTGATTACCGGAGTAGCTATCGCACTCATGGCGGGACTGGTTATCCTAGGCGGCATCAAGAGCATCGCCCGTGTGTGTGAGATGCTTGTGCCCTTCATGGCATTCTTCTATGTCGTCGGCTGCATCGTGATTCTCTTCATGAATAGTGAATACGTATGGCCCGCGTTGAAGCTCATCTGTGAGTCGGCGTTCACACCTGAAGCTGCAGGAGGTGGATTCGTAGGGACAACCGTCATGATGGCTGCCCGCTTCGGTATTGCCCGCGGACTGTTCTCAAACGAGTCGGGTATGGGTTCGGCGCCCATTGTGGCCTCTGCTGCCAAGACGCGCAACCCCGTGCGACAGGCTTTGGTATCATCGAGTGGAACGTTCTGGGACACCGTAGTCATCTGTGCCCTTACCGGACTGGTCATCGTTTCTTCGGTCATCGCCTATCCTGATATCAGCTACGACAATGGTGCCACACTCACCAAACTGGCCTTCTCGAAGATTCCCTATATCGGCTCACCGCTGCTTACTTTCGGACTGCTCACCTTTGCCTTCTCAACCATCCTCGGATGGGAACTCTACGGCGAACGTGCCATCGAGTACCTGAAGGGAGGACGCTGGACATTGGGCTACCGAATCGTTTACATCCTGCTCATTTTCGTGGGAGCCGTGCTGAACCTCGGCATTGTATGGAATATTGCCGACTGCATGAACGCGCTAATGGCTATTCCAAACCTGCTTTGCCTGTTGTTCCTGAGCAACGTCATAGTCAAAGAAACCAGAAAATACCTGTGGAGCAATCAACTGGACCAGGATATGGAAGAAGAACTCAGTTGATAAGCACAAAGACACCAGCCACAACAAAAAGCACAGCTATGATGCGCGTAAGCAATGCCTTCATGGTCTGCATGCCTTTGCTAAAACGGGCAAAGGAGCTGAAACTATAGGCAAATACCCAAGCCATCAGCACAACGGGGAGGCCAGTTCCAACGGCAAAGGCCACGGGCAGCAAATAGCCAAAAGAAGACTCCACCGACATTGGAATGAGCATGCCGAAATAGACAATTCCACTCTCGGGGCAGAAAGCCAAGGCAAACAGCACACCAAGCACCAGCGGTGCGGCCTGCTTTCCTCCAAACGGCAGGTGCGGCACATGGTCGTGATGATGAAGCATGTCATTATAAAGAAGGTACAAGCCGATGGCAATAAGCAGCGGACCTAATACCAGTTCGCCCCATTCCGACACCGTCTCTCCGATATTAAGCAGCTTTTCCCCGCTCCTGATTAACGCTATCAAAACCGCTCCTAATATCGAATAGGCAATGGTACGCCCCAAAGTGTAGAGCAGTCCGTCGATAAACACCCGCCGACAGTCGTCCACATTCTTGCCGATATACCCCATAGCGGCGATGTTCGTGGCCATCGGACAAGGATGAAGCGCCACGAGCACACCGAGCACGAAAGCCGTAAGCAACGGCCATTGTGGATTTTCAGCCAAAGATTGCAACTGTTCCATGAATACGGCGATGACTTGAATTGCGGCTGTTTCGCATTATTGTTCTATCGTCTGAATCGCTGAATCGCCAGGTTTGAAAAGCAATCCCCGGCACGTCGAAGCATCCGCCTTATACGCTTTCCATTCGATTTTGCTCCAATCGATGTCGCCCGTGTGCTGAGCTAATGGCACATGAGGAATCAGCGAACCATCGCGGACAAGGATTATAGCGGGTATCTTGCCAGCCGTTAACTCTTGATAGCCGCCTTCATAGACTTGCCCCGTCTGATAGTCTATCCACTTTCCTTTGGGTAAATAGCACATTCGGCTGTTTCCGCTCTCCAGAAGTGGAGCAACAAGAATCTGACTGCCGAAGAGATACTCGTCTTCTACGAGCCAAGCACCGGGGTCATCGGGGAATTCCACGAAAAGGGCACGCACCATGGGGAGCCCTCGTTCAGAGCAATCTTTTGCCTGCGCATAGACGTATGGCATCATCTTGTATTTCAATTCAGCACTTTGGCGGAAGGCTTCGGTGAACGACTGGCTGATAAGCCAAGGCTCAGTTGGAGGCGCACCGTGGGCACGAGTGTGGCTGCTCAGGAATCCAAAGGGAAGCCAACGGCGGTAGATGTCTTCGGGCGAAGCAGTAACAAATCCGCCCATATCGTGACTCCAGAACGAAAAACCGCTCAGACCGAAGGAAATGCCGCCACGAAGATCGCCAAGCATACCGGTATTTGTAGTGGCTGCATCTCCGCCCCAATGGAGTGGATAACGCTGGGAACCAGCCCAGGCACTACGCGCCCAGATTACTCCTGGCACCTGTTTGGTTTTATCGCGCTCGTTGGTGAATTTCTGCACGGCTTCCCAAAGGGCCTTGTTGTAACGCAAGGGATAGAGGTTATGCTCGTAGAGTCCGTTCTTGCCACTGGCATAAACACCATTGACAGGCGCAGCCTCGCCAAAGTCGCACTTGATAACATCCACACCTTGCTTAATCAGACCGCCAATCTTCGACTGATACCATTCCACGGTCAGCGGATTACTCAGGTCGAGAACGGCATCCTCGTAGGGCATACCACCCGAAGCATTCTTCACGTGCATGCCTTTGTCGATGATTTCGCTGAAGTAACGATTCTTCGGAGTGAAATAGGGCAACTGCCACAAACAGGTCTTGAACCCCATCTTGTCCATATCCTTCAGCATGCCAACGGGATTCTTGAAACGGTTCTTCGAGAACTCGTAATCGCATTGCCAGTCAACGTCGAACCATCCGGTATCAAAGTGAATGACATCGCAGGGAATCTTGTTATCGCGAATCTTATGGGCGACATCCATTCCCTCCTCCTGAGAGAAATAAGTGATGCGGCTCATCCATGTGCCGAAAGTCCAGAGTGGAAGCATGGGCGATTTGCCGGTAATGTCGGTATATTCATTGAGAATGTCCTTCGGTTCACCGAGGAAAAGGAAGAGGTCTATCCGTTCATCGGCCATGAACAGACGGTCGGCACCGATATATGAAGCGCCAAAATCGCAGGTAACGGGTGCAGAAGTGTGCATGAAGACACCATAGCCACGATTGGAGAAGAAGAACGGAACAGGCTTGTATTCACCATCGCTCTCAGGTCCCTGAGGGTCGGTAACAAAGAGATGCACCTTCTGTCCTACCTTATTTAATTTAGTGAACGACTCACCACAGCCATAGATGCGCTCGCCTGGTGCCAGCGTAAACACGGGATTCACGGAGCGGGAATTGTCGGAACCACGTTTAATAAACGAGAATGGCAACAGCTTGATTTGCGAAGAGTCGTTGTCGATGATGTGGCGGGTCTGGGTAAGAATCCGGCCTTTACTGTTGCGAAGGGCGATGCGGAATGGGTAACGCTGTATTTCGATGGAGCCGAATTCGCTCTGATAAGTAATTGCATCACCACTTCCCTTCACTTGCCAACCTCCCGACGAAGGTGTTCCGCTTAACGACTTTGCCAGAAACTCCGGGGCAAACATCGGGTCGGAAGCATCCTCGTTCTTAGGCTCTACGGGCGTGGTCAGCATCGTCAACCGAACACAACGCGGAGAGATGAAGCGCAATTGAATCTTCAGTTGCGGATCGTTATCGTACTCGGTAGACGGGAAATCAAGCATCTGCATCCTTACGGGCCAATAGCCATTCAAGTTGAATGCCTGACGGGGCGATAGTCGGTAGCGGTCCCACTTTACGGTTCCCGTGGCCTTTGCGGCATCAAAAGAAACGATGCTATCGGCCAGGAAATAAGTGTTCGACAAATCGGAGAAATCCGTCGACATGTCTTTCGGCGTATTCATCAGATACTGAACGCCGGCGCTGGTTTGAATCTGCGCCTTCACACCCGAGGCTGTAGTCATGGCGATAACCGTCGCCACGGTCAAAATTTTTCTTATCATGTTTTTATTTCGTTAGTCCTTGATATTCATTACGGCTTCGGTCAAGCCCATTGAACGGGCACGGAGCTGACCATTTCCCTTTACGACGACAAGGCACTTGCCGAAGAATGCCTTACGCTTATTGTCCTTGAAACGCTCCATCGAGAACGGGCTGCCATTATCCACACCGATAATTTCCAAACCGCCGTCGACATCGAAGAGCACCTGATTCTCAGCCCACGGGCAAAGATTCCCGTCCTTATCGACCACTTCCACGAAAACGAAGGTCGTAGTCTTTCCCCGATAGTCGGTAGTCAGCAGCAGGTGGTCGGGTTGTCCTGCCGTCTTGATGGTCCGGGTAGCCACAATCTCCGGGTAGCCGTTCTTCACCGCGGCCTTTCGTGCAATCACCTTCACCTCGCCCGGCTCATATTTCACGCGCCATCCAACGTGGTATTCCGTATTAAGTGCCGAGCCTTCGACCGTTCCCCCTCCATTCGCTACTTTTTTCCTCGTCCCCTGACTCTTGCCGTTTACAAACAGTTCCACCTCATCAGCGTCGTTATAGTAGCACCACATGTCCACTTCCTGACCAGGCATCCAGTTCCAATGAGGGAACAAATGAAGCACAGGCTTCTGCGTCCATTCGCTTTGGTACATGTAATAGACGTCTTTCGGGAAACCAGCCAAGTCGATAATGCCGAAATAAGAACTGCGTGCAGGGAATCCGTATGGTGTTGGCTCACCAATATAGTCGAATCCCGTCCAAATGAACTGACCGCCTACGTATGGCGTATGCTTCACAACATCCCAGGTTTCCTCGTGCGTGGAACTCCAAGAGGCGTGCATATTGTCGTAGGCAGAGCACATAAACGAAGGGTCGGTATACGGCAACCACCATTCCTTCGGTGCCACATAGACGGTATCGCTTGGCATCATGTAGTAGCCACGCGTCTGTAGTGCGCTGACGCTCTCGGTCATGATAAACGGTTTTCCGGGGAAGTTCCTGGGCACATCCTTAATCCATTGGTGATGATAGTTGAAGCCGATGATATCGATAGCACCGCTCCTGAACAGATGATTGTTAGGATTAGGCTCGTTACAGCCCGCCGTTATTGGGCGGGTAGTGTCCAGGCGCTTCACAATTTCAGCCAAATGCCGTGTCAGAAGTGAGTTCACGCTAAGCTCACCCTCTTTGGCAAGCGTTGAAGCATCATGCCCGGCATTAAGAATCAGGTTGGCTTGTTCCAGCGTCAGGGTATCAGCCTCAGCCGACGACCATTGCTCGAGCACCTCGTTGCCAATCGACCACATCAGTATGCAAGGATGATTGCGGTCGCGCTTCACCAGGTCGGCCAGGTCGCGCTCGTGCCATTCGTCGAAGAAACGGGCATAGTCGTTCTGCGTCTTCCGGCGGCGCCACATATCGAAACTCTCGTCCATCACTATAAGCCCCATCGTATCGCACATGGCCAACAACTCAGGCGCAGGCGGATTATGCGATGAGCGGATGGCGTTAACACCCATATCCTTCAGTTTCGAAAGTTTGCGGTGCAAAGCATCTTCGTTGAGTGCAGCCCCCAGACAACCGAAATCATGGTGCTCACACACGCCGTTCAGCTTCATGGACCCCCCGTTCAGCGAGAAACCTTTATTGGCATCGAAACTGAAACTCCTCACTCCCGAGCCTGTCTCATACGTATCAACCACCTTATCGCCCACACGTATCTCCGTGCGAATCTTATAAACGTAAGGCCGTGTGGTACTCCATAGCGTGGGATTATTGATGCTCAGTTTTGATTGCATCGTGCACCGGTTGTCTTTTACACCACCCTTTGCAGAGGCATTCTTGCGCGCCAATTCCTTGCCGCTGGCATTCAACAGAATGTTGGTAACGGTCATTGCCTTTTGCGGATTCACCACTTCCACCTCCACGGTGAAGTCTGCCTTCTTGCCGTTCTTCGCGGGTGTTGCCGTCACGCATGTTCCCCAATGGGCCACATGCGTCTGCTCCGTCCGTGTAAGCCACACATGGCGATAGATGCCACAACCGCTATACCAGCGCGAATTAGGCTGGTCGCTGTTGTCCACCCGGACAGCAATCACGTTGTTGCCTTCCTTCAAATAATCAGTAATGTCGTATTCAAACGAGCTATAGCCATAAGGACGATAGCCCACCTGCTTGCCGTTCACGTAGACTGTTGAATTCATGTAGACCCCATCGAACTCGATAAAAGTTTTGTTTCCGTTGACGCCCGAAACATTTAGCATCTTCCGATACCATCCAATTCCACCAGGCAGTGCTCCCCCACCCGCTCCCGACGGATTGCCGGCATAGAAATCGCCCTCCACAGCCCAGTCGTGAGGCAATGAGAGGGTTCGCCAATGCGCGTCATTATAATCGGCCTGAGCCATCTCGGCGGAATCTGCTAACAAGAATTTCCATCCATTGTCAAAATTAATTCGTTCACGGGCATCACCAATCTGGTGGACAGCCAACATGAGCAGTAAGGTTAGAATTTTATTCATTTATGGTTTTCTGTTTATTTTATGCAAAGTTAGTCTTTTTTCCACACATGGCCAAAATAATCAAATAAATTCTATCCGCTAAGCGGAAACAAGGCTTCCAATCAGCGGAAGCGATGCTTCTGATTAGCGGAAAGAATGCTTCTAATCAGCGGAAACAAAGCAGCAGTCCGCAAGACTCAGAAACGGTCATTCGTACATCTGATAGAAACCGCCCAGGGAGGACCGCTTCATCCGATTGCCATCCTGACGCATCAGGTAATAGTTTGCCGTCTCGTCGGTCGACATGTGCATGGTGTAGATATCAAGTCCGTTCTTTCCTTTCACTACCGCCACGATATTTGGCTCCATATATTCGTCAGGGTCATAATTCGACCAATAGACGCGACCTTCACCTGCATCCACTTCGCAAGTATCCGTCCAGACACATACATCGCTGCCACGAGACAACACCCAAGCGGCAATGCCATATTTGTCGTTTGGACGGGTTCTCATCACCCCAAATTTGTATTCATCCTTGCCCAAAATGCTTGAGATGCGATTCTTCTCCACGCTCTGTCCCAACATTTTCTCCACTTTCTTCACTATCTCAGAAGGGAATTCGGGAGCATCGGGGTCTTCGGTAGTGGTGGCCATAAACGGAACGACTGAGCGCTCTTTCAGATAATCTGCCGAAACAAGGATGCCTTCCGTATAGTCCAATGGTTCGGATTGGCCCTCAGCATTCTTGTCACCATGAGCCTGCAAGAATTCGTCAATGGCTTTCGGGTTGGCATAGTCGAAGAGCTGCCCCTTCATGGCGTCCTTGCTCTTGTAAACATACTGGTTAAGATAACTCTCGTCGTTCTTGAGGTTCTTGTTCTTCTCTTCCTTGTAAGTCACGTCGAACACCTGGTCGCCCATAATCAACTTAGTGTATTTTCCAGGCGACTGTTTCAGCGTGCGGCCCTCATTAAGGATATCGCCGTCGTTGAACGGAGCGAAAAGCGGCAGTCCTTTCACACATGAAACCAGAACAGGAGGAACCTCACCGATGTCTTCTGTAACTATGGAAACAGTCTCCGCCTGCTGATTGCTGTCAGCCTCTGCCTGAGCGTTTTGCGGCTTCGACTGGTTGCCACAAGCCCAAAGGCAAAGCATCATTGCCATTAATAAGATGAATTTCTTTCTCATAACCGTCACAATTAAGTATCATTCTATCCTTTCGGAGTAGTACATTCGTTAACAAGATAGGCTATCGACATATAGGGAACGCCTGAATTCGTCTGCAAACCGATTTCGCAAGTACGGCTGTTGGAATAGCCATAGACGACCTTGTTCTCTTCAATCTGCGAGCGAAGCTTGCGTAGGGCATAACGGTTAACCTCGGGATTGCTGAATCCCTTGTCGCCAGCGAAACCGCAGCAACCTACTCCCACGGGAACCAACACATTCGTTGAACACAAGTGAGCCAATTCGACCAACTGGTCGGCTAAGCCCATTTCGCGGGTAGAACAGGTGACGTGGACGGAAATACTACGGTCGGTTGGATGGAATTCAAGTTTGTCACATAGGAAAGTCATGATGAATTCCACGGGTTCGTAGAGTTTCATCTTGGTAATCATCTTGCGCATGCGGTGGAGGCATGGACTTTGGTCGCAAAGTACCGGGTATCTTCCCTGCTCGCTGGCTTCCCACAAAGCCTCTTCCAGTTCGGCCGTCTTTCTATCGGCAATGTCGAGCATTCCCTTTGATTCCCAGATTTGACCACAGCACATCTTGTCCATCCGCTTGGGGAATACAACGCTATAGCCGGCTTTGTTCAACAGACTGCACATCTCGTCAACTACCGATTTGCTGACCGGAGCTCCCTTAGCCAATCCCATCGTCTGGTTGATGCAACTGGGGAAATAAACCACTTTCAAGTCTAATTTGCTCTGTCGGGCATACCTGATGCTACCAGGCTTCGGCTGGCTGAACTTGCGGGGCATGGAAGGTGTCCAAAGAGGAATGCCCATCTTGTGGACTCCGTTACAGATACCTTGCATGGCTGAACTGCCAAGAACCGAATGACCGAGGTTTGCCACGCCGAGCACCAAGCGGAGTCCGCTCTTGATTCCCTTCATGTGATCGGCGGCATAATTGCCTATCTTATAACCCATTTTACTATCCTGCATGTTCAGCTGGCGGATAAGATGGGTGAGTTCGCCAGTATTGATTTTCATCGGGCATGAAGTAGAACAGAGGCCATCGGCAGCGCATGTCTCGTCGCCATAATATTTATACGCTTTCTTCAGCCGTTCCACTCGTCCGGGGTTCTCGCCTGTTGCCTCCAAATATAGAATCTCGCGCTGGATGGCTATGCGCATACGCGAAGACAAGGTTAGTCCGCACGACATACAATTGACTTCGCAGAATCCGCATTCTATGCACTTGTTGGCTTTCTTTGCGCCCTCGATGGTTTCTTTGGTCGACGAATGTTCCCCGTCTTCAAGCTGATAATAATGCGCCCCGTCGGGTATGCCTTCGAACTTGTAGTTCAGCTCGGGCAGCGGCTTAAAGTTCTTGATGAAGCAGTTGGGATCATCATTGAAGATACATCCCTGGTTCAGAAGGTTGTCCGGGTCAAAGATAGCCTTCAGTTCCTTCATGACCTCAAAGGCTTCTTCGCCCCACTCATACTTCACGAATGGAGCCATGTTCCGTCCTGTTCCGTGCTCGGCCTTAAGCGAACCATCGTACTCTTCAACCACAAGTCGGGCTACATCGCGCATCATGTCCTCATATTGCTTCACATCGGCTTCGCTCTTAAAACTCTGGTTCAAGATGAAATGATAGTTGCCTTCAAATGCGTGTCCGTAGATGCAGGCATCATCATAGCCATGATCGGCAATAAGTTTCTGGAGCTTAACCGTGGCTTCGGGCAAATCCTCAATATGGAAGGCAACATCTTCGATAAGACAACTTGTACCTATCGGGCGCATACCTCCCACACTCGGGAAAATGCCTGAACGGATAGCCCAGTATTTTCCATAGATATTCGGGTCTTCGGTAAACTCTGCCGGGATATACAGATTGAAGTTGCCAAGGCATTCCTTGATTGCATTCATCTTGGTGAGCAGTTCTTCATGCGTAATGGCCTTAGTCTCTGTGAGTACGGCCGTAAGGTTGTGATAGTCGCCCGGCTCTACTCCTGCTATCTTTCCTGCATCAACATCTTTCTTGTACTGCAGATAAACGGGGTCGTCAACCGATGCTAACGACAGATAGTCAAGCATCTCAGCAGATTTCACCATCAAATCTTCCTCGCTCATGCGGATGTCTTCAGCCGTTGCCTTCAGTTTCTTCATGGCCACCACCGCCTCACAGCTTTCCTTCATGGTATGGAAATAGACCATAGCCGACGCTTTATACTTATAATCATAGAGCGTCTTCATGGTAACCTCAGCAAGGAAGGCCAGCGTACCTTCTGCCCCCACCAGAGAATGCGCAATAATGTCGAACGGATCATCATAGGCAATCAGCGGGCGAAGGTTAAGACCTGTAACATTCTTAATGGAATACTTATAGCGTATGCGCTCTGCAAGAGGCTTGTTCGCCCTTACCCGGTCGCGTAAATCTTCAATTCTCTTGATGAATTCAGGATGTGTTTTCCTGAAATCTTCCTTACTCTTCTCGTCGCCGGTATCAAGTATGGTTCCATCGGCAAGGATAATACGTGCAGATATCAGCATCCGGTCGCTATTTGCATGTACGCCGCAATTCATTCCCGATGCATTGTTACACACGATACCACCAACCATCGCCGAGCCTATTGAGGCAGGATCTGGTGGGAAAACTCTTCCATAGGGTTTGAGAATCTCGTTAACCCTTGCACCCACAATTCCTGGTTGTAAGCGAATGCTGTTTTGTCCTTCACCAATCTCGTATTTTTCCCAGTTCTTTCCGGCCACGATAAGCACAGAATCGCTGACGCTCTGTCCTGACAAAGATGTTCCGGCTGCACGGAATGTATACGGCATTTTGTATTTTGAGGCTAACTTAACTATCTCAGAGAGTTCTTGCTCGCCATTGGAACGCACCACTATTTTTGGCGTAAGCCGATAGAAACTGGCATCGGTTCCCCAACCAAGCGTACGGAGTTCGTCTGTATAAATACGGTCTTTGGGTAGGATATTGCCTAATTCGGACAAGAATCCTGTGTAGTCTTTTGTTTCCATAGTTATGTTTGCTCTATAAAAATTCAGTAGAAAAAAGAGATAAGCAGATAGCTCTCTGTCTTATTTCCCAAAAATACACAAATATTTTTACAATACAATCTTTTTGTGTGTATTTAACATTTTCCTAATGGAATTGTCTTTATATTGTTTTAAACATAAAAACGCATGGCACTAGATTGTCTGAAAGCAGGACGGGAGCCTTATGTCCCACATTGGTACCAGTCCAGCGACACGTCGGCACCAAACAGAGCATCGGTGCATCCCGACGTGTCGTGAACGGGAATGAGGTGGGTACATAGCATCATCTTGGCTTCATCCCTATCGAATAATAGTCGCGGTTGGAACAGCTCGGCTGAATCTCTTCAATCCTTCCGTCTTCACGCGTGGCTACGGGGTTCAAGCCCATGAGCCATCTGTGGATAGGGGTCAGAGTTTCACGCTCAGGGCCTTGCCGCTATAGTTGACTACGATGCCGGTGGCATCGAAATCGAGAGGACGGGGATTATCCTTTGAAATATGGATGATGCGGAATGTGCGACGCTTGAGCATGCCATTAAAAGAACCCTGACGACGGCCAAAGGAAACGGTACGCTCGGCATCGTTATAGCTGATGGGGATGGTGGCATAGCGGCCGCGCTCGTAGTTGTAGTTGGTGCCTTCGTCTTCGTAGAGCTGGAAACTGCCATTGGCTCCGGCATAGACGTAGAGGATGATCTCGGCGGCGGGCTGCTGGTCGGTGTATTGCAGGTCGGGGCCGAAGGGTATGATGGCTCCGGCGGGGACGAAGACGGGGATGCGCTCGTAGGGGGCATCTACAATAAGGCTCTGTCCTCCTTCGATGAATTCACCATCGTACAGGTTATACCAACCACCGGATGCGTTAGTCCGCGGGAAGTAGACCTTTCGGTTTCGGGCCTGATACTTTGCCACAGGACAAGCCATTAGAGCCGGACCAAACATCCACTGGTCTTTGATGTCGTATACCTTTTCGTCATCTTGGAAGTCCATCACAAGTGCACGCATCATGGTATAGTCACGGAAATGAGTCCACCCAGCCATAGAGTAAAGGTATGGCATCATGCGATAACGCAAACGATCGTAGTATACAATCGTCTTATAGCATGGATGTTCATCGGGGGCAATGTTCCACGGTTCGCGCAGGGGCCACTGGCCATGTGAACGGTAGAGGGGTATGAAGCATCCGAACTGATTCCAGCGTGTCTGCAACTCGCGCCATTCAGTGAGGTCTGGATTCTCAACACCCGTCTTGTCGAACTCCTGCTGAGCCGCTACATAGCGGTCTTCAACACAGAAGCCGCCCTGGTCCATTCCCCAGAAAGGAATACCTGACATGCAGTAGTTGAGTCCGGCGGTCATCTGTGCGCGCATGTCTTCCCATCGGGTGGCAATATCACCGCTCCAGGTAGCCGTGCTATAGCGTTGTTCACCTGCAAATCCACTACGAGTCAGCAAGAACACGCGCTGATTAGGATTCACCTCACGCTGACCATTATAGATGGCATCGGCATTGACCGTGCTGTAGGCATTAAAATATTCTGTTGACGAACCCATTGCAGTAGGTCCGCTGAGTGCCTTGCGGTACCACATCGGCGTACAATCGCGCACATTGGGTTCCGAGGCATCCATCCACCAGGCATCAATACCATGCTCATACTTCGTGTAGAGGCACTCATCCATCTGTCGCCAGAACATCTTTCGTGCACCGGCATCATAAGCATCATAGAATGAACCTCGATAGCCGAGCCAGTCATGGATATCATCGGTAATCGCCTGATGGTAAATCCAACCTTTGGCATCAAGTTCCTTGTAATTAGCCACAGTATCATAGAACTTCGGCCATACGCTGATCATAAATCGCCCCCCCATTTGATGCACTTTGTCAAGCATCTGTTGTGGATTTGGATAGCGAGAAGCCTCAAAGGTATGATCACCCCACGAGTCAAGTTTCCAGTAGTTCCAATCCTGAACGATATTGTCTACTGGTATCCGACGTTTTCGGAATTCAGCAAGAGTCTCCTCTATTTCAGCCTGGGTCTTATATCGCTCACGACTCTGCCAAAAGCCCATTACCCACTTCGGATATACTGGTGCCTTTCCTGTAAGCGTTCGATAACCGGAAATAATCTTGTCAAAGTTATCACCGGCAATGAAATAATAGTCCATGTCACGGCTCATCTCGCTCCAAATGCACAACTGGTCACGCTCCTGGCGGCTGCGGGGTTCAGCAACACGAAGCCCACAATAAGAAACATCACCATCTGGCTGCCACTCAATACGCAGCTGGGTCTTCACACCTTGCTTCAAGGGTGCCGAGAACTTCCATGTATTAGGATTCCATGCCGTACGCCAACGCTCGGGAACGACTTCTTCGCCTCCGATATAAACCTTCATATATCCGGCATAATACAGGATGAACTGATACAACTCAGTCTTTGAAGCCTCAATAAAACCTTCATAAACCACATTGGCTCCTTTCATTTTCAATCCTTTAGGTAAGTTCTGAATACCACCATTGTCGGTCATCCTGCAAATCTCAGAACCCGCAGGCATATCATATTCAAAGTAAATGGAATCCTCGCCACGTACGATTTTCTTGCCTTCACCATCAACGTATGTACCCGTCAGGCTTCCTGCCCTACCCTGCTTGTCGTAAAGTTTGAACGCCCGGTTCAGCTGCAAGTAATCGTTCGGATTACCAAAGCGGCAATAACTGTAAGAGTCCCACAGGATGCCATAACCCCTAGTGGAAAGGACAAAGGGGATACTGACTTTGGTGTTGTATTGGAACAGGTCTTCGTTTCGGCCTTTCATGTTGAGTTCCTCGGCCTGATGCTGTCCGAGTCCGTAGAGTGCTTCTTGCTGGTTCTCGAACCGCAGTGTCCACGAAAGTGCGTTGCGTTGTTCGTCGGTAATTGTGCCAATGCCAATTTCGCGGTCGGGCACGCGGAACGGTCTGAAGGTCTTTCCGCCGAGCGCCTCGGCAGCCAGTCGGGTTCCGTTGGCATCGAAAAAGGTGACGCGTCCGTCTCGCTTGTCGATGCGGGCAGTAAGGTTCTTTGCCTTTACGACGTAGCAGTCGGCCTCCTCGGATGTTGAAAACTGTGGAGAACCTGTCTGGCTGACAATCATCAGGCTCTTTTGTTTATTGGGTAGCTGAGCCTCTGAAGTGGCTTGAACACGGATGATGTTGTCGCTAACGACCTGAAGACAGACTACCTTTGCTCCATCGGGCGCGGGATTGTTTACCTGAACGGTAATGCGGCCTGCTTCTTTTGTCGCTGTGGCCTGGACTGATGAAATGCTCATTAGCATTGCAACGGATGTAAGAACTTGGAGAATTTTCATTTGTCTTTTCATTAATGTTATCATTTTCAGACAGTTACTTTATGCCCTCCATCAGAGCATCGACAATCTGGACTTCGTACCATTCGAGCGACTTACGCTCGATGAGTCCCATCCACCACAGGCCGATGGTGCCGTAGGCCTTGAATTTCTTTGCCATATAGGTGGCATACTTCACACGCTCGGCCATCAGTTTCTTATCGTCAAGCGCACCAAACTCGCCATAGAAATAGGGTATGCCGAGTTCCTGTCGGAAACGTTTGTCGACCATTGAGAACATCTCGTCGATTTCGGTCTCGCACGAACTGTCGAATGCCTCGACATTCCACTGGCCATTGTCGTTGCAGAAATTGTAGGGGTCGTAGGAGTGGACGGAGGCGAGGATGTGTCCGGCCACCACGTCGGAGGGAGCGTTGAAACCGTTCAGTTTGGCCTGGGTGTGGCCTGCACTGTAGGGATTCACCACAAGATTACGGTAGGTGTTGTTGCCACCTGTTGCTCGAACCACGTCGACAAAGTCCTGTTCCAGTTTGTTGATGGCAGTGTAGGCATCGGCATTATCGGGATTGCCCCAGTTGCCCTTCTCGTCGAGTATTTCGTTTACCGCCTCGAAGAGCAGTTTGTCGTCGTAGTCCTGGAAAGCCTCGGCAATCTGTTGCCAGAGTTTCTTGAAACGCTTGCTGATGGTGTCGTAGTTGCTAAGGTCGGCCAGCAGCCAGTGGGCACCGTCGCCGCGAGATGCGTCATACTCGCTGGCATCGTGGTGAACATTGATGATACAGTAGCATCCTGATTTTATCACCATGTTGACGACCTCCTTCACACGAGCCATCCATGCGGCATCGATGTTGTCGTTGGCATCCATGTGGGGGAACCATGTGACGGGGACTCGGATTACCTTGAATCCCTTCGAGGCAATGGCATCGATTATCTCCTGAGTGGTCTGGGGCTGTCCCCAGCAGGTCTCCCAGTCGATGGGGGTTTGGGGATTGAACCACGACTGCACTGAAGCGCTGGTGATATCGTGGTTTGACTCCAGGGTGTTGCCGAGGTTATAGCCAAGGGGGGCTTCTTCAAGGAACTCCGTTGCACTGATGAAATTGTCGTTGAGGTTGCGGCCCATCTGGTTGATGGTGACAACCTTCGACAGCCCGCCTGAGGTGATGGTCAGCGTGCCGGTGCGGGCCTCGCTCGTATTGGCAACCACGCTGACGTTAAGCCACGACATCCTCGTCTCATACTGATAGCCATAGCCGGCACGCGCCGACAGTTTGATCCAGGAAGTGTCGGAAACCACTGCATCCCAGTTGCCGTCAGTATTTATTCCAATCATCTTTGTTCCCTTTGTGGCACCGAAATCGAGTTGGCTGACGGCCACAGTGTCCATAGCCGTAACCGAAAGACGTGAGGCACCGCCAGAGGAGTCGCTGTCGCTGCAACCCTGAATGGTGAAGGCGGCTGCCATCATACATACCACACTCAATAAATATATGACTTTTTTCATAATTCTGATCAATTATTCGTTGGTATTCTTTACATAAATCAGTCGGACATTGTCAAGGCAGAAGTCGACGGTGCCCCGTGTGTTGCCCGGATTAATCTGCATAATGCGTATTCGCTTGACACCAAGGTTCTTGATGTCGGCATAAGTCAAGCCCGCATAACAGGTGAAATGGCTCAAGCTCATCACGTGACGATACCACTTGCCTGTGGGTGCCACGCCATCGATGTCTGCAAGCCGGAGTTCCTTGAAGTTAGCAATGCCGGCCTCGTAGTCTATCCAGTTGTCGGGGGAATCTTTCTGGTTGTTCCAGTCGCACTCAGCACCGTCTAAGGGCTGCATCATATAGCGCAGATAACCTGCATAGTTCTCAACGCGGTCGTAGTCGCAATTGATATTATAGACTTCCATGGCGAGATAGACTTCGTCTGACGTTGCGTCGGCAGGAATCACATCGAAATCTGGCAGATAGAACTTATCGTCTCCCCAGTCGTGAATAAAGTTGATCTGGGTTCCCCACCACTGGTTTCCTTCATTCTCTATCAGCCAGTGGACAAAGGTTCCGTCGCCAGTGAAAGGTGCATTCACGCCATCGGCTTTGGTCTTGATAATCTTCGGGCCGCCTCCCCAGTCTTCCGAAACAACAGTGTCGTCGAAATCAGTGAACAGCGTAGTATAGTTAAAGAAGGGGACAGTGGCCTCGCCGCCACCGGTGACAACCGTGAGATGGGGGTCACTTCCGCGAGAAGGCTTTTTATTGAACACGAACGTGAGTTCGTCTTCGGTGCTGGCCACAGTGAACTCGTCGGATGTTAGCGTAACATCTCCATACTTGACTGCATCGACCTGAATGAACTCGGTTCCACGGACGGTAACCGTCTCACCAATAACAGGCATGTCTGTGCTCAGGCCATAGGCACCTTCGGCTATCGATGGAGCCTGAAGGTAGAGACTGAACGGAACATAGACGTTACCTGCCGAACACTCCAGTACCAATGACCCGGTAGTGAAAGGAAGATTAGGTATCGTAAGGGCCAGTTGCGAATCGGTTTCGTAGGCAGTCTTGCTGTTGTTCAGATGGTGATCCATCAGAACGGTTTCCACGGCAGCGTCAACCTTTGTCCCACCAATGTTACCACCTGCTTCGGCAATCTCTTCGGGAAGCATGCTTGTGATGTAGGCTTTCTCAATATCGACAAGGTTCTTGCCGTAGATGTTCAACACATCGCCGGCACTGCGCGGATAACGGCACTGTGAACGGGTGATGCTGGGATAAGGGGCTGTCACCTTGAATGCGTATGTGGCCGTACCATGGTTCGTCTCAACACGGATTTCATCGGTATAGGGATTATCAACAGTGCCCTTGTCGAAGGCCGTCAGTTTGAAACCGTTGATTTCTGAGGGGATATTGACGATGATACTGTGGTCGGTGTTGAGCGTAGAGTTAACATTTATACTTTGTCCGTTGATATAGACGTGGTGGGCTCCGCTCAGATTCTGTCCGATAATGACAATCTTCGAACCGGCAGAAGCTTTTGTGAAAAGGCTGTCGGCCTTAGCAGGGTCAGTAGTCCTGACACCAGTTATCATGGGCTGGCCTCCTCCATCGCCGTCAGAGTCCTTACACGAGGTGAGCATGCTCACAGGGAAGACCAGCAACGCGGCGAACGCCAGAATCCGGAAATATTTTATTGTATGTTTCATATTCACTGATGTGTTAAATGGTTTACCATGTAAAATTGTAAGCAACGGGGTTCTGCTTCAGATAAGCATTGCGCTGTACATCAACAGCGGGATATTCCAAGAAGATGTCCTTGGCGGTAATGACAATGGGATCGTAGCCGGGTTGCTGGGATGCCAGTTCCCTCCAGTTGATGGAATAGCCATGAGCCTTGTCCTGAGGAATACCACCAGAAGTCACGACGTTTCCATTCTTGTCGCGATGCACAACGGGGAAATTGTTGTCAGCGTCAAGATAGCGCTCTGCATCATTATAGTAGCACGCCTTCATGCTTCCATCATCATTATACATAGAAGCATAATACCAGGGAGAGTCGCAGGTGCCATAGTAGCATTTGTAACTGATGGATCCGTCCTCGTTCATGATTACATCGTTCTGGCCATCATTGATGTAATATCCGCGATACTGCTGATAATTAAAATAGGTAAGCATTTCGTCGGGCTTCCATCGATACCAGGTGACCATGTCGAACCAGTTCTGATACTCCATGCAGAACTCAATGCGACGCTCGCGGATAATGTCGGAGAATGTATAGTAGGAACGTCCACGCAGTTCCTGGATAGTCTTCACCTTGGCCCGGGCGCGGACTGTGTTGATGGCTGCGAGTCCTTCACCATTGGAGCATTGTTCCTGATTGCCCAGAAGAGCCTCGGCCTTGATGAGATAGACATCGGCCAGACGCATGATGTAGGTGTTCAGCGGAGAAGCCTGCTGATGTAGATGACCACCGGCATCGGCCTTGTTTCCTACGACATACTTGCGATTCTGAATCCAATTCTTCTGGTAGGTATAGCCTCCCTCGTCACGATGGAAATTATCATAGTAGCAACCCGGCGTGAAGAACGTGGCACGACGACGATAAATATCCTCTGGATCCTCGTTATATAGGTCAATCATGTCGGGAGAGGCACTAAGGTTTCCACCCCATCCACCTACATCCGACATTTCACCAGCCGTCAAGGTGGCCACCAGCGAATTACCGTTACCCCATCGAGTATCGTCGGTCAACAAAAGCGGGTCAGGCCAGCGCAGTGCAAGTATCTGCTCGGAATTGTCCTGATAATCATATACAAACAGATTCTCGTAATTGTCCAACAAGGAATATACGCCAGAATTAATCACTTCGTTGCACAGTTCAATCACACGGGCCAGCGTAGATTCATCGCGGCTGGACTTGCCCCAACCGCTCTGTGCCAGAAGTACCTTGGCCAGCATTGCCTTGGCAGCATAGTTGCTGGGATGATTGTCAACAACCTGTGGGCGCATCAGTTCAGCAGCCTTCTCAAGGTCGCGGATAATGAACTTGAACACATCCTCTTCGGTGTTGAGCGGCTGAATGGGTTCACGACCCAGTTCATCGTTGTCCTCATAGAGAATGACAGGCCCCCAGATGCGTAACATATAGAAATAAGAGGTGGCGCGCATGAGGTGGGCTTCACCGACGGCCTGATTCTTAATGGTCTCACTCACTGCACTCGTACTATATTCGGGCACGCTCTTGATGACCGAGTTGGCAAAGGATACCACCATATACAACGACGACCATGCCTGAGCCAGCGATTCGGTCTGGCCTGTGACCTGAAAACGGGCAAATTCAGCCATGTTGTAAGGGTTCCAGGCATCGTTGGCACGCTGCGAACCCAGTCCCAGTGAACAAGAGTTGTTATAGAAGAACCATGCACGGTTATACAAAGGTTCCACGGCTTTCATCACGGCATCATCACTGGCATAGTAATTATCGGCAGCATAGGTATGCTGAGGTGTACGGTCCAGGAAATCATCCTTACAACTTGTCTGTATAAGACTTGCCACGGCCAACACCGACAATAACAATATATTTTTCGTTTTCATAATTATATGTCTTTACAGATGATTAGAAATTAACTTTTAAACCGAAATTATAGATACGGGAAGAAGGATAGCGATAATTGTCGATTCCCTGCAACATCACATTGGAAGAACCTAATTCTGGATCATAGCCGTCATATCCCGTGATAGTAAACACATTCTGGATATTAGCATAAACCTGAACCCAGTCCAGTTTCAGCGGTTCCAGCCATTTCTTGGGGAGATTCCATGCAAGCGAGAGAGACTTCATGCGGATATAGGAACCATCCTCAACGAAGAGTGAACTGACACGGTAGTTGTCGTTGTTGCTTTGTCCGTTACCGGTGATGCGAGCCACCTTGGCTTCTCCCACATTTGTCATGTGGACATTATTCAGGTCGAGTGACGAACCTTCCGGATCAATAAGTTCCACCCGTGCATACCCGGCAGCATCCTTCATCTTGTTACCCCATGCTGTTGGATCAAGGTGCTGCTGGCGGACATAGTTGTAAACATCGTTTCCAATACTTGCATTAATGAAGAACGACAGTTCGAAATTCTTCCATGTGATAGTATTATTGATACCAAACGTGAAGTCAGGATTCGGATCACCTATGAAAGTGCAGTCCTCCGAGTCAATCTTGCCATCACCATTAATGTCTTCGAAGATATAGTCACCCACCCAGATACTATTGGGACCGATAGGATACATTTCGCCGCTGGCCATTGCCGGACGCGGCGTTTCCAGAGGATTACCGTCACGGTTAATCAGGGTTTCGCCGTATTGGTTCTTTACATAGAAATCGGCTGCTTCAGTGTACATGCCTTTCACCTTCCACCCCCAGAATTGTCCGACCGGCTGTCCGACAACCGAGCAGGTGTAGTTGTTTGTTCCAATCTGTCCGAACATAGCCGACTCACCGTTATTCAGTCCTGTCAGTTTGTTGCGGTTGAATGAGATGGTGGCATTGGTGCGCCACTGCAAGTCTTTCATTGATATGTTCACCGTGTTAAGGGTGAATTCGATACCTTTGTTCTGTATCGATCCTGCATTCACCCAAGGAGCCGTAATGCCATACCATGAATCGGTGGGAATAAGGTAGGCAGGAAGCGAAGCAAGCATCAGCAAATCGTCAGTCTTCTTGTAGTAAGCGTCAACGATAAACTCTATACGGTTGTCAAAGAATGACAAATCCAAGCCGACATTCCATGCCTTGGTGCGCTCCCAAGTCAGTTTGTCGTTGGCATAGTTCTCGGGGAAATAACCAGTACCCCATGCAGTCGGGACGGCTTTCATGGCAGAGCCATAGGCAAAATTACTCGCATTCTGATTACCCACAAGGCCCCATCCCAAGCGCAACTTTGCATTGTTAAGCCAAGACAGTTTCTTCATGAACGGCTCTTGAGTAATACGCCAAGCAAGAGCAACGGAGGGGAAGTAACCCCAACGGTTTCCTTTTGCAAAATTGGAGGAACCGTCGGCACGCAGTGTTGCCGTAAGCAAATAGCGGTCTAAAAGATTATAGTTGAAACGGCCATAGTAAGACTCAATGGCCCAACTTGCCCCCTGTTCAGAGTTGCCTTGACCGGCAGTGTCACCAACATTCAGCGAGTGAACGGTATCGAACATATAGTTCACGCGAGAAGCAGTACCACTGAACCACTCACCCTCTTGTGACTCATGTCCGGCCATCAATTGGAAATGATGACCCTTGAACGGATCAAAGTCGTAGGTGGCATATTGCTTGAACGACTCATACTTGTTGCGCGAATTGCCATGCCTGGACACTGACTGCTTCACAACGTTTCCGTATGAATAGTCGGGCTGGAAGAAGTAGGTGTTCCCCCATCCACGGTTACCACCGTATTCGATGCGGACGTTGAGACCTTTAACCGGAGTAATGTTTGCAAAGAAGTTGAAGTCAAGCGACGTGTTTGTCCGACGGTTCTCAATCATCGAAGCCTCGAATATCGGATTCGACTGGTACTGATACTCATGAGTCTCGCCGAAGCCAAGCGTTCCGTCTGCATTATAGGGAGCCACGTCAGGATACTGAACCAATGCTGTCTGTATCACGTTGCTTTCCTCGAAAGTAATTATCTGCTTGGTATAAGAATAGTATCCACTGGCACCCACTTGCAACCAGTCGCTGACCTGAGTGTCAAAATTTGCACGGACAGAATTACGACGGAAGCCTGAGCCCAATCCCACGCCATCCTGATCAAGGAGACCACCTGAGATGGCATAATGCATAGTCTTCGTACCACCGTTCACACCCACCTGATGATTGTGCATGAAAGCAGTCTGGAACAATTCGTCCTGCCAGTTTGTGCCTTCAGTCAGCAAGGTGGAATCCAGATAATCCGTACTGGGTGTCCAACCCTGAATCTTGGCGCGCTGATTGTAGAAATCTCCATATTCAGGCAGGCTCATCACTTCAAGGAACTTCGGCAACTTCTGCCAGCCGAAATAGCCTTCATAACTCAATTTAGCATTACCTTCCTGTCCTTTTTTAGTCGTGATAAGTACGACACCATTGGATGCGCGCGAACCATAAATGGCCGTTGCAGAAGCGTCTTTTAACACCTCAATAGAGGTAATGTCGGCAGGATTCAGGCTACTCATCACACTTGTATGAGAATCAGTCTGTCCGGACATGGCTACCCCGTCAACAACATATAGTGGTTCGTTACCACTCAATGAATTGATACCACGAATCTGCACCGATATTCCACCACCAGGCGCACCTGAGTTCTGAGTCACCTGTACACCGGCAATTCTGCCTTGCATGGCTTGCTCAATACTAGTATTCACACCTTGCTTGATAGCATCTTCATTAATGGAACTAACGGAACCTGTGAGGTCGGAGCGTTTCATCACACCATATCCCACTACGACGACCTCGTCCATTATTTGTGAGTCTTCAGAAATCTGGATATCAAGCCTTCCAGAACTGGTTACAATCACATTCTTAGTCTTGTAACCAACATAGCTGATTTCTAAAGTTACCCCCGTCTTCACAGAGAGCTTATAGTTACCCTCCATGTCGGTGATAGCCCCACCCGAAGCACCTTTCACTTTCACTGTAGCACCGATGACCTCTTCCCCACTGGAGGCATCGGTCACCTTGCCGAACACATTCACGGTCTGCGCCACAATCCCCAATGGAACCATAAGCAGCAGAATAAGTACAATATGTCTGGATTTCCCAAACATACTGCTCAAAATAGAGCATGTTTTTTTCATATAAATATTATTTAGGTCTGTAAAATCGATGTAAATTTATAGTGTAAGGTTGGTTTTCGTTTTGGCAAAGATACGAAAAAAAATTGAAATCAAAAACCAAACAGACACTTTTTTCACACAAAAGCAAAAAAATATCAGAATCTGTTAACAAAGTGTACGCTTACAGATGAACCTTGACACTCGATTCCCGTATTTTTAAAATCATTGGAACAATTTCACGATAAATATGATTGTCTCCTGCTATATGTCCGAGCAGCAGGCGACATGCCCTTAAACCTTGTTCGTGAGCTTGGTCCATAATTACCGATAACTTCGGCGTCACATGTGCAGAAGTGTCACCGTCTGTAAAACCAATGATGGCTACATCTTCTGGAATGCGGAGTCCAGCCATCTTTATGGCGTCAAAGGCTGCATATGTAATTATATCGTTAAAGGCCAAAATAGCGTCAGGTCGATTCTTTCCTGAAAGCAAATTAGCAGTTCTGGCACGAGCAACTTCGTAGTCTATTTTGTCGCAGATTACCAGCGAGCGGTCTATGCTTATCCTATTTTCGCGTAAAGCTTCTAAGTAACCGTGTTTACGACGTCTAACCATATCAAGATGGTTGGGACCACCAATAAAGGCAATATGTCTTGAACCGGTATCTATAAGGTGTTGGGTAGCCAGCTGGGCAGCTTCATCACCATTGGCGGTTACGCTTGAAAACAATTCTGGAAGACATGTGCGGGCAAAGAAGACAAGCGGAATGCCCATATTGTTGATCTCTACGAAATGCTGATAGTCAACGGTGTCCTGGGCAAGACATGCAATAATGCCAACAACATGCATATTGACAAAATTATCCACAACTCGTTTTTCTCGCTCGTGGTCTTCATGAGAGTTTGCGCTAATTACTGAATAACCATGTTTCACAGCGTAATCTTCAATCCCATCAAGGACAGCAGCATAATAGTGAGTCACCAAGTTAGGTACCACTACTCCAATGATACGGGGAGCCTCGCTGCGAAGACTCTGAGCAAAGGGATTGGGACGATAGTTTAGCTCCTTGGCCAAAGCTTGCACTCGCTCTTTCATCTCATCACTTACTTCATGCGAGTTTCGCAAAGCTCTTGAAACTGTAGCTATACTCACACCTATTCGGTCAGCCAAATCTTTTAACGAGATTCTCCTCTTGTTCATATTTGAGTAGTTGATAATAAAATTGACATTTAGAAATGAATGATTACAATTTATATGCAAAATTACTAACTTTTTTCGACTTATGCAAACGTTTACGTTACTTTTTTACAAAAAAATGATACGTTATTGCAAAAATTATAGTAATTTTGCAAGCACAAATGAGTAATGAATAGTTGATAATAAGTTAGTTAGAAAATTAATGCCAAGTTTGTTGGGAAACAATCTTGGCATTTTTAATAATCATAAGCCTATAAAGAATTGAGCCGCAACAATCGTTGATGTCGACTCTGAAATCAAGTCACTTTTCTAAACGCTTTGCCATTTGAGCTGACTTCTGTGACAAATCTCCTTTTAAATAGAGTTCCATAATAATTCCACCTATAGGAGCCGCCACGTCAGCTCCCCAACCTCCATGCTCGATATAGACCGAAACGGCAATCTTAGGTTCATTCATCGGAGCAAAACCTATAAAGGCAGAATGGTCGCGACCGCTGTTCTCCACAGTTCCAGTCTTTCCACAAACGGGATAATTAGTCTTAATCACCGTAGCCGTTCCCTTCTCTACAGCGCCAAGCATTCCCTCAATAACAGGACCGTAAGCTTCGGGATCTACTTTTGCGTTGTGCCTAATATGATACCGGTTGCCTGCATTCTTATGAATATGGGGTAAATAATAATATCCTCGATTGGCCACAGTTACAGCCAGATTGCAGAGTTGAAGCGGAGTTACCGTCACATCGCCCTGCCCCATTCCGGCCCACCAGATAGTTTTGCCATCCCATCCGTCCTTATAACGACGATTAAGATAACTGGAGTTGGCCAAAAGCCCTCCTTTCTCGCCAGGAATATCTACGCCTATTGGACCTCCAAGCCCCATACTACGCATATAGTCACGCCATGTATCAATGGCCTGGTCGCGATTCTCGTACATAAAATCATCGTTAATCATCGACGCAAAATTCATAAGGAACCAAGTATTACAGGAAAATGACAAAGCATCCTTCAGGT
The DNA here is from genome assembly GCA_017428925.1 of Prevotella sp. Taxonomy (GTDB): domain Bacteria; phylum Bacteroidota; class Bacteroidia; order Bacteroidales; family Bacteroidaceae; genus Prevotella. The sequence goes on along the minus strand of JAFRPY010000008.1, from coordinate 100,657 downwards.
TTAATGGAGAACGATGCTGATGGCACCCAACACGAATATTGCCATCAGTTATCCCTTGATGACAATCCACAACAGTTTCTGGCGTAACAACACCCTCTGAAAGCAACGTTAGTGCTTGTGCAACCTTAAAAGTTGAACCTGGGGCATAAGCTTTTCCAATAGCCAAATTCATCTGTGGTCCTTGGGGCGAATTTGTTGCCAAGCAAAGAATCTCTCCAGTTTCGGGCTGAATTGCCACGATACTACCCGTTTTTCCACGCAACAAACGTTCGCCCATCTGCTGCAAAACTGGTCTTATCGTCAAAGCTCCGTCTGTTGGCAATCCCTGAGCGTTACTGGTATAAGCTAAAGGAAACAGCATAATACCAATAATCAAAAGAAGAAAACTTACATTTATTTTCGTTTCACTCATAAGCAAACAGTCTTCTATTATAAATTCATCGTAAACATAATGGCACCACCATCAGGCCAAGCCATTGGAGCCACCACAATATTCTTTTTTTCTGCAAAAGGACGTGTGAAGACAAGCGCACTACCTATGCCAATGGCTGTTCCTGCCAATACATCCCACACATCATGGCGTTTAGCATAAACACGTCCCCATGCCACGTATGTGCTCAGCGCATAAGCAGGAACACCCAGCTTCCAACCATATCGACGTTGCAGGAAAGTTGCTCCCGAAACAGCTATTCCCACATGGTTTGATGGGAACGAGTGCATATCACTCCCATCGGGGCGTTCTTTCTCTACAGTATATTTTAAAAGATAAGCAACTGCTACTGATGCGGCCTCACTTTCCACTAATTGCAAAAGTCCCTTACTGTCTTTTTCTACAATAGCTGCTGTCACTCCTATTGCACCTGGCAACAGCATTACAATATCGGTAGTTTTTTTCACATCATTGCGACTTTGAGCAGAGACCGTCTGCACAGGAGACAAAGCCACAAAGAGCATCCACATTATTTTATATGTAGGTGAGTATTTCGTCATAGATTTCAAGATTCAGGTTTATTCGCTTCACGCATGCGTGTCATAGTTTGACTCCATTCCAGAAAGCACTATCACCCTCAATTAATATAGTTCCTCCCAGCCATTCAGTTTGGGGCAATTCTTCAGTTAACAGATAATATCCCACAACCTTTCCTCGTATAAGTTCTACAACAGCTGGTGAGAATACTTCCTTTCCGACAATAACTTCATGGGCGGCCACACGTCGCACTCTCAGCTTGCCCATATCAATTAATTTGATAGTTCCTGCCTTAAGCCATTCGATGCCAGAGAATCACCACGCGACTTCCTGACACTATCGGAAACAGAAGGTTTCGATTCTGTTTTTCTTTGGGCATCTTCAATCTCCTTGGCCTCACGTATATGAATGCGGAGTAGCTGGACATAGTCAGCAACCAACAGCTTTATTGTTGACGAGGTGGCTGGACGTGACTCTTTTCCCAAATAGATAAAACCTCGGATCTCTTTCACGCCAACACGGGAATTGTCGCTCAAATCCAAAGAATAGTGACTATTAGAAGAGAAATGAATAGAACGTGTAGCCACGCTGTCATTAGACAACTTCAGGGCAAGCATAGCAATACCATCCTTAAATCCTTCCTGATACAGGAACTGAGTGTCGAAAGAGAATAAAAAACGATCGCCCTTATGGAAAGCAGAATCAGCCTTAACAGAAAACGACTTCACATTATAAGGCATCGACTGCATAAGCACCAATCCACGATCCAAAGGCCAAATATTAGCTGTATCACCCGATAAAGATAAATTATTATCTACAGACAACTCTGCAACAGAGGCTCCTATCTTGGAAGCTTCATTACTAATACGTTTTGAAAGCGACTTATAAATATCCTGTAATTCGTCAGCATGGCGCATATAGTAAACCATAGATTCGTCAAACTGAGCTTCTGTAACATTATATTTTTTTAGAACGCTTAGTTTGCATAGTTTCTCTTGGTAGGGACGGTCTTTAGAAGGTATATCATAATCTGACATAAGCATACCCATGGATACATGGTAGTCATAGAGAATGTCTTCCATTTGACCAGAAGGAATCGGTTTGTCAGAATCCCTTGACTGGCAACTGGTAGTCCATAAGACAATAGTAGCTACTATCAACAATATGAGTATTATAGAGTACTTTCTTTTCATTCCGGACACTCTTCTACGGATTGTTGGTCAGGGTTTAGATCTTCAACAGACAATTCCTCAGCGTCTTCTTTCTTGTTCTCATGAAACAAGTCCACAAGTTCTTTCTGATAAAAGAGCAGTAGAACTACAACACCAACGGAAACACAGGCATCAGCAAAATTGAATACAGGAGAGAAGAAAATAAAATCCTCACCTCCCCATATCGGCAGCCATTCAGGGAAAGTTCCATTGATCAGGGGGAAATAAAACATGTCGACAACCTTCCCCATAAGAAATGGAGCATAGCCCTCACCAAAAGGAACAAAATAACTGACATAATGAGGTGAGGCTCCTGTAAAGATAAGTCCATAGAACATCGAGTCTATCAAATTGCCAATAGCTCCCGCCGTTATCATGGCAACGAAGATGACATACCCCCGGCGTGCTCCCTTCTGTAGTAATCCGACAATATAGTATATGAGCAAGACTATTGCAATGAGCCTAAACAAACTTAGGAACAACTTGTTAATAAAAGTCATTCCAAAAGCCATGCCGTTATTCTCTATGTAATGAATCTTGAACCATGAAGTGATTTCAATGGTGTCATATAAGGGCATGCTGGTCTTGACCCAAATCTTAATGACCTGATCGACAACTAACAGTAACAGAATAAAAACTGCTACAAAAAGACCTTGCTTCGCCTTAGTGCTTGCCATTCATCTTGCTTTGAACACTCAGAGTGGCGTGTGGCACGGCACGCAGACGCTCTTTGGGAATGAGTTCACCCGTAATTCTGTCTATTCCATAAGTCTTGTTCTCAACACGGATAAGTGCAGCCTTGAGACCTTGGATAAACTTTTGGAGGCGGGCTGCCTGGGTCATCAATTCCTCTTTTGTCTGTGTTGCACTTCCCTCTTCAAGAACCTTGTATGTGGGTGAAGTATCGTCCACATCATTACCATCTGCATTCATCAAAGTGCGCATCATCTGTTGATAGTCATCATTGGCAACTTTCAGTTTCTCTTCGATGATTTCCTTGAACTCCTGGAGTTCTTCGTCGCTGTATCGTGTTTTTTCAGCCATAAATTATAAGTGATTTTTCTAAATGATTTATCAAATTTTTTCTACTTTAATATTTAGTGTGAAGTCGTCAAAATCAACTCCTTCACCATCATTATCTGCAATATTCAGAACATCTGCCTGCACCTGAGTCTTGATATAGTCTGCATATTCAGAAATAGCCATGTTCGTCTGTTCATTAGGAGCTACAGTTACCGTCACACGGTCGGTGATTTCAAGTCCGCTTTCCTTTCTGATATTCTGGATTCGGTTAATGAGTTCACGAGCCATGCCTTCATTGAGCAATTCATCGGTAAGCTCTATCTCAAGGGCTACAGTAAGGTTTCCTTCATTGCTGACAAGCCATCCAGGAATGTCTTCGCTGATAATCTCTACATCGGCAGCGTCAACAACCACTTCCTGGTCTTCAACACAAAGCTTAATACTACCCTCTGTTTCCAACATAGCTATCTGATCCTGAGAAAGTGCTGCCATCTGGGCTGCGATACTCTTCATCATCTTACCGAACTTTTTGCCCATGGAGCGGAAGTTACACTTCACTTTCTTCACCAAAACGCCCTGACCATCAACGAAATTAAGTTCCTTCACATTAACCTCGTTCATGATGAGATCCTTCACAGCCTCTATGTGTTTTTGCTGTTCTTGGTCAACTGCGGGAATCATTATCTTCTGGAGCGGCTGGCGAACCTTGATGTTCACCTTGCGGCGCAGGGCAAGCACCATTGAGGTAATCTTCTGAGCCATCTCCATACGAGCCTCAAGGTCGTTGTCGATAACATTCTCTTGACAAACGGGGAAATCAGCCAGATGTACCGAGGTTTCACTACCTGTGAGATCACGATACAATTCGTCTGCATAGAATGGAGCAAACGGAGCTAATAATCGCGAAACGGTCTCTAAGCAGCTGTAAAGCGTCTGATAGGCGGAAAGTTTATCTTTCGACATATCTTTTCCCCAGAAACGTTTACGGTTAAGTCTTACATACCAGTTGGACAAAACGTCATTGACGAATGTATCAATCAGTCGACCAGCCTTTGTCGGTTCGTAATCAGCCAACGCCTCATCAACTCCCTTTATCAGAGAATTCAATGAAGAAATTATCCAACGATCAATCTCAGGTCGCTCACTGATAGGTACTTGCGGCATCTGCGTGTCAAATCCATCTACGTTGGCATAAAGGGCAAAGAAACTGTATGTATTATATAATGTGCCGAAGAACTTACGACGCATTTCCTCAACACCCTTCGGGTCATACTTCAGGTTGTCCCATGGCTGAGTATTGGTAAGCATATAGAAACGAACTGCATCGGCACCATTCTTCTTAATTTCAGAGAAAGGATTCACAACGTTTCCAATATGCTTTGACATCTTTATGCCTTTCGCATCAAGCACCAAACCACTTGAAATCACATTCTTAAAGGCTACAGAATCGAAAATCATCGTGGCAATGGCGTGCAAAGTGAAGAACCATCCACGCGTCTGATCAACGCCTTCATTGATAAAGTCGCAAGGGAATGCAATATGTTCGTCAATAGCCTCTTTGTTCTCGAAAGGATAGTGAACCTGGGCATACGGCATAGAACCGCTGTCAAACCATACGTCAATAAGGTCGGTCTCACGAACCATAGGTTGTCCGCTCTCGCTTACCAACACGATGTCATCAACGTATGGACGATGAAGGTCAATCTTATCATAATTCTCCTGAGACATATCACCAGGCACAAATCCGCTGTCCTTCAACGGATTTGACTTCATAAAGCCAGCCTTTACAGACTTTTCAACCTCTTGGTAAAGTTCTTCGAGCGAACCGATACATATTTCCTCTCGTGTCTCCTTATTCCGCCAAATGGGAAGTGGAGTTCCCCAGAAACGTGAACGAGAGAGGTTCCAGTCGTTCAAATTCTCCAACCAATTACCAAAACGTCCTGTCCCTGTTGACTCTGGTTTCCAGTTAATGGTCTTGTTGAGTTCTACCATCCGCTCCTTGCATGCCGTAGAACGGATAAACCATGAATCGAGTGGATAATAAAGTACGGGTTTGTCGGTACGCCAGCAATGAGGGTAGTTGTGAACGTGCTTTTCTATTTTATAAACTGTTCCATCCTGCTTCATTTCCATGCAGAGCACAATGTTCAGGTCTTCTGCCTTCATAGCAGCCTGTTCATCATACTTACCGTTCTTGTTGAACTCGGGAGAATATGCATTCTTCACGTAGTCGCCGGCATGCTTGCCATAAGCCTCAACGTTCACACAAGCTTTCACAAACTCTTCAGCCAGCTCATCCATCACGTAATACTTACCCTGCAAGTCAACCATCGGACGTGTTTCACCGGCCTTGTTAATCAAGAAAAGAGAAGGAATGCCGGCATCACGGGCCACCTTGGCATCGTCCGCACCAAAAGTAGGAGCAATATGAACGATACCCGTACCATCGTCTGTGGTCACATAATCACCGGGAATGACACGGAATGCTACGTCTGCCATCTCCACGAACTTGTCGTTACCCACAATAAAAATCTTATCCGGATTCTCTGCGGCTGCTTTCTTCACAAAGGCAGCAGCATTATCGTCTAATTTTTCACAAGGCTTACCCCAAGACATCAACTGCTGGTACTTCATTCCAACAAGGTCGGAACCTTTATACTGACCTACAACCCGATAAGGCAACACTTTATCGCCAGGCTTGTATTCCATCTCGGCAAACTCGCCATCGGGTTTCAGGTAATTGTCCACCAAAGCAGCTGCCATAACGGCAGAAATCTTCTCTCCATTATATGGGTTGAAGGTCTGAATACAAACATAATCTATCTTTGGCCCCACACAAAGAGCTGTATTTGAAGGTAAAGTCCAAGGAGTCGTTGTCCATGCCAGGAACACAGGAGTTCCCCATTCCTTCATCTCAGGACGAGGATCAACAATCTTGAATTGTGCGGTGCAAGTAGTATCCTTAACATCACGATAACAGCCAGGCTGGTTCAGTTCGTGGCTCGACAAGCCTGTTCCGGCTCCAGGTGAATATGGCTGAATGGTGTAGCCCTTATAGAGTAGACCCTTCTGATAGAATTGCTTCAACAGCCACCAAAGCGTTTCGATATACTTATTGTCATAGGTAATATAAGGATGGTCAAGGTCGACAAAATAACCCATTTTTTCCGTAAGGTCGCGCCATTCCTGGGTGTACATCATAACGTTTTCACGACACTTGCGGTTGTAGTTTTCCACAGAGATATACTTCTCCGAATCCTTATTGTCAATATCTGCCTTGGTAATGCCTAATTCCTTTTCCACGCCAAGTTCAACGGGCAAGCCATGAGTATCCCAGCCTGCCTTGCGATGAACCTGAAATCCTTTCATCGTCTTGTATCTGTTGAAGGTGTCCTTGATGGTGCGGGCCAGCACATGGTGTATGCCAGGATGGCCATTTGCAGAAGGAGGTCCTTCATAGAAAACGAACTGAGGACATCCCTCACGTTCTGTGATACTCTTAAGGAACACGTTCTCTGCGTTCCATTTCTCCAGTATCTGTAGGTTGGTCTGATTCAGGTTCAAACCGTCATGTTCGGCAAATTTCCTAGCCATATTTACTTCTGTTTAACCTTGTTGTATTTTCCTTTATTCAATTATAGGGCGCAAAATTACAAAAAAAACATGTAATCCGTGCAAATGGCAGACTAAAAAAAACAAAAAAGCAGTAATTGTATCGCTACAACCACTGCTGAGAAATGTATTACCTAACCAATTAAATGTCTGAATAAAGCTGTTTACCTAAATCATTCTCTCAATTTTTCTTACTAATTACTCTTAAATGTTATTCCTGAAACGATCTTTAACCTTAATTATATAAGTAATACCCTTTTCTTTGAGATTTTGTCTCTTTCTGTAGTGCAAAGATACTAACAAACTATCCACAATTCAAAACCTAATCCATGAAATCATCAGCAAATCTTATTATTTTTGACCTAAATCAAAAAAAATGTTCAAATATCAATTAACATTCCAACTTTTTCATTATCTTTGCAATCAAAGAAAAACAGACAATCTATCAACATTACAATTAAAAACTTAAATCTATGGTTTTAATGATTATCGAGTTGCTTGTTGTACTACTGGCACTCTACGTGGGTTCGCGATACGGAAGCCTGGCTCTGGGAGCCATTTCCGGCATCGGTCTGGCTCTACTGGTCTTTGGTTTCGGTATGAAACCGGGTTCCCCACCTACTGACGTAATCTATATCATCATCGCCGCCGTTACCTGCGCTGGCATCATGCAGGCTTCAGGCGGTATGGACTGGTTGATACAGATTGCTGAGAAAATGCTTCGCAAGCATCCCGACCGCATCACGTTCTTGGCTCCCCTCTGCACATTCTTCCTGACTGTACTCGTGGGAACAGGCCACGTGGTTTACACGCTGATGCCAATTATTTGCGACATCGCCATCAAAAAGGGCATTCGACCGGAACGTCCGTGTGGCGTGGCCTCTATTGCTTCACAGGTAGGTATCACTTGTTCGCCTATTGCTGCTGCCGTGGTGGCTTTTGTTACCATCTCAAATGCCAACGGCTTCGACATCTCCATCCCCAAGGTCCTGATGGTCAGCATACCTGCTTGCCTGTGCGGACTTATGGCGGCAGCTACTGCCTCGTATCACCGTGGACTAGACCTTGACAAAGATCCTGAGTTCCAAAAGAAGATTCAGGACCCCGTCCAGCGCGAGTACATCTATGGAGGTTCAGCCACTACACTCGACAAAGAGATACCTCAAAGTGCGAAAAATGCCGTCTATGTTTTTCTTGGCGCCCTAATCATCATCGTGCTTTTTGCCATATTCCAGGACATTCTTCCTGAATACAGTACAATAAAAGCCATCAAGGACGCTCCTGACTATACCTTCCCCGACGGAACCGTAGCCAGCGCCGCGGCTCTTGCTAAGGCCAAGGCCGTTATACCTGGAATCACCGAAATGTCAACAGTCAAGCTCAAGATGAATGTTATCATCCAGATTGTGATGATTACTGCCGCTGCCATTATGATTCTGTTCTGCAAGGCATCACCAACAAAGGCCGTACACGGAGCCGTTTGGCAATCCGGAATGGTGGCCGTAGTTGCCATTTTCGGTATTGCATGGCTGGCCGACACCTACTTCTCCAACTATACCGACGAAATGCAGGCCATGCTTGGCGACATTGTAGCCAAATACAACTGGTCGATTGCCTTTGTATTCTTCCTTGTCTCCGTGCTCATCAATTCACAAGGTGCAGTTGTTGTCTCGATGCTCCCGCTGGCTTATTCGCTGGGAATTCCCGGTCCTGTCCTGCTTGGCGTGCTGCCCAGTGTCTACGGTTACTTCTTTATTCCCAACTATCCTTCGGATATCGCCACGGTTAACTTTGACCGCTCGGGTACTACCGTCATCGGTAAATACCTGCTCAACCACTCGTTCATGATGCCTGGACTTATCCATGTGTTTACCAGTACCATTGTGGCTTACATTTTGTCAATGATTCTCTATTAAATCCCTACCGACTATGTTGATTATCATTATAGAATTATTAGTAGTTCTCCTGGCACTCTATCTGGGTTCCAAGTATGGCAGCCTTGCGCTGGGAGCCATTGCAGGACTGGGCCTAGCCATTCTCGTGTTCGACCATGGACTGAAACCTGGCACACCCCCTACCGACGTTATCTATATCATCGTGGCAGCCGTCACCTGTGCTGGCGTGCTCCAGGCTTCGGGCGGCATGGACTGGATGATTCAGATTGTGGAGCGCATTTTGCGCAAGCATCCGAAGTACATCACATTCCTGGCTCCGCTGAGCACGTTCTTCCTTACCGTTGTTTGCGGTACGGGACACGTCATGTACACCCTAATGCCTATCGTTACCGATGTGGCCATCAAGAAAGGCATCCGTCCCGAGCGTCCGCTGGCCGTGGCATCCGTGGCCTCGATGCTGGCCATCGTCTGTTCTCCCATTTCGGCCGCAGTAGTGGCATTTTCAACGATATCTGGCCTCAACGGATTCACTATCTCCATTCCCCAGATTGTCGCCGTTACCATTCCTGCCTGTCTTTGCGGTATCATTGCCGCTGCCACTTGGTCATACAACAGGGGGCTCGACCTCGACAAAGATCCTGAGTTCATGGAAAAAATCAAGGATCCCGTACAGTATGCCTTTGTTTACGGAGACACCGCAACCACTTTGGACAAGCAGATTGACAAGAAGTCGAAATGGGCTGTCTATATTTTCCTTGCCGCCATCGTGCTGATTGTCATCCTTGCCTTTGCCCAGAACATCCTGCCCGCTTTCGACTCCGTGGTGGCCGTTGAAGGAGCAAAGGATGTGGCTCTTCCCACAGGAAAGACCGTAAGCGCAGCCAATCTGGCCTCGGCTGGAATTGTTATGGCTGGTGTTACAGAGAAAGTTCCCACCACCATCCACATGTATCTTGTCATCCAGATTATCCTTATTGCGGCTGCAGCCCTGATGATTATCATCTGCGGGGCAAAGCCGAAGAGTGCTGTTGCAGGCAACGTCTGGCAGTCGGGTATGGTGGCTGTGGTTGCCATCTATGGTATCGCATGGCTGGCCAACACCTTCTTCGGTGCCCACATGGCTGAGGTGGAAAATCTTCTTGACGAAATGGTGGACAACTATCCATGGGCCATCGCCCTTGTGTTCTTCATCTTCTCCGTACTGATCAATTCGCAGGCTGCTGTTGTCGTAGCCCTCCTGCCCGTAGCCTATAAGTTGGACATTCCTGGTTGGATATTGCTCGGTGCTCTGCCTTGCGTTTATGGATACTTCTTCATTCCCAACTATCCAACTGATATTGCAACGGTAAACATTGACCGCACAGGTACGACGAAGATTGGAAAATACGTGCTCAACCACTCGTTTATGGTTCCAGGACTCATCAGCGTTTTCGTCAGCACGGTCATTGCCTACATCATCTCAGACATCTTCTTCTGAACAGAAATATAGGTTCCTGACATCATCTCCCGGAAGGAAAATTGATGAACTTAACCAAGAGTTTTTCAAATTTTCTTCCGGGAGTTTTTCGACCGTTTACAATTAATGCGTGGAAGCGTTGCAATTAAAGCCTAAATGCATTCCTTTTAAAGTTTAAATGAGTTGCAATTAAAGTCTAATTGCGATGCATTTAAAGTCTAATTGCAAGTCAAATAAAGTTTAATTACAAATCAAATAAAGTCTAATTGAAATCAAGGATTTCTTCAGGTGTTGTGGCATATACGGATGCTCCGTGAGCATTCAGGAAATCGCGGTCGCGAAATCCCCAAAGCACGCTAATACACGGCAACTTGCTATTGATTGCCGTTTGCAAGTCCACGTCGCTATCTCCTACATAGACAGCACCCTCCTTCCCTACTCCCAATTGGCGCAAAGCCTCATCAACGGTATCGGGAGCCGGTTTCTTGCGCACTCCGGCGGCCTCGTTTTCACCAATAGCCACATCTATAAGGCCACCAAAGAAATGGCGGACCAATTCCTTTGTGGCAACATCAAGCTTATTGCTCACCACCGCCAAGTGCTTACCAAGCTTCTTAAGTTGAGATAACATTTCTTCGATACCCGGATAAGGATGAGTCGTATCGAGCGAATGCTGCAAGTAATGTTGCCGGAAAACGTCGAATGCTTCTTCGAATCGCGGATTCTGAATGCCATCGGGAACTGCCCGTATCATCAGCATGCGAACTCCATTTCCCACGAAACTACGCACTTCTTCCCGGGTATGCAACGGGAAACCACATGCTTTCATGGCATGGTTCACGCTCTGATAAAGGTCGTTGAGCGTATCGAGCAACGTGCCGTCGAGGTCGAAGATATAGGTAGAGAATTCTTTCATCTGCAATAGTTAGCGGATTCTCTTGCTACGCGTTATCATCGTCAGCAGTTTCTGATTATACTGGCGCGCATCCAACAGCTGTTCGATAGTCACATTCATGCGATACTTCCATTGGTTGTAACAGTCGTAAGGCTCATTGATGCGCTCTTGACGAACATTCTTCGACCTCAGCGTCGAATCCATAGCCAGCCAGTCTTGTATGCTCAGCAAGCACAGCATCGACGGACAATAGAGGTGGCGTGCAATAATCTCTTCGGCCATCTGGGCAGAAAGGTTAAGCGGGGCACGCCCTTCGCGCTGGAGCATAGTGCTGAAATATCGCTGTGCCCGACCGGCATTCTCTTCCCACCACAGGCGCATCGACGGCATATCATGGGTGCTGATTGTGGCCACGCTACGATAGGGATTTGCCTCAAGATGAGCAAATTCCAGACCGACATCCTTTGGCAACGACTGAATTTCGAGTGTGAGAATGCGGAGTGTGTCGAGTACATGAGCCACCGAAGCAGGCAACATTCCCAGGTCTTCAGCACATACGAGCATACGCGTATCTTGTAAGATATCCGCCAAAAGCCGTATGGCATGCCAGGCCCAGAAGCCGTTATGCCGCTCATAGAAATAGCTGTTATAGATGCGCATATAGGCCTCTTTCTCTTCTTTTCCAAGTATTTCGTAGACGGGTTCCTTGTCAATGGCGAACCGCGGATGGAACATTCCGGGCTGTCTGGCATCTTCGATGAAGAGCACATTTGAGATGATGCGGTAAAGTCCCTCGCGAATCCACAGGCTGTTCTCGTCACGATGCCCCTCGAAATGGGTTCTGACCTTCTGCTGGGTATCAAAATCCGACTTCAATCCGTAGAGTCCATACTGCTTACGAACGAGGAACGTGTCGCGCACGAACTGGGCATGAATCCCGAAAATGCGGTCGAGTATACGGTCGTTGATGAAAGGCCGGGTGTAGAGTTCTTGATGGAAAGTCAGTCCCATCTGTTCGATTTCCTCGCGACTCATGGGCAGGGCCGGATGGAAATGCCCCATCGTCGCATAAATAGCATCCTTAGGAATTTCCCACAAGCGGAAGTATCCTATCACATGGTCTATGCGAAAGGCGTCAAAATACTGTTCCATCCATTGGAAGCGGCGGCGGAAATACTGGTTGAGTGTCAATTGGTCCGTACTCTTCGACTGGGTATTCCAGCGATAAGTGGGGAATCCCCAGTTCTGTCCGTTAGGATGATAGATGTCGGGCGGAGTACCTGTCTGCATGTCGAGATTAAAGAAATCGGGATGCTTCCATGTCTCCACACTATCCCGGCACACGCCAATTGGCAGGTCGCCTTTCAGCGAAACTCCTTTTCCTCGCGCATAGTTGGCCGCTTCCTGGAATTGGATATGCAAATGATACTGAACGAAATAGTGAAGCTTTAAGAGTTTCTCGCGTTGCTCTTCATCAGCATCCGGGCAGTCTCGCTTCACGCAGAATTCAGCATAATCGGGCAGCCAGTCCTCGTTCTTAGCGAAAAATGACTTAAACGATGTGCTTTCCAACAACGTTTTTCCACTTTCTTCAAACGATTTCTTGATGAAAGTCCATTTCACGCGGTCAACAGCAACATAGTCACTATCGTGCAGGGCATTAAGTTCCCTCCTTTGCCTAGCATACTGGCGCATAAACTCCTCGTCGCTTAGGGGCAGCTGGTCAAGGTCTATGTAATGAGGATGAAGGGCAAAGGCAGAAATAATATTATATGGATGGGAATCGTTCCATGTATGGCTGCTGGTCGTGTCGTTGACGGGCAACAGTTGGATAACCTTCATTCCAACAAGCGAAGCCCAGTCTGCCAGCAACTTCAAATCCGTGAAATCACCAACTCCGCAACTACGTTCCGACCGCAAAGAGAATAAAGGAACCACCACACCAGCCGCCTTCCACGTTGTTTCTTTAACGCGAAGCGAGTCACCATAGCGCACATGCACTTCTCCGTCGGCTATCGCGATTTCGCCCGTTGTTCGATTGTCACCCTCTTCCCATGTTTTCAGCTGGCGGGTCTTGTCGTCTATAATAACATATTTATACTCCAACGGCATAACCATTCCATCTACATTAACGGAAAGCATCCAGTCGAACTCACCAATATGCTGGAGGGGCAGATAGCGGGTAGGATTCCAACTGCCGATGGCAGGATGGTTGCCCACCAAAGCGAGCGACTCGCCTTCACCAAGCTGAGGAGCCGAAACCCTGAACACCACGGTCTTACGGAACAAAGGCAACACCAGTGCTTCTATTCCCTTCGCATATCGTCTGTGGATATAAGTATAAAGATGGTAATTGAGCGGAACGTCTCTCCAAAGGTCGGAAAAACAGAAAGTCTTCGTGTTGTCGGTAGCATACAGACGCTTCACCTGGTTCCACTCTCGCCTCAAAACCTGCCCGTCTGCATTCTCCACCTGATAAACATATTCCAACTGGATAATTCGACGCTGGCGAGATTCCATCAATACGACGTCAAGCCACCAAAGACCTCCGTCTTGCGTCTGCATCATCAAATCCTGTTCATGCAAACGCCCGTCGCTCGTCTTGTATTTCACGAGCAGGTGCATGGCCTGTCCCCACTCTGTGTTATATTGAATATTAAATTTAAGTTTCATATGGCAAAATTACGAATTAGTGAGGACAAAAGCAAATAAAGGGGAGAATTTTTTGGAAAAGTGACGATAAATGGATGATGGAAGAAAAAAAATTAGTAACTTTGCAACGGGTAAACAAAACAGATGAAACATGAAAGTCACAGAACGAAAATATGTTATACCGGCACTTGTATGCTTACTGATTATTGCAGTTTGCATCTATTACTTCTTTTTCTCTTCCATGACCGGAAGACCAGACAAACAATATCTATATATTGATACCGACGACAACGCAGATTCTGTCTTCACGAAACTGCGTGACATCAGTTCTGATCATGGTCTCTTTGCCTTCCAAACGCTGGCCCGCCACTTTAACTACGACCAGAAAGTGCGCACAGGCCGCTATGCCATTGCGCCCTCTGAAGGTGCATTTATGGCTTTCCGCCACATCAAAAACGGATTGCAGGAGCCGCTCAACCTTACCGTACCCACACCAAGAACCATCGACAAGCTGTCTGCTGCACTTTCCCAGAAGCTGATGCTTGACAGCCTTGAACTGTCAGCGGTACTTAAGGATTCAGCCGTTTGCCAGAAGTATGGCTATTCGCCGGAAACCATCATCAGCATGTTTGTGCCGAATACTTACGACATTTACTGGAACGTAACGCCCTCTGCCCTGCTCGACCGCATGCAGAAAGAATGCAAGAAGTTCTGGAATACGGATAGAATGAAGAAGGCTGAAGCCCTGAAGATGACTCCCATCGAGGTAACCACGCTGGCAAGTATCATCGACGAAGAGACATCTAACGACGACGAAAAGCCCATGATTGCAGGCATGTACTATAATCGCCTGCAATCCGACATGCCGCTTCAGGCTGACCCCACGGTAAAGTTTGCTATCGGAGACTTCTCACTTCGGCGCATCTATAACAACATGCTTTTCGTGAATAGTCCTTATAACACCTATCGGAACATAGGACTTCCCCCGGGCCCCATCCGCGTTGCATCAATTGCGGGTATTGATGCCGTACTCAACATGGTTCATCACGACTATCTCTACATGTGCGCCAAAGAAGATTTCAGCGGTACCCATAACTTCGCCCGCACCTATCAAGAACATCTTGTCAATGCCGCAAAATATTCTGCCGCGCTCAACAAACGGGGAATAAAGTAAAAAGGACTATTTCTTTTTCAGGCGGTCGTAGAATCCTTTCAGCGACCCTTTCACGATGCCTTTCTTGACTAAAAGGTCAAGATCACTACGAGCTTCCTCGTAATTTCCCATTAGCAAACGAACATCTGCACGATTCAGCAGATGGTCTGTATTGTCGGGTTCCATTTCCATAGCTCTCGTGAAATCGAATTCTGCAAGCGAATACAACTTCCGCTCACGCTCCATGTTGGCTCGGGCCACAATAGCCAGCACATTATCAGGATTTGATTCCACAAGCTGGTTAATCTGGTCCATGGCCTCGGTAAAATGCCTATCCTTTTGATTGACAAGCGCCAATCCTAAGCGTGCTTCGAAATGAGTCGGGACAATCCTGAGAACAGCCTCGTAATCTGCTCTGGCAAAACTCAGACGGCCCAATTTCTCATTAGCGTATGCCCGATAATATAGTCCCGCAACATTATTGGGGTCGCGACGAATCACATAGTCGTATTCGTCCTTCGCATACTCCCATTGTTCCAGCTGCATGTTCAACGCCGCCTTCTTCAAGCGCAAGTCAAGGGAATCGGGAAAGAAGGAAAGCGCCTCGGCAGCTTCCTTAAGTTCGTCACGAAGCTGTTCGCGCGATTGGCCAAAAGAAAAGATGAGAAAATGAGAAACCAATAACGAAAGCATCAGCATCCGTTTGTTTACACTAACAATATGAATAACAAGATTTCTCATTCTCCCATTTCTTTAATTTACGCTTTTCTGATGTAGTTGACAATCCATTCGCCAACTTCATTAGTTCCATACTTCGCACCACCTTCCACTTGAATTTCGGGTGTGCGCACATTAGCATCGAGCGAAGCATCAACAGCTTTCCTGATGAGCTCCCCTTCTTCATTCAGACCGAAGTATTCGAATAGCATGGCAACAGAAAGTATCTGAGCCAACGGATTGGCAATGTTCAGTCCCTTAGCCTGTGGCCATGAGCCGTGGATGGGTTCAAATACCGGAGTACTCTCACCTGTTGAAGCGGAAGGTAGCAAGCCCATCGAACCGCTGATGCACGAACCCTCGTCGGTAAGAATGTCGCCGAAAGTATTCTCGGTCACCATCACATCAAAGAACTTGGGATCGGTCAGCATCTTCATGGCAGCATTATCCACAAACATATAATCGGTCACCACATCTGGATATTGGGGAGCCATCTCTCTGGCAACCTGGCGCCACAGACGACTGCTGGCCAGCACGTTGGCCTTGTCAACCACCGTCACATGGTTCTTGCGTTTCCGGGCGTAGTCATAGGCAACCTTCAATATGCGCTCCACTTCTGGACGGGTATAATAATTGGTGTCGAATGCCTTGTCGTCATCCTGATACTTCTCACCAAAATACATTCCTCCAGTCAGTTCACGAATACAGACGAAATCTGCACCCTCGATAAGTTCGTCTTTCAACGGACTCTTATGAAACAGGCACTTGAAAGTCTGAACGGGACGAATGTTCGCAAACAATCCCAGTTTCTTGCGCATGGCCAACAATCCCTGCTCAGGGCGCACCTTTGCAGTAGGGTCATTATCATATTTAGGATCACCCACCGAAGCAAAGAGCACAGCATCAGACTCCTGGCAAATCTTGAAGGTCTCTTCGGGGAATGGGTCGCCAACCTCATCAATGGCATGCGCCCCGCAGATGGCCTCCTGGTAACTCACTTCATGTCCAAACTTCTCGGCAACAGCCGACAATACGGCCACTCCTTGTTCCATAACCTCGGGACCTATACCGTCACCAGCCAAAACAGCAATTTTCAAATTCATAACATCTACTATATTTCTTTTTTGTTCTATCTAATAAATGCAGGGCAAAACTACGAAAAATAAACGAGACAAAAGAAATGCCCTACGAATTTACACATTATTTAATATAAATGTAAATCATGTTTGCATTCTCTCCTCGATAATGTTAAGCATCTTGAACGTAGCCTTGATAGCTGCTTCTGTCTGGTCGGCATCCAAGCCTCGGGTACGTAACAGCCGGCCTTCATCATGCCAAGTAATCACCGTTTGCACAAGAGCATCCGTACGACCACCGGGCGGAATGGTAACAGCATAGTTGGCAAGCAAAGGGAAGGTACGGCCCAGGTATTTGCGATAGATAAAGCGAAGAGCTTTTACGAAAGCATCATACTGACCGTCACCCGTGGCACCTGCCTCATACTGCTGGCCGTTGATTTCAACCCTGACATTAGCTCCCGGCTTCAGGCCATAAGCCGTTGAAACCACATAACTGATAAGCTTGACCTTATCCTCTGGTGCATCGTGCTTGAGCACATCCGAAACAATAAACGGAAGGTCTTCTTGGGTAACAATCTCCTTGCGGTCGCCGAGTTCTGTTATTCGTTTCGTCACCTTTCTGGTTTGCTCGGGAGTAAGTTCCAGTCCCAACTCCTTCAGGTTCTTCGAAATATTGGCCCTTCCGCTGTTCTTTCCCAAAGCATACTCGCGCTTACGGCCAAAACGCTCAGGCTTCAACTGGTTCATGTACAAACCAGCCTTGTCGTCACCGTCGGCATGCACACCAGCCACCTGCGTAAATACATTCTCCCCTATAACGGGCTGGTTCGGAGCAATCGCTATACCGCTATATCCTTCCACCAAGCGTGAAATCGCATTCAACTTATCCTCGTGAATATTGGTCTTCGCATGAAACTGGTCTTTCAGAATAACCTGAACACTCGACAACGGCGCATTACCACAACGCTCACCAAGTCCGTTAACCGTAACATGCAACCCCTTACATCCGCTAAGCACGGCTGCCAGCGAATTGCTCACAGCCAAATCGTAATCG
This sequence comes from Prevotella sp., assembly GCA_017428925.1. GTDB lineage: Bacteria > Bacteroidota > Bacteroidia > Bacteroidales > Bacteroidaceae > Prevotella. The sequence continues at coordinate 82,940 of JAFRPY010000008.1, read as the reverse complement.
TTGTGGGCATGGAAGTCGAAATGTGCGCCAGGATAACGCTTTTGCATCTTGCGCATATATTCAATTACTTGCAAAGGGTTCAAGATACCTAATGTGTCGGGAAGCATGAAACGCTTGATATTCATTTCCATAAGCGCATCGAGCATCTTATAGACATATTCGGGAGAATCTTTCATGCCGTTGCTCCAATCTTCGAGATAGACATTAACAGCCATACCCTTCTCGTTGGCATAAAGCACAGTCTGGCGGATGTCTTCAATATGTTCTTCGACGCTCTTGTGAAGCTGTCCGAGGCAATGTCTCTCAGAACCTTTAGCCAACAGATTAATCACCTGTCCACCACACTCAAGAATCCAGTCGATAGAGAGATTTCCGTCAACAAAACCAAGAACCTCCACGCGCTCAGCCATACCATTCTGGCGAGCATAGCGGCAAATCATCTTCACCGCCTCTTTCTCGCCTTCAGAAACACGAGCCGATGCTACCTCGATACGGTCGACATTAAGGTCACGCAACAGCATCCGGGCTATGACTAATTTCTCGTGAGGCAGAAAACTGACGCCTGAAGTCTGCTCTCCGTCACGCAATGTACAGTCCATGATCTCAATATTACGCTGTTTCACGCTCGGAATCTCGTTTCTCAGCTTATCATTATTTCCCATTTTCCTTCTCCCAAGTTTCGGTCTTTTCTTGATTCTGCACTAAAAAGTCGATATCATCGAGCCCGTTGATAAGGCAATGTTTCTTGTAGCCATTTATCTCAAAATGCTCTCTATTGCCCGTAACTTTGTTGGTAACGGTCTGTTTAGGCAGGTCCACTTCAACTTCCATTTTCGGATTTTCCTTGATACTCTGGAAAAGTTCGGCTAGGAAAGCCTCGCTTACAACAACAGGAAGCACGAAGTTATTCAGCTCGTTGTTTTTATGAATGTCGGCAAAAAAGGAACTGATGACCACACGAAAACCATATCCGGCGATTGCCCATGCGGCATGCTCACGACTGGAACCCGAACCGAAGTTCTTGCCAGCCACGAGTATACACCCTCCATACGTAGGGTTATTGAGTACAAAGTCCTTGTTAAGGCTACCATCCGGATTATACCGCCAGTCGCGGAAGAGGTTATCGCCGAAGAAACTTTCCTCGCGGGTTGTAGCCTTCAGGAAACGAGCGGGAATAATCTGGTCTGTATCCACGTTTTCCAACGGCAGGGGGACACAAGTGGATGTGATAATATTGAATTTCTGTTTCATATCATTATTCTTAGATAAACACTCTGGGGTCGGTTATTTTACCCGTAATAGCGGCTGCAGCAGCAACCAACGGAGAGGCGAGAATGGTACGAGCACCAGGGCCCTGCCGGCCTTCAAAGTTGCGGTTACTGGTGCTTACCGAATATTTGCCAGCCGGTATCTTGTCGTCGTTCATGGCCAGACAAGCTGAGCATCCTGGCTGACGAATCTGGAATCCAGCGGCCTCAAGAATCTTGTCAATGCCTTCCTCACGAATCTGGTGGTCGACAGCCCACGAACCGGGAACCAGCCATGCTACCACATTATCAGCCTTTTGCTTGCCCTCAACAATCGAGGCAAAGGCACGGAAGTCTTCTATTCGACCGTTGGTGCATGCTCCGAGGAAAACATAATCTATTGGATGACCAAGAAGTTTCTGGCCGGGTTTGAAACCCATATAATTGAGCGCCTTCATGAATCCAGCCTTTGCCGTCTCTTCAATCGCGTCTAAAGCCGGAACACACTCGGTAATACCGATACCCATGCCGGGATTTGTTCCATAGGTGATACGCGGTTCGATATCTGCAGCATCAAAGGTGAGTTCCTTGTCGAACACAGCGTCTTCCCCACTCTTCAGCGTCTTCCAATAACTGACGGCCTTGTCCCAGTCCTCACCTTTCGGGGCGAACTCCCTACCTTTTATATAATTAAAGGTTGTCTCATCGGGAGCAATAAAACCACCGCGTGCACCCATTTCGATAGAAAGGTTGCAAAGCGTCAGGCGTCCTTCCATCGTCATGTCCTTAACAACGTCTCCGGCATATTCCACGAAATAACCTGTGGCTCCGCTTGTGGTCAGCTTTGACATCAGATAAAGTGCCACGTCTTTGGGCGTCACTCCTTTCTGCAGCTTGCCATTAATGCTGATGCGCATCGACTTGGGCTTCTGCTGGAGAATACATTGCGAAGCCAGCACCATCTCCACCTCGGAAGTTCCTATGCCAAAGGCCACAGCACCCATAGCCCCATGAGTCGAAGTGTGTGAGTCGCCACAAACGATGGTCATGCCCGGCAACGACAATCCTTTCTCGGGCCCCACCACATGGATGATGCCGTTCGACTTGTCCATCATGCCGTAATGAGTCAGTCCAAACTCCTTCGCATTCTTCGATAGGGTATCCACCTGCTTTTTCGAAACCGGGTCTTCGATAGGCTTGTCCTGATCGTGAGTAGGTGTATTATGGTCGGGCATACAGAATATCTGCTTCGGGCGGAAACATCGTAACCCTCTCTCACGCATTCCATCGAAGGCCTGCGGGGAAGTCACTTCATGACAATAGAGGCGGTCGATGTATAGTTGTGTGGGACCATCTTCCACAATCTGCACGACGTGCTTGTCCCAAATCTTGTCGAAAAGCGTATTCATAATCCTTGTTGTTTTCTCAATTATTTAAACTTATTGATACAGTCGATATAGGCTTCCACGGAAGCTGTCACGATGTCGGTATTTGCTCCAAAGCCATAATACAGGTTGCCGTTATACTCCACCTGCATGTGAACCTTACCCATATCGTCGGAACCCTTCGAGATGGCCTGTATGGTGAACTCCTTCAGCGTCATCTGTTTCATGATGATTTTCTTCAGTCCCTTGATGGCTGCATCAACAGGACCATTGCCCGTGGCGGCAGCCTCAAACTTCTGTCCGCTGATGTCAAGCCCGATAGAGGCTACGCTTCTCACGCCCATTCCGGTAGTTACCTGCAGGAAATCCAGTCTTACGGCATGGTTCTCTGCGCTATCGGCACCGGCCAGCGTCAGGATGTCTTCGTCGTTTACCTCCTTCTTGCGGTCGGCCAAGGCGAGGAACTTCTGGTAGATGGCATCCACCTTCTTCTCGTCTTCAATCTTCACGCCGAGTTCTTCCAGCCGATGCTTCAAGGCCGCACGTCCGCTTCGGGCCGTCAGCACGATAGAGTTATCGTTGAGTCCCACATCCTTCGGGTCCATAATCTCGTATGTCTGCACATTCTTCAGCACGCCGTCCTGATGGATACCACTTGAGTGGGCAAAGGCATTACGTCCCACAACGGCCTTGTTAGGCTGTACCGGCATGTTCATCAGCGAACTTACCATACGGCTTGTAGGATAAATCTTCGTGGTGTTGATATTCGTATCAATACCAAGATGCTTATGGCACTTCAATATCATGGCAATCTCTTCGAGCGAAGTGTTACCGGCACGCTCGCCGATTCCGTTGATGGTGACCTCCACCTGGCGGGCTCCGTTCAGTATGCCGCTCATCGTGTTGGCCGTGGCCATGCCCAAATCGTTGTGACAATGGGTAGAGAGAATGGCCTTGCCCGACGACAGCCCGTCAACATGCTCCATCAGGTACTTGATTTTCTCACCGTACTCAGACGGCAGACAATAACCCGTCGTATCAGGAATGTTACAGACGGTTGCACCAGCCTTGATAACGGCCTCAATCACACGGGCCAGGTATTCGTTGTCGGTACGACCTGCATCCTCGGCATAGAATTCAACATCTTCCACATACTTCTTGGCATACTTCACGGCAGCAACGGCCCGTTCGATTATTTCCTCTCGAGTGGAGTTAAACTTGAATTGAATGTGCGAGTCACTCGTGCCGATACCCGTATGGATTCGTTTGCGCTTGGCATACTCAAGCGACTCGGCAGCCACGTCGATATCTTTCTCAACGGCACGTGTCAGCGCACAAATAGTGGGCCACGTTACCGCCTTCGAAATCTCGATAACCGAATTGAAGTCGCCCGGACTTGAAATTGGAAATCCTGCTTCAATAACATCCACTCCCAACTGTTCAAGCTGCTTGGCCACCTGAATCTTCTCAACGGTATTCAACTGGCATCCCGGAACCTGTTCTCCGTCGCGGAGCGTTGTGTCGAAAATAAACAATCTGTCACTCATTTTTTTATCTGTCAATTTTTATCAATAATCCGAAACAAAAAAACCTTTCACACACCCTAATGGAAGTGGAAAGGTTTCATATTCCCTTGACGATGCACTTACACGCATACCTTCACACTTCCGGCCGCTCGACGCAGTCGAATAATAATGCTGATTAGAATGCTCTGTGAAATGCTCATTGCCATATTTTCTTTAAATCGGCTGCAAAGGTAAATATAATTATTCGACCGTGCAAATAATTTGTTACTTTTTTAACCAAAAATCTTTCAATTCCGAAATTTCAGCCCCAAATCGGCTTTAATTTTTCAGCTTTTCAGCAATTTGCTCGGCTATGGACTTCATTCCTTTCTGAGAAGGATGACCGCTCTGCTTGTCGATATCGTGAAGCAGAATCCACTTCACCCCATAGTGGTCGCAAATCTTCTGCGTGCTCTCGGTAATATCCTTCGACAGTTCGCTATTGATAAGAAACACCAGGTCGACATTCGGATAGCGCTTCTGCATGTGGTCGAGCAGGTAAGCCAGCGCCGGACGGTAGCTGAAGAAATCATCGCGGCGCAGGTTCTCAAACTTATACTCGCCGATGGGAGCCCCGGCCCACGAATCGTTTGTACCGCCAAAGATGAAAATCAGGTCGGGACAACCCAGGTTGTCACTCCTTGTAATAAACGAACGCGCGCTATAGTCGTTGCCGTCATAGCCATAATAGCCGATGGTGGCACCGCTCCACGAGTTGTTCACACACAGTCGGTACCCGTTTTTCTTGATGAACTGCCACCACCAAGTCTGCGTCACGTCCTCCACATCGTTACTGCCCCGGTTGCCCTGGTAGTACCACATCTCGTTGGTAGAAGGCGTTATGTAGCCGTCGAACGTGCTGTACGAATCACCCAGAATAGAAACACTCTTCGTCTGTGCCCCTGCCGTAAACGCTATCAGGCACAACATTCCAGCCAAATACTTTCTCATTATTATTTAATTTTGGGAGTTATTTTTTTTCATTTTCTCCATTTCTCATTTTCTCCATTTCACATTTTCTCCATTTCACTCAGAACGGCATTGGTCCGTCTTCGGGCGGTGGCGGCAACGGGTCAGCCTCATTCATTTTGCTGCCGATAAACTCCCCGCCATTGTCGGGCCTGGTAGGAGCAATCGAACTGTCCTGAGGGTTCTGGAACCTGGTGAACTCACCACGGAAGTTCAGCAGCACCGTGTCCGTGGCACCCTTGCGGTGCTTTGCAATAATAATCTCCGCCATGCCGCGAAGGTCATTTCCCTTCTCGTCCTGAAAGATACGATAGTATTCCGGACGATGCACAAAGCAGACCATATCGGCATCCTGCTCGATGGCTCCCGACTCACGAAGGTCCGAGAGCAGCGGCCGCTTGCCCTGGCCTTGCTTTTCGTCGCGGCCCTCCACGCTACGGTTCAGTTGCGATAACGCCAAGATAGGGATATCCAGTTCCTTGGCCAGCCCCTTCAGCGAGCGCGAGATGGTCGACACCTCCTCCTGCCTGCTTCCGAACTTAGCGCCGCTGGCATTCATCAGCTGCAGATAGTCAATCATGATAATCTTCACCCCCTTCTCGCGCACCAGCCTGCGCGCCTTTGTCCTCAGTTCAAAGATGCTCATGCCCGGCGTGTCGTCGATATAGAGCGGAGCCCCGTGCAGCCTTCTCAGCCTGGAGTCCAGCCGTTGCCATTCTTCCTGGTCAAGTTGTCCGTTCAGAATCTTGCTGCCCGAAATCTCACAGACATTAGAAATCAGACGGTTCACCAGCTGCACGTTGCTCATTTCGAGCGAGAAGAACCCCACCGGCACGCGGCTGTCCACCGCAATGTTCTTTGCCAGCGACAGCGCAAAGGCCGTCTTGCCCATTGCCGGGCGGCCGGCAATAATCACCAAGTCGCTGTTTTGCCAGCCCGAGGTCAGCTTATCCAAGTCGAAATATCCCGTAGAAATACCCGTCAGTCCGTCAGTATTGGCCGCAGCACGCTGCAGAATCTCCACCGCATTCTTCAGCACGGGGTCAATCTGCGTAAAGTCCTGCCGCATGTTCTTCTGCGAAAGTTCGAAAAGCGAGGCCTCGGCCTCCTGCATCAGTTCGTCCACGTCCACCGTCTCGTCGAATGCCTTCGTCTCGACGACGCTGGCAAACGAGATCAGCTGCCGGGCAAGGAACTTCTGGGCCAGCACTCGCGCATGATATTCCACGTGTGCCGACGAAACCACATTCGAGCTCAGGTTCACGATATACGTAGGTCCGCCAATTTCTTCCAGGGTTCCGTCCTTTCGCAACTGTTCCGAGACAGTCAGTATGTCGACTGGCTTTTCGTCCATACTCAACGTCTGTATGGCCTTGTAGATCATCTGGTTTCTCGGTTCATAGAACACCTCCGGGCGCAATATGTCGCTTACTATCGAGAAAGCGTCGTTGTCAACCATCAGCGCGCCCAGCACCACGCGCTCCATTTCCAGCGCCTGCGGTTGCAAGTGCCCCAGACTGTTGTCTATGGGCCGTATGTTTTTTCTTTCTGCCATTGTTCATCTCTTTTGCGTTTGCAAAGATACTATTAAGTGGGCGAAAAAGCAAATTAATTTGCAATTTATTATCTTTCCCACTACGTGGCCGATGACCGTTGGTTCCGAACGAAAGTAACTTTCAGTGGAGCCTAAGTCGCCAGGCATTGAAAGGCCTTGTAGAGGAGTGAGTGACTATGCCTGTCTTACACTTACAGTTCTTACAGTTAAAAAAAGAGGTACACATCCTCTTCTTAATATTCTATAACTAATTGATATACAAATATTTTTATATATAATAAAGAGTTGTGACATATCAAAAAAAACAACTGTAAGAACTGTAAGTGTAAGATTTGAGTAATTAAATTTTATCTAAAAAGCTGAAAATCAACAAAATAGAAATCAGCAAACTATCTACACCCGTGATATCACGCCTTAGAAGAGGCACAGAATGCATCAAAGAGTCGGCTTCCATTGGTTGAATGCCTCACTTCCATTGGGTGGAAAGCATACTTCTAATGGGCGGAAAGCATACTTCTAATAGGCGGAAAGCATGCTTCCAATAGACGGAAACGGGCTTCCAAATAGCGGAAACAGGGCGGTAAATAGTTGGATGAGTAGATAGAAAAAGCCACCCTCAGCTCCCCTCCCGTCGGGAGGGGCTGGGGGTGGGTGTCTTCCCTTGGAATGGGGTTGAGGGCATTACTCCCACTCGATAGTGCCGGTGGGTTTCGGGGTGAGATCGTAGAGCACACGGTTCACACCGGGAACCTCGGTGATGATGCGCTGGGTGATGTGATGCAGGACAGAATACGGAATCTCCTCGATGGTGGCGGTCATTGCATCGCGCGTGTTCACGGCACGAATGATAACGGGCCAGTCCCAACTGCGCTTATTGTCCTTTACACCCGTAGATTTGTAGTCGGGCACGATGGTGAAGTATTGCCATACCTTGCCTGCCAGGCCGTTCTTGTCGAACTCCTCGCGCAAGATGGCATCCGACTCGCGTAAGGCTTCCAAACGGTCGCGGGTAATGGCACCCGTGCAACGGACTCCCAAACCAGGACCGGGGAACGGCTGACGGAACACCATGTTATCAGGCAATCCGAGTTCCTTACCAACCACGCGCACCTCATCCTTGAAAAGCAGTTTGATGGGCTCAACAAGTTCAAAGTTCAAGTCTTCGGGCAAACCACCCACGTTGTGATGTGACTTGACGGGACCAGACTCCACGATGTCAGGATAGATGGTACCCTGAGCCAGGAAACTGATTCCTTCCTGCTTGCGGGCCTCCTCCTCGAACACACGGATGAACTCGGCGCCGATAATCTTGCGCTTCTGCTCGGGATCGGAGATGCCTGCCAGTTTGTCGAGGAAGCGGTCGGTGGCATCCACATAGACCAAATTGGCATCCAACTCATCGCGGAACACGCGTACCACCTGCTCGGGCTCGCCCTTGCGCAGCAGACCATGATTCACATGAACAGACACCAACTGCTTGCCGACGGCCTTGATGAGAAGGGCTGCCACAACCGAAGAGTCAACACCGCCCGAGAGGGCCAGCAGCACCTTCTTGTCACCAATCTGAGCGCGCAGTTCGCCAATCTGTTCGTCAATAAATTTCTGGGCCAGTTCAGGAGTGGTGATGCGCTCCATCGAGGCCGGACGTACGTTACCTGTTGTCATAATTATTTGTATTACTATTTGATGAAAAATCTATGAGCCCCTTATTGCGGTTTCATCGCTATCTACTCCCCTCCATATAGGGAGGGGTCGGGGGTGGGTCTTATTCCCACTCGATTGTCGAAGGGGGCTTTGAGGAAATGTCGTAGCAGACGCGGTTGACGCCTCGCACCTTATTTATTATTTCGTTCGACACGCGGGCCATGAAATCGTAAGGCAGATGAGCCCAGTCGGCGGTCATGGCATCGGTAGAGGTGACGGCACGAAGGGCAACGGGATGCTCGTAGGTGCGCTCATCGCCCATCACGCCAACCGAACGGACGGCACTCAGCAGAATGACGCCTGCCTGCCAAATCTGGTCGTATAGGGAAACTTCTATCTCGCCATCGGTCATGGCTGCGGGCACTCCGGCGGCAAGCACTCGACGGGCTTCCTCACCGGAAAGTTTCACTTTATACTCGCGCAAACCTTTTATAAATATATCGTCGGCATCCTGCAGGATACGAACTTTTTCGGGAGTGATATCGCCCAGGATACGAACGGCAAGTCCGGGACCCGGGAAGGGATGACGGGTGATGAGATGTTCGGGCATTCCCATCTGGCGCCCCACGCGGCGCACTTCGTCCTTGAACAGCCATTTCAACGGTTCGCAAAGTTGCAGATTCATCTCCTTGGGCAGACCGCCCACGTTGTGGTGGCTCTTGATGACCTTGCCCGTGATGTTCAGCGACTCGATGCGGTCGGGATAGATGGTGCCCTGGGCGAGCCACTTGGCGTCGGTAATCTTCTTGGCCTCGGCATTGAAGACTTCCACGAAGTCGCGGCCTATGATTTTGCGCTTCTGCTCGGGGTCGGTAATACCGGCCAGGTCGGCAAAGAACTTCTCTGAGGCATCCACACCAATCACATTGAGTCCCAGCACCTTATAGTCGTCCATCACCTGCTTGAACTCGTTCTTGCGGAGCATGCCGTGGTCGACAAAGATACAGGTGAGCCGGTTGCCGATGGCCTTGTTGAGCAGCACGGCTGCCACGGAACTGTCTACTCCGCCCGAAAGACCGAGGATGACGCGGTCGTTGCCTATCTGCGCCTTCAGTTCGGCCACCGTGGTTTCCACAAACGAAGCAGCACTCCAGTCCTGACGAGAACCGCAGATGCCCACCACGAAGTTCTTCAACAAGAGCGAGCCCTGAACCGTATGGAATACCTCGGGATGGAATTGGACGGCGAAGACGGGAGCCCCCTCCCCTGCCCTCCCCAAAGGGGAGGGAGTCCAGAAGGCGGCGTTATTTACATCCTTAGTACTGCCGATAACCTCGAAGCCTTCGGGAATGGCGGTAATGGTGTCGCCGTGGCTCATCCAGACCTGAGAATTCTTTTCGAAACCTTGGAAGAGCGGATTGGCGGTGTCAACGGTCTGAAGGTTGGCACGTCCGTATTCGCGGCTGTTGGTTTTCTCCACCTTGCCCCCAAGCGTGTTGCTGATGAACTGAGCACCATAGCAGATGCCCAGCACCGGCAGACGCCCCATGAAATGGGAAAGGTCAACCTTGAAGGCCTCGGGGTCGTGAACGGAATAAGGGGAACCTGAAAGGATGACGCCAATGACATCGCTGTCGTCCTCTGGATACTTGTTGTACGGCAGAATCTCGCAAAACGTATCGAGTTCGCGCACACGCCGGCCGATGAGCTGGGTAGTCTGGGAACCGAAGTCGAGAATGATAATTTTCTGTTGCATATATGATGTGTTAACGTTTTTTATTATAGGAGCGACTTTATGAACTGCTCCGCCTGGTCGAGCGTATCGAGCTTGCCCACATCCATCAGCTGGAGGTCTTCCTTGAGGAAACCAAAAATGTTGTGGCACGAAGCATTCTTCAGGTAAAAGTCCATGACGGGAAAGCGCTCGGGTTCTTGATACATGGCTTCGAAAAAGGCTGGATGAAAAACATGTATTCCACTGAAAGCAAAGCGATTAAGTGAAGAGTGAAGAGTGAAGAGTGAAGAATTGGCTTCGTGCACCCACGGGAAAGGGCTGCGTACCTCGCCCGTCTCTATGTTCATCCATCCCTTCAGGCGCATGTCATCGTCGAAAAGCAAATAGCGCTTGGTAACACGCGGACTGACCAATAGCGTGGCATCGCCGGATAATCTGGTGGCATAGTCGTAGAAAGCTGCAAGGTCTACGTTGCTGAGAATGTCGACATTATGAATTAGGATGGGCGCCTCGGTAGAAAACATCGGCTGAGCTTTCTTGATGCCTCCGCCAGTCTCGAGCAACCCGTCAGATTCGTTGCTGATACGAATATCGATGCCGAAGTTCTGGTTGGCTGAAAGATAGTTGATGATTTGTTCGGCGAAATGGTGAACGTTGATGACAATACGGTCGAATCCAGCCTCTTTCAGCTTAAGGATAACGTGTCGGAGCAACGGCTGTCCACCCACAGGCACCAGAGCTTTGGGCATGGTGTCAGTCAGCGGTCGGAGACGTGTACCCAATCCTGCGGCGAAGATCATACATTGTTTCATGACTGCAAAGTTACGAAATAACGAGAGAAATGCAAAAGGAAAATGAATTTTTCTTTTCATTTCCGAGTGCCAAGTAAGTTCGGCATAGCCAAAGTTTTTCATTTTTTGGTTTTTTCCTGGATGCAGTATCCGATTCTCAAGAATTTGTCGTACCTTAGCCACGCAAATTCAAACGGCAACGATACAACATGGCAATTGTAGAAATAACATCACTCGAAGAACCTGGTGTGGAAATATTCGGCTCGCTTACCGAGGCCCAGCTACGCAACCGCGTAGAACCGACGAAAGGAATCTTCATCGCCGAGAGTCCGAAAGTGATTCATGTGGCGCTCAACGCAGGATATGAACCGCTGGTCATCCTATGTGAGAAGAAACACATTACGGGAGACGCGGCCGAGCTGATAGAGCGTTGCGGCGACATTACGGTATATACCGGTGAACGCGAACTGCTGTCTCAACTGACGGGCTACACACTCACCCGGGGCGTTCTCTGCGCCATGCGACGACCGCAAACACCCAGAATAGAGGATGTCTGCAGGAATTGCCGAAGAATCGTAGTCATCGACGGCGTGGTTGACACCACGAACATAGGAGCCATTTTCCGTTCGGCTGCCGCCCTGGGAATCGATGCCGTGTTGCTGACGCGAAGTTCGTGCGACCCGTTCAACCGTCGGGCTGTCAGGGTATCAATGGGCAGCGTGTTTTTAGTACCGTGGACATGGCTCGACGAAGATATTCAAAGCCTTCATCAATTGGGATTCAAGACGGCGGCAATGGCTCTAAGCGACAACTCAATAGCCCTCGACAACCCTTGCCTGAAAGCAGAAAAACGATTGGCCATAGTGATGGGGACAGAAGGCGACGGACTCGCGCACGATACTATTGCAAAGGCCGACTACGTGGTTCGCATTCCAATGTCGCACGATGTTGACTCACTCAACGTGGCGGCGGCAGCTGCCGTAGCCTTCTGGGAACTTAGGAAATAGAGCTCAAGGTTTGGCGGCCAACACTTGCGTAATGTCCTGTTCACGATGGCAGATGCGAACCTCCACCCCGAACTTGGCGTGGATATGCTCGGCCAGATGCTGGGCGCTATAGACAGAACGATGCTGTCCGCCCGTACAGCCAAACGAGAACATCAAAGAAGTGAAACCACGCTGGATGTATCGGCGCACATGGGCATCTGCCAGTTTGTAGATGTTATCAAGAAAAGTAAGAATCTCGCCATCATCCTCCAAGAAACGGATAACAGGTTCATCCAGTCCCGTCAGTTTCTTATACGGCTCATAGCGTCCAGGATTATGCGTGGAACGGCAGTCGAACACATAACCGCCTCCGTTGCCGCTCTCATCTTCAGGAATGCCCTTACGATAGGAGAAACTGAACACCTTGACCACCAGCGGGCCTTTGCCGTCGTATTTTGAAAAGGTTGCAGGACCATCCTGAGGGTGAGCCTTGTAAGGGTTCTCGTTCGTGATTCGGTAACCGTCAGAACGGCTCAGGGCTGGCTGCTCTATTTGCGCGAACTGAGGCAGTTCGATGAGCCGATGCAGCATGTCCACTAAATAAGGATACTGCCGAGAGAGCTGATAGCCGAAGCCGCCCTTACCTTCCTGCAGGAGCTCACGAAGGTTCTGCATGGCAGGCGGAATTGAATCGATGAAATGTTTCTTGCGCTCGAAATATCCCCTGAAGCCATAGGATCCCAACACTTGCAACGTGCGGAAGAGCACGAACAAAGCTAGCCGTTCAACGAAATGACGGGTGGAAGGAACCTCGGTGTAGTTTTTAAGTGAATTGTAATACTCCATCACCAACTCGCGGCGCAGCTTATGGGGGTATCTTGCTGATGCCTGCCACAAAAACGAAGCCAGGTCATAATAATACGGACCTCGGCGCCCGCCCTGGAAATCTATGAAATAGGGAGTCAGTTGCTGGGGATTTGCCGATGAAGCAGCATCGGGAACCATCATCACATTCCGGGCCTGAAAGTCGCGATAGAGGAAAAAGTCGCCTTCCTCTGCGGTAAGGTCTTTGGCGAGCATCCTGAAATTGGCCTCCAGTTTCAACTCATGGAAATCCAGATCGGTAGGTTTCAGGAAACAATACTTAAAATAGTTCAGGTCGAAAAGCACGCTATCCTGCCCAAAAGCAGGCTGCGGATAGCAGTTCTGCCAATCCAACCCCCTTGCTCCCCTCACCTGGATGTTGGCAAGCTGACGAATGGTCATGCGCAACAATTCGCGCTCGCGCTTGGTGTATCGACCACCAGCCTCACGTCCGCCTCGCAATTCATCGAAAAGCGATACCGTCCCGAGGTCGTTTTGCAGGTAGCAAAGTTCGTTGCTGCTGGTTGCAAGCACTTGTGGAACCGGCAACTGGCACTTTGTGAAATGGTCAGACAGATAGACGAAGGCATGGTTTTCGTCGCGGCTGTTTCCGATAACGCCCACAACGGTATTACCCTCGGCATCAAACAACCGGTAATATTCACGATTACTTCCAGCTCCGGGCAATTTCTCCACCTTGACAGGTGAATGTCCGCTCCATTTCTCGTAAAGTGCAATCAGATTATCCATATTGCCGACAAAGGTAATGATTATTTTGAAAATAAAAAAATGACGCCAAGAGAAAATGTGATTAGTAGTGCAAAAACATAGACAAAAAAAATCGGATGTCATCACGACGTCCGATTTTCAAAAAACAAACTACTTAAAAACTAATCTACTAAAACAAATCAAAAAAATATCTTCATTCGGAAATGTCCGATACATTCTTATCAATTTCGGATGCAAAGTTAGATATTTATTGTTATTCCTACAAATCTTTTTTGATTTTTTTTGCTCAAAAAACGTAAAAATCGCATGAAAAAGGCCGCCCGACAAACAGGCGACCTCAATTTTGATAACTATACTTTGCAAAACAGACTGAAAAACATCTGTTTCAAGCAATTACATCATACCTCCCATACCAGGAGCGCCACCCATCGGCATAGCGGGTTTCTCCTCAGGCTTGTCAACAATCAGACATTCCGTTGTGAGGAACATGCCGGCAATAGAGGCAGCATTCTCGAGAGCCACGCGGGCAACCTTGGCTGGATCAATTACACCAGCTTCTCTGAGGTCCTCATACTTGTCGAGACGAGCGTTGTAACCAAAGTCGCCTTTTCCTTCGAGAACCTTCTGAACAACCACGGCACCCTCTCCACCTGCGTTGGTGACAATCTGGCGGAGTGGCTCCTCGATAGCGCGTTCTACAATATTAATACCTGTCTGCTCGTCGGCATTATCACCCTTTACCTTCTTGAGGCTTTCGAGAGCACGAACGTAGGTGACACCACCACCGGCAACAACACCTTCCTCAATGGCAGCACGAGTTGCACAAAGAGCATCATCAACGCGGTCTTTCTTCTCCTTCATCTCAACTTCAGAGTTTGCACCCACATAGAGCACGGCAACACCTCCAGCCAACTTGGCCAGACGCTCTTGAAGTTTCTCCTTGTCGTAAGAAGAGGTGGTGTTAGCGATTTCATTCTTAATCTGAGCTACACGGTCAGCAATATCCTGCTTCTGGCCGGCACCATTAACGATAGTGGTGTTGTCCTTTGAAACAACAATCTTGTCGCAAGTGCCCAGCATGTCGAGCGTTGCCTGCTCCAGCTTAAGGCCCTTCTCCTCGCTGATAACCAGGCCACCAGTCAGCACGGCAATATCCTCGAGCATAGCCTTACGACGATCGCCAAAGCCAGGAGCCTTCACAGCACAAACCTTCAAGCCAGCACGCAGACGGTTGACAACCAAAGTGGTCAGGGCCTCTGAGTCAACATCCTCAGCAATAATCAGCAGAGGCATTCCATTCTCTGCAGCAGGCTGCAGAACGGGCATCAAATCCTTGAGACTACTGATTTTCTTGTCGTAGATGAGGATGCGTGGATGATCCATCACACACTCCATCTTGTCGGCATCTGTCATGAAATAGCCAGAAAGATAGCCGCGGTCGAATTGCATACCCTCGACGACACCGATATGCGTGTCGCGGCTCTTCGACTCCTCGATGGTAATCACGCCATCCTTACTCACTTTACGGAAAGCCTCAGCAAGTAGCTTGCCGATCTCGGGATCGTTGTTTGCACTAACGGTAGCCACCTGCTCAATCTTGTCGTAGTTGTCGTCCACCTTTTCAGCGTTGTCCTTGATATACTCTACAACGGCAGCAACGGCCTTGTCGATACCGCGCTTCAGATCCATAGGATTAGCACCCGAAGTGACATTCTTCATGCCCTCCGTTACAATGGCCTGAGTGAGAATTGTTGCAGTTGTGGTACCGTCGCCGGCATCGTCACCAGTCTTCGAAGCCACGCTCTTTACGAGTTGAGCACCTGTATTCTCGAAGTGGTCTTCAAGCTCAATTTCCTTAGCCACGGTCACTCCATCCTTTGTAATCTGAGGAGCACCGAATTTCTTTTCTATTACTACGTTACGACCTTTAGGACCAAGTGTCACTTTAACGGCATTTGCCAATTGGTCTACACCCTTCTTCAACAAGTCGCGGGCATCTGTATTGAATTTTATTTCTTTAGCCATAATACTTAAATCATTTAAAATGTTTATCGGAAAATACGAATAATAAAAATACGATGAAAATTACTTGATGATGGCGAGCACATCGCTCTGACGCATCATAAGATATTTCTCACCGTCTAACTCCAACTCGGTGCCCGAATACTTGCCGTAGAGCACTTCGTCGCCCTCTTTCAGAATCATTTCCTCGTCTTTAGTACCTTTACCCGTGGCAACGATTTTACCGCGGAGAGGTTTCTCTTTTGCAGTATCAGGAATGATGATACCGCCGATTTTCTCCTCTGCTGCTGCAGGAAGAACCAGAACTCTGTCTGCTAATGGTTGAATGTTCATAATTAAAAATGTTAGATGTTTATAAAATTCTACCCGTAAATTTGCGAAAATCATGCCATAATGACACAGAAACAATTTTGCGACAATTTGTCAGTCAACCTCATCAAGAAACGCCGTTTTGTGCGTCCGATTTATGCAAAAACCAATAACAAATGCAAGTTAATCACCAAAAATTTGCCAGTATTACAACAATTTATTAACTTTGCGCTCTGAGTTTGTACCGAATTATTAATTAAAACATTAAATATGCTATGAAGGATTTTTTTAAGAATGTGTTTGCCACAATTGTAGGCATTGCAATTTTTATTGCTATCGTCGGATTCTTTGGACTCATTTCCATCATCGGAATGATTGCCTCTTCCGACACTAAAACCACAGTAAAAGACAACTCCGTACTGGTGCTCCCGCTCAGCGGCATGATTGACGAGAGAAGCGAGGGTAGCGTCTTCTCCGAACTGATGGGCGAAGGAAACGGTCAGATGGGACTCGACGACATTATCGCCGCCATCAAGAAAGCCAAGGAGAACGACGACGTGAAAGGCATCTATATTGAAACCGGCATGTTCCAGATTGACTCTCCCGCTTCGAGCCATGCCCTGCGCGAAGCCCTACTCGACTTCAAGAAGAGCGGCAAATGGATTGTGGCCTATGGCGATCAATACGGGCAAAGTGCCTACTATATCAGCAGCGCAGCCGACCAAGTGTGGATTAACCCCTCGGGCGAAATCGACTGGCACGGACTGGGGAGCACACCCTACTTCCTGAAAGACTTCCTGTCAAAGTTCGGCGTGAAGATGCAGCTCACCAAAGTTGGCACCTACAAGAGCGCACCAGAGACTTACACTTCCGACAAGATGAGCGATGCCAACCGCGAACAGGTGATGCAATACATTTCAGGCATCTGGCAGCAGATGCTGAACGACGTCTCGGCCTCACGAAAGATTACCAAGGAGCAGCTCAATGCAATCGCTGACAGCATCACGATGTTCTCTACCACAGCCGAATACCAGAAGCAGAAACTCATCGACAAAGTACTCTACTACGACCAGATAAAGCCTGAAATCCGCAAACTCCTCAAGATTGACGAAGACGAAAAAATCAACACCATCGGCGTGAAAGCCATGCTTAACACCGGTTCAGACAGCAAGAAGGGCGAGAAGATTGCCGTCTACTATGCCTATGGCAACATCGTCACTCGTGAAGTGGAGAGCATGACAACGGGCGGAGGCCACAGCATCGTGGGTGTCGACGTATCGGAAGACATAGAGAAACTGGCTGCCGACGAAGATGTAAAGGCCATTGTACTGCGCATCAATTCGGGCGGTGGATCGGCCTACGCATCCGAACAGCTCTGGCGTGCCATCAGCCGTGCCAAGGCGAAGAAGCCCGTCGTGGTCAGCATGGGTGGAATGGCTGCATCTGGCGGCTACTACATGAGCTGCGCAGCCAACTGGATTGTGGCCGAGCCTACCACGCTGACTGGCAGCATCGGCATCTTCGGCTTGATTCCCGATATCAGCGGACTGCTCACCGAGAAACTGGGCGTGAAGTTCGATGAAGTGAAAACTAACAAGAACACCACCTTCGGAACCTCTGCACGTCCCCTCAACCAGGAAGAAATGGCTGTGCTCAACAAATACATCCAGCGCGGCTACGAACTGTTCCGCAAGCGCGTGGCCGATGGACGTAAACAGCCCGTCGACTCCATCGAGAAGATTGCCCAGGGCCACGTATGGCTCGGTCAGGATGCCCTCGGCATCAAACTCGTCGACCAGTTAGGTTCCCTCGACGATGCCGTGAAGAAGGCTGCCCAGCTGGCCAAGCTCGAAGAATACCACACGGCCAGCTATCCGCAGACAGCTTCATGGAAGGAGCAACTTCTGAAGAAAGCCACCGAATCGGGCGGCAGCTATCTCGACCGTGAGCTCCGTCTCACCCTCGGCGAGTTCTATGCACCCTTCATGCTGCTCCGCACCATCGACCAGCAGGACGCCATTCAGGCAAGAATACCATTTGTCTTAGACCTTAATTAATAATGGAAGGCGACTTCATCAAAATCAATGAATGGCTCACACCATTCAGCTGGCTATATGGCCTCGGGGTGGGGTTCAGGAATCAGATGTTCGAAATCGGCATTCTGAAGGGCAAGAGCTATGACATACCCGTTATCTCCGTCGGCAATATCACGGTGGGAGGTTCCGGCAAGACTCCACATGTGGAACACCTCGTCCGTCTGCTTCACGACAAGGTGAAGGTTGCCGTGCTCAGCCGGGGCTATAAGCGCAAGAGCCGGGGTTACGTGCTTGCCGATAAGCAGAGTACCGCACGCGACATCGGCGACGAACCATATCAGATGATGAAGAAGTTTCCCGACATACATGTGGCCGTCGACCGTAAACGCTGCCACGGCATCGAGCGGATTATTTCCGACGAGAGCACGAAAGACACCGACGTCATACTGCTCGACGATGCCTACCAGCACCGCTACGTGAAGCCCGGAATCAACATCTTGCTCGTCGACTACCACCGGCTTATTATCTACGACAAACTGTTGCCTGCCGGAAGACTTCGCGAACCGCAGAGCGGCAAGTCGCGTGCCGATATCGTCATCATCACCAAATGCCCCAAAGACCTCAAGCCCATGGAATTCCGTGTGCTTACCAAGGCCCTCAACCTTTATCCCTATCAGAAGCTCTTCTTCACGACGTTGGACTATTGTCCGCTCAAACCGCTCTTCTGCGGCGACGATCTCCCGATTGATCAGATTCCCAAAGACATGAATGTGCTGCTGCTCACGGGCATCGCATCGCCCAAACAGATGATCTTGGACCTCAAACCCTTCGTGGGCGACATCCAGCCCATGTCGTTTGCCGACCATCATCAGTTCAGCAAGCGCGACATCCGTAAGCTCAACGAGCGCTTTGCCGCCATGCCCGAACCCAAGATGATCATCACCACCGAGAAGGACAACGCCCGGCTCTTCGGTCTTGACGGACTTTCCGAAGAAGTGCGACACAACATTTACCAGCTGCCCATACGCATCGAGTT
The DNA here is from genome assembly GCA_017428925.1 of Prevotella sp. GTDB lineage: Bacteria > Bacteroidota > Bacteroidia > Bacteroidales > Bacteroidaceae > Prevotella. Next base: position 64,067 of record JAFRPY010000008.1, on the reverse strand, counting down.
CATGCTGGGGCAGGAACAGGAGTTTAACGAAAAAATCATTGGCTATGTACAAAAAAATTCAAGAAACAGCATCCTGGCTAAAGCAAAGGATGACCACAAGTCCAAAGACAGCAATCGTGCTGGGAACGGGTCTCGGACAATTAGCTTCAGAAATAACTGACGCCTACGAGATTCCATATAACGAAATCCCTAATTTCCCCGTAAGCACCGTCGAGGGACATTCCGGCAAACTCATCTTCGGACGTCTTGGCGGCAAGGACATCATGGCCATGCAGGGACGTTTCCACTACTACGAGGGCTATTCCATGAAGGAAGTCACGTTCCCCGTTCGCGTGATGTACGAACTGGGCATCCAGACGCTCTTCGTCAGTAATGCTGCCGGAGGTATGAACCCCGAGTTCCACATTGGTGACATTATGGTCATCACCGACCACATCAACCTCTTCCCCGAGCATCCGCTGCGTGGAAAGAACTTCCCCACAGGCCCGCGTTTCCCCGACATGCACGAGGCCTACGACGCCCAACTCGTTGCCCTGGCCGATGAGATTGCTGCCGAGAAGGGTATCCGGCTGATGCACGGCGTATATGTAGGCGTGCAGGGTCCAACTTTCGAGACACCCGCCGAATACCGCATGTACCGCATCATTGGTGGCGACACCATCGGCATGAGCACAGTTCCCGAAGTCATCGTTGCCCGCCATTGCGGCATCCGCGTCTTCGGCATGTCCATCGTTACCGACCTCGGCGGCTTCGATACGCCCGTACAGGTGTCTCACGAGGAAGTGCAGATGGCTGCCAACAAGGCACAGCCCTATATGACAGAAATCATGCGCGAGATTATCCGAAGGAGTTAATGGATGAAGGATGAAAGATTAAAAAATTGCGTTAATCAATGACAGACATTTCAAAGCTTGGTGAGTTCGGACTCATCAAGCACCTGACTAAGGACCTCAAGCCACAAAATGGAAGTACGCTGAGAGGCGTGGGCGACGATTGCGCCGTGCTCTCCTACCCCGACAGCCAAGTGCTCGTCACCACCGACATGCTCATGGAGGGCGTTCATTTCGACCTCACCTATATCAATCTCGAACTGCTGGGATACAAGTCGGCAATGGTCAACATTTCCGACATCTTCGCCATGAACGGCATTCCCCGCCAGATGATTGTCAGCATAGCCCTGAGCAAGCGGTTCACCGTTGAAGACATGGAACTGTTCTATAGCGGACTGCGCAAGGCTTGTCAGAAATGGGGTGTCGACATCGTTGGCGGCGATACCACCTCGTCGTTCACGGGACTTGCCATCAGCATCACCTGCATCGGCGAGGGCAAGGCCGGCGAAGTGGTCTATCGCAACGGCGCACACGATACCGACCTGATATGCGTCAGCGGCGACCTCGGTGCCGCCTATATGGGACTGCAGCTGCTGGAGCGCGAAAAGAGCGTCTATTACCAACAGCTCGACGAACTCAAGCGCAAGAAAGACGAGGCCAAACGCAACGGCACCTACGAGCAGCAGCGTGCGGCCTTCGGAGCACAAGATGCCAAGCTGCAGTATTTCCAGCCCGACTTTGCAGGAAAGGAATACCTGCTACAGCGACAGCTCAAGCCCGAGGCACGCGGCGACATCATCCACCGCCTCCGCGAGGCCAACATCCACCCCACGGCCATGATGGACATCAGCGACGGCCTTTCGTCTGAGCTTCACCACATCTGCGAGCAGAGCGGTGTAGGTTGCCGCATCTACGAAAAGAACATTCCCATCGACTACCAGACGGCAGTAATGGCCGAAGAACTCAACATGAACGTCACCACCTGCGCCCTCAACGGCGGCGAAGACTACGAACTGCTCTTCACCGTTCCCATCGGCGACCACGAAAAGATTGAACAGATGGACGACGTGAAGCTCATCGGTCACATCACCCGTGCCGAGCTTGGCCTCATGCTCGTCAGTCGCGACAATCAGGAATTCGAGCTCCAGGCACAGGGATGGAACCCGTTGAAGTCTGAATAAATCACTGTTACCGACAATAACCTGCGATAAAAAGGTATCATGGAAAATTTAAACCTGAAATTCGAACAATTGCCCAACAACTGGGCTGTATGCTTCATCGAGGACTGCCCGGTGAAAGAGCAGTGCCTGCGGCATCTGGCGGCCGCAGCTGTTCCCGAAACCCAAACCTACGGAAACAGCGTATGGCCAAACGCGCAGAAGAACGGCGAATGCAGTATGTTTGCCGAAGTGAAATATGACAAGCTGGCCGGTGGATTCAGCCAACTCTTCAGCAATCTGCGTCAGCAGGACTATAAGGTCATCCGCCGGAGAATGGAAGACCGCTTCCGCCGCGACTACTACCGCTATATGCACGGCGATAAGCTGTTAAATCCCGATCAGCAACAGTGGATCAAGCAGCTTTTCACCCAACACGGCTACACGGAAGACCTCGTTTTCGACCATTATGAAATGCGAATCAACTTCCCCTCCAATTTAGATAAGAAACTGCGCAGCAATTGCAGTAAAACTGCTGATAAGGAGCAGTAAAACTGCAAAACTTTGGCAGTAAAACTGCACAAGGGGAGCAGTTTCGCATTAAGACTTTGCCCGCCGCGCTTACAGCCATAAAAAAACTTCCGCCACCAAGACGCAAATCGTCTCGGTGGCGGATATTCTTGAAATAGCGAGAGTATAGACGCTCGCCTATTCCTTCACTTTACTTGATTACCTTCTTGCCATTCTGAATCGTAATGCCCTTATACTGAGCATTCACCTTCTGTCCGGCCACGTTGTAGATCACGTTGTTCATCTGCTCAGCGGTCTTTACGCTGCTGATACCGCTTTCTGTTCCAGGAGTAAAGACATAGCCGAAGAAGCCTATCTTAGAACCAGTGCAGAATACATAGTAAGATTCATCTGCAACTACATCAAATTCTACGGTGCCGGTAAGTTTCTCACTTGTTTGGAAGTTCTCATCCAAGGCAAGAACCGTTCCTTCATCACCATCGGTTGTACAAGTTAATGCTGAGGTAGGAAGGCATTCCTGGTCGGAAGCTTTTACCACATACAAAGACTTGCCTGAGTTCACCACGACACCTGCCATAATCTTTCCTGCCTTCTTGGCCTTAATAATGTAATATGCGCCAACTTCCGGAATCAATTTGTTGTCTGGCGTATAACCCACATTCTTATCAAGTTCAGCGTCATAAGCAGTCGGGTTGGTGTTAGCCTCTAACAACAGATAGCGGTCTTTTTCTTCCATTTCACCCGTATCTGAATTCTTGACACTCGCTTTTTGTGAAAGGCCTGTACTTAAGATATAAGCCTTGTGCGACTTAAGAGTAGGTTTGCCGCTGTTCTTCAGGCTAGCATCAGTACCGATAGTCATCTCGGTATTTTCTGTCGTGTAGGTTTGGCCTGCTTCATAAGCAGTGTTTTCAACAAACACGAAAGTCTCATTCTGAGCATTCGCACTCATGGCCATCAAAGCCACTGAAATAAGAGTAAAAATTTTCTTCATATTAAATTGGTTTTAGTTAATTAATTAATGTATATATTTGGCGACAAAATTAGAAATATATTTCGAATTAACCAAATTATAGAAAGTTTTTTAATCCGAAAACGTTTACGCTGAATCGGTTTTATTGAATTTAACATTTCATTTGCATTTCATTATTTATTTTTTCTTAATTTTGCACCGCAATCTGCATTAATTGTTCTGACCACAACCTAAGGGTATACATTATTATTTAATTATAAACTAAAACCTAAAACAAATGAAGTACAAATTACTACGTTTTACAATTCTGAGTGTTTTTGTGATGCTCTGTGGAGGTAGTTTGTTTGCTGCCGACCCTGCAGAGTTTAAGGACTTTGCTGCAATCGTCAACAATCAGGAAGGAACGCTCCTCACTTCTGAAGAGCTTGTGCAAGGCACGGCTGTTGAATTGGGCATTGACGTTGCTGAGGACGGAACAGTTAGCCGCGTGGCTGCCTCCGACGCCAGTTCCATTGCTACAATTACCGGTAAGTACCACAGCGAGCATGGCCTCACGGGAATGAAAGTCATCGTTGCCGTTCCCGGCAGCGTGAAGATTCAGGTAGGCCAGTGCACCTACAGCACAAAAGACATCGTTGTTACCAACAGCAATGGCGAAACTGTAGCCACCGCCACCCCTGCAGCGGCATGCTGGAAAAACGACCGCTCTAACGTTACCGAACTCATCTACGAGGGTGATGCCACCACGCTAACCATCACGGGCATGAGTTATTGCCCGTTCATCGCAGTCAGGAAATATGTTGCACCAGCAGAGTTCAAGGACTTCTCAGCCATCGTCAACAATCAGGAAGGAACGCTCCTCACTTCTGAAGAGCTTGTGCAAGGCACGGCTGTTGAATTGGGCATTGCCGTTGCTGGAGACGGAACAGTTAGCCGCGTGGCTGCCTCCGACGCCAGTTCCATTGCTACGATTACCGGTAAGTACCACAGCGAGCATGGCCTCACGGGAATGAAAGTCATCGTTGCCGTTCCCGGTAGCGTGAAGATTCAGGTAGGCCAGTGCACCTACAGCACAAAAGACATCGTTGTTACCAACAGCAATGGCGAAACTGTAGCCACCGCCACCCCTGCAGCGGCATGCTGGAAGAACGACCGCTCTAACGTTACCGAACTCATCTACGAGGGTGATGCCACCACGCTAACCATCACGGGCATGAACTATTGCCCGTTCATTGCCATTACCAAGACCGAAACATCAGACAATCCCACCGCCGAGGATATAACTGCCACCTGGGACTTCGCCAACAACTGTGCCCAACTTGCACCCAAGGCTGATGGTGGAACATATACTGCCGAGACGATGGCCTCCAATGTAGAAGGTATTGAGATGACTATTGTCTATAACGGCGGTCAGATCAAGAACAACGACAATAGCTACTATGTGGGCAATGGCGTAGAGATGCAGATACCGGTCAAGAACAAAGATGACTTGGTTTCTGTTGCCGGCTATCCTGGCTATTTCAGCTATAGTGTTGGAGGCAAGGATGCTACAGAAAAGGATACTGAGTATAAAGCCACAATAGCTGATGCTGAGAAAGGTTATGTTTCTGTGGTTTCAACTAGCGGCAGCAACTATATTAATGCTATCTCCGTCACCCAATATGCTCCGAAGGAAGCGACAACCCTCGACAACGAAGCCGTGACGGCAACCTTCCCATTCAATCTGGGAACAGAAGGACAGACCGCTGAATTCGGCGACGATGCCGACTACTTCCTGTCGAGCAAGGTGGTCTATGGCTCTAACCTGAGTATAGTTGGCATGAAGAATCCTAATGGAATTACGGATATGGTGCAGACGGCATTCCAACCTGCTGCAAAGGAAACTGCGGCGGCGGAGACAAACAACATCATATTCTTAATCAACCCGAAGCCCGGCTTTACCTTCACCCCGACAAAAGTGTCGTTCAAGGCAACCCGCTATGGCACAAACGGCAGCGGTGTTGACATTGCCTGGATGAATCCTGATGAAACAACCGTAAGCCTGGCAACTGGCAGAATTCCAAACCGCAACGACGGCACCAACCCTAAAGAAGATGACGGCGATGCAAAGTATTCAGAATATTCATTCGACGTCACAGGAGCCACAGTGGCAGAAGGACAATGCGGACTGAAACTGAATCTTTACAATCTCGACAACAACAAGCAAGTCGGCTTCTGCGACATCATTATCGAAGGAACACTGAGCGGAACCGAGAAGGAACTGCCCATATTGGCTTCGTTCAAGATGAACGGAACGGAATATGCAGCTGACGATGTGTTTGAGGCTGACGGTGCAGACTTTGTCGGAACCGTGGAACTCTCGAAGAGTGCTGCAATGGTAAGCGAGAGCAATCCGTTGACCGAGATTACGGCTGCCAGCGGCGAAATCGGAACTGTGACCTACGAGGGAACAGAGACTTCCTGCAAGGTAACCATTCCGATGACTGCCGGCGAGACTTCGGTGAACTACATCTTGAATATCGTTCAGAAGCCCGATTTCACCTTGACCTTTATCGGACTTGACGGGACAGAAATCGGTACACAGATCGTGGAGAAGGATGCTGCCATCGGCGCATTTGCCGTTGACATCGAAAGTGTAACTGGTGCCAAGGAAGGCTATAAGGCCCGCGGATGGTTCAAGCAGAACTATGTGGGAGAAAAATATAAGACAACCGATGTCGTCACCGGGAACATCAGTCTTTATGCCGTGGAGACAGAAATTGAAGTGTCGAGCGACAGCAAGAAATATACCTTCAATCTTGCCGATGCCAATTTCGATGATGCCGACCATGAGGGATTCAACTCTGTAGGTAACGGTTACTGGCACGACAAGCAGCACGGCTGGGCTTTCCAGAACGGCGACAAGATTGAACTGCTCGTAGGCAAGAAGGCTTCCGTCACACTGAGCCTTTGCGCTTATAGTGCCGACGCTCCCATCAATGCCTCTAACGGAGAGTCTATTGCAAGTGCAAAGATGGAAACCGACGGTGGCATGCAATCCATCGAATACGAAGGCGAGGCAGGCACACTGACGCTGACCTTCAACGGTACGGCCTATGTGCACAGCATCACCGTGCTGAACACCACTACAACAAACTACACCAGGGAAGGCAACACATTCACCGTCTTTGCCGGTGATGCCAGCAGTTTCCTCGATGCACTCGATGCTGCCAACGGCGTTTCTGGTAACGAATTAGTGACCATCATCCTGCCAAACGGCACATACGACCTGGGACAGAGGACACTTACCACCATCGGACGCGACAACATCACCATCAAGGGTGAGAGCCAGGATGGCGTTGTTATCAAGAATAAGCCTACTGCTGAAGGTATCGGCGTAACAGCCACGCTGTTGAACACCAGCAAGTACCTGATGCTGGAGAACCTGACGCTGAAGAACGAATATCCATATTACGATCCCTCTACAGGAAAGGCCTCGAAAGATGCCGGACGTGCCGTCTGCCTGCAGGACAAGGGTAACTATACCGTTTGCAAGAACGTCACGATGCTCTCCTATCAGGATACCTATTACAGCAATAACAACAGCGGACAGTTCTATTTCGTGGATTGCGAGATTCACGGTCTTGTGGACTATGTATGCGGCGGCGGTGACGTGTTCTTCGACAACGTCCTCTTCTACAATGAAAGCCGCGAAATGACTGAAGGAAAGGGCGACGTGACCATTGCAGCTCCCAACGGAGCCAAGAAATATGGCTACGTGATGCAGAACTGTACTGTAGACACCCACTCTGCAACCTTCAATTGGGGTCGCTCTTGGGGAGCTCCTTCCTACCTACGCTGGCTGAACACTACCGTGATGCAGCCTGAGAAACTCGCCAGCAGCCGCTTTACCGCAGCAGGAATGAACTGTGCTGCCTATGGTTTCTATGAGTATAACACCAAGAACGAAAGCGGTGAAAATATTACCCCCGAAAGTAATATCATCGAATTCACTCATAGCTCTGGCAACAAGAAATATGAGACCATCATTGACGCTGAAGAGGCTGCCAACTACACCAAGGAGAAAGTGTTTGAAAACACGCCCGACCTGTTCAAGGAGCGTATCGGTTATGGTACTGACGGCATCAGCGCCATCAATGCCGCCGGACAGAAAGCCAATGAGGGTATATTCAATCTTGCCGGACAAAAGGTAAACAAGTCGTTCAAGGGTATTGTTATCATCAACGGCAAAAAGTTCGTGAGTAAATAAATAACGTTCACGTACATTATCTTAATTAGGGGCGCATATATATTGCGCCCCTAATTATTTATAATTCCACAAAACACATTTGGCAGCAAACATTTCGCAAACGTTTGCGGGAAGTTTTATTAAACTTTTCGTTAAAACATTTGCATAAAATTATTAAAACACTTATCTTTGCAGAACTTAATATTAAGATTTTCTAAATCTATTATAAACAAATCGGAATCTAGCTGGCAACTAGTTTGACAAGCTGAATCTATATGTCTAATTAAATAAAATATCTATGTCTGGTAATTTGAAAACTTTTCGAATTGCGCTTATAGCCATGTTCATGTGTATCATGGGTTCGGCTTCGGCGCAAACAGTGAAGGGAACTGTGAAGGACGCCACGGGTGAAGCCATCATCGGTGCGACAGTCCAGGAGAAAGGTACCAAGGGCGGCGCTGTGACCGACCTTGATGGTAACTTCTCCATCAATCTTACCGGCAACGGCCAACTGACCGTTTCATACGTGGGTATGAAGACGCAGACGGTGGATGCCAAGGGTAAGAGTGTAGTAAACATTGTGCTTGAGGACGAGGCTGCCAGTCTGAACGAGGTGGTGGTCATCGGTTACGGCTCTGTACGCAAGAAAGACCTAACGGGATCGGTAGCTACCGTGCAGGGACAGGACTTGGTGAAAGTTCCTGTGGCCAATGTCACGGAAGCACTTACGGGTAAGATGGCCGGTGTGAACATCACCACCACCGACGGTTCTCCCGACGCTGAAATCCTGGTTCGCGTGCGTGGTGGCGGTTCAATTACGGGTGACAACTCTCCGCTAATCGTTATCGACGGATTCCAGGGCGGTTCGCTCAGCGACCTTTCACCCAATGACATCGAAGACATCACCGTGCTGAAGGATGCCTCATCGACAGCTATCTACGGTTCGGAAGGTGCCAACGGTGTAATCCTTATCACCACCAAGAATGCCAAGGCTGGCCGTACTCAAATCAGCTATAACGGCTATCTTCAGACCAAAAAGGTGGCCAAGCGTCTGAGTCCGATGAAGACTTACGACTATGTAATGTCTAACTATGAATATGCTGCACTCGGTGGTGATAGTGAACTGAATAAATTCTACCGTCAGTTCGGTGTATTCGACGACCTCTATCTTTACAAGAGTATAGAAGCCATCGACTGGCAGGACGACCTGTTCGGTTCCAGTACGCTCTCGCAGAGCCATAACCTAAGCATTAGCGGTGGTACCGACAAGACCAAGTACTCGCTCTCAGGAACCTATGACTACAATTCCGGTCTGATGCCTAACAATGACTTCAACCGCTACGCTTTCCTCTTCAAGTTGAATCACGACATCAACAAGAAACTGAAATTCTCGATGACGGCTCGTGTAAACGACCAGACGGCAAACGGTCAGGGAACTCAGGGTGGTACTTATAAGGTACGTACCGAGAATGCCATCTACGGTGTGGCTACTAAAGGTCTGTCGGAGATGATTACTCCTGACTTCTCAACGATGTCCGACGAGGAAATTGAGGAATACAACCGCTCGAATATGTCACTGGCCGATCAGTCGGCACAGTACTGGCGTCGCCGCAACAACCGCGGCTTCAACTTCAATGCCGCCCTCGACTGGACCACTCCTCTGAAAGGTCTTAAGGCTCATCTGGAAGGAGGCTATGGCTATGGTTTCAACGAAGTGAAGAACTGGTACGGTTCCATCACCACACAAGCCTCTTACGTAGGTGGTATGCCGCTGGCCGACTGGCGCAAGACCAACACCAGCAGCATCCGTGAAAGTTTCACATTGACTTACGACACCAAAATCAACAAGATTCATCATATTAACGTGATGGGCGGTCAGGAGTATCGCTCCAGCCGTTCAAACTACAGCGAAATGAGTGCCAACAACTTCAGCCAGGCTTTCAGTGCTGAAGATGTCTTTGCTAATTTCGGTTTGGGCACCATGCAGTCCATGTCAGGTTATGTTGCTCCTAACAGCAACAAGGTTTCGTTCTTCGGTCGCTTGAACTATACGTTACTCGACCGTTATTTGCTGACCGTTACAGTTCGCGAGGACGGCAGCTCACAGTTTGCCGACGGACACCAGTGGGGCTTCTTCCCCGCAGCTGCCGCATCATGGCGCATCATCGACGAGCCGTTTATGGAAGGCACTCACAAGTGGCTCTCAAACTTGAAACTCCGTGTATCTTACGGTAAGGTGGGTAACGACAAACTGCCCAGCTATATGTTCCAGCAGCTCTACAGCACCAATAGCGGTTCTAAGCGTTATGGCGTTGGAGAGACGGCTAACTCTCACCAGTCGGTAACCACCGTGCTGGCCAACCCACTACTTACTTGGGAGAAGCGCACCACACGTAACCTTGGTCTCGACTTCGGTTTCTTCAATGAGCGCATCAACGGTAACGTCGACGTATACTGGAACAACACCGACGACCTGCTCATCAACCATACGATTGCTGCACCAGGCTATACCACTGTATACGAGAACAGTGCATCTACCAGCAACAAGGGTGTTGAATTGACAGTCAACGCAGCCATCTTCCAGAAGAAGAATTTCTCGCTGAGCGCCAACTTCAATATCGGCTTCGACAAGTCTAACGTAAAGAGCCTTGCCAACGGACTTGAGGAAATGACATTTGCATCAGGATGGGCAAGCACTGACAACAAGAACCAGCAGGACTACATTGTCCGCGTGGGTGATCCCATTGGTCTGGTCTATGGATGGATGAGCGACGGTTACTACACTACCGCCGACTTCGCCAGCTACAATGAAGTAACTGGAGAATATATTCTGAAAGACGGCGTAGCTACCACTTCACTTCTCGGTGGCCGTCCTGGCATCCGTCCCGGTGTAATGAAACTGAAGGACCTCAATGGTGACGGCGTAGTTGATGCCAACGATATCACTGTCATCGGTGACACCAACCCCGATTTCTCTGGTGGTTTCGGATTCAACGGCACTGTCTATGATTTCGACTTCAACGTAAACTTCACTTATAAGGTGGGCAACGAAATTTACAATGCCAACAAGATTCAGACCAGCTCACGCTATCGTGCTGGTACATGGCCGAATATGCGCGACGATATGAGTCAAGCCAACGCTTACTCGTACATTAATCCTGAAACAGGTGTGCTGCTGAAATCGCTTGAAGACCTTGCCTACTGGAACGAAGGCGGCAACGGCCAGGCAGCCAAGTCTATGTGGAGTCCATTCTCTACTGGCGACGCTGTTGTCGTTCCCACAGACTGGGCAATGGACGATGCTTCATTCCTGCGTTTGCAGAGTGTAACATTAGGTTACACCCTTCCCAACAAACTCACTAGGAAGGTAGGTATCCAGCGCCTGCGCTTCTATGTGACAGGTACAAACCTCTTCGTGATAACCAATTATCCCGGCTATGATCCCGAAGTGAGTTCATACGTTCGCAACAGCAGCTACTCAGGCCTGACTCCAGGTATTGACTTCTCGTCTTACCCCAAGAGCCGTGCCTTCACCTTCGGTGTTAATGTTACGCTGTAAGATAGTTTAATAATTTAAGTTTAAAGTTCAGATTATTATGAAACTAAAAAATCAATATATTGCCATCGCAGTCCTCGGAATGATGGGGCTTACATCGTGCAGTGACACACTGAACGTGGATGCTCCTTCACAAAGCGACATGACACAGATTTACAGCTCTACCGAGTTTGCGACCAACGCCATCAACGGCGTATATGTATTGTTCTGCGAAGACCCTTACACTTCCCGTATGTGTGGTGTATGGACGCAGAATACAGACGTGGAGGCCATGAGCGTAAGTGCCACGGCTGCCACTAACCACCGAAATGCCATCTGGCCCTTGCAGGGTGCCAACAACGCTGGCTGGGGCGACGTGAAGAAAGTTTGGGACAACAACCTGCAGGCCATTGAACGTGCCAACCAGGTTCGCGCCGGCATCGATGCCAGCAGCATCGGCAGTCAGGACGAGATGCAGCAGATAAAGGGTGAGGCCACCTGTCTGAAGGCTTTCCGTTACTATCTGATGTGCAACTTCTTCGGTGATGTTCCCTACTACGACATTGCAGCCGTTTGGGGCGAGGAGATTGACAAGCCACGTACCGACAAGAACATCATCTACAGCCGTTGTCTGCAGCAACTTGTTGACATCGAGCCAAACATGAAGTGGAGCGACGTGAACACAGGAGGCATTGAGCGTATGAACCGCGACTTTGCCATAGGTCTCATCGCCCGTATCGCATTGTTCCGTGCAGGATATGGAATGACAGAAGATGGTACCATGAAACGCGCCGATGAATATCTCGACGTGAACGGTGATGCCGACTTGGCTGTCACGTATAAGGACGTGAACGGCAATGAAAAGACAGCACGTACATATACTGATTATTATCAGATGGCCAAAGACTACTGTCAGAAACTGATCCAACTCAAACCCCGCGAACTGTATTCCGATTACGAGACTTCGTTTGTAAACGAAATGAACTACACCCATGACAATAATGCCGAGGTGCTCTATGAAGTTGCTTTCGTTCAGAACTATGGCGGTGACATCGGCTGGAGTTTCGGTGTGCCCAACACTGGCTCATGCGCCAAGGGTACTACAACGGCACAGGTGGCAATAACGCCAACCTACTACATGTCGTTTGCCGACGGCGACTCGCGCCGCGACATCTGCTGTGCAAAATACAGCCACGAGAACGACACCGTGAAGGCAGCAGCTGCTACAGGCATCTATGCAGGCAAATGGGACCGCGCCCGCGCCGACAAGGACTTAGGTTCAGGTTCTTCAAAGGGTACAGGTATCAACTTCCCGCTCATGCGCTACTCCGACGTGCTGCTTATGCTTGCCGAAGCCGAGAACGAACTGAACGGTCCAACTGCACTGGCTAAAGAAATGCTCACCAAGGTGCGTGCCCGCGCATTCGCCAAGGCAGAGAATTACGGCGAACAGGTTACACAATACGTAAACAACCTGTCTTCAAAGGAAGCCTTCTTCAATGCCATCGTCGACGAGCGTGCATGGGAATTCGGAAGTGAGGCTTTGCGCAAATTCGACCTCGTACGCTGGAATCTCTATGCCAAGAAGATTGAGGAAACCATGCGCACCATGCTCTGCTGGGGTATTGCTATGAATGAAGACCTGATGAATGACGAAGCCGTGCTGGCTGCATATCCTGAGGCAGTCAACTATACCACATGGGCTAATAAGCTTTGGTATGTAAAGAAAGGAAAGACCAACCGCAAGGAAGACATCAAGTGGTATAATGAGAAATATAAGATTGACTTAGAGGATGCTGTCATGACAGCAGAAGGCTGGCAGTCGGTGAACTGGGGTTCACAAATGATTAAGCGCACGCGCACATATTCATACAACGGCACAGACTACGGCACCACAACACCTACCAAGGTTGTAAACGAAGATGGAACGACTACCTATACTTTAGGAACATCGCCCAACACCACAACCGTAACAGTTGCTGAAGGCCAGGAAACCGGCATTACCCGCAAGGATGTCTATGCTGCAAGCGACTATGCCACACGCCTGTTCCGCGGTTATTCCAACGGAGCACTGACCGGAAACGGTGTAGCCCCCTACCTGATTCCCATCAATACCGAGACGCTCTCTGCAAGTTCTGTACTTAACAACAACGGCTATCACATCTTGGACACCAACACTGGAGACGGTGTGAACGTTGAAGTTGCTACTATTATCAAAGAGAATTACAAATAACAGGAAGTGAAATGAAAAAGATAATCAAATCATTGTTGCTGCTTGCTGCAGTAACAGCAGGAACAGGAACGTTTGTCAGTTGTAGCGACGACGACGACCTGACCACCGCCGATGCTTTGTTCCGTCCCATCATCAACGAGGACGATAACATTGAGCAAGGCCTTGACGAGAACACGATTCCCTACATGATTGTGACCTGGGATAACTATACCAGTGCCAATCAGTACACAGTAAGAATAGAGTCCATTGACGGCAGTGACAAGAAAGAAGTCACCACCTCAGAGACCACTTGCCGTTTCGACAACCTGAATTATGACACAGAATACTATGTCTATATCAATTCAGCAAACACTCAGACGGGCCTGTCGTCAAAACCCTATTCGTTGACAACGACAACTCTCGACTACCCTACTTCACTGTCTTCACTGTCTACATCCGACATTATCGACACACAGGCACGTGTGAAATGGTCGGGTGAAAGCACAGTCTACGATAACATCAAGATATATAAAGACAGCAACGACTCACTGGTTTGCGACACCGTTATCACCGACGATATCAATGCCGCCCAGCAACTCATTTTCAAGGGACTTGCTCCGAAGACTGGCTATCGCGTTGAAGCCTACAACAATGGTTCATACCAGGGCAAGAAACGCTTCACCACCGTTGCCTCAGAGAAGTACAGTGGAGCAGTGTTCGACCTGCGCGGCATGGATGAGGAAACGGCTAAGACCTATATCACAACCGACCAGATAGCTGCCGACGTAGAGGCCAATCCCGACGAAGACATCACGTATGTTGTAGAGGGTGGCGTAAGCTATAAGATTAGTGGTGGAACAGCTATTCCCGCAACGACGAAAACTGTCAAGTTTGTAACAGGACTGACACTTGCAGGCAATGCCAAGTTCATTTCCGGAGGCGGATTCGCCATTGTCAAGGGAGCAGACGTCTATGGGCTGGAGTTTGAGAAAATTGACTTTGTCAGCGACAAATTCAATAGCGATGACGTTCAGGCTGGCATTGCCGCCAACACCGACAAAGGTTTTGGTGGCCGCCAGGTATTCAACATCAATGGTGTCAAATCGACGCTGAGCAACCTCACCTTCAAGGACTGCTCTATGCAAGGCTATCGTGCCGTAGTCCGTTCACAGGCCGACAACGACAATATCACCAATATTGTCATGGAGGGATGTTTCATCAATGGCATCGGTGATCAGGGAGTGCTGACATCCACTAACAAGAAAGCTGAGTGGAAGACCGTCCTGATGAAGAACTGTACCGTCACCAACATCGTTCTGCTCTGCGACTTCCGCGCCTACACCACCAGTAACAAACTGCCGATAGTGTTAAACATCGAGAACTGTACGTTCTGCTATGCTCCCATGGAAACCAATGCCAACACCAACACACCAATGTTCCGTGCTGGCGACAACACCACCATCAACATCAAGAACACACTGTTTGGCCCCTCCATGGCCACCGCGGAATCAGCAGGCAGCACCATGAACCCCTATAAGGCAGGCTCTGTCGGCTCCATCATGGCAACAGGCTCTCCAACGTTCAACGTCGAAGATTCCTATAAGACAAACTTCGACTGGTATACTGTAACGGCAGAGGATGGCAGCGTCACCTCTTACGGTATTGATGGTGTCGCTAACCTTGGAATCAGCGAGACCGAACTGTGGTCATCACCCAACAAGGGGCAGTTCGGTATTATAGGAAAAGTTAGCGGAGTCAATCTCAACACTTTGGGCGATAGCCGCTGGCAATAATATTTTTCCCTACATTCTAACTACGAAAGGCAAACTATCAGTTGCCTTTCGTAGTTTCTTTTCTACAAACCTTCAAAAGCAACATAATGAAGAATCATTATTTTATACTTTCCGTCCTGATGGCTGCAACTATACATACAGTCAGAGCACAAGTCATCAGTTTCTCAATGGATGAAGAAACAGTTGCAAAGAACACACCCGACGGATGGAATGAGGTACAATTACCCAATGGGCTACCCAATTTTACTGAGGCCAACACCTTCTACATCAACGACGCACAGTTTGGCGCATCCACATCGTCAGCCGACAATACCAAGGCTATTCAGGCTGCACTCGACAAGGCCGCGAGTTCCGGCGGAGGCATGGTAGTAATCCCCGCCGGCGAATGGCTGTTCGGACGTATTAGGGTTGGATCTAAGACCGTGTTGCACCTATGCGCAGGAGCAACGTTGAAACTGTTACCCTACAGTGAACAGACACACACACTGAAAGACCCCTATATCTGCGGGAAAAGCGGTGCCTCTGACATAGTCATCGAAGGAGAAAGCAAAGAGACCTCCATTATCGAAGGACAGGGCGGCCCGTGGTGGGATGCCGTGGAAGCCAAAGAAAGCGGATTGCAACGCGGTTCCATTATCCGATTCTCACAAGGCCAGCGTTATCTGTTCCGTAACTTCCGAATACAAAATGCCCCAGGAACCAACCTAACTTTAGGACAATCAGGCAAAGGCCAACATAACACGGTACACGATGTGGACATTTATGCACCAGACTCAGGAGCCTCTGACCCTTCACACAATACCGACGGCATCCCCATTTGGACGCAATATGCAAACATCTATAATTGCAACATTGATACAGGCGACGACAACGTGGTGACCGACTCCGAGGCACAATACATTCATGTGTGGAACTGCGACTTCAAACACGGACATGGTGCTTCGTTAGGCAGTTACACCACCAACATGCACCACATCATCTACGAGAACCTTACATTCGACGGCACAGGATGCGGTTTCCGCCTCAAATCGAATGTTGGCCGCAGCGGAGACGTCCACGACATCATTTTCCGCAACTGCACAATGAACAACGTTGCCACGCCCATACAGATTACGGCATGGTACGACGCCGTTCCCAGCACCCCTCAGACAGCAGAAGCCTCACCCGAGACGAAGACCACAACTACGCCGGAGTATCATAACATCCTGATACAGAACGTCACCGCCACAGGCTACAACACAAAGAACAGCAACGACAAGAACTACAATGGCATCATGATCTACGGTCGTCCTGAGAGTTACGTCTACGATGTGACCTTCGACAACGTCCAGATATCCCATCGTAATGGCGTTCGCCTCTTCTTCTGCCGCAACATCAAGTTCATCAACGGCTGCACTTTCACCAAGACACGTAACAGCACCACCGTGCCTGCCACTGCAGAAAACCTCGATGCTGTAATGGAAAACTCATACCAGGCAGAATACACCTGGAACAAAGAAGCCGCAAGCATACAGACCGCCGAGGCAGCACCATTTCCTGGACGCACCCTCTACACTCTGCAAGGCATTAGCGTCGACCATCAGCAACGGGGAGTTTACATCCAGAATGGAAAGAAAACCATCTTTAAATAAAAAGCCATGAAGAAAGCCATTACATGCCTGCTCGCCACATTAGGGTTGACCACAGCCTGCGGCCAGCAAAACTATGAGAACGTCGACGTGAAGGGCTTTTCAGAATTGGCAGAAAACCCGGGTGTTGCATTGCTTGATGTCAGGACAGCCGAAGAATTTGCTGAAGGCCACATCGAGGGAGCGCTTAACATTGACCAGAAACAAAGTGACTTCGCAGAACAGGTCAGCAAGACGGTTCCTACCGACAAGACCCTTGCCTTATATTGCCGTAGCGGTCGCCGTTCGGCCAATGCCGCCGAGAAACTGGCTGCTATGGGTTACAAGTGCGTAAACCTGAAGGGTGGAATTATCGCCTGGAAAGATGAGGGCAAGCAGGTAACAACCGATACCCATGAGGTGGACGTGGTGAAGACCAAAAGCGGTAAGACCGTCAAGTTCCACGCCTTGATGCACGCCAGCATCCGCATCGTGTTCGATGGCAAGGAGATTGAGATTGACCCCGTTACAAAGCTCGGAAACAGGACTACCGACTACGGCTCGATGCCCAAGGCCGACTATATCTTCGTCACCCACGAACACCAAGACCACTTCGACAAAGCTGCCCTCAGCATTCTCTCTACTGACGAGACCAAGCTGGTTACCAATAAAAGATGTGCCGATATGCTGGGTTACGGACAGGTAATAGCCAATGGCGACGAACTGAAACTGGCCGACGACATCACCGTGGAAGCCATACCGGCCTATAACACGACCGAAGGGCACCTTCAGTTCCACCCCAAGGGTAGAGACAACGGTTTTGTCATCACGATCGACGGGCTTAGAATCTATGTCGCGGGAGACACCGAAGACATACCCGAAATGGCAACGCTGAAGGATATCGACATTGCCTTCCTGCCCTGCAACCAACCTTTCACGATGACACCCGACCAGTTGCTGAATGCCGCAAAGACCATCAAGCCAAAGATACTGTTCCCCTATCACTATGGTCAGACCGACGTCAGCAAAATCCCCTCACAACTCAAGGATTTCAGCATCGACGTAAGGATAAGGCATTATGAATAAAGACAATCAAATTAAAGTCTAATTGCGATTGAATTAAAGTCTAATTGCAATTGAAATAAAGTCTAATTAGGAGTCATTTAAAGGCTATTTTCATTGCTTTTAAAGCCTACTTATAATGAAGCACCCCCGAAAGTTTGAATAATATACTTTCGGGGGGTGAACCTTAAAGGGGATTTATTGTAAGTCGTGTCAGGTCAATGGTCGCGGAAATTCCACTTGCTGTTGTCGCTGCTGAAATCGTAGGCAGCGAGCGTGGGGGTGCTGTCGGCTATGGAATAGAGCACGAGCTTGGTGTTGTCGTTATCCTCGCCGGGGATGCGCTTGGGCATGATGCGATAGGTTCCGTCGGTGAGCTGCTCGATACGCCAGAGCTGTTCGTCGGCTCCGGTGTAGGCTGGCACGGTGGACACTTCGCGGTCGGCTGTGGCTGCCAGTGCACGGTCGGTTCCCTCGATGGTGATCTTGAAATAGGGGTTGCTCAGATAGCCGCCCTTTTCGGGAACGGCGGTGATGGTCCAGCGCTGGTGGGGACGGAACATGTAGTCGCCGCAGCGCACGGGGATATCGCCTGCTGGCCAGGTACCCTTCACCTCGTCGAGCGTCTGGTTGGGAACGGGCTTGGGAGGCTCTTGGTTGGCCTGAGGTCTGCCGAAGAAGCCACCGCGACGGGCCACGTTCATGCGGACGAAGTCGACAGCCAGCTCAAGGGCATAGCCGCGACGCTCACTCTCTATCTCGAAGGTGCCGCCCTTGAACTTCTCGCCACCCACGGGCCAGTCGTTCTTCCAGAGCAGGGGATGTACAGCCAGCACGCTGCTGCCACCCTGATCCATGTCGGCCTCCCAGTGGAACGACATCACCTCCACGCCCTCGTCGATGATGGTGCGTCCGAAGTGTCCAGCACCGGTCTTGCGGTCGCCAGCGGCAATGACCATCTTGCCACCGCCGTGGTACATGTCGCGACCTACATTATCGATATAGGGTCCCTGAACACTCTTGGCGCGGCCTACCACGATATTATAGGTGGAGTTCACACCGTCGCAGCAGGTGCCGTGGGTGCCCAGCAGGTAGTACCAGCCATTGCGGTAGATGAGGTCGGATGCCTCGCAGTCGATGGCGATGTCCTTCTCTTTGTTGCCACTCACGCGGAAGCCGGTGTTCGGGTCCAGCTCGATGAGACGGATAGTGCCGAAATAGGTGCCATAGCTGGCCCACAGACGACCTGTGGTGGGGTCGAGCAGCAGACCCGGGTCGATGGCGTCCTGGTCTTCCATACCGTCGGAGGCGCATACCTCGACAGCGGTGCTCCACTTGAAGTCGGGCGACTTGGGGTCGAGCGTCTTGTTCCACATGGTGAGGATACGGCCGCTGTGACCGCCGCCCAGACCACCGCCGGTGGCTCCATAGATACAGAGGTAACGGTCGCCTATCTTCAGCATGTCGGGAGCTGCACCGCCACCAGGACGCTCAGCGCCGCTATGCCACGACCAGCCGTCGTCGGATATGATACCGCCACCGCCAGTGCCGAAGGTATACCACTTGCCGTCGCATTCGGCGAGGGTTGAGGGGTCGTGGATAAAGGGTGCGCCAATTTGTGCCCTTGCAGGACCAATGGATAATGTACAAAGGATAGCCGATAAACCTATCAGATATTTCGTCTTCATAATTGTCTTCTTTATTTATTGCGATAGCAAACTATTCACTTTTCACTTTAAAGTTCTTTACAGGGTTACCTTTCTCATCGATGAAGCGGACGCAGAAGTCGCTCATGCCCGGGCCGTTGATGATGGCGCCACGCAGGATGTTGCGTCCCTTCTTCAGGGTCAGACGTGGAGATACGGCATCGTCCTTCACCATACGGCGGTCGCCGCTAAGCAGCAGCGTCTCCTTGCCATTAAGCCACCACATGGAGGCAGAATTGGAGCCTACGGCCAGACGGACGTTCTCTATGTCTTCGTCGCAGTCGATGATGGTGACGGCCCAGAAGAGCACGCCATATACCTTCTCGCCATATTTCTCGGCGAAGCGGAATAGCTTGACGTTCATGTTCTCGCTGTCGAAGGCGTGCCAGGTGAGGTTCTGGGTGACGGTCTTCACCTCAGGCTTGGCGGGTGCCTGCTGCATGCCGCGGCCAAAGCCTGCGGGAGCCTGCTCCTGCTTGAAAGTGGCCTTTACCTTCTGGCCGTTCTTCGGAACGATGGTCTGCTGACCCTTGAAGTACTGCCTGTTGAAGTGCTCGCGCAAGTAGCTGTCGGTGAAGACGGTATTGCCGCTATTGGGCTTGTCGATGGGCTCCAGGAGTAACCAGCGACGGATGAAGCCTTCATCGTCGGGCTGTGCCGACGGGGTGGTGACGGGCGAGAAGTACTTAGGACGGTTCTTGAATTGCACCCAGTCGATGCTGAGGGCACCGTTGCCCTCGTTGGTGACGACCAGGTTGGTGACACCCTTCGGCGCATACTCCAAGGCGGCTGTCTGTGTGAGCCACTGGTTGCGCAGGTCGCGGTTGAAGCGCATCATCATGGGATTGGCAGCAGCTCCTGCGGGGGGCTCTGGCGGCCTTACCGTCATCTTGATGCGTGCAATGACCTTACCCTTGGCGCTGCCTTCGCGGATGCAGAACTCGGTGTCGTCGCTGGCCTTGGCAGACAGGTACAGATAGCCGTCGGTCAGACAGCTGAAGTCAACGTCGTTATACTGTATCCAGCTACCCTTGACAGGCATGGTGGCGCAACCACCGGCAAAGGCGCGGGTAGTGTCGACATATTCGTTGGTGACATCGGCGGCAGCACTGCTGTAGCGGTCGATCTGAATCTTCTCTGTGGCCTTGTTGATACCCACGCCACGCATGGTAGGCTTCACCTCCTGGATGGTGCCGTCGGGATTGAAGAAGAGTTTTTCAATCTGCACGGAGCGGCGCTTGTCGTCGTTGGGTGAGAAGAAGTTGTGGTGATAGAACAGATACCACTGGCCCTTGTAGTTCACAATGCTGTGGTGGTTGGTCCAGCAGCCGTTGGCGTGCTCGGCCATGATGAGACCTTTGTATTCGTAGGGACCCATCGGGTTCTTACTCATAGCGTAGCCGAGCACCTCGGTGTTCTCCCTCACATAAGGATAGGTCAGGTAGTAATTGCCGTTGTACTCGAAGGCAAACGGGCCTTCAGCCTGACGGTTGGGCAGGTCCTTGAGGCAGTTGACGCCCATCATCTCGAATTCGCGCTCACCCCACTTCACTTTCTCCTTGGGAGTGTCGTCGGCGAGTTCCTTCATATTATCCTTGAGCTTGGCGCAACGTCCGGCACCCCAGAAGATATAGGCGTTGCCGTCGGATGCCTGCAGCACGCAGGGGTCGATGCCGTTGATGCCCTTGATGGGCTCCGGCTCGGGAATGAATGGTCCTTCCGGGCTGTCGGCGATGGCTACACCAACACCGAAGCCACGCATGCCTCCAGCAGGAGTAGAGGGGAAGTAGAAATAGTACTTGCCGTTCTTGTAGACGCAGTCGGGCGCCCACATCGAATAGGAGTCTGGTCTTACCCAGGGCACTTTGTTCTGAGTGACAATCACACCATGGTCTGTCCAATCGGTCAGATTCTCGGAAGAGAACACATGATAGTCGGCCATGCAGAACCAGTCTTGGCGCTGGCCTTCGGGCGGGAAGATATCATGCGAGGGATAGAGATACACTCGTCCGTTAAAGACCCTTGCCGTGGGGTCGGCACTGAACTGGTCACGAATGACCGGGTTCTGTGCCGACGCCGCCAGCGTGGAAATGAATAATGATATAGTTAGTAATTTTTTCATCTTGAGTTGATAAGTTGTTTTTTGGGAACTAGGATTTCCTAGGCTGTCCTAGGAGAGCCTAGGATGGCCTAGAATCATTTGAACAGCAATTGTGCCATCTGGTACAAACTGCGGCGCCATGTGAGGAACTCGTGAGCAGTGCCCTCTGAGATATAGCCGTAGGCGTTGTAGCCGGCTGCCTTCAGGTCGGCAACTGACTTGTTGATGCCGTCGGGGCGCTCCTTCGAGCCGCAGCTCTCGAAAATCACCTTCACAGCTTTCGGGTCGTTAATCTCCTCGGGAGCATACTGGCCACCGCTGAGCAGGCCCCAGTAGCCGAACATCTCGGGACGGCGCAGGGTGATGAGCTTGGTCTCCATGCCACCCATCGACAGACCGGCCATAGCGCGGTTCCACTTGTCGGGCTTAGTCAGGAAGTTAGCATCGATATAAGGCATCAGCTCGTCGATAAGCACGGTCTCGAACTCCTTGGCGGTGAACTGTCCGATGGTGCCGAACTTGAAGTCGTTGGTCAGACCATAGGCCATCACGATGATGAAGGGCTTGATCTTGCCGTCGGCAATCAGGTTGTCCATGATGAGTCCGGCGTGGCCCTGCTTCGACCAGCTGGTCTCGTTCTCACCCCATCCATGCTGCAGGTAGAGCACGGGATAACGCTCCTGAACACCCTTGGCGCCAGCCTTCACGGGTGCACCCTTCTTGTCGACCAGCTGTCCGTAGGTTGGCGGCAGATATACCATAGCAGTCTGCATCTTGCCAAGACTCTTCGAGTAGAACAGCACTTCCTGAATCTTGCCATGGGCAATGTCCTCGCGGCAGGCATAGAAGTCCTGGTCCTTGGCGGGAATCTCCACACCACTCTCCCAACGGCAAGAGCCAAAGTAGTTGTGGGTGCCGGGGTCGTTGAACGTACCGCCATCTACCGTAAGGTGATAGTAGTGGAAGCCTTCGCCCATCGGACCAGCGGTCTGGCCAATCCATGAACCGTCGAAGAAACGGCGCAGTTTGGTGCCGCCCTGACCGCCGAGGCCGAGACTTACGGTAACGTCCTTGGCATCGGGAGCCTCGATACGGAAGCGCACATAACCCTGAGAGTTGACCTGAGGATAATCCTGCCCGGGCTGGTTCATCGGATTGGGTTTGAAGTCGTCGGCCACACCTTCCACCTTGCGGAATGCCATCTGGGGATTAAACGGCGGGCGCTGCATCTGCTGCTGACGGGGACGGCGCTCGGGAGCCTTGGGAAGTTCCCACTTGGCGGGCTTCATGCCCTTGATCACGTCGTAGGCGAGCTTAGGCTTATACTCTGAATCGAAAGGCAGCGGATAGTTGCTGGCCCCAAGCCAAGAGTCGCGGTCGCCCAGGTTCCAGAAGGTCACACAGTCGACAACGTCCTTATGCTTGCGGAACACGTTGAACACGCGGGCATACTGGTCGGCAAGGTGCTGCTTCACAGAGTCGCTGATGTTCACACCGCCCTGGCTGAAACGAAGCTGTCCGCCCATCTCGGTATTCACACGGATATCCAGCTCGGTGACGTGGATATGCTTTACAATCTTCTTGTAAAGCTTGATAGCGTCGTCGACCTCCTTCTCGGTAGGACCATAAATATTATAATGCCCCTGCATGCCAATACCGTCGATGGGTACACCGGCCTGCTTCATGGCCTTCACCATGTTGTAGATGCGCTGGCTCTTCACGGGGTCGCACTCGTTGTAGTCGTTGTAGAAAAGCAAAGCCTTGGGGTCGGCCTCGCGGGCATACTGGAAGGCTTTGGCGATGAACTCGTCGCCACAGAGTTTATACATCGCGCTCTGGCGATAGGGATCTACGGCGTTCTTGTCGTCGGTCATGGCCTCGTTCACCACGTCCCAGCAATATACCACATCCTTATAACGGCCGACGACGCCCTTGATATGGTTCTTCATGCGCTGGTAGAAAACTTCTTTAGTGGGGCTGTCGGTCATCCATTTACCAATCTGCGAGTGCCACATCAGACAGTGGCCGCGCATCTTGATACCATTGGCACGGCAGAAATTGGCAATCTTGTCGGCATTCTCCCAGTTGAACTCACCCTCCTTCGGCTCGGTGGGTTCGGGTTTCATGTCGTTCTCAGCGGTGACGCTGTTGAACTCCCTCTTCACGAGCTCCATCTGCTCGGGAGTGGTTGCGTTACGAACATTGAGTGCGACGCCAATCCTGAAATAGTTTTTGTAAGCGTCTTTTAATCCCTGTGCATAGGTTGCAGTAGCGCAAACCGTCAACACCAGGGATAAAACAGGTTTGAATAAATGTTTCATATAAATAATTGTTTTTTAGTGAATATCGCCCAAAAGCTAAGACGCCGCAAAATTACGAATATTCATCCTATCGTCGGCCGCCAAATGTTTCAACTATCAATCAATTTGTAACAAACCCCGCCGTTATTCAATAAATTTTATTAGCTTTGCAGGAAAAACATCATCAAGCATAATTAAATTATGAAAACAAAAAAAACACTGACAACCGTTTGCCTGCTGGCAGCCGCACTGGCCATGCAGGCACAAACAGCCAGAAAATTTACAATCGATTTAACCGATGATGCCAAGGCGCAGATGGTTTGTTTCCTTCCAGCCACTTCTTCCGGAAAAGCTATTGTCGGAATCCCTGGTGGTGGTTACTCGGTACTTTCAAACAGCCACGAGGGCTATCAGGCATCCGAATGGCTGAACCAACAAGGCATTGCCTACTTCGTGGTAAACTATCGGCTTCCTGAAGGAGACCGTACCCGTCCGATAGGAGATGTTGAGAAAGGAATACGTATCGTTCGTGATTCGGCCGCCGT
Source organism: Prevotella sp. (assembly GCA_017428925.1). Lineage (GTDB taxonomy): Bacteria > Bacteroidota > Bacteroidia > Bacteroidales > Bacteroidaceae > Prevotella. Next base: position 39,487 of record JAFRPY010000008.1, on the reverse strand, counting down.
CTGGGGCATTAATCCCCGCGATGTGGGCATCATGGGATTCTCTGCTGGCGGACATTTGGCCTCGGTCATCTCTACACATTCTGATTTTGATGTTCGTCCCGATTTCACCATCCTGTTCTATCCCGTCATCTCGATGGACGAAAAAGTATCACACGTTTGGTCGTGTCGCAACTTCCTTGGTGAAGACCAAAAGAATCCGGCAATGGTTCACGACTTCTCTACCCAGAACGCCGTAAAACGTCATCTGACTCCTCCGGCAGTTATTATAATGGCAAACGACGACAGGCTTGTGCCGCCCGTCACCAACGGCATTGCCTATTATTCAGCCATGCGCAATGCAGGTAACGAGTGCAGCATGTTCATCTATCCTGGCGGTGACCACGGATTTGGCTTCGGGCCTTGGTTCAAATATCACGACCAGATGCTGACCGATTTGGGCAACTGGCTGAAAGCCCGCCAAACACCAAGTCCAAATGCCATCCGTGTGGCATGTATCGGCAACAGTATTACCGACGGACACGGTATTGATATGGCCACTCAGCATGGTTATCCTGCCCGGCTTCAGAGAAAACTTGGTAAAGACTATTGGGTGAAGAACTTTGGAGTGAGCGGCCGCACGATGCTCAATAAAGGTGATTTACCATATATGAATGAAACGGCCTGGAAAGATGCCCTGGCATTCAATCTCGATATTGTTATTATCAAACTGGGCACCAACGACTCTAAACCGCAAAACTGGCAGTATGGCGCAGCGTTCAGGCAAGATTTGGAACAGATGATTACATCGTTAGCCCCTGCCTTGGCAAAGCCACGCATCTACCTGTGCACTCCTATTCCAGCCTTTAAACCGTCTTGGGACATCAGCGATTCCGTAATTGTCAACAACATCATCCCCATTCAGCAGGAGGTTGCAAAACAATATGGACTGAAAGTCATCGACCTGCATACCCTGTTTGCAGAAAGTGCCGATTTGGTGCAGCCCGACGGCATTCATCCCAATGATAAGGGCGCACAGAAAATGGCGGATATCATTGCCAGAGAGCTGACCGAATAAACCATACTGGATCATCGCTTTGCAAAAGAAGGAAATAATAGTCGAATATTCGCAAAAATGAAAAGAATAAGTGCAATTTGTTTTTTGGTAGTATCGTCAGTAGCTGCAATGGCACAAGGGGTTATGCGGCAGCAAGTAGGTAATACAGAAATCAAGGCCGAATTCTATACACCCACAATTGTACGTGTTACGAAAACGCTTGTGGGAAAGGAATATGTGCCGAAAAACCTAGTTGTGACTGCTCAACCCGAGAATGTGACGCTCATCCGCAAAGGAAACGTCCTGAGCAGCGAGTCATTGACGGTGAAGGTAGATCAAAAGACAGGAGCGATTACCTTCTCAACGGCCAAGGGCAAGACACTTTTACGCGAGAAAGCGTTCTCTTTCGATGAACGTAAGGAAGGCGCTGATGCAGGTTCTTTCCGTATTACCCAGACGTTCTCTCTGGACAAAGATGAAGCCATTTACGGCCTTGGAACGATTCAGAACGGGAAGATGAACCGCCGTGGTGAGCACAAGCGTATGGAACAGTCGAACTTGGAGGATTTTCAAAACGTATTGCAGAGTATTAAAGGCTGGGGAATCTATTGGGACAACTATTCGCCCACGCAATTCGATGACGATGCCAAAGGCATGAGTTTCTCATCCGAAGTTGGCGAGGCAGTTGACTATTATTTCATGTATGGAGGTTCTGCCGATGGTGTGATTGCCCAAATGCGCCATCTCTCTGGCGACGTTCCGATGTTCCCCCTGTGGACCTATGGGTTCTGGCAGTGTAAGGAACGCTATAAGAGCTCAAGGGAATTACTCGGTATAGTTGACCGCTACCGGGAATTGCAAGTTCCACTCGACGGAATCATTCAGGACTGGCAGTACTGGGGTTCTAACTACTTGTGGAATGCGATGGATTTTCTAGCTGAAGAATATGCCGACGGTCAACGAATGATAGCCGATGTCCATAAAAAGAATGCTCACTTCATGATTAGTATATGGGCCAGTTTCGGACCGCAGACCCAGCAGTTCAGGGAACTCAACGAGAAAGGTTTGCTCATGCCCTTCGAGACATGGCCACAGAGCGGAATATCCCACATCTGGCCTCCCGTGATGAAGTATCCTTCAGGCGTTAAGGTCTACGATGCCTTCAGTCCTGAAGCACGCGACATCTATTGGAAATATCTGAAAACGCTTTTCGATTACGGAACTGATGGTTGGTGGATGGATTCCACCGATCCTGACTTTTTCAACCCGAGAGAGAGCGATTACGACCATAAGGTCTATGGAGGTACTTGGCGCTCGTTGCGCAATGCCTTTCCTTTGGAGACGGTGCGCGGTGTTTATCAGGCACAACGAAAAGAATCGTCAGACAAACGTGTTTTCATCATGACACGTTCGGCCTTTGCTGGACAGCAACACTATGGTTCGAATATGTGGAGTGGCGATGTGGCATCATCATGGGACATGTTGCGTAAACAAATACCTGCAGGACTGAGCTATTCGTTGACGGGAAATCCCAACTTCAATACCGATATCGGTGGTTTCTTCTGCGGTTCCTATAACACAAAAGGCCCCGGCTCGGCTCCGCATAACCCACAATATCAGGAATTATATGTGCGTTGGATGCAATACGGGCTCTTCTGCCCCATCTTCCGTAGTCATGGTGCTGATGCTCCACGCGAAATCTGGCAGTTCGGTAAAAAGGGTGAACCCGTCTATGATGCCATAGAGAAGATGATTCGCCTTCGATATAGGTTCATACCTTATTTATATAGTACAGCCTGGCAGGTGACAAGCAACAACGAGAGCTATCTCCGGCCGCTATTCAGCGATTTCGTTGAAGACCGCCATGTGTGGGACATGACTGATGAATTCATGTTTGGACGCTCAATCCTTGCAGCACCAATCGTGGAGGCCCAATACACAAAAGAGGCTATCATCAAGGAAGATGCCATGAGTGGCTGGGATAAGAAAGACGCTTATGATGCAAACAACCTTCAGAAGGCGGACTTCACCTCAAGCAAGACAACAACCAAATATCTGCCCAAAGGCACCGATTGGTATGACTTCTGGTCGAACCGTCGGTTTAAGGGTGGACAGACCGTTACCCTACAGACTCAACTCGACCGTGTTCCTATGTTCGTCCGTGCCGGTAGTATCCTACCTTTAGGACCAGAGATGCAATACGTTGGCGAGAAGGCCTGGGACAATCTAGAAATACACGTCTATCCAGGAGCCGACGGAACATTCACACTCTATGAGGATGAAGGCGACAACTATAACTATGAGAAAGGTGTCTATGCCATAATTCCATTCCAATGGAACGACAAGACGCAAACGATGACCATTGGCGACCGAAAAGGAGATTATCCGGGTATGCTCAAATCACGACAGTTCACTATTATTATGCCTGATGGCAGTCAGAAGAATGTTTCATATCAAGGTAGCAGCCTAAACGTAAAGTTCTAAACTTCTGACAAAACCAACGAAACAATATCATTCTCTGTATGAAGAAAGCATTATTCTTCTTTGTTATGCTCTCTGCAGGTATTACGGTATGGGCGGAGGGCAAAGGCCGGTTTATCATTAATACCGTTGCGCCAAATGCTGTCAGGATTCAGTATACTGAAGATGCTTCGACTAATCTTGACAAATTATTTAGCGACAACGATAATTTGATATACGTAAACAACAATTATGACTCCAAAGAACAAGTGGATGTCAAAGTGAATGATGTAAATGGTTTCGTTGAAATCAGGAATAAGGCGGGAAAAGTGGTTTTTGTGGCCACCCGTCACCAGTTGCATCCCGTCAACATATCTGAGTGGCAAGCATTTGAGGCTCAGCTGTCATTCCATGCTGGCCAAGAGGATGGCGAAGAGTTCCAATATGGATTAGGACAGTTTCAAGATGGTTTCAGCAATATCTTCGGATTGTCACGGCGCTTGACTCAGGTGAACACTCAGACGTCTATCCCTTTGATGATTTCCAGCAAGGGCTATGGCATTCTTTGGAACAACTATGGAATGACTGAGTTTAACCCTTGCGACAAAAAGGTCGTGCTTACCCGGGAACAGGCTGAGGGAGAACGCGAAGAAGTCAACGTTACCACAACTGAAGGAGGAAAAAGGGAAATAAGGGAACGGAACCGTTTCACGGCAACCATCGAGACCGAAGAGGCTGGAGAATATGCCATACTACTCGACACGGGACAAAAAATGGCCCGGCGCCATCATCTTGCCATAGACAGGAAAACGGTTATCGACATGCAGAACCTTTGGTTGCCGCCGACAGCCTCTCAAATGGTATACCTGACAGCTGGTACTCATAAAATAGAGGCCGAACTGACCCACGACGATGTTCCCGTGCTTTACTTCAGGAAGAAGGGCGACGAAACCGTTTTCCGTTCGCCAGTGGCACAAATGGTTGACTATACCGTTTTCCTTGGTTCTCCCGATGAAATTATTGCTTCCTACAGGCAGCTTACGGGCAATGCGCCCATGATGCCAAAATGGGCTCTGGGATATATCCACTGCCGCGAGCGGTTCCATTCGTCGGATGAAATATTACAGACAGCCCGAAGATTCCGCCACGAGCAGCTGCCTATAGATGTAATAGTACAAGACTGGCAGTACTGGGGTAAGTACGGTTGGAACTCGATGACTTTTGACGAAGAGTATTATCCTAACCCAAAGGCACTTACCGACAGCTTGCATGCCATGAACATGCGGCTGATGGTCAGTGTATGGTCGAAAATTGACAAGAACTCGACGATAGGCAAAAAGATGCTGTACGAAGGCCACTACATACCGAATACGGATTGGATTGACTTCTTTAACCCAAAATCCGCCCAAGCCTACTGGCAACATTTCCGTGAGAGGCTGGTGCCTCTGGGTATTGATGCCTGGTGGCAGGATGCCACGGAACCCGAGAACGACGACTTGGTGGGACGGCGCATCTGTGGTGGACAATATCCAGGAGAATTGTTCCGTAATGTCTATCCCCTCATGGTCAACAAGACGGTTTACGAAGGTTTGCTTAAAGACCAGCCCAACCAACGTCCTATGATTCTCACCCGCAGCGGCTATGCCGGCATTCAGCGTTATGGAACTGCACTTTGGTCGGGCGATGTGGGCAACGACTGGGAAACATTCCGGAGACAGATAACAGCCGGATTAGGCATTCAGGCAGCCGGTATTCCGTGGTGGACTTACGATGCCGGAGGCTTTTTCCGCCCAGGCAACCAGTATCACGACAAGGCATATATCCAACGCATGCTCCGATGGATACAAACATCGGTATACTTGCCATTGATGCGTGTGCATGGATACATGAGCAATACAGAGCCCTGGAACTATGGCGACGAGGCAAAGGCCGTCATTGCCGGCTGTTTAGAAGAACGCTACCGGCTTTTGCCTTACATCTATTCGGCAGCTGCCGATGTCTGTTTCAATGGTTCCACGCTGATGCGCCCCCTGGTATTCGATTTCCCTGACGATGTGGAAGCTTTGAAACAGAAATATGAATACATGTTTGGAAAGTCGTTGTTGATAAGTCCTGTTACTGAACCGGACGTAAATTCATGGCAAACATATCTCCCGAAAAACAATGCTGGCTGGTATGATTATTACACCAACCAGCTATACACAGGAGGAGCTGTCGTTGTTACTCCGACAGACCATACGCACATTCCCGTTTTTGTAAAGGCCGGCAGCATCCTTCCCTACGGACCAGTCCGTCAGTTTGCATCAGACAAATCGTCAGAACCCATCGAGATTCGTATCTATCCCGGCCACGATGCCACATTTACATTATACGAAGACGATGGGGAAACGATGGAATACGAACAGGGCCGTTATAGCAAGGTTACCTTCAATTGGAACGACCGTCTCCGTAAACTTGTCATCAATAAACGGCAAGGCAACTATCGCGGGGCAAACCTGTCGCAAGGTTTCAAGATCGTTGTTGTTGGCGGCAACGCCAAGACTATTCGTTACACAGGCAAAAAGAGATTGGAAGTGATAAGTCAGAACTGATATCCCAAGTTAACGTAATAATAGAAACCGCTTGAGATGTTGCTATAACCGACTGAAGCGCCCAGCGGGCCGAACATGGTGACGAAATAGTAACTGAGGGAACCGCCGAGACGGGTTCTGTAGTTCAGCAGCCGGTTCACTGTGGGCGAGTCTTGGGCAGCTGCAAAGTGGGCCAGGAAGATGCTGCTCGGCGTAATCTTTAACTGTGCCTGCAACGTCACGGCCAGGAATTTGTCTCTGACTTCCTCGATGTGTTTAACCCCTGGAAAGGGCATTTGCTGGCTGACGTAGTGAGAGAAGAATGGTCCCCCAATCATGTTTTTCAGAATTCCAGGAATATTGTTTCCGTAAACGAAACGGCTGTAGATGACTGGGCGCAAGGTCATTCTAGAACCAACTGGCAGCGATGTTCGCCACATGAGGCTGTATTGGCGCATACCCACGGAATGGTCAAGATGAATAAGGTCGTCGGTAACGTATGAATAGTATGCCCTGAATCTTGAACCGGCGGTGGGGAAATTCCAGTTGTCTTCGCTGTTAAATTCTACTTGGGCGTAGTAGGTATAGTAATGGGCATCGGCCATCAAACCGACCTGAAGCTCGGGACGATAGCTGACCAGCAGGTTGTTGTAGTGGTAGTAATCCCACGATGCTCCCAGACTGAAGTTGAAGTTTCTCACGTCGAAGTTGAACAGTTTCAGGTCGGCAGTATGCTGGTTGTAGGTCATGTTATGGCTCTTTATGCCTTCGCTATAGGTGTTGATGTCGTTGTGCCGGAACTCGTACGACAAGGACGGCCTGACGTAGCTCCACGGGAAGAGGGCAAGGTTGGCTTTGGCCAGTATCCTTTTTCCCAAGCGCAAGGTAACGTCGGCCTGTCCCGGAACTTTTGTGCCCAAGGAGATAGCGGCATTGGCCTGCATGGCCACCATCTCCTCGTTGTCAAACCGAAGGCCAACGTTAAGCTGACTGCCCTTCTGGGTGCTGGCCGTAAAGATGACTACGGCATCCGACGTTGGGGACTGAATGTCGAAACGATAAGTGGCTTCTTTGTAGAACAGGTCTCGGCGTATGGTTGTTGTAACGAGGCTGGCCTTATTGTCGTCGATGCTGTCGCCTACGTTCAGTTTGTATTTTGAACGCAGGAACAGGGCATCCATCTTGGTCATGTTCTCGTAGCGCACATCTTTTATTTGGTGGTTTAGGGGGTTGGTGGTTTGGTGGTTTAGGGGGTTGGTGGTTTGGTGGTTTAGGGGGTTGGTGGTAGACAAGGAGTCAAGCCGGCTCTTCACTTCCATGAGTCTGTCCCACTGGCTCATGGCGGCTTCCTCACCACGACGGATGAGCGTGTCGATAGCCGCCTTGTTGAAGCTGGCCGCACTATATCCATGAACGTCGACCATGATGGGAACGTCGGTCATACTTACATTTTCGTCGTATTTGTTCTTGCAGTTGGCATCTATGAGTTGCAGCAGAATGCTGGCCGTGCTGTTCAGCTCGTTGGCTGTACGCAACTTTTCCTGCACCGACACCCCAATCACGATGTCGGCTCCCATTTCCTTGGCCACGTCTACTGGGAAATTGTTTCGCAATCCACCGTCGACAAGCACCATATCGCCCATCCTGACGGGCGAGAACGCACCAGGTATCGACATGCTGGCACGCATGGCCTGGCTCAGCACACCGCTATGGAACACATATTCCGTGTTGTCAACCATGTTGGTAGCCACACAGGCGAACGGGACGGGAAGCTGGTTGAAATCAATGGAGTCGGTATAGGGAGAGGTAAGTTTCTGGAACAGTCCGCCGATGTTTTTTCCTTGAACGAAACCACCGCCCGTAGCCGTCGGTTGTTTTCGCAGCCCGATGGCCCTCGTATAGATGTATGTGTTTTGTTTCTTCCGTTCGTGCAGACTTTGGTGGCTCAGGTCCTCCCTGTCTGAAAGCACATAGCCCCAGTCAAGTGAACGTACAATGGAGTCCAGCGTCTGGGCATCCTTTCCCGTGGCATAGAGCCCGCCCACAATGCTTCCCATGCTGGTGCCGGCAATGATGTCGATGGGTATACCCGCACGTTCAATCACTTTCAGTGCTCCGATGTGAGCCATACCCTTTGCGCCGCCGCCGCTAAGCACCAGTGCCACTTTTGGGCGTTTGGTGGTTTGGGCGTTTGGTGGTTTGGTGGTTTGGTGGTTTGGTCGTTTGGTGGTTTGGGCGTTTGGTGGTTTGGATGATTGCCGGGCAACAGCCGTAAGCCCGCCCCACATAATCATCATTAGAAGTGAAACAAATATTCTTTTCATTTTCTCATTTTCTCATTTTCTCAATTTTTGTACAAAGATAGTGTTATTTCCAAAAATATAAGTAATATTGCATGTGAAAATATCGAAAAACGTCTTTATCATTTGTAGCATATTTTTGTGATTTGGTAAAATGTGGGTGTAAACATAGTAATAAATGGAATAATATGTGTATCTTTGTCAACAAAAAATGAAAAAGGTATTTTCGACATGGATACTCTGTCTGATAGCCGCTACGGCAACGGCACAGCAACACCGGCTATGGTATAGCCAGCCTGCCAGCCATTGGCTTGAGGCACTGCCAGTGGGCAACAGCCATTTGGGCGCAATGGTATATGGCAAAACTGACACCGAAGAGATTGCACTTAACGAGGAAACGTTCTGGAGCGGTTCGCCCCACAACAATAACAGTCCGGAGGCTAAGGCTCATCTGCAAGAGGTTCGCGACTCGATTTTCTGTGGCCTCGAAGAGGCGGCCCATGCCATTCTTGACAAGTATTTCTTCCCTGGTCCTCATGGTATGCGCTTCCTCCCGCTGGGCAGCGTGAAGCTGAAGCTGGGACACAACGGCGTGAGCGATTACCGGCGTGAACTGAATCTTGGTGATGCCCTTGCCAGCACATCTTATACTTATAACGGTGTCAGATACGAACGTACGGTCTTCGCATCCCAGGCCGACAACGTGATTGTTGTCCACGTCAAGGCCAGCAAGAAGGGGGCTCTGTCGATAAATGTGGGCTTCGAGACGCCTCTGGAAGCAAAGGTGTTCCCCGTTGCTGTTTCCGGAAAGAAACCTTATTTGCAACAGATTTCCGCAACGGTGAAGAATGTGGAGCAAGAGGGCATCAAGGGTGGTCTGACTGCTGAGTGTCGTATTGAAGTGAAGGCTGACGGCAAGGTGACACTCGACAATCAGGAACTCAGGATTACAGATGCCACAGATGTCGTCCTTTACATTGTGGCTGCCACCAATTTCGTGAACTACCACGACGTGAGCGGCAATCCCACGGCGAAGAACAACGAGGTGCTGAGCAGCGTGCGTGCAAAGTCGTACAAGCAACTGCTGAAGGATCATCTCAGGAAATACCAGGAGCAGTACAACCGGGTGTCGCTCATGCTACCAAAGTCTGAGAACTCAAGCCTGGAAACCGACAAGCGCCTGGCTGCTTTTGCCGAGGGAAAAGATATGGATATGGTGTCGCTGATGATGCAATATGGCCGCTACCTGCTTATTTCATCATCGCAGCCCGGTGGACAACCCGCCAACCTTCAGGGTGTATGGAACGACAAGATGAATGCGCCGTGGGACTCGAAATACACCATCAACATCAATGCCGAAATGAACTATTGGCCCGCCTTGGTGGGTAATCTGCAAGAAACGCAGGAGCCATTGTTCAGTATGATTGACGACCTAAGCCACACTGGAGCAATTACCGCTAAAGAGATGTATGGCTGTAAGGGTTGGGTGGCTCACCATAATACAGACCTTTGGCGTATAGCCGGTCCTGTTGACGGTACCACATGGGGCATGTTCCCAACAGGTGGTGCATGGCTCACTACACATCTTTGGCAGCACTACCTTTTCACAGGCGACAAATCTTTCCTTGCGCAACACTGGCCTACGATGAAAGGTGCTGCCGAATTCTTGCTCGACTATATGCAGCCACATCCACAATATGGATGGTTGGTCACCGCACCTACGGTGTCGCCAGAACATGGTCCCATGGGAAAGAAAACTACCGTCACAGCCGGTTCTACCATGGACAACCAGATTGTCTTCGACGTATTCAACCAGACTATTCAGGCAGCCCGTGAACTCAACATCACCGATGCTACCACACAGCGCCTCAAAAACGCTATTGAAAAACTGCCGCCCATGCAAATAGGGCGATACGGTCAACTGCAGGAATGGATTATCGACGGCGACGACCCCAACGACGAGCACAGGCATATTTCCCATCTTTACGGGCTGTATCCCTCCAACCAAATTTCACCCTATACCCATCCCGACCTGTTCCGCGCTGCTATGACCACCTTGCGGCAACGTGGTGATATGGCTACGGGCTGGAGTTTGGGATGGAAGATTAATTTCTGGGCAAGGATGCTCGACGGCAACCATGCCTTCCAGATTGTCAAGAACATGCTCCACCTACTCCCTGATGACAGGAAGACGAGGGAGTATCCCGACGGGCGAACCTATCCAAATCTATTCGATGCTCATCCGCCATTCCAAATCGACGGCAATTTTGGCTTTGCTGCCGGCATTTGCGAGATGCTCCTGCAAAGCCATGATGGTGCCGTCCACCTCCTCCCTGCCCTTCCCGATGCTTGGAATACAGGTGAAGTAAAAGGATTGCGTGCGCGAGGTGGGTTTATCGTGGATATCACATGGAAAAACGGCAAGATAGAGAAAGCCGTCATCCATTCAACCATTGGCGGAACGCTCCGCCTGCGTTCTTACTGGAAACTCACTGGCAAGCGACTTCGCCCTGCTGAGGGTGACTGCCCGAACCATCTGCTTCAGTCGGCTTCCATTAAGGAACCGCTATTATCACCAGAGAAGAAATCCGAAGAAACGCAGTCAGCCGACATTCGCAAAGTCTACGAATACGACATTGATACCCGCCCCGGCAGGACGTACACTATTTTCTAAAAAAGCGCACTTTGCTCGCCGGCAACATATCCCATGGTCCAGGCGGCCTGGAGATTGAAACCTCCAGTGACGGCATCTACATCGGTCACCTCGCCAGCGAAAAATAGGCCGGGGACATGCTTGCTCTGAAGGGTGCTGGAACTGATAGACGATAGGGAAACACCGCCACACGTGACAAACTCGTCGCGCCAGCGGCTCTTGCCCTCTACTACATAAACATCGTTGGTGAGCAGTTCCACGAGGCGGTTGATGCCCTTGCGCCCTAACTCGCCCCAGCGTCTTTGCGGGGGAAGGCCCGACTTCTGCAACAGATAGGTCCATAGGCGCGAGGGAAGGCCGAAAGGATGGACATTGTCGAGCTGACGGGCGCCATGCTGGGCAGACAGATCGGTAAGCGACTGGGCAACGACAGCACTGTTGCTCTCACCCACCCAGTTGACGGCTACACGGAAATGGTAGTTGCGCTCGCTCGACCAACGGGCGGCATACGAGGAAAGGCGCAGCACACAGGGGCCGCTCATGCCCCAATGAGTAATGAGCAGGGGGCCCTCGCTATGCATACGCTCGCCGGCAACCGACATCTTGGCATTGGCAACTACGGTGCCCATCAGGTCGCGAAAAGCCTGATCGGCAATGTTGAAGGTGAAAAGCGACGGCACGGGGGGAACAATCTCGTGGCCAAGGCTGCTGAGGTAGTCGAACGATGAGGGATGGGGATGACCGCCCGTGGTGATGACTACCGCACGGGCTTCGACATCGGGCTGAGCACCCTGGAAATGAAGAATGAGACGGTCGGCCGTCGGCGTGATGCCGGCAAGGGTGTGACCGGTCTTTATCTTTACGCCAAGGCGACTGGACTCGCTGAGGAGGCAGTCGATGATGCTCTGCGACGACTGCGACTGGGGGAAGACGCACTCATCGGCCTGTGTGACCAAGGACACTCCCCTACTCTCGAACCACTTGTAGGCATCGCGATAGTCGAAGGTCTTGAAAAGGCGCTTCATCAGGTTGTGGCCACGGGGATAGACGCTGCGCAAATCGGCTACGCCCGCGAATGAATTAGTAAGGTTGCAGCGACCGCCACCAGTCACCGCAACCTTTGCCAAAGGCTTAGGGCCTTTCTCGAAGATGACAACATCTGACAGGGGACTGACTTCCTTGGCCCGAATGGCAGCAAAGAAACCTGCCGCCCCACCACCGACAATTGCTATCATCTACGGTATGTTTGAAATGATGTTCAACGAACAGGGCTCACTCGTAGCACTTCCACACGTTGGCAACATAGTTGGAAGGCAGAGGCTTGGTAAGCACACTCACCAAGGCCACCACGACAAAACCGCCCACCATCGCAATGGCACCGCAGTTGATGGGCGAGATGGGATTGCCGGCCAGCATGTTGATGACCGTGATGCCCACGCCCCAGATGAAGCATGCCCATACGGAGGCCGTGGTCACGCGCTTCCAATAGAGGCCCAGCATGAAAGGAGCCAGGAAGGCACCGGCCAGCGCACCCCACGAGATACCCATCAACTGGGCAATGAACGTGGGAGGATTCAGTGCTATCATCAGCGAAATCACGATGAAGAACACGATCAGCACACGCATCACGACCACCTTGCGGCGTTCAATCTTTTCGGCCACCTCGTCGTCGATGGTGCCTTCTTTCACCTCACCTTCTTCCGACTTCTTGTCGCGGTAGATCAGGTCGAGCGTCATGGTGCTCGAAGAGGTCAGCACCAGCGAAGCCAGCGTTGACATCGAGGCTGAGAGCACGAGCAGCACCACGAGTGCTATCAATATGTCGGGGAGCGTCTCGAGCATGCCGGGAACGATGGCGTCGAAGTCCAGACGGCCGTTGGGCAATGTGGGAGGCACACCGAACAGGCGTCCGAAGCCGCCGAGGAAATAACATCCGCCAGCCACCACAAGGGCGAAGATGGTGGAGATGACCGTGCCGCGATGGATGGCACTCTCGTCGGTGATGGAATAGAACTTGCCCACCATCTGCGGCAATCCCCAAGTTCCTAATGATGTCAGGATGACCACGCCCAGGAGGTTCCAGGGATCGGGACCCCAGAGCGATGCAAAACCGCCGTTCTCAGCCGGGTTGGTATCGGAGGGTATCTGTGCCATCTGGTGGAAAGCCTCCACCAGTCCGCCCTTCTGAGCCAGCACGGCGGCAATGATGGTCACGATGCCGAAGAGCATGATGACACCCTGAATGAAGTCGTTCATCGCCGTGGCGCGATAACCGCCAAGGATGACGTAAACGGCGGTGAGGATAGCCATGATGACAACGCAATACTCGTATGGTATGCCGAAGCCCATCTCGAAGAGTGTGCTGATGCCCTTATAGACACCCGCCGTATAGGGAATCAGGAACACGAAGGCGATGACCGAGGCCACCACGCGGAGCCCCTGCGAATCGAAGCGCGTGCCGAAGAAATCGGGCATCGTGCGGCTCTGGATATGCTGCGTCATCAGTTTCGTGCGCCGTCCCAGCACGATCCAAGCCAGCAAAGAACCGATCACGGCATTACCTATACCAATCCATGCGGACGAAAGACCGTATTTCCAACCGAACTGTCCGGCATAGCCCACGAAGACCACCGCCGAGAAATAACTGGTTCCGAAGGCAAAAGCCGTCAGCCAAGGGCCCACGGCACGGCCACCCAACACGAAGCCATCTACGCTGGAGGCCTGTTTGCGCGAATAAAGTCCCACGCCGACCGTAACGACGAGGAACACAACGGTAAGAATAATCTTGATAAACATTTATTTAATAATTAATTTTTTCGTAATAACGACATAACGTAATAACGCCATAACGCCATAACGCGATAACGATAAAACCCCATCAAAACGCCACCTGCACCTGCGCCTGGAGCGTACCGTAGTGTTTCTGATTCATGTTGCAGGGATTAGCCAGCGTGTATTGCACTTGCGCACGGCACGTACGGAAGAACCAGTGTTGAAGGCCGAGCGTGAAGTTCGTCTGCTTCATGTCCTGATCCGTGTTATAGTTGAAGTAATCCACCGAGCCGACCACGTCCAATGCCTGGCACACAGGCACACAACCCGTCACGTAGGCACCAAAACTCCTCACGTCGCCGTCCTTACCGCCCAGCACTTCGCCGTGCACGCTCGCCGCGCGCGTCTTCCAGTAATCCACGCCCTTCACCCGGCTCTTCCATTCGGCACCGGCCGACCAGCGGTTGCGCTTGTAGTCGTCGCCTACCTGCACCTCGGGGTTATACTTCGATTCAGCCACCGCATGGCCCGTGCCCAACTGACCGCTGACCACCACGCGGAAATTCTCCACCGGACGCACATCCAGACGGGCTATCACGTCCTTCTGGTTGTTCTTGTCCTTGATGTTGATACCCTGGCCCTGCATCACCGCCAACTCATAGTAGAGATGGTTCTTCAGCAGGTCGCCGTAGATCATCAGTCCCAGGTCGCGCCCGTACTGAACGCCGAAGAGCGGATCGCTGCCGCAACCCGACAGGTAGGTCACACCCTGCGAATACACGTCGATGAGTTCCATCTTCGTCGGCGAGAGCGGATTCTCCAGCGTATAAGAGTTCTTGAACTGTCCGAAGCGCACCGTCAGCGCCTTGTCGTTCGTGATGCGGTAGTCCGTGTAGAACTCCTGCACCACGCTCGAAAAGTCATGCATGAACATAAACGACCAGCGGTCTGTGATGCGCCCCTTCACCCAGAAGAGCATGCGCTTCAGGTCCAGCGAGTTCGTCTGCCGTCCGTCCTGTTGCTTCCATGTGTAACCCGCCTGCCCGTAGCCGTGAAACTCAAACCGCTCCGTGATATTGGCCATCCAGTCAGGCAATTCGATAGTTTTCTTCTTATCCTGCCCCATCATTGCCAACGGCACCAAGAGCAGAATAGCCAAAAAGAGTCCATTTCTTTTCATTAGCATTCATTTTTGATTAGAAAATTATCAGGCGCGAAGGTACGAACATTTTACAAACTATGCAAGCAAAAGCGCGACAAATCTTAATTTTGTTTACAAATAACGTAAAATAACGTAAAAGACATATTTAACGAGTCAGGTATCTCTGCCACCAGCACACGGCTCGAAAATCCGTTCTCGATGTTGTCCTGCTTGAAGCACTTGCGCATGGCTCCATCCGTGCCCCGCATCGTCCAGTTGTAGGCCACATTTAGGGAGCTCTCCTCCCCTCGGAGAGGTTTGGAGGGAGTCTACTTCTTCATTAGATAATAATGCCAGTAGGTGTTGCCGTAGGTGTCGCGGATGGCGGTCTGGCGGGCGGACAGATCGGGATAGCGGCGCTGGAGCTTGCGTAAATCTTCGTAGTCGGCATCAAGTACGCTGTCGTGGTATGTGAGCACACGATGACTGCGCAAATGGGTATAGAGCACCAGGGCCTCGCGATAATGGCGGGGCAATGGAACGGAGTCGATGTCGTATGTTTTTTTGATGTCGCGGGCAAAGGCATCAAGGTCGCAGGCAAGCAGATGCTTGGTCAGCAGACAATCATTCCGTGTCTTCCGGTTTTTGTTCATCAGCCTGATTTGATTTGGAGAAATCATCAAGGGCTTGACGGAGGTGCCGTTGGGCTGCATCACGTCTTGACCTCCGACTATCGGGTATTCAAAGAGACGGCTGCCCAGCTGGCCTGTCTGTGCCAGCGCATAGACGCGCAACATGGTGAGGCTGCTGTCGGTCTCGTGCGACCTCTTCCCCACTTCCGAAGCTTGCTGATACTGCTTCTGCTGAATGAGCATCTCGGCTTTCAGGCGATTGTGGAGCACCTCGTCGCGGTTGCTGAAAAGACACGCAAAGAGGAACATGACGAACATGGTAAGCATGTTAATCCACATCTGACGTGAGAACAGCCCGGGATTGTCTTGGCCTGGCTCGTAGGTTTCAAACTGCTTGCTCAGCCATGCAAGGGCAACAAATGCTATCAGCAACAACGGCGAGAGCCAAACCCAATGAAAGGGAATGTGCCCGTCGGTGGTGACATCGGTGAGCACCGTGAGTATCAGAATGGACGGGAAATAGGTCAGCGCATGGCCGCGCTTGTAGAGGTGCGTGATACGATATACTGCCTGTTGGACAAGTATGAGGATAAGGATGAGGATGATACCTCCGACGGTGCGGTCGTAATGAGTCCTGCCTCCAGAAAGTACATGCTGGAGATAGGTAAGCGATTCTGCCTGATAAAAGAACAGGAAGCAGAAGGTGAACACAAGAAATACAATAGCACACATCACCTTGACGGTGACGGTGCTATTGCGCAGGGATGATTCTTTCAATTCTTCTTAAGGACTACAGCACTACGTGCCGGGATGTACAATTTAAGCCACTCCTTGTGGTCTTCCACATAAAGCGGGTCGTAGTTGGTCACATGGGTCACCGAATCGTCGGCAAACCCGAAGCCGCCGAAATCCTTCGAGTCGGTGTTGAGCACCACGTCGTAGCTGCCAGTAGGAACAAGGAAGCCATAATCGGTAAACGATTGTGTGGGCGAGAAGTTGAAGACAAATACCAAATCGCCTCGCATGAATGCCAGCACCTGGTCGCCGTCGTTGTGCCATATTTCCAGAACGGGCGTGTTCTGGAAATTCTTCTGACTCTTGATGACACGAAGCATCTCACGGTCGAAGTCGCCTAACCAGTGATAGCACAAATCTTTGTTGTCGACAAGGTTCCACTGCCGGCGGGCATATTTGTAACTCCATCCGTTTCCTTCGCGCGGGAAGTCAATCCATTCGGGATGACCGAATTCATTGCCCATGAAGTTCAGGTAACCACCGTTAATAGCAGCAGCCGTTACCAGACGAATCATCTTGTGTAGGGCAATTCCACGCTCGGCCACTCCATTGATGTCTTTCTTGGCAAAATGCCAGTACATGTCGGCATCAATCAGGCGGAAGATGATGGTCTTGTCGCCCACCAGTGCCTGGTCGTGGCTCTCACAATAGGAGATGGTCTTCTCGTCGGGACGGCGGTTCTTCACTTCCCAGAAAATGCTTGACGGTTTCCAGTTCTCGTCGCTCTGTTCCTTGATGGTCTTAATCCAATAGTCGGGAATGTTCATGGCCATGCGGTAGTCGAAACCGTATCCGCCGTCTTCAAACTTGGCAGCAAGTCCGGGCATGCCCGATACTTCCTCGGCAATGGTGATGGCGTTCTTGTTGACCTCGTGAATCAGGCAGTTGGCAAGCGTCAGGTAGCAAATGGCATTGTCGTCCTGGTGACCGTTGAAATAGTCGGCATAATTGCAGAATGCCTCGCCCAGGCCGTGGCTGTAGTATAGCATGGAGGTGACGCCGTCGAAGCGGAAACCGTCGAAGTGGAATTCCTCAAGCCAATATTTACAGTTGGACAGCAGGAAGTGGATGACTTCGTCTTTACCGTAATCGAAGCAAAGCGAGTCCCAAGCGGGATGCTCGTGGCGGTCGCCGGGATAGAAGAACTGGTTGGGGTCGCCGCAAAGATTGCCAAGACCTTCCACTTCGTTCTTAACGGCATGTGAATGGACGATGTCCATGATGACGGCAATGCCGTTCTTGTGAGCTTCGTCGATGAGTGCCTTGAGTTCCTCGGGAGTTCCGAAACGGCTGCTGGAAGCGAAGAAGCTGCTCACATGATAGCCAAAAGAGCCATAATAGGGATGTTCCTGAATGGCCATAATCTGGATGCAGTTGTAGCCGTCCTTGATGACTCGGGGCAGGATGTTGTCCTTGAATTCGGTATAGGTTCCCACCTTCTCGGCATCCTCGCCCATTCCGATGTGGCACTCGTAGATGAGCAGCGGAGACTTGTTGGGCTTGAATGTCTTCTTTTTCCACTGGTATGGTTGTTCGGGAGCCCATACCTGAGCCGAGAATATCTTGGTCTGTTCGTCCTGGACAACACGCTGAATCCATGCCGGAATGCGCTCGCCTTCACCACCGTTCCATTTGACGTGCATCTTGAACAGGTCGCCATGTTTCATGGCCTTCTTCGGCAGTTTCAGTTCCCAGTTTCCTGTACCCTCTATTCGCTTGCAGCGGTATTTCTCGTTCTCTTCCCAGTTGTTGAAATCGCCAACAAGGTAAATGTCGGTAGCATTGGGCGCCCATTCACGGAAAATCCACTGTCCGCGAGGAGTCTGATGTAGTCCGTAGTAGACGTGTCCGTTAGCAAAGTCGGAAAGTTTCTGCTTACCATTATGTGTTATCTGGTTGAGTTTCCAGAGGGCATGGTCGTGACGGCCCTTAATGGCATCCTCGAATGGTTCCAGCCATCCGTCGTTTTTCACCAGTCCGATGTGTTGTGGTAGTTTGGGACTTGTTTTCTTTGCCGTAGCCTTTGGGGCTTTTGGGGCAGTTTTCTTTGTTGTTGCCATAAAAATATAATAATGGTTGATTGATAATACAGTTATGCTTTTACTTTAAAGATGGCCTTTTTGATGGTCGGTTCAGAAGAGATACACGGGGCATGGCCGTCTTGTGGAAAGAAAATGGCCATTTCTCCGGGCTTGCATGTCACATAGGTGTCGGCAGGACTGTCGTATTTGATGATGTCTTTTTCTTCGTTATACTCCAATTCAGGAAGGTTACAAAGAGGAGTGTAGCCGAAAGTTTCCTCGCCGGAAAGCGGAATCTGTATGTCTATCATCTTTCGGTGTGTTTCCAGTTTTGCTTCCTCCTTTGACTTTCCCTTGGCAATTTGGATGTTCACAAAGAGGTCTTTTTCCTTGATGAAGTGCTTTCCTTCTTCAAGTTCGTCCAGATCATTAGTTTTCAAGAAATCCACGATGTCCGAGAACAATGGATTCAGGCTTGCATAGAAGCCCAGTTTGTCGAGAGTGTCAATTACCATAATATAAATTATTTTTAGATGATTCTTAAAGATTTCTTTGTTTGCGTCCGCGAACGTAAGTTCCCTGTTCTACGACTCTTCCGTTGCGGTCTTTCTGCACATATCGTCCTTCACGCATGTCGTTGCTATATGAACCTTCGAAGCGGTTGCCGCTCTTGTCGACTTCAATGGCCTGACCGTTTCGGCGGCCATTACGGTAGTTGCCTTTGAACTTGCTGCCGTCGTGATAGTGGATAATGACTTCGCCGTCTACCATTCCGTTACGGAACTGGCCTTCAAAAACATCACCGTTCTTCTTGGTGAGCTTGCCATATCCGTTTGGCATGTCGTCATGCCATGTACCTGTATAGACGTCTCCGTTGCGCCAGGCAAAAGTCCCCTGCCCTTCTTTGTCACCATTCTTGAAGTGGCCTGTATATTTGTCGCCGTTGGCATAGCGGAAGATTCCCTGTCCGGTGCGCTCGCCTTGTACATAGTCGCCTTCATAGCGGTCACCGTTCTGGAATTTGTAAATGCCTTTACCATTCTGAACATCATCTTTCCAATCGCCAACATATTCATCGCCATCGGCATATTTGTTGGTTCCGCGGCCCGAGCGCATGTTGTTTTCCCACATTCCGTCGTAGGTTGTGCCATCGCCCCAGTTGAAATATCCGCGGCCGTTCTTCTGGTCGTCTTTCCACTGGCCGTCATAATAAGCGCCGCCGGCAAAGGTATACTTACCTTTACCCGAGCGTTTGTCCTCTTGCCAGTTGCCGTCGTATTTGTCACCGTTATAATAGTACATTATTCCGTGTCCCTGCTGATAGTCACGGAACCAAAGTCCTTCATAGCGGTTGTTGTTCATAAAGTAGAAAGTTCCCTTTCCGTGTTGCTGATTCTGGAACCATTCGCCCTCATATTTCTCGCCGTCAGAGAACGTGTATGTACCATATCCATGACGCTTTCCTTTGGCGTATTCTCCATCGTAGGTGTCACCGTTGCTATAAAGGACAGAACCTTTGCCGTGAGGTTTCCCCGACATCATTTCACCTTTGTATTGCCCCACCAGGTTACCCTCCTTAATCTCACAGGAACCCAAAGTGAGGCTCTGGGAATAACAAAGGAGTGGCAACGAAAACATTAAAACAGATAATATTTCTTTCTTCACGATAATTCAATTTTTAAATTCAGTCCAAAAGTAATACTTTTCTATAGAAAAACAAAACAATTTTATAATTTTTGAGTACTTTTAAAGAAGATAGGCAACAAGAAGTATAAAAAATACTGTATCTTTGCCGAAGATTCTCACCTAATAACAACTGATTATGAAATTTATCGGAGTCATTCCTGCCCGTTATGCTTCAACCAGGTTTCCGGGCAAGCCGCTGGCAGTTCTTGGTGGAAAGACTGTCATTCAAAGAGTTTATGAACAAGTTGCCAGCATACTCGGCGACATGACTTTTGTAGCAACCGACGATGAACGTATCTATAATGCCGTGGAAGCATTTGGCGGAAGAGCCGTGATGACATCGCCAAACCACAAGAGCGGTACTGACCGCATAGAGGAAGCCGTCCGGAAAATAGGTGGCGATTGCGACGTGGTTATCAATATTCAGGGTGATGAACCTTTTATTCAGAAGACGCAAATCGAAGAAATCATACGTTGTTTTGATGATGCTGAGACTCAGATTGCAACTTTAGGAAAACCCTTTGATAAAGAACAGGATTTTGCAGCGGTGGAGAATCCGAACAGTCCGAAATTAGTTGTCGACAACAGGGGGTATGCCATGTATTTCTCGCGAAGCATCATTCCTTTCATCCGAGGCAAGGAAAAAGCCATGTGGATGGATAGTTTCCCGTTTGTGAAACACCTTGGAATTTATGCCTATCGAACCCAAGTATTGCATGAAATCACCCAACTTCCGCAAAGTTCTTTGGAAATTGCAGAAAGTCTTGAACAACTACGATGGCTTCAGAATGGTTACCGCATAAAGGTAGGTCTGACAGATGTGGAAACCGTTGGCATCGATACACCCGAGGATTTACAAAGAGCAGAGGAATTCCTAAAAAGGCTTTGAAGGCGAGCGTCATTCGCTGACGTTCATACTCAGCTTGCCCTTATAGGTTATCTTCATGTTGATAATGAAACTGCTGGGACTATCGGGAATAACAAGATGAGCCTGATAGTTAACGCTTTCGGCATCATTATCCATGACCAGGATGTCGCTGAGAATGCTTTGCCGAAGGAAATCCTGGGGCACAAGGCGCGTGAAGTCCTCTTTATGGAAATCGTGCATGTAAATGCGTGAGCGGCCTTCGAAAATTGAAACACGGATGCTGTTGTCGTAATACACATTGTCAACGCTCACTCCATCGTCGTTGATTTTAGACTTGAAGACCTTTTGCTTGGTGGGATTCACTTGCACATAGCAATGGTATCGGTCTTCACCGCTGAACACAATGGTGTCTCGTTTGATGGTCTTTCGCTGGTTAATGGCAACCAAAGGCTCCTGTTCAAACGCCTGTTCAAGTTCCTTGCCGTCGCTCTTGGTGAGTTTAACAACATCGCCGTTCTGGTTGATGAAGCTAAACAAATGCTCGGTTTGCTTAACAATCGGGTATTTCGAGATGTTAGAACCTTTCAAGATCATCGTGTCGCCGACAATCATAAACTGTACCGGGACATTCATGGAATCTGGATAGAATATCGTGTCGCCTTGAGCCTGGAAAGACAATTCGCCAGTCTCTGAGTCAACCCAAATACCCTGAAGTTTCTTTTTCGCTACCAGGTCTTCAGAAGGTAAGGTTGTCTTGGAATCCTTGCAGCCACAGGCAACAAGTATTCCCATGATGAAAACTATGACCAGTCCCTTCTTCATTATTATATATGCAAGAGTACTGATTACTCAAACAGTTCTGCCTCAGCAAACGACTTGCCGTTCTCGTCCTTCGGACTGAGTTGCATATCCTCTTTTGCAATGGGCCAGACGATACCAATGGCCGGGTCGTCGAATCGGATGCTGGCTTCGGCTTGAGGAGCATAAAAGTTGTCTACCTTGTAGGTGAATACGGCTTCGTCGCTTAACACGAGGAAGCCATGAGCCATTCCGCGTGGGATAAACAGCTGGCGCTTGTTTTTTTCGCTCAGTTCTACGGCAATATATTTGCCGAATGTAGGCGAACTTTTGCGAATGTCTACGGCAACGTCAACGACCGTTCCCTTGATGACTCTGACAAGTTTGGCCTGAGAAAATTCTCCTTTCTGGTAATGAAGCCCGCGAAGCACACCGCGCGAACTCTTCGACTCGTTGTCCTGAACGAAGTCAATCTTTCCGATATGAGCTTCAAACTCGTCTTTTTTCCAAGCTTCAAAGAAATATCCACGCGCATCATTGAACACCTTGGGCTCAATCACGTAGACGCCTTCAATTTCAGTTTTCTTGTATTCCATAATCTTCTGCAAAAGTACATATATTTTTTTGAAAACTATCGTCTTTTACTTTTTTTTTATTTTTTCTGTCCGTTATTATTTGCAAAATCCAACAAAAAGAAGTAATTTTGCACTCGTGATTGAACTCGAAAGACATATAGAAATCCAGCTCCTCAATAATGACTGCGTGATCGTTCCCGATCTCGGGGGCTTCATGGCGCATTACGAGGAGGCACACTATGACAGTATGGACGGCTCGTTCCTGCCCCCAAAGCGTACGCTCGGGTTCAATCCTGCACTGAAAATGAATGACTCGCTGCTTGTCCAGTCATACATTGAAGCCTACGACATTTCTTACCCCGAAGCCCTTCACCGCATTGAGGATGAAGTTAACGAATTGCGGCAACACATTGAGAGCGAGGGTTTTTACGAGCTGAATGATATCGGAATACTTCGAGTTAATGACTATGGTAACTACGAGTTCGAACCATGCGAGGCTGGCATTCTCACACCTTCACTATACGGATTGAATAGTCTGGAAATCGATTCGCTCGACAAACCAAATTCCACGCTCATTGAAACGAAGGTGGCTCCCATCAAATTGGATGCCACAGACAAGCAAGCTGAAAAGGACGTTGTCCGTGAGGAACCCCTTGAAAAGCCTAATTCATCTTTCTATATTAGCGATGATGACGAGCGGACGGTTCACATCCGTGTGAGTGTGTTGCGCAATGCCGTGGCCGTTGCCATTGCCCTGCTCGCATTTTTCCTCTTCTCCACCCCGCTTAACAACAATCTTGGCAAGGGACAGCAGGCGATGAACATCAACACCGATGTTCTCACAAAGATAATGCCGAAAAGCGAAGTAAAGGGAAATGCCAGTGTTTCGGGCATTGAGGATGTTGCCGACAACACAGAGGAAGATGCAAAAGCAAAGGCCGGCATCCCCCAAGTTACTGTTAATTCATCGGTATCTTCAGACAGCACCGCATCGAAACCACAACAAACACTCTCGTTTTACACCTTGGTATTGGCCTCACACGTAAGCCAGAAGAATGCTGCGGCATTTGTTGAAAAGCTTCACAAAGTAGGATTCAACGAAGCGGAAGTAAGCGTGAGAAATAAAGTTACCCGCGTTATTTTCAACCGTTATTCCACCGAATCCGAAGCCTATAAAGCCCTAAATAACCTTCAAGAATATTCAGAATTCAATGAAGCTTGGGTATATTATGTAAAAGGTGTCTAATTCAATATTTGTCTTTTATGAAACGAGTCCGCTGTCCGAAATGCGATAATTACACTATTTTCGACGAAACAAAATACACCGATGGCCAATCCCTGATTTTCCAATGCCAAGAGTGCGGCAAGCAGTTCGCAATCCGTATCGGGGTAAGCAAGCTTCATAACCGCCAGAAAGAGGAGAATCCTGACGAACTGGCCAACGAGCAAGGGTGCGGATCTATCGTTGTCATTGAGAACTGTTTCCACTACAAACAAGTCATTCCACTAAAAATGGGTGACAACGTGATTGGCCGTTACCAGAAAGGCAACCCGATTAATACTCCTATTGAGACGGTCGATCCCAGCGTAGACAACACTCATTGTGCCATCAACGTCAGCCGTGACAAGCATGGGAAACTGAAATATATGCTCCGCGACCTGAACAGCAATACCGGTACTTTTGTGGATAATGCAGAGCTCTCGCAAGGGGAAAGACGCTTAATTACGGATGGCAGTTTGTTCACTATAGGAGCCACATCAATCATTCTGCGCGGCGGTGACGAATAACGCTCATTACATCCGATTCAATCAAAGTCTGATTGCGTTAGAATTAAAGTCTAATTGCGTTAGAATTAAAGTCTAATTGAGTTCAAATTAAAGTCTAATTGCGATTGAATTAAAGTCTAATTGCAAGTCATTTAAAGGCTGATTGTTCTGCTTCTTTCCAGCAGATTCTTGCTATACCTTATTTATATTATACACAATCGCCAAAATAAAAAATAACGCTGAATCGTCAACGAATCAGCGTTATTAATATGATGTCGAGGTGACAGGACTCGAACCTGCGACAGCCTGGTCCCAAACCAGGAACGCTACCAACTGCGCTACACCTCGATTTTGCGGATGCAAAGGTACTCATTTAAATGAAGAATGAAGAACAAAACTCAATAATCTTCCAAATGATGACGTGAAATTAAATATAATTAACAGGAAAGACCTTGGCTTCGTTCTTTAATTCAATTCATTCTTTAATGATATCTTGTTCAACGAAAATTTTCTTTAAAGCTTTCACCGCCCTATCAACCTGTTCATTGGTGTGGGTAGCCATCAAAGCGAATCGCACAAGTGTGTCTTGAGGGGCACAAGCAGGTGGAATAACGGGATTGATGAATACTCCAGCATCAAAAGCGAGTTTGGTAATCAGGAATGTCTTGTCCACATTGCGCACATAAAGAGGAATAATCGGGCTTTCGGTATCGCCGATTTCAAATCCTTCCTCGCGGAAACGCTTCAATGCATAGTTTGTAACATTCCAAAGTCGCTCAATTCGTTCTGGCTCGGTGCGGATGATATGCAGGGCTTCCATTGCGGCTGCGGTTGCAGCTGGAGTATTGGATGCAGAGAAGATATAGGTGCGGCAGGTGTGGCGCAAGAAGTTGATGGTGTCGAAATCAGCGGCAACGAATCCGCCAATACTGGCGAGAGACTTCGAGAATGTACCCATGATGATATCAACGTCGTCTGTCACTCCAAAATGATCGCAAACACCACGGCCTTCACGTCCGAATACGCCTAATCCATGGGCTTCGTCAACGTAGATGCTGGCATTATACTTCTTTTTCAGTTCTACTATGGCAGGAAGATTGGCCAAATCACCTTCCATAGAAAAAACACCGTCGACGACAATCATCTTTATAGCCTCTGGACGGCACTTCTGAAGTTGTTTCTCCAGCTCTTCCATGTCGTTGTGCTTGTATTTCAGGCAGGTGGCAAATGAAAGACGACGTCCATCAACTATGCTGGCATGATTTCTATCATCACAAATAATGTAGTCTTCTCTGCCACAGATGTTTGCAAGTACGCCTGAATTAACTGAGAATCCTGTTGAAAAGACAAGAGCTTCGTCTTTTCCCTCAAAAGCAGCCAGTTCTTTTTCAAGTTGGACATGAAGGTCAAGTGTACCGTTAAGAAATCTGCTTCCGGCACATCCCGTACCATATTTGTCAATGGCAGCCTTGGCTGCAGCTTCTACCCGAGGGTCGCCCGTCAGCCCTGTATAGGCATTAGAACCGAACATTAAAACCGGGTGTCCACCCATCTGTACTTCTGTACCTTGTTTTCCTGTTATTTCACGAAAATAAGGATATACGTCGGCCTCCATGAATTTCTGAGGCTCACGATATTGCTTATACTTCTCTTGTAAAAGTCCCATTATAGTAAGGTGTACTTATATTTTAGGCTGCAAAGGTACAAAAAATATCTAATATATCCATGTTTTTTGCAGAAAAGTTTGTTGAAAGTAAAATTATTCTGATTTTTAGTGAATAATCAACCATTATTTATTAACTTTGCCACCATAAAAGTGATAATATGGCAGAAAAGAAATCGGTTACGTTCATCGTGAATCCTATCTCGGGTACTTCCTCAAAAACAGGAATTCCCGAATTGATAGAACAAACGATTGACAGCGACAAGTTCGATTATCGTGTGGAAACTACCGAATATGCCGGACATGCCGCCGAGATTGCAACTGATTGCAAAAACCGTGGAACCGATGTCGTTGTTGCCGTGGGTGGAGATGGAACCGTCAACGAGGTGGCCCGCTCAATCACCCATTCACATACGGCTTTGGGCATCATTCCATGTGGGTCGGGAAATGGACTGGCCCGCCACTTGATGCTTCCAATGGATTTCAAGAAAGACATCGACATCATTAACCGATGTGAAATCCACGAACTTGACTATGGAATCATCAACGAACAGCCTTTCTTCTGCACTTGTGGAATGGGGTTCGATGCTTTTATTTCCATGAAATTTGCCACAGCCGGCAAACGCGGATTAGCCACATACGTGGAGAATGTGCTTCGCGAAGGACTTAATTATCAGCCAGAGACCTATAAAATAGAAGACGAGAATGGCTTGATGATTCACAAAGCGTTCCTTATTTCATGTGCAAATGCGTCGCAATATGGCAACAACGCCTATATTGCCCCGCAAGCTTCCATGCGCGACGGTATGCTCGATGTAATTATCATGGAACCCTTTGATGTTCTTGAAGCTCCGCAAGTTGCCATCGAGATGCTTAATAAAACTCTTGACATGAACAAGAAGATAAAAGCATTCCGGACTCAACACATTATTATACATAGAGAGAAACCGGGCGTTATTCATTATGATGGTGATCCGGTAATGACGACTGCCGACGTAGACATCATGTCGGTTCCCAAAGGAATCAGGATGATTGTGAATCCTGATGCAGATAAGAATAAGCGTAGGCCCAATCGTGTGCAGACAGCCTTCCATGAGTTTTTCAATGACATCAACGTTGTACGTGGCGACTTGACAAAACAAGGACGAAATATTCAAGCCCTTAACAAAAAGCTTCTGAGGAAGCTTAACAACCTTACCTAAATCAGAGGTAAAGGTAAAAATCTTTCATCAATATTTTGTATTCTTCAGAGTCCAATATGAGTTCTTCTACCTGAACAGTTGTTGGATTTTTTTTGAACGCTAACAAATACCGTTTTGGCGGTTTCTTCCGAGTTGTCCTTACAGCACAGACTCTTGATGGAAAGAATCCGGAAAGGATGGCTTCCTCTTCTAATTTTTCTCTACAGTCAAATGGTATAACTATCGAAAATTCGCCATTTTCCGAAAGTAATTTAAAGGAACAGTTAGTTAAATCTTTGTATGACAACGTATCAGTATGTCGGGCTACCGACCGACGAGCGTCAGGCGCTTTTAATGAATGACGGAAATAAGGAGGGTTGCTCACGATGGCATCGTATGTTTCATCAGGCATTATGTTTGAAAAAGTTTGTAAACTTTTATTTAATATCTTTATTCTGTCAGAATAAGGAGATTCAGCAACGTTTTGCCTGGCTTGAATACATGCCTCATCATCCAAATCGATAGCATCCACAAGGGCATCATCAAACCTTTGTGCCATCATTAGTGCAATGAGCCCGGTGCCCGTTCCAATATCAAGAACACGATGCCCTCCCCTCGCCCATGCTCCGAGTAGTGTACCGTCGGTTCCCACCTTCATTGCACAAAGGTCTTGATGGATGATGAATCGTTTGAACTGAAAGTAATCGTTTGCCATTGAGATTCACATTCCTTATTTTCTCGTGGCAAAGTTAGGACTTTTTATTTAATATAAAAAGAAAATTGTGTAATTATCGTTATTTTAAATAATTTCTCTTCGGTATATCGAAATTTTGCAGTATCTTTGCATCCTAATTCGTTAAAGGATAATATGAACAAAAACCCAAATAATAATTCGTTTTCGATGATTGCCGACTATGAAGGAGAAATCTCTAAACTCTTTGAGGGAGGAGAAAACGGCGAACATCCCATTCTGGTGACAAGAAACCTCGTGCTCTTCCCTGCCGTGGTTACCCCTATATTGATTGGCAGGCAGCAAAGCCTTAATCTTGTGAAGCGACTGGAAAAGAAACCTGACACATTGTTTTGTGTCTTCAGCCAGAAAAAACAGGAAGTTGAGAATCCCTCTTTTAAGGATATATATACCGTTGGTGTTTATGCAAGGATAGTGAGGGTGCTTGATTTGCCCGGCAACGACAATAATGTTACAGTTATCGTTCAGGGATTAGGTCGATGCACACTGAAAGAAATCACAGGTTTACGTCCATACATGAAGGGATGGGTAGAGAATTTGCCTGAGCAATTATCAGACTATAAAGACATGGAGTACCTGACGGCTTATGATGATTTCCGAAATGCTTCGCTCGAGTATGTGAGAAAGGATGAGGATATGCCCAACGAAGCCGAATTTGCAATCCAGAACATCAATAATGATGTGGTGAAGATAAACTTTGTGTGCAGCTCAATGCCGTTCTCCGTTAGTGACAAGATCAAATTGCTTTTATGCAATACTATAAAAGAACGCCTATTTGAGGTTCTGCGGTTACTTCACCGCGACATTCAGTTCATGATGCTTAAACAGGATATTCGTTCACGTACCAGAGAAGACCTTGATGAGCAGCAGCGTGAATACTTCCTTCAGCAGCAGATAAAAAACATTAAGGAGGAATTAGGCAATGGCGAAGGTTCGCCTGAGCGAAAAGAACTATTGGAGAAAGCCAGTACCCGTAAATGGAGTGAAGAGGTGCTGAAGACTTTCAACAAAGAACTCGATAAGCTTGACATGCTTAACCCTCAAGGGCCGGAATACAGCGTCCAGCTAAATTATTTGCAAACTATGGTTGGGCTACCTTGGAATGAATTTACCCATGACGATCTTGACTTGAAACGTGCTCAACGTGTTCTCGACAAAGACCACTATGGCATGGAGAAGGTAAAAGAGCGCATTTTGGAGTATATGGCCGTTCTTTCATTACGTGGCGACTTGAAGAGTCCCATCATCTGTTTGTACGGACCTCCGGGCGTGGGCAAGACTTCGCTTGGCAAGAGTATTGCCGCTTCAATGAAGCGTAAATATGTAAGGATTTCTCTCGGCGGACTTCACGACGAGAGTGAGATTCGGGGACACAGGCGTACCTATGTGGGTGCCATGCCTGGACGCATCATCAAGAGCATTCAGAAAGCAGGCTCAAGCAATCCGGTGTTTATTCTTGATGAGATTGACAAAGTGACACAGAACACCATCAACGGTGATCCGTCCTCCGCATTACTCGAAGTGCTCGACCCCGAGCAGAACTTTGCATTCCACGACAACTATCTGGATGTTGACTATGATTTGTCAAAAGTCCTGTTCATTGCCACGGCTAACGATCTGAATACCATACCCCGTCCATTGCTCGACCGTATGGAAATCATCGAGGTCTCAGGCTACATTACAGAGGAGAAGATTGAGATTGCCAAACGCCATCTTATCCCGAAGGTTAAGGAAAGTACAGGGTTGGAGAAAGACAAAAAACTCATTTTCAATAAGGCTGCAATAGAGAAGATTATTGAACAATATACAAGAGAGAGCGGTGTGCGCCAACTTGAGAAACAGATTGACAAAGCAATGCGCAAGCTTGCACTTCGTAAAGCTACCGATGGTGAACTGCCTTTCGAAAAAATTTCGCCCAAAGAACTCGAAGACTTGCTTGGCAAGCCTCCTTTCTATCGTGACATTTATCAAGGCAACGAGTATGCAGGTGTGGTTACAGGCCTGGCATGGACATCTGTTGGTGGTGAAATCCTGTTTATCGAAACCTCGCTTTCTAAAGGTAAGGGATCGAAGCTGACATTGACCGGAAACCTTGGAGATGTAATGAAAGAAAGTGCTGTTTTAGCATTGGAATACGTGAAGGCACATGCTGATTTGCTGAATATCGACTATCGAATATTCGACAATTACAACATACACATTCATGTTCCCGAGGGTGCAACACCAAAAGACGGTCCTTCTGCAGGCATTACTATAGCAACATCGATAGCCTCTGCCCTTACTCAGCGAAAGGTACGCAAGAATACAGCTATGACCGGTGAGATAACCTTACGCGGCAAGGTGCTTCCTGTTGGGGGGATAAAAGAGAAAATACTTGCAGCTAAGCGGGCTGGTATCACAGACATCATGATGTGTCGTGACAACAAGAAAGACATCGATGAGATTCCTGAAGTTTACCGCCGGGGCGTGGATTTCCACTACGTAGAAAATGTGCAGGACGTTTGGGCCTTTGCCTTGACCAACGAGATTGTGAAGAATCCTATTCCGTTTGAAATAGATACTGATAAGAAATGACTTTCGAACTTCAATACAATGACACGGCAAGTAGTGCCCGTGCGGGAATTATCACAACCGCCCACGGGCAGATAAAGACTCCGATATTCATGCCTGTGGGAACAGTTGGAAGTGTAAAGGGAGTTCATTTCTCTGAATTACGCGAACAGGTGAAGGCTCAGATTATACTGGGAAATACTTATCACCTGTATCTGCGCCCAGGACTTGACATTATTCACAAGGCAGGCGGACTTCACAAGTTCAACACTTGGGATCGTCCGATACTGACGGATTCCGGTGGATTTCAGGTTTTCTCCCTGACAGGCATTCGCAAGATAAGGGAAGAAGGATGCGAATTTCGTTCCCATATTGACGGTTCGAAACACATTTTTACCCCAGAGAATGTGATAGATACCCAGCGTATTATCGGAGCCGACATCATTATGGCTTTCGACGAATGCCCTCCTGGTCAGAGTGATTATCAATACGCAAAGAAGAGCCTTCACCTGACTCAGCGCTGGCTTGACAGATGTATCAGTCGTTTTAATGAGACAGAGCCCTTATACGGTTATGAGCAGACTCTCTTCCCTATCGTTCAGGGCTGCACCTATAAAGACTTACGCATCGAAGCAGCAAAATATATAGCCGAAAAAGGTGCTGACGGTAATGCCATTGGCGGGCTTGCCGTTGGGGAACCTACCGGGGTGATGTATGAGATGATAGAAGTGGTAAATGATATTTTACCCAAAGACAAACCTCGATACCTGATGGGCGTAGGTACTCCGCGCAATATCCTTGAGGCTATCGAACGAGGTGTTGACATGTTCGACTGTGTTATGCCAACGCGCAATGGCCGAAATGCCATGCTCTTCACCTACGAAGGCACGATGAACATGCGTAACAAGAAATGGGAGGATGATTTCTCTCCTATTGCCATAGATGGTTGTGACGTTGACCGTATCTATTCAAAAGCTTACCTTCATCATTTGTTCAAGGCACAGGAGCTGCTTGCCATGCAGATAGCAAGTATCCACAATCTGGCCTTTTATTTGCGTTTGGTTACCGATGCACGGGAGCATATCATCAAAGGGGATTTCTGTCAATGGAAAGCTTCGGTTGTCGATAATTTAGACAGAAGAATTTGATTTTTTAGAAACAATAATGAATTACAGTAAGATAAAACGATGGCGGAGAATCTATGAACTAAGACGCTGGATGGACCGGCGTTTTGGGTGGATAGTTCGCGCATTTCGTTGGATAGGTCATAAACTCCGTTGGCTGAATCCCAGGCGTTACATCAAGACTCTCGACTGGTATATCATCAAGAAATTCCTCACAACCTATTTCTTTGCCATTGCACTCATCATTTCGATTTCCATCGTTTTTGATGTCAATGAGAATCTTTCCAAGTTCACGGAATATCATGCACCCTTAAAAGCCATTGTGTTTGATTATTACTTGAACTTTATTCCTTATTTCTCGAATCTGTTCTCGCCGCTATTCGTCTTCATCGCCGTAATCTTCTTTACTTCTAAGATGGCTGGCAATTCAGAGATTATTTCTATTTTGGCTGCCGGTATCAGCTTTAAGCGAATGATGAGACCTTACATGATATCTGCTGCATTAATCTCTCTTCTGACTTTTTATCTTGGTTCATACGTCATCCCCAAGGGTACAGTTATCAAGCAGAATTTTGAAACATTATATAAGAACAAGAAACGCAATAATGCCGCTGAAAACGTTCAACTGCAGGTAGGCAAAGGTGTTATAGCATACATTCAGCACTACGACAATAACATAAAACGCGGTTACGGTTTTTCACTCGACAAGTTTGAGAACAAAAAACTGGTGAACCACATGACCGCCAGCGAAATCCAATACGATACTATCTCAAACTCTAAATTCCACTGGAAAGTCTCATCATGGCGTATTCGTGATTTAAGAGGTCTTAAGGAGAAAATTACAAGCGGCAGTTCGAAAGATACTCTAATCTTAATGGAGCCCACGGATTTGGTTTTTTCCAAAGGTCAGCAGGAAACATTTACAAGCCCACAACTACGTGAATATATCAACCGCCAGATCGACCGAGGTTCCACCAATGTGGTTCAGTATGAGGTTGAGTATCATAAGCGTATAGCCTCGTCTTTTGCATCTTTTATTCTGACCACCATAGGCGTATCGCTTTCGTCCCGGAAGCGAAAAGGTGGAATGGGACTTTACCTGGGTATAGGTCTCGCATTGAGTTTCGGATATATTATGTTGCAGACCGTTTCTGCAACTTTTGCAATCAATGCCGGTACACCAGCCATGCTTGCGGCTTGGATTCCGAACATCATTTTCGCTGTAGTGGCATGGTTCTGTTACAGACAGGCACCAAGGTAAACGCTTTTATAGACTAAGAAATGGATTTCTATTATTTGGATTTGAACGATAATGCACTCGATGCGCTCGATGACATGAATTTCATCACCTGTACTCCAATACAGGAAAGATGTATTCCTGAGATATTGAACGGCCGGGATGTACTTGGTGTTGCTCAGACAGGAACAGGAAAGACGGCTGCATATCTATTGCCGATTCTCAGTATGCTTGACGACGGCGGCTTCCCTAAGGACAAGATTAACTGTGTCATTATGAGTCCTACCCGTGAATTGGCCCAGCAGATCGACCAAGCTATGCAAGGATTCGCATACTATATGCCTGAAGTGAGCAGCGTTGCTATCTATGGCGGAAACGACGGCAACCGATACGACAAGGAATACCAGGCCCTGAAAATGGGTGCAGACGTGATTATCGCCACCCCAGGTCGTTTCATCAGCCATATTACAATGGGTAATGTTGACTTGAGCCACGTTAGTTTCTTCGTTCTCGATGAAGCCGACCGTATGCTTGATATGGGGTTTTCTGACGACATTCTATCTATTGCCAAACATTTGCCTTCTTCATGTCAAACCATTATGTTTTCGGCAACGATGCCCGATAAAATCGAGCAATTGGCAAAGACTCTACTTAATGACCCCGTCACCATCAAGCTGGCTGTGAGTAAACCGGCAGAGAGAATCCACCAGATGGCCTATATCTGTCATGAAGACCAGAAGATGGGCATTATGCACCACCTTTTCAAGGAACGTGAGATGAAACGTGTCATCGTTTTTTCAAGTTCAAAACTTAAGGTAAAAGATCTCTATCGTGACCTTCTCCGCATGAAAATCAGTTGTAGGGCTATGCATTCCGACCTTACACAAGCGGAGCGTGACGAAGTGATGTACTTGTTCAAAAGTGGTCAGATTGATGTATTAGTTGCTACCGATATTGTGGCTCGTGGTATTGATATTGACGATATTTCATTGGTCATTAATTTCGACGTACCTCGTGATGCCGAGGATTATGTCCATCGTATAGGCCGTACCGCACGCGCTGACCGCGATGGGGAAGCTATTACTTTGGTACGTGGCCGTGAGATTGGTGATTTCATGGATATTGAAAAGTTCCTAAACAAGACCGTTGAAAAGATTCCCTTGCCCGATGGTATTGGAGAAGGCCCTGACTATAAACCTATGCGTCGGAATGGAAATCGCCAAAGGGGACGTGGCCGACAACGAGGACGATATTCTCATAGCGGCAAACAAAGGTATAAAGGCAGACACAGAAACCATAAGGGCGGCAGTAAGGCCGACAACAGCAACAAATAAAAGAGTCTTGTTTCCCAACAAGACTCTTTCACATACTTACTAAAACTAAATTAACCACTAAAAAAAACTAATCCTTATTAAATGTCTTATTTCTGTTCTGCAAAAGTAGTATATTAATCTGAAACTTGCAAGAAAAAATAAAAAAAATACAGATTATCAGCGCAAAAAATCACAAATTTTCGTTTTCTTTGACAATTACTTTGATTTTTGCTATTCTTCTTTCTTCTATTTTCAAGATTTCGAACAGATAATTCTTATAATTCAATTTCTCATGCACAACAGGAAAATCTCCTTTCAGTTCGAGGAGGAGGCCTGCCAAAGTATCGGCATCTCCTTCCACTTCCTCAAATTCTTCGTCGGTAACATCAAGAATCTTGCAGAAGTCTGTTAGAAGTGTCTTACCTTCAAATACATAGGTGTTGCGGTTTATCTTGGTATAGTTTTTCTCTTCTTCGTCATATTCATCGTTGATTTCTCCAACGATTTCCTCTAAAATGTCTTCGAGCGTGACGATGCCGCTTGTGCCTCCGAACTCATCAACGACTATGGCAATATGTACTTTGTTGTCTTGGAATTCTCGAAGCAAATCGTCTATTTTTTTTGTTTCCGGAACGAAATAAGGCGGCCTGATCAAGCTTTGCCAGCGGAATGTTGCCGGTTTTGTGAGATGAGGAAGCAGGTCCTTAATATAGAGCACACCCCTAATATTGTCGGAATTATCCTGATATACGGGGATTCGGCTATAGTTGTTCTCCACGATGCAGTTAAGAACTTCTTGAAAACTGCTCTTAATGTCAAGGTCAACCACATCCTGCCGGCTTGTCATAACCTCTTTTGCAGTCTCGTCTCCAAACCGAATGATACCCTGAAGCATGCTTTGCTCTTCCTTGATTTCATTCTTGTCAGTCAGTTCGAGAGCTTGTTCCAGGTCGTCGACACTAAGTACTTGGTTTTCCTGTGGTATGACTTTTTCGGCCAAGATACCACCATGAAGCAACACGGTCTCTATTGGCCAGAATAGTTTTCTCATCAGAAGCAAGGGACCTGTGATGCGCCTGCAATATGCAAGAGAGTTCTGACGGGCGTAGATCTTGGGCATTATCTCCCCGAAAAGCAGCAGAAGGAAGGTAAGCAGCACCGTGATACAGAGAATCTGAAGCCAAACGGCATTCCCGAAATCCACAATCCGGCTGAACACGAAATTACAGAGCATGATGATGGTCACATTGGCGAAGTTGTTCGTAATGAGAATCGTTGCCAATGTCCGTTCGCTGTCTTCGCGCAACATCTGTATTTTCGCGTCGGTGGCGTCCTTTTCGGGCTCCAGTTCATTAAGATCCTGGGGTGTAAGGCTGAAGAAGGCTATCTCAGAACCACTTGCGAATCCTGACAATATAAGAAGTATAGCAGCCAGTATGGCTGCTACTATCACGCCCATGGTAGGAGCATTGAAATGCACCTCCTGAAGTGTCTGCATTAAATTGGAAAAGTCCATCAGAACGGCATCTTATTGTCTGACGGCTCCGGCTCTGAAACCGTTTCTGTAGTATTATTCGTATTTTGAGCCTTGGGAGTCAGCATCTCCATATTGTCTACATAGATTTCGGTAACATAACGACGCTCCCCTTTCTGTGTATCGTACATACGATAACGTATGCGTCCTTCAACATAGAGCTTGTCTCCCTTGTGAACATAGCGTTCAACGATTTTTGCCAGTTGGCGATAGAACACCAGGTTGTGCCAGTCAGTATGATCGGGCACCCTGGTTCCATTTGGTAAAGTATAACCCCGTTCAGTTGTTGCCAAACTTACTTGTGCAACACACTGATCTGGTTCATAATAACGGACGTCGGGTTCCTGTCCGACGTTTCCAATAAGCATTACCTTGTTCATCACCTCTTATTTATTTCCACATTCCGAGATATCTAAACTTAAAATTCTTTCCCTTGGCTGAGGGAAACTGACTTCTGCCGTCTACTCTTCCGCGCAAATGGTCTACAACGCGGTTATATGCGTCAATTCCCGATATTGCTTTCACGTTGGCCACGAAATGCGTGTCGCGGTACTCGTGTTTTCCTGTCGAGGGTATCATCACCACACGTTTAAAATCGAGCTGTGCCTCATACCATCCTTCACGTTCCTGGTTGAGTCTGGCCACTACGGGTGCAGCAATATCCTTCTGCGTATGGTCGGCAGGCCTTAGTGCCTTCTTCTCCTTGAAGTCGAGCATCGTGTTAGCCTCAGTCTTGATGATGATGAAATATACGCGTGGACGCACCTTATAGCGCTTGGGATAGAACACGTCGCTTTGGTAATAATCCCGTATATCGGCCTCGAGATCGGGACTCATTCCAATCTCGGGAATAGTTGCCAAGAAATCAATAGCTTCTTCGACACTATACACTAGTGTCTCTTTGTCAAAATATCTTAAGTACAGATTCATTGTAGATTGTATTTTTCTTATCCTAAAAAAATGAGCGGAAAACGGGACTCGGACCCGCGACCCCAACCTTGGCAAGGTTGTGCTCTACCAACTGAGCTATTTCCGCAAGAACAGTATATCGTAAATGCGATATTCAAGAAAAACCGTTTTGTGAAGAGGAGGAGACTCGAACTCCCACGTCGCAATTGACACTACCCCCTCAAAGTAGCGCGTCTACCAATTCCGCCACCTCTCCAACAAAAACTAATTCTGTAACTGAGCGAAGCCTTCTGTAAGGCATACAACAAACGTGCCCAGAACAGGACTCGAACCTGCACGCCTCGCGGCACACGCACCTGAAACGTGCGCGTCTACCAATTCCGCCACCTGGGCATTAATCCAAGCAAGCCCTCGCATGCTCTTCACTTGTTACAGAATGTGAGCGGAAAACGGGACTCGGACCCGCGACCCCAACCTTGGCAAGGTTGTGCTCTACCAACTGAGCTATTTCCGCAAATCTTCAAATTTTGAAGTGCATTTCTCTAAATGCGGTTGCAAAGGTACATACATTTTTTGAAAACGCCAAAACTTTTTGGAAGTTTTTTTTAATCCATTCGTTTTTTGTAATCTTCGTAACAATACGCTCTGAGTATTTCCAAATTGCCGTCCAAACGGGCCAACGCAATGGCCGGATGAGATATACCATTAAACATGTTGGTTTTCACGGTCGTATAGTGCAGCATGTCTTCAAATATCACGTTCTCTCCCACTTCCAGTTCATGGTCAAATTTCCAGAATCCCATGAAATCACCGCTAAGGCAGCTATTGCCGCCCAGCCGGTATAGATGTGGAGTCTGAAGATTCACGCATGAGGAATCTTCTACGGTCTCAGCACCCCGCACGGCAGGATGGTATGGCATTTCAAGACAGTCGGGCATGTGGCAAGTAAAGCTCACGTTCATGATGGCCGTGCGGATGCCGTGGTCTTCCACGATGTCTGCTACCTGGCTCACCAATGGTCCTGTCTCCCATGCAAAGGCACTTCCTGGTTCCAGAATGATTTTCAGCCAGGGGTAGCGTTGGTGCAATCCCTTCAGTATTCGAATGAGTAGCTGCACGTCATAGCCCTTGCGCGTCATCAGATGGCCGCCGCCGAGATTTAACCATTTCAGCTGGTTGAACCATTTCGAAAAATTGTCCTCAACGTGTACAAGCGTTCGTTCAAGTACGTCGGCCCCGCTCTCACAATGGCAATGGCAATGGAATCCCTCGATGCCTTCGGGCAATTGGGCGGGCAGGTCGTCGGCATTGACTCCGAAGCGTGTGCCTGGCGCACAGGGGTTATAGAGGTCGGTGCCCACCTCGGAATATTCGGGATTTACGCGAAGACCGATGCTTGCCCTGCCCTTCACCTTATTATAATATCGCGCGTACTGGGAAAGGGAGTTGAATGTGAGATGGCTCGAACACGCAACAATCTGGTCGATCTCATCGTCGGTATATGCCGGCGAATAGGTATGCGCGGGCGCTCCGAATTCTTCCTTAGCCAGGCGGGCCTCGAAGAGCGAACTTGCTGTTGTTGCCGAGATGTACTCCCGAAAGATGGGGAACGTCTTCCATAGGGCAAATGCCTTGAAAGCCAAAATAATCTCCACGTCAGCCTCGCTGGCCACTTGTGCAATGAGCCGGAGGTTATTCCGAAGCCGCGCCTCTTCCATCACATACATCGGACGGCTGATATTCTCAAAAGTTTTCAAATCTACTTTCATGTCTGCAAAGATATGGTAAACAAACGAAAAACCCAAATTCTCAGCAATAATGTTTCTTCGCGAGCGTTTTTCTTAAGGTTTTTGAGACACCTTCCTATAGAATCAATGCGTTGATTATCAGGAAGATACCTTTCCCCTTTAAGGTTTTTGCGGATTTTCTTTCATAACTTCTTTATAAAATAAAAAAAATAAAAAGATATAGGTTCTGCGTCAATTTGGGTGGTAATTTACTATTGCATTATTTAACTAAATACCTGATAACCAACACATTAGTTAACTAAACAAAGTTGCAGATGTGCATTATTTTTCGTATCTTTGTATGTGACTCCAAATCAGAAAAAACGCCCATCTGCATGGCGCAAAGGTACGAAGAAATCTGGACTTACACAAGTAATCGGCCAGATAAAAACAATTGTGAGTGAGAAATGCCGTTCCTGGCATATCAGATTGGACGATATGAAGCGTGACGGCGAGTGTATAACCATGTATGGCCATACAAAGGGAGTGGCATCCGTGTGTCCTTGCTGTGGGAAACGGAGTTCAAGCGTCCACAGTTACCGGTTACGCAAGATCCAGTGCACGGAATGGCTTGGCCATCATACGACGCTGGTCCTTCAGACACGTCATTTCGTATGTACCAACCCCAAGTGCGAACGGAAGACTTTCGCCGAGCCGCTAACGATGACGCATCCTTACGGGCGTCATACATACGAGGTTGAGAGACGTATCCGTCATGAGGCATTGGGACAGACGGCACGCAAGGCTTCCGAGACACTGGCCATGCAGCATGTCCAAATCAGCGCATCTGCCTGTATCCGGGTATTACGGTCAATGGGCAGGACAAACCCACAGGTACGCACCAGCGGCTATGTGGGGCTGGATGACTTTGCGAAGTGGAAAGGGCATAAGTACATGTGTGTCATAGTGGATCACTATACGCGCCAGCCCCTTGCCGTATTCGATTCACGCTACGGCCAGGAGATTACGGACTGGCTTGCCTCTCATCCGGAGATAAAAGTGGTCACACGTGACGGCAGCCGGAGCTATGCCGCCATCATCAGCGCAGCCTCGGGACAGATTATGCAGGTATCAGACCGTTTTCATCTGATGCAGAACCTGAAGAAGGCATCCGTTGAGCCGATAAAAAGTCTTCTGGGACAGGCCAGGGAGAAATTGCCATATCCATATCCTACGGAAGAGGAAGCATACGAGTCTATTGTCGATGCCATTTGTCAGATGGGAGAGAAGAGGCACCGTGACAAGGTCTTGCTTTTCTATGCAGCCCGCCGTCTCAGGGATGACGGACTGACACTTCCTGAAATCGCAAAGTCACTTGGCGTGACCTCCCGCAAGGTGTACAGCACACTCTCGGGCGGCGTCCAGTC